>DATLVR010000145.1:0-41391 GCA_035577265.1 Verrucomicrobiia bacterium | reverse complement strand
CCTGCCCCACGCCACGAACAAAGAGGCCGATAAGCGCGGGCGCCATCGAGAAACCGCCGAAGGCCATCCAAAGAAACGGAAGGGTCCCCAGAAAATTCAGGAACACCCCGCCGGAAGCGACGGCGCGGCAGCCAAACCTGTCCGTCAAATATCCCATGCACGGATAGACGCACAGCATGCCCACCCCCATGGACCCAAGAATCCAGCCGGCCTGCGTCACTGTGAGGCTGCAGCCCGTGGTCAAAAAGAGCGGAATGAGAAACTGGCCGCCGTATATGATCCCGAGCCCAAGAAACTGGGTAGTGGCCGCGATCGAAAAATCCCGAATTTTGAAAAGCTCGATGTCAATCAGCGCCTTCGATTTTCTCCAGTGCGCGTGCCGGATAAATGCGCCCAGCAGGACCAAACCCAAAACGAGAACCCGGACGTCCCCGTGATGTGACGCCTGTTCAAGTCCGTAGAGAAGACACACAAGTCCGGGTGAGATCATGAGAAAACCCTTGAGATCAAAGGGGCGTTTTTGGGTTGCCGGATTGTCATGCGGGAGGATCCAGGCAGCCAGAGCGACCGCCAAAATCCCGACCGGCAGATTGACGTAAAAGAGCCAGGGCCAGCCCAGGTATTTCAATATGGTTCCCGCGAGGATCGGCCCCGCGAGGGGAGCCAGCAGGATCGGCACGGCGGCATATCCGAAAACCCTGGCGAACTGCCTTCCGGCAACACGCGCAACCATCAACTGGGTCAACGGGGCGAGCAGGCCTCCGGCCATGCCTTGAATGAGTCGCGCGCCGATCAACTGGGGCATTGTGGTGGCCGCACCGCACAGGAATGAAGCCAGTGTGAATGAGGAAAAGCAGATCAAATAAAGCCTCTTTGCGCCGAGGCGGGACACGAGCCAGGCATTGAGCGGCAGCATGAGGGCCAGGGCGAGCAGATAGCCGCTGACGACCCATTGGGTCGACGCAATTGACGAGTGCAACTCCTGCTTGATGAACGAAAGCGAGACGTTCACGATCGTCGAATCCATTTGCGACATAAACGGACCGAGGACCACGACGGCGATGATTTTCCAGGCCCCGGGCTCCAGCCTTTCGGAATGGCTGTGGCTCATTGTGCGGCGATGAATTCGTCCGTGGTGGCGACCCATGCCTGCCTGGAAAAAACCTTTTCCGTCAAAACGCGGTGAACCTCCGGATCGGAATCGAAGCAGGTGTCCGTGAGAACTACACTGCGGAAATCCAGGTCAAAGGCGCGTCTCAGCGTGGAGAGAACAATCCCGCTCGTTGCGATGCCGAAAAAAACGAGGTGCTCGATGCGGCGGGACCGAAGGACCAGCTCAAGATGATTGTCCGAAAACGCGCCCACTCTCTGCTTGTAGATCACGAGGTCGTCCGGATGAAAAATATCGCCGTGAAATTCCGCGGAAGGAGTGCCCTTGACGAAGAGATTGTTCTGTTTGAGCCGCAAAAACGGGGATTCAAAATCCGGAATCTCCGGGTGCCCCTCGGAAAACCCAAGCCCCACATGAATGATGCGGAACTGATTTTGCCGCGCAAACGCGACGGCTTTCGCGGCCATGCTCATCACGCGTTCGGAATCCGGCACAAGGCCGAAGATTCCTTTTTGAAGATCCAGCGTCAGTAGCGCCGTTTTTTGCGGATCGAGTTTCATGCGTCATTCCATCCTGTATTTGGGTGGCAAGCTGTCATGGCATTTCCGCCATGCGCTTGATGAGTTCACCGGCCTTGAGGAGCGTTGTCTGTTCCTGTCTGTCGAGTTTCGCGATGGCCTGCGAAAGCCAGGCGTGCGTCGCCTCCTTGGTGTTCCTGCGCAGGGTGATGCCCCTGGCCGTCAGTTTAATGTTGACCTGGCGGCCATCCGTGGGGTGGGCCTTGCGTTCGACCAGCCCCATTTTCTCGAGCAATTCCAGAGCCGTGCCCATGGATTGCGGCTTGACACCTTCGGCGCGTGCGAGGTCCGCGGTTGTCGCCGGGCCTTCCTTTTCAAGGCGGGAAAGGACTGCCTTTTGTGTCCAGGAGAATTCCCGCAATTCCGGCGGCGCGTCGGCGCGAATGCGGCGCACGAGCAAACCCAATGCCATGGCAAAATCTTCTACCGCGACTTCGTTGTTTTTCTGAGCGATCACGATTAAACAATATAACTTAGCAGTCTATCTGTCAAGTTTGGCTTTTGAGTATTGGTTTGGCGGTCCGGTATTGCGTTTGAACTCAGCCGCGTGCGCAGGCCGTCGCACGTCGGCAGGAGCGAAGAGGTTATTTCGCCGCCGACCGGATGGCAGCCTGACGGTCAGTGAAACTCTCAGTGAAAGGGATGAAAAGCAGTGAAAAATCCTGGCGAGCAGGGACGAATTTATCTTTATTTTACAATGCTTTTTTCTATTTTATGAGTGTTCTGAAACGGATTTTCAGACCGTGTTCATCGGTATTTAAAAGTTTTCGACACTTCACGGCTGGCTTGCGGCAATCGTTATTCGGTGCATAATTACCCGACGATATGGCTGATAACTCCCGGCAACTGCCACGAACACTTTGGCTCGGCTTCAGCCTGCTCACCGGCCTGCTCGGCCTCGCCTGGTTGCTGTCGCTGGCGGAAAGCCAGCGCGTGCATCACCCGCCCTTGCCGGTCATCAATCAGATCGCCGACTTTACCCTGACAAACCAAAGCGACCAGGCCGTGACGCTTGCCGATTTGACCAATCATGTCTGGGTGGCCGACATCATCTTCACGCGCTGTGCCGGGCCATGTCCGCGCATGACCAAACAGATGGAATCGCTGCAAAACGCACTGCCATCCACAAGCCACGCAAAACTCGTGACGCTCACGACCGATCCGGACAACGACACGCCGCCCGTGATGAAGACATACGGCGACCGCTTCAAAGCCGATTTCAACCGGTGGACATTCCTGACCGGAACAAAGAAGGAAATCGCATCGCTCGGCAGCGGCAGTTTGAAACTGAGTTCGGTTCCCGTGAAACTGGATGAGCAGAAAGATCCCGTGGATCTGTTCATCCACAGCACTTACTTCGTCGTCGTGGACAAGCATGCCCAACTGCGGGCGGTGTTTGAAACCGGTGGTGAGGGCGTGGAATGGACGAATGTCCAGCCGCACATCCTGGCGGCCGTGCGGCACCTTGAAAATGAGTAGCAGCCGACGTGAGGAGGCTCTAACATTTTCTGACGAACAAGAATGAGCCTCCTCACGTCGGCTGCTACAGAATAATTTTATGACCGTTCACGACCTGCCTGCCGTCAACGCCACGCTCAACAGCTTGAGCGCGGTGTTTCTCACGCTGGGATTCATTTTCATCAAACGCGGAAACAAAGTCGCGCACCGCAACTGCATGATCGCGGCGTTCAGCACTTCCGTGATTTTCCTCGCGTGTTATCTGACCTATCACGCCACGGTCAAGACCGTCACCCACTTTGTGGATCCGGCCTGGTTCCGGCCAATCTACCTGACCATCCTGCTCACCCACACGGTTCTCGCCGCGGTGATTGTGCCGCTGATTTTGATGACGTTGAACCGTGCGCGGCGGCAGGATTTTGCAGCGCATAAAAAAATCGCGCGCTGGACGTGGCCGTTGTGGATGTATGTGTCCGTGACCGGCGTCGTGGTTTACCTGCTGCTCTACCAGATATTCCCGCAAAGGTGAAAAGTTCCGTGATTGACCTGTCCGGGAGGGCGGCGTAGTTTCAAATCGTGAAGAATGGAAGTTCTCCAGCCGAATGGCCGGTTCACAAAATTGTGGGCCGCCGGCCGGCGCACGTCACGCCGCTGCGCCAGCTGGAGGATTTGAGTTTTTTCCTTTTTCAACACGCCAAAAATGTCCGCCCCAAACGAGAACTTTTTCCGGTTCGGAAGTCTGTTGGTCGAACTGGCCCGCGCCGGGGTTGATTTTGCCGCCGTTGGCGGCGTGGCGATTTCTTTGAACGGATTTGTCCGCGCGACTGAAGACGTGGACATCATCGTGCAAAGTTCGCCGGAGAATCTTCGCCGGCTTCTTGACTGCCTGAAAAATTGGGGCGAAGGCTGGGCGCGTGAATTGAAAATCGAAGACTTCGCGGTCGAGGAAGGCTCCATTCGTGTGATGGAAAGTTTCGACCTTGATATTTTTGTGAAAATGCGCGGCAAGACGCTTGACGACTTCCGGCCGAATTTGCGTCATTTTGACTCCGAAGGTGTGCGCATCGCCTATCTTTCACCAGCGGACTTGATTTTTCTCAAGCAAGATTCGTGGCGTGAAAAAGATCAGCTCGATGTTTCGGCCATGAAGGAAATTCTGGCGCGTGAAACAAAGCAAAAATGAGACGGCCTTCAAGCTTTGCCAACATCGCGATTCACTCCAGCCAGTTTCCCGAAAGGGTCCGGCGCGACCTGCTCGCCTCGTTGCGCACGCGGCGGGTGAACCACAAGTTTCACTACGACAGCGTCAAGCAGACCCAGAAATGGCTCGCGCTGCATCAAATTTATTCCCCTTCCCGCAACGACGCGGATTGTGCGGCGACTTATGACCGCGCCTTTGCGGAAGCGGTGAAGCAAATCAAAACCCGGCGCATCCATGTCATCGGCCTCGGCTGCGGCGGCGGTCAGAAGGACACGCGGCTGTTGAAACTGCTGAACACCGGCGGCAAAGAAATTTCCTATACGCCCTGCGATGTCAGCACCGCCATGGTTCTGGTCGCGCGCGAGGCGGCGATGTCTGTTGTGCCGGAGAAGAGTTGTTTTCCGTTTGTCTGTGATTTGGCGACCGCAGAAACACTGCCAAAAGTTTTTCGTAATGGTGGCTCGCCGCAAGGCGCGTCACTTGTCACCTTTTTTGGCATGATCCCGAATTTCGAGCCGCAGGACATCCTGCCACGGCTGGCCTCGCTGGTTCGCCGACAAGACCATCTGCTGTTCAGCGCGAATCTCGCGCCGGGCGGCAATTACGCCGCCGGCATCAAAAAGGTTCTGCCGCAATACGACAACGCGCCCACGCGCGACTGGCTGCTGACCTTCCTGCTCGACCTCGGCGTCGGATGTGGTGATGGCAAACTGCATTTTACGATTGAGGCTGGCGGATTGGGACTGAAACGCATCGTGGCAAAATTTCAGTTTAGCCGCGCCTGCTCCATTGACATTGAAACCGAAACGTTCACGTTTCGGCGCGGTGAATCCATACGGCTCTTTTTCTCGTATCGCTACACCCCGGCGCTGGTCCGCAAAAACCTCGCCAAGCATGGTCTTGAAGTTCTCAACCAGTGGATCACGCAATCGGAGGAAGAAGGCGTGTTTCTTGTGCGTCGTAGCGGCGTCTCGGCAGAGCGCCGTGCTTGAAAGGAAATTCAGCGGCGCTCTGCCGAGACGCCGTTACGAATTAAAAAACCTTCATCGTCTCCAGCACCGCCTTGATGCGCGGAACTTCATGCGTGCGGAACAGGTCGGTTTTCCCCAGCGCGGCGAGCACGGCGAAGAACGGTTCGGCACAGCGGACTTCGTCGCCGAAATATTCAAACGCGTGCGGCAGCGCGTGGCAGACCGGGAAGCCCAGTTCCCGCAACCGGAACGTGTTCAGAAAAACCTGCATCTGATGCCGCACCCGCACCGCGCTGTCCTGCAGATTGCGATAATAAAAGCCGAGGCCGGGATCGATGAAGATTTTCTCCACACCGTTGCGCCGGGCGATTTCAATCTGCCGCAAAAAGTAGTCGCGCAACACCGGCACCGGGTCGGCGGACAGATCATAATCGCCGACGTCGCGGACGTTTTTGCCCTGCACAAAACAGATGATGACGGCGGCATCGTGAGCCGCGACCATTTTGAACAGTTCGTCGCTGCGGTCGTTGCCGGTGAGATTCAAAACATTCGCGCCCGCCTCCAGGCTGGCGCGGGTCACGGCGGGTGAATAGGTTTCGACCGAAACCGGGATTTTTTCCGCGCACAATCCTTTGATGACGGGGATCAGCTTTGAATTTTGCGCGGCATCGTCCACGCGGGCCGCGTGGGCGAGCGTGGATTCCGCGCCCACGTCAATGATGTCCGCCCCCTGCGCCACCAGAACCTTTCCGCGCTGGATCGCGCTTTCCGGCGTCAGGCTGACGCTCTCGCGATACCACGAGTCGGCGGAGAGATTGACAACCCCCATGACGGCGGGCTGTGAATTGAAGGCGAAGGGTTTTCCGCCGATGGCAAATTCCTTCACGCGCGCCGGGGCAACCGCGCGGTGTTTTTCCAGCAGTCCGGAAATATGTTCAAGGTTCAGCACGCGCGAGCATGTTAGAACCGATATGGCCCGTCGCAAACGTAAAGTGCGGGTGAACGCTTCTGGCCTCCCCCCGCCGCCCGCAGTTCCGGCAAAGTTTTCACCTGCAATCGGACGAAGGCACGTATTCAAAATTTGAACCAAGGGATTTCCTAGGGGCGGTCAGGAACGTCCCAGTCGCAAACGGCTTGATTCGTGGTAGTAGACTAGGTGCCATTTTGCCGCGAGCATCAGTTGGTCCGCGCCGTCACGACCTTGGGCGGGCCAATGCGATTGAGAAGACTGACCAGAATTCTGGTCGGGATTCTTTTTTGCGGACTGGTCCACAACCCTGCCGCCGCCCTGGCCCAGCCGTCGCCGACAAATACCTATGATTTGACCCTGGCATGGAATCCCAGCCCCAGTCCTGAAATTGTCCATTGCAATCTTTATTACGGCACGGCCGGCGGCGAATACACGGACATCATTGTGGTGGGGAACGTGGCCTCCGTTACCATCTCAAATCTCGTGCCGGGTGTGACCTATTATTTCGCCATCACCGCGGTCAACGCAGAAGGACAGGAGAGCGACTTCTCCAACGAAGCCAGTTACCGGCAGGAGCCGACACAGGTTCAAAGCGTTCAGTTGCAGATCCACAGCTCGGCGAACGGTTCGATGACGTTGCATCTTACCGGGCCGCCCAGCCACACCTGTGAAATCGAAGCCACCGAGGATTTCACAACCTGGACCGTCATCGGCACGGTGACGCTGAATGCCGGCGGGGCACTGGATTTTATCGACCCGGACGCTGCGAATTTTCCGCAGCGCTTCTACCGCACACGCGACAGCCAATCCGCCCCGCAAAGCCTTCCGCCCCCGCAGTTGCAGATCCACCGCGCGCCGGACGCACAAATCATGCTCAGTGCGACCGGACCGGCCGGCCATACGTATGACATCCAAGCAACCGAAGATTTTGTGACCTGGACGGTCATCGCCACGGTGACGCTGGGCGACGGCGGCCCCGCGGATTTTACCGACACCGACGCGCCGAATTTTTCACAGCGGTTTTATCGCCTGGCCGAACACCCGCCCAGCCAGCCGAACATCACTCCCGCACAAATCCAGCTCCGGGGCATGTCCGGCGGACAATTGACGATGAATGTGAGCGGACCGGCCGGCCACACGTATGACATCGAAGCTACGGAAGATTTTGTGAATTGGACGGTCATCGGCACGGTGACGCTGGACGCCGGCGGATCGCTGGATTTCACCGACACCAACGCCATGAATTTTCTCACGCGGTTTTATCGCCTGGTCGAACACCCGCCAAGCCAGCAGAGCATCACTCCCGCGCAAATCCAGGCCCGGGGAATGTCCGATGGACAATTTACGCTGGCGGTGAGCGGAATCGCCGGCCACACGTATGTCGTCGAGGCGACGGCGGATTTCCTGACCTGGACCATCATCGGCACGGTGACGCTGGATGCCGGCGGATCGCTGGATTTTACCGACCGCCATGCTGCAAATTATCCGCAGCGTTTCTACCGCACCCGCGATCCCCAGCCTTGATGATCTGCCCGCCCTTCTTCAGCTTTCTTGGGGAAGCAATCCCATCCGCAACGCGAAGCGCACCAGGCCCGGGATGTCGTGCATGTTCAAGCGCTCCATTAATTTCAGGCGATGATATTCGATGGTCTTGGGGCTGACCTTCAGGATTTCCCCGATT
Source organism: Verrucomicrobiia bacterium (assembly GCA_035577265.1). GTDB lineage: Bacteria > Verrucomicrobiota > Verrucomicrobiia > Limisphaerales > UBA11358 > UBA11358. The sequence goes on along the minus strand of DATLVR010000145.1, from coordinate 33,421 downwards.
TGTTTGGTGTTCTGGCCCTCGGCAATCAGCTGCAGAACCTCGCGCTGCCGGTCCGTCAATTGTTCGAGCGGGCTTTTGCGGTCGATGATTCCATGCAGGGGAAACTTTTTGAGCAGGCGGGCGGAAATTTCCCGGCTGAGACAAATTTCCCCGTGAACCACCCGGCGCAAGGCGGTTTCCAATTCGACGCTCGCCGCCTTCTTCAGCAGATAGCCGGCGGCCCCCGCCTTCAACGCCCGCCAGTAATATTCCTCGTTGTTGTGCATGGAAAGAATGATCACCCGCACGTCCGGAAATTCCCGGGTCACCCGCGCCGCCGCATCCAGGCCGTTCAAGCCCGGCATGGAGATGTCCATCAAAACCACATCGGGACGGTGCAGCTTGATCAGTTTCAGAACTTCGCGGCCGTCGCCGGCTTCATCCACCACGTTCACCCCGGAAAACTTTTCCAACAACGCGCGAATGCCGGCGCGCACCAGCGTGTGGTCATCGGCCAGGATGACGCGAATGGTTCCACGGAAATGATTCATCGGCCGTGCCTCAAGTGTGCGCGGTCCGCCACCTCAGCGGAAACCAGGCGTGGACTTCGGTGCCCTGCTCGTGACCGGAAGCCAGTTCCAGCCGGCCCTCGCCCAGCACGGCCCGCTCCTCCATGCTTAACAGTCCCAGACTCCCGCCGGACACGGCCTTTTCCCGGGTGGCCGCCACGTCAAAACCGACGCCATCATCGCGCACGCGCAAGTGAAGTTGTCCGTCCACGGCACGCAATTCCACGAACACGGCGTGGGCCCGGGCGTGACGCACCACATTGGTCAAAGCCTCCTGCGCGATGCGGTAACACTCGGTTTCGATCACCATATCCAGGCGGCGCTTTAATGGGTCCGTCTGGACTTCGGCCTTCAGTCCGGCCACTGCCGCCTGCCGGTTGGTCAGCCAGACCAGCGCCGCTTCCAGGCCGAGATCGTCGAGCATGGACGGGCGCAAATCCAGCGAGATATCCTGCACCTGCTCCAAAACACGTTCGACCTCCTGGAGGCTCTCGTTCAAGCGCGGCTTCAGATCTTCGGCTCCGGGCGACTGCAACATTTCCTGGAGATTCAATTGTGTGACCGTGAGCGCCTGGCCAATTTCGTCGTGGAGTTCGCGTGCAATGTTCCGGCGTTCGGTCTCCTGCGCCTCCACGAGCCGGTGTGCCAGTGATCGCAGTGTGCGGCTGTATTCCTGACGCTGAATTTCGGTCGGGTTGCTTTGATCGTGCCCCCTGGCTTCGGGCCTGGCATGGCCAGCCGGCGCGGGCGGCTCCGGATCAACTTGGCGGACGCGGCTGCCCTCCGGTGTTTTCACCCGGGCTTCTCCCCTGGCTTTCGGCATCAATTCATCGAGATCGATCTCCGCCTTTGCCCGGGTCGCGGATCCGGCGCGCGAGAAGGTCAGCAGATCTTCAACCAGCTCGCTCATCAATTTCGCGGACTCGGAGATCATGGCCAGGTGCTGGCGGTTTTTTTTGGAAAGTGCCGGTCCGGCGTTCTTTTGCAGCTGCTTCACGACGCCCCCGACCTGGCGCAACGGCGTGCGCAAATCGTGGGAGACGATATAACCCAGCGCCTGCAACTCCTCGTTGACGGCTTGCAGTTGCGCCGTGCGTTCGACCACCCGCCGCTCCATCTCGGCATTGAGCCGCCAGATCTCATCCTCCGCGTGTTTCCGTTCGGTGATGTCGCGAACGTGACATTGGATCAGCTTCCTGCCGCTGGCTTGATAGACATTGCCCGTGAATTCCACGGTAATCTTGCAACCGTCCTTGGTTTCCAATGGCAGATCCTCAAAACGGACTTGGCCGCTTTTTTGCAACTGCTCCCACATGCCGTTGCCCAGTTCCGTGTCTTTGAACGGACTCAGCTCGCCAAGAATCTTGCCCACCATCTCCGCGCGGTTAAAGCCCAGCAGCCGGAAAAGAAAGGGGTTCACATCCTTGATCCGTCCCGTGTCGAAATCCAGGATCAGGATGCCTTCCCGGGCCGTCTCAAGCAGCCGGCGATAAAAAAGTTCGGAGGCGCGGAAGGAACGCACAATCCGCGTATCATGGCCAGGCACCTGCACGTTTGGATGGTCGCTGCTCATGGCTTTATCCGCATCAGTTGTTTACCACCATCAAGTTTTTCTTACAATAGGCAAAAGGCTTAGGGGTTCAATGTATACTGCCCCATCCGACATGCAACCGGCGCAGAACGTTCATCCTGCGCCGGAGGTTTTGGGGAATTTGACCCGCCGGGCCGGAGGCGAAATTGCCCGAGGCAGCCGGGAAATGGCCGTGTTCACGGGCGGAAATGAAATGGTGCGCCTGGCGCGATTCGAACGCACGACCGCCTGCTTAGAAGGCAGATGCTCTATCCAACTGAGCTACAGGCGCAACCTGGTAAACCTTAATGGGCGTCGCGCTCGGGTGCAAGCATGGTTGCGACGGAAGTTTATCGATCCACGATCTCGGGCGCATGAGGAGAACTGGAGCCGCGCTAGTTGTCGCCCGGCTATTTCGAAAAAACCGGCCGCACCCGCTCCGCCAATAATTTGTAGCCGTCGGCGTTGAAATGCAGTTTGTCCGTCACGAACAGTTCCGCGCGCGGCTGGCCGTCCGCGTCAAGCGGCAGGTCATACGTCTCGATGTATTTCAGGTGCGGCGTCTGATGGACAAAGTCCGCAATCAGCCGGTTCACTTCTTTTTCCTGCTCATGCTGTTTCCAGCGCGCGAGGCTGGGGCTTAACGAAAGAAAAACAATCTCCGTGTCCGGCAGTTTCGCGTGGACGACGGCGGTGAATTCTTTGAAATCCACAAAAACCTGTTCCGGCGTTTTGCCCGCCCACAGATCGTTGCCGCCGGCCCGGAGGACAATCATCTTTGGCGCGTAAGGAATGACCACCCGCGCCGCGAAGTGCGTGGAGTCCACAATCTCCGAACCGCCGAAGCCGCGGTTGAACACCGGCTGTCCCGGAAAATCCTGCGCCAGCGTTTTCCAGCGCCCGATGGTGGAGGAGCCGATGAATTCAATCCCCGCTTTGGGCGGCGGATTCGTCGTGTCCATCCGCTCGAAGGCGGCGATGTCCTTTTCCCATTTGAGGAAATTATGGTTGGTCTCCGCCGCTGATGCCGGTTGCGACAGCAAAACCAAAATGGAAGCGGCGAGTGATAACAAGGCGGTTGGCTTCATGCCGCCGAGATTAGGGACAATTTCGTTTCGTGAAAACAAATTTCGCGCAGTGGACGCACCGCCGGCGCATCCGGCTCACGCGTATCCCAGATAGCGCATGGTCTGATAGACCAGTAGCGCGGCCACATAGGCCAGCCCGCTCATGTAGGCGATCTGGAACAGCGGCCATTTCCAGCTGTTCGTCTCGCGCCGGACGACCGCCTGCGTGGACAGGCATTGCGCCGCCAGGATGTAAAACACCAGCAGGCTCAGGCACGTCGCGGTGGTGAAGACGGGCGAGCCGTCCGTCCGTTTGGCGCTGCGCAGCGTGTCGTAGAGCGACGTCCGGTTGTTGTCGGCGGCGTCCTCGCCCACGCCGTAAACGATGGCGAGCGTGGAGACGATGACCTCGCGCGCGGCGAACGAACTGAAGATGCCAATGCCGATCTGCCAGTCATAACCCAACGGGCGGATGACCGGCTCGATGGCGTGGCCGATTTTTCCAGCAAACGAATTTTGTAGCGAATACTGCGCCGTCAGACGATCCGCATCATTCCGCAATTCTTCGGCCTTCGTTTTCTCACCGGAATTTTCCAACTGCACGGCCTCGGTCTGCATCGCCACTGCGGCCGCTGGCGGCAAGGATTTGGGATAATGCGACAGCGCCCACATGACCAGGGAGATCACCAGGATGACGGTGCCGGCCTGCTTCACGAAAATTTTTGCGCGATCAAACGTGTGCAGCAGCGCCGTGCGCAGCCCAGGCAGACGATAAGGCGGCAGTTCGATCATCAACGGCTTGCTGCCGCCGGGCAGAATCGTATGCTTGAACAGCAGCGAACAGCCAAGCGCGGCCATGATGCCAATGGCATAGGCGGAGGTGAAAATCAGCGCGGCTTTGAGCGGCGAGTTCGGAAAGATGAGCGCCGTGACCATCGCGTAAACCGGAATGCGCGCGGAACACGTCATCAACGGTGTGATGAGAATCGTGACCAGCCGGTCGCGCGGGTTTTCGATCACGCGCGTGGACATGATGGCGGGAATGGCGCAGGCGTGCGCGGACAGCATCGGCACAAACGCCTTGCCGGGCAGGCCGAATTTCCGCATCACTTTGTCCATCACAAACGCGGCCCGCGACAGGTAGCCGGTGTCTTCCAGCAGTGATAGCGCGAAGAAAAGAATGCAGATCTGCGGCAGAAAAACGAGGATGCCGCCGACGCCGGCGATGACGCCCTTCACGATCAGGCTTTGCAGATCGCCTTCCGGCAACAGCGCAGTGACGCCAGCCCCGACGGTCGCAAACAGGTGATCAATCAGGTCCATCGGGATTTTCGCCGCCCAGAAGATGAGTGCGAAGATCGCCAGCATCACCAGGTGGAACACAATCACCCCGGCGACCGGATGCGTGACGATGTCATCAATCTTTTCCGTCCAGACTGAACGCCGCGCCAGTTCCGCGTCCATGACTTTGGTCGAAATGTTTTCCGTCCATTCGTAGCGCGCTTGAAACGTGCAGCCGGTGCAGCTGCCACACTCGGGCTTGCTGTGCGCCACCGATTCGGGCATCGCGCCGCCAACCAGGCGCGCCAGTTCGCGTTTCAATTCCTCAATGCCGGTTCCGGCACGCGCGGAAATGGGAATGACCGCACAGCCCAGTTCGGCCCGCAGTTTCTCCACGTCAATGCGGATGCCGTCGCGCTTGGCCATGTCCATCATGTTCAAGGCGACGATGACCGGACAATCGAGTTCCAGCAGCTGGCTGACGAGAAAGAGATTCCGTTCAAGATTGGTCGCGTCCACGACCACGAGCGCGGCGTCGGGCGCGGGATGTTCCGCCAGCCGCCCATGCAACACATCGCTCGCCAGTTTTTCATCGGGCGACGTGCTGTCGAGGCTGTAAAGGCCGGGCAGGTCAACGATGACAAGCTGCTGGTGGGCGAGATGCAGCCGTCCGACTTTGCGTTCCACCGTGGTGCCGGCGAAGTTGGCGGTCTTGGCGCGCAAGCCGGTCAGCGCGTTGAACAGGGTGGTCTTGCCCGCATTGGGATTGCCGACCAGCGCCAGGGTGAAGGCGTGATGGCGATGCGGCGTAACCGTCGAAATTTCCCGGGTCGCGCTCATGCGCCGTCGTTATCGCGCAGGGCGCAATGGTTCGGCTGGCAGACTTCCACCTGCACATGGGCGGCGAGATGAGCGGACACCCCCAGCCGCGAACCGAAAACTTTCAGGATCAGCGGGTCGCCAGCCTTGACCAGTTCCACGCGACGGCCAAGACAGACGCCCAGTGTCTTGAGGCGCAGCATTTCCTCATCGTCCGTCGCGATGTTGCGCACGACGGCACAAACCCGCGGCGGGAGCTGATCCAGTCGGATAAGTTCAGTTTTGATTTGGCTGGCGGTTGTCACAGTGATAGCAAATTAAGCTGGCTGGAAGATAAGTCAACGAATCCCACTGCCGGTGAATTGCGGTTTGCTGTCGGTGGATTGCGCCAATGAGATATCCGGTGGCCTCACGCAAAGGACGCCATGGTCGCAAAGACAGAAAGGCATTGAAAAATATTTGCGTCCTTTGCGCTCTTTGCGTGAGTCAAATATGAATGCCGAATACCTTCACGTTTGATTGAAATGCGAGGCGACATCCGGCAAATTACGGCCATGAGAGTTTGCACTTCGTTCGCACTACTGCTGGCCGCGCTGTTGATCACCGGCTGCAGCAAAGCCGGCCCGCCCGCACCGGCCCCCGCCCCGGCCCCGGCAGCTTCAGTGGACGACAACCTGCCGACACAGGCACAGGCGAAACTCCCGACCATCAGGATTTATCTCGGCGCGGAAGTTTTGGACACGGAGATGGCGCTGACGTTTCAGCAAATTCGCACCGGGATGATGTTCCGCACAAACATACAAGACGCGGACTCCATGCTCTTTGATTTGCGCATGCCGCAACGCGCAGCGTTCTGGATGAAAAATTGTCCCGAATCCATTTCCGCCGCCTACATCAGTCCTGACGGCGTCATTCAAGAAATCCATCACCTGGAAAAAAATGACACAAACAGCGTGGTTGCCGCCACCGACAACATCCGCTTCGTGCTCGAGACGAGCGACGGTTGGTTCACGCGGCATAACGTTTCCACCGGCGCCGTCATCCGCACCGAAAAAGGTTCACTGACGGAAACGTTTCTCCAGAGATAATTCCGCCGGAGCGCGGATTGTCCCAATCCGCAGCGTGTGCACAGTGCGGAAATGCTGCGAGTTGGAACAACTCGCGCTCCGTTCAATCACCCCAGATTCACCGCCTTGCCGGTCCGTGCCGCTTGGTAGATGGCCATCATGATTTTCACGTCGCGCAAGCCTTCCTCGCCCGGCACCTTCGTCGGCCGGTTGTTCAAGATGCATTGGGAAAAATCGTCCATCTCCGCCGCAAATTGATCCATCGCCGGGAAGTTGATCGCTTCGCCGTCGCTGCGTTTGCCCTCGATGCCGCCGTAGCTGTAAGCCGGCGACAATTGAAACCAGCCCCTATCCGCGAACGCCTGATACCGGTTCATGCCGCCAAAATTATACGTGCTGCTGCTGGTGGCGATGACCCCGCTCGGGAACTTCAGCTGCCAGGCGATGGATTCCTCCACGTCCTTGAACTTCACATGGTCCATGGTGGATTCAACCGCCGTGACCGATGTGGGTTCCTCGCCCGTGATGTAGCGCGTGGCCTGCAGCGCATAAATGCCCACGTCCATCAACGGCCCACCACCGGCCAGCGCGCGGTTGAGCCGCCACTGCGCCGGATCGCCGATGCGGAAGCCGAAGTCCGCTTGGACCAGTTTCAAGTTGCCGAAAACTTTTTCGCGCGCGAGACGGACGCATTCCAGATTGTTCGGCTCGAAATGCAGCCGGTAGCCGATGGCCAGTTGCCGCCCCGCTTTCTTGCAGGCGTCAATCATCTGCTGGCATTTTTCCGAAGACACCTCCATCGGCTTTTCGCACAGGACATGTTTGCCCGCCTTCGCCGCCTTGATGGTGTGGTCGGCATGCAGCGCGTTGGGCGTGACGACATAAACGACGTCAATGTCCGGATTGTCCGCCATCTGCTCCATCGTGTCGTAGTTGTAAATATTTTTGGCAGGAATCTTATATTGCGCCTGCCACTTTTCCGCCTTCGCGGGCGTGCCGGTGACAATGCCCGCCAATCGGCAGAATTTCGTCTTTTGCAATGCCGGCGCGAGCTGGTGCGTGCTCAGACTGCCCAACCCGACCAGGGCAAACCCCAGCTTCCGCTCCGGCTCGGCGGCGTGCACCGTCGAGGCGAATGCGCCCATGAACGGCACGCTCGCAGCGGCAAGGGTGGTGGTTTTCAGAAAATCCCGGCGGGAATGGAATTGGGGGTTCATGACTGCAATCATATTTGCCCGGCCCGTTGCAGGTCAAACTTCATCAGTGTGATCCCCAAAATTGCAAATTGACCCCATTTGCCCGCGTTGCTAGGCTTTCCGTCCGTTTCCAAACGGTTTTATGCAACACACCATCTCGATTCTCGTGGAAAACAAGTTCGGCGTGCTCACGCGCGTGGCCGGATTGTTCAGCGGCCGCGGCTACAACATTGACACGCTCAACGTCGGCCCCACCCACGACCCGGTGCTGTCGCGCATGACCATCGTCACGCACGGCGACGACGCCACGCTGGAACAGATCGTCAAGCAGCTCAACAAGCTTCCGAATGTGCTCAAGGTGCAAAGCTTCCGCGCCGGCGAATACGTGGACCGCGAACTCGTGCTGGTGAAGGTCTCCGTGGATTCCAAATCGCGCGCCGAAGTGATGCAGATCACCGACATCTTCCGCGCGAAAATCGTGGACGTGCAACCCAAGACGCTGACCATCGAGATAACCGGCAACGGCAGCAAGGTGGAAAAATTTCTCGACCTGATGAAGACCTTCGGCGTGCTGGAACAAACCCGCACCGGCCAGGTGGCCATGCCCAGAAAGTAATCGGCTTTTCCCTCAACTCTCAACCAACAACCCTCAACTATTTTTATGTCCAAAGTATACACTGATAAAGACGCCGATCTCGGCGTGTTGAAAAACAAAACGCTGGCGATCCTCGGCTTCGGTTCGCAGGGCCACGCCCACGCGCTCAACCTCAAAGACAGCGGCCTCAAGGTCCTCATCGGCCTTTACGAAGGCAGCAAGTCCATCCCGGTCGCGCAGGAAAAGGGCTTTGAAGTCGTCACCACCGCCGAAGCCGTGAAGCGCGCCGACGTCATCATGGTCGCGCTGCCCGACACCAAGCAGGCCGCCGCCTACAAGAAAGACATCGAACCGAATCTGGCCAAGGGCAAGACGCTCGTGTTCTCGCACGGCTTCTCGATCCATTTCAAGACCATCGTTCCGCCGAAGAACGTGAACATCATCATGGTCGCGCCGAAAGGTCCCGGCCACACCGTCCGCCGCCAATACACCGAAGGCAAGGGCGTACCTTCGCTCATCGCCGTCTATCAAAACCCCGGCAAAGACGCGAAAAAGATTGCGCTCGCCTGGGCCAAAGGCATCGGCGGCACCCGCGCCGGCGTCCTCGAAACCAACTTCAAGGAAGAGACCGAAACCGATTTGTTCGGCGAACAGACCGTGCTCTGCGGCGGCGCGAGCGCGCTGGTGCAGGCCGGATTTGAAGTGCTCGTCGAAGCCGGTTACTCGCCGGAGATGGCCTACTTCGAATGTCTGCATGAATTGAAACTCATCGCCGACCTGATGAACGAAGCCGGCATCAGCGGCATGCGCTTCTCGATCTCCGAAACCGCCAAGTGGGGCGACGTGAGCGTCGGTCCGAAGATCATCGACGCCAGCGTGAAGAAACGCATGAAGGCCGCGCTCAAGGACATTCAATCCGGCAAGTTCGCCAAGGACTGGGTCAAGGAATACGAAGGCGGTTACAAACGCTACAACGCGCTGCTCAAGCAGGGCGAGAAGCATCCGATCGAAAAGACCGGCGCCAAGCTCCGCGCGATGATGCCGTGGATGAAAAAGCGCTCCATCAAAGGCGCGCAAGCCGCGTATTGATTCAAAGTTTGAAATTCAAAAGCCGCTGGAGCAATCCGGCGGCTTTTTTATTTTTAGCCACAGATTGAACACGGATCAAACGCGGAAACAACCCAACAGAACCAGCCGAATCAATATGTTTATGCAAAATGTAATTGTTTATTGACAACAATCACAAAATCAATTATTATATTGGAAAGTTGAATATGACCGATTAAAAATTATATGAGCGCAAATCCTGAAAATCCAATGAAGCTGGTTTTGGAAGCCGTTCCAAAAATTGTCGAAGTATTGACCCCGCTTTCGTCCGAAGAACGCCAACGAGCAATAGCAGCAGCGATGTTGCTCTTTGGGGAACCCGCGCCAAACATCGGTTCCGCGAAGGCGCCAAGCAGAGACCAGTATCCAGCAGCGGAGGATGGGATTTCTGGAAAAGCCTTGGCATGGATGAAGAAAAACTCGATAACGCGAGAACAATTGGATCACGTATTCTGCATTGAAAACGGTGCAATTGATGTAATCGCATCAAAAATGCCCACCTTCGGCAAGCGACAACAAACTGTTCAGGCATACATAATCTGCGGGTTAAAATCTTTTCTCAAAACTGGTGAGCCAACTTTTTCAGACGACGAGGGACGTGAATTGTGCAGTAGAGTTGGCTGCTATGACGTTGCCAACCACTCGAATTATAGAAAGGCACTTGGCAATTTCATTAGTGGTTCAAAAGAATCTGGGTGGAGACTATCAAACCCTGGACTTAGCGAAGGCGCAAAAATCGTCAAACAGCTTGCGCCAGAAACAACCACTTAAAAAATTTGCCCTCGCGGGCTGTAACCTGCGAGGGCTGTAATCCTCCGAAAACGAGTCATCGGAGAATTGCGGGAATGCCGCTTAAGACGTGTCAACAATGACACAGGAGGCTTTCCCAGTCAACAAACAAAGGCTCGTAGAAAGGCCAAAATGGCTGGCACCTATGCGTGTCGCCGTTGCGGACAGCCTATTGTGTTTAGGTATCCCAAAAGGGGTGACCTAAAAACAAAACCGCTAGTTCCGCAACAGCGCGGCAAGCCCATACCAATCCATATCCATGGAAAATGTGGGCAGCTTGGATTCCACTTGAATTAGTGGAGTTCAAAAGTTGAAACAACAAGGACGGTCTTGCGAAATAACAAGACCGTCCCCTTTTATTTTGAATCTATGTTCAATCTGTGGCTAAAAAATCATCCGCTCAGCGAACTCGGATCACCCACGTCGCCTCTGACCTCACCAAATTTCCTTTCCTCGCGGCAATCCCCAATCCGTTTCCTTGTGGCGATTCTCCGGGGTAACTTGGGCGACAAGCCGGGCAAGCAACCCTTGTTCTGCGGGTCTGCGTTTCTTGCGAAGTTGGCGTTTGAGCCACCGGGCCAATTCGCGATTCGCTCGCGGGTTTGATTTCATCAGCGAATTCTTACGACACTCTGCCTCTCGTTGCGAGTGTGAATTCATTTTTTTCTAACCGCCCAGCGTGGTCGGGTCGGTCACGTCGCCCTTGTTGTAATCAACGTAGGCTTCGGTCAAATCGGCGGCATACATCACCGCGTTCGCCTGGCCGAGATTCAAGTGGATGTGCAGTTCAAATTCCTTCGGCGCGCTCATGGCGTTGTTCTCAAATAAAAAATGAAGCCGGTTTCCCACGCCAGTTTTGCGTTCCGTAAATCACCCGGATGATTTCCACTTGTTTGCCGGTGATTCGATAAAATATCAGCCAGCGATTGAACGGCGGCGGCAGCACGGAAAATCTGACCGCAGCAAGCTTGCGATTTTTGAACCGCGCCAACGGGCCGGGTTCGGGAAATTCCGCCAACCGGTCAAACGCATCAAACGACGCGTCCAGAAAACGGCGGGCAGCTCGTGAATTGTCCGCGCGAATCCAGCGTGCACTCTCGACCAAATCGTCGTCGGCTTTGGGCCTGGTGTAATAGCCGCTCACGGCTCCTCCAGCGCTTCCTTGTAAATCCGCTTCCCGCGCGCCGCCGTCATGGGCGCGCTGGCACCGCTGGCCAGACCTTCCAGCAACAGTTCCTCCAGATCTTCGCGCCCGGCAAAGGAGCAGCCCAGCGGCCCGGTGGCGCGTTCCAGTGAATCCGCCAGCCGCAGCGAATGGCGGATAACTTCGCTCTCGTTATTAAAACGCCCGGTGGCAAGCTGCCGCCGGATGATCCGCTTGTAATAAGGTGTCAGCGCGTGACTCATGCCGGACGAATTTCCATCTATCGCCAATAGGTGTCAAGCCTGACAATCACCCGCCCAGCGAGGTCGGATCGGTCACGTCGCCCTTGTTGTAATCAACGTAGGCTTCGGTCAAATCGGCGGCATACATCACCGCGTTCGCCTGGCCGAGATTCAAGTGGATGTGCAGTTCAAATTCCTTCGGCGCGACGGCGGCGCAAAGCTGCTTGAATGTCGCCTTCGTCGGCTGCCCGCGCTTGAGGCTCCAGAGAATTTTCTTGCCGCCCACCGCGCTGTAACCGATGTCAATTTTCTCCTCCACCACTGTCGCCGGTGAATAACCAATGGCGTCAATGATCCGGCCCCAGTTCGGATCACCGCCATGCCAGCTCGTCTTCACCAGTGAACTATTCGCCACCGCCCGCGCGGCGGCATCGGCATCCTGAATCGTCTTCGCGCCGTTCACCCGCACGGTCACGACGCGATGAACGCCCTCGCCATCGCGCACAATCATCTTGGCGAGTCCAAGGCAGACGTGGTTCAGCGCGGCCTGGAAAATTTCAAAATCTCGTAGCAGCCGACGTGAGTCGGCTCTAACTCTGTCTTTTCTTTTTGAAATGAGCCTCCTCACGTCGGCTGCTACGAGATTTTTATTCCCCGCCAAGCCATTCGCCAGCACCAGCACCGTGTCGTTCGTGCTCATGTCCCCATCCACGGTGATGCGGTTGAAGCTGTTCGCGACAGCTTCGTTCAAGGCCGTCTGCAAAACCTTCGCGTCAATCGCTGCGTCCGTGGTGATGAAGCCAAGCATCGTCGCATGGAGTCCGCCATGGGGCAACGTGGCCGGCCGCGCGCCCGTCGGACTCATGCCCGGCTGAATCATGCCCGCACCTTTGCAGATGCCGCCGATGCGCACCGTCTTGCCGCCGAGCTTGAATTCAATCGCGATTTGTTTCGACCGCGAATCACTGGTCATGATGGCCTCTGCCGCGTGGTCGGCATTTTCGACGTCGGAGCCGAGCAACGTTGCGGCTTCGATGATGCCGGCGCGGACATTGTCCATCGGCATCGTCACACCGATGCGCCCGGTCGAACCCACGAGCGCGGAGCTTTTTTGGAAATTCAAAGCGCGTTCGGTAAACGAAACCATCTCGCGCGCATCAGCCATGCCCTGCTTGCCGGTGCAGGCGTTGGCATTGCCGGAATTCACCACAACGATTTGCGCGGTTCCCTTCTTTACGCGCTCAACGCAGACCTTGACCGGCGCGGCACAGATCTGGTTGGTCGTGAACATGCCGGCAACCGTCGCGGGCGTTTCCGAAACGATGAGCGCGAGGTCGCGTTTCGGGCCTTTGTTCGAGCCTTTGCCGGTGCCGAGGCGTTTGATGTCGCAAAACACGCCGCTGGCGAGAAAGCCTTTGGGCGCGACGATGGAGCCTTTAATATCTTTGAATTTGAGTTTCATTTTTCGTGAACGGTCAAGGTGTCATGCAAAACGATTTCGCCACGCAGGTAAAGCACGGCTTGGCCGCCGATGTGGACGCGATCGCCGGCAAGTTCGCAAAACAGTTCGCCGCCACGCCGCGAAATCTGGCGGGCGAACAATTTATTCTTGCCCAACCGCTGCGCCCAATACGGAATCAACGTGCAATGCGCGGAACCAGTGACCGGGTCTTCGTCCACGCCGGCGGCGGGCGCAAAAAAACGCGAGACAAAATCGCAGTCAGCGCCCGGCGCGGTGACGATGATGCCCAGGCAATCCAAACTTTTCAACATGGCAAAGTCCGGCGTGAGGGCGCGCACGGTTTCCGCCGAATCAAACACGGCAAGATAATCGCGCGACTTCAACGTGCTGGCGGGTCGGGCACCAAGTCCGTTGGTGAGCATTTCCGGCACTGCAATCGGCTGGGGCGGGCGCGCGGGAAAATCCAAGGTCAGGATGTCGCCGTCGCGCGTGACGGCAAGGCTCCCGCTGCGGGAGTGAAAGCGGATCGCAGCGCCGGAAACTTTTTGCTCCGTGAACAGCACAAAAGCGGCGGCCAAAGTCGCGTGGCCGCACAAATCCATTTCCAGCGTTGGCGTGAACCAGCGCAAATCAAATTCATCACCGCGCGGAACCGTGAACGCCGTTTCCGAAAGATTGTTTTCCGCGGCGATATTTTGCAGCGTGGCGTCGGGCAGCCACGCTTGCAGCGGGCAGACGGCGGCCGGATTGCCGCGAAACACCGCGCTGGCAAACGCGTCCACTTGGTAGCAGGGAATTTTCATGGCGTCAGATTTTCACCGCATCCATTTCCAGCCGCACCATGCGGACGTGGACCTGGCCGGATTTGTCCGGCGGATGCTTGGCCAGATAACGAGCCGTGACGGCGGCGATGAACTCCTCGCGCAGATTTTTTTGCGGGTCGGGCATCTTGCCAGACAGGGACAGGCTGGAAGCCTGCTCCACTTTTTCCGGCACGCGCTGGACGTAGGGAATCCAGGTCGTCCGCAACCAGGTGGCGAATCCCTCCGCCCCGGCGTAAATGGCATCCTTCGGCGCCAGCTCCAATCGGTTGATCTGGAACCCAAATCTCGGCAGCCACTTTTCATAGTCGCCGGGCGCGTAAAAAAAATACGGCATGGGCATCCGGCGGAAGAATTCACGCCAGCGTTTCAGCCGCATCTCCGGGCGCAACGCGAGAAAGACGTCGTGGGCATTGCCTTTGCCACCGCAGGACACAACGAGCCGCCCGCCCGGTTTCAACACGGAAGCCGCACCGCGCAGGATTGCCTGATGATCATCCACCCAATGCAGCGCGGCATTGGAAAAGACAAAGTCAAACTGACGGCCAACTTTGATTTTACGGGCGTCCAACACGCGAAACCTCAAATTGGGAAAGGCCTCTGCCGGGAATGTTTTCTTGGCGAATTCAATCATCTGCGGCGAAGCGTCCGCGCCCGTGACCGAACCACGCGGCAAGGCGCGGGCGATCTCCGCCGTCACTTTGCCATCGCCGCAGCCAACATCGAGGACATGTTCATCGCCGCGCAGCTTGAGCTTCGCCATCAGTTCGCGCGCCCAGGTTTGTTGCACGGCGGAATTCGCGGCGTAATCCGCCGCGTTCCACTTGGTGTTCATTGCAGCCATGTTTGAATGGGGAGCCATCACTCGCCAGCGGCGGCGATCGCGCGGGCTGTGAGTTGCGGGGAGATTCTGAAGCCGGCGGTGTTTTCCAGCTCAGCAATGGTTTTCGCCAGTGAATCAATCAGGCCGGCTCTCCTGGCTTGCAGCAAGACGCCCAAGAGACCGACGATGGCCAGTCCTTCACGCAAGGCAACCTCCCGGCCACGCCGCTCGTCAATCAACAACAGATCGCCCTTGCCTTCGAGCATCAGGGCGATGGCGGCAGCTTCGCCGGGATCCACATCAGCACATAACCGCTGAAAACATTGGCGATTCTCCACCGCCGCGACCTGGATGAAAGCCGGAATCACGGCATGGAATTTTTTGAGTTCGACCGCCACTTCTTCCGGAATGACCACTTGTTGATAGAGGCTGGAAAGCAAGGTTTCCCGGTGGATCTGAATCAGTGAAGTGATGGCTGAGGTGTCGCTGATGATGATCATTTCCGCCGGAGACGACCGGTGTCTTCCAAGGTTTGCAAGTCCTGCTCAAAATCATCCACACCGTAATGGACACAAATGCCGCGTCGCCCGAGTTCATGCAGCAGTTCGCTTTGAGAAATGCCGGCGATGGCCGCCGCCTGACCGAGCGTCACCGCGTCGCTGGCGTAAAGGCCGGCGGCGGCTTCGAGCTGCAGGCGTTGCGGGGACACCTTGAGCCCACGCAGCAATTCGTCTTGCACTTCCACAATCATGGTTCAACTATAATCTGAAACGACTCTCTTTCCAGACCAATTCTTCAAATCAATCCCGCAGTTTCCGGGAAGCCACAAAGGATGTTCAGGCTTTGCACGGCCTGGCCGCTCGCGCCTTTGACCAGGTTATCCTCGGCACTCATCACGATGAGCCGGCCGGTGCGCGGGTCGAGCCGCCACGCAATTTCGCAGACGTTCGTGCCGGTGACGTTTTTGGTGTCGGGCAAAGATTTGCCTTCGAGCAGGCGGACGAACGGCTCCTTCGCGTAGGCCGACTGGTAACACGCCGAAATTTTCTCTGCGAGTTTGGCCGCACCGGCTGCGTCACTGAAATGTTCGCTCGGCGCGAGATACAGCGTCGTGAGGATGCCACGATTCACCGGAATCAAATGCGGGGTGAATTGAATCACAACCTTGGTTCCCGCCGCCAACGAAAGCTGTTCCTCGATCTCCGACAAATGCCGGTGCTTCGGCACGCCGTAGGGCCTGACGCTTTCGTTGCACTCAACGAACAAATAATCAATCTCCGCCTTGCGGCCAGCACCGCTGACGCCGCTCATGGAATCGGCGATGATGCCGGCGGGTTTGATGAGTCCGGACTTGAGCAGCGGAATCACCGGCAGCAAAATGCTCGTCGGATAACAGCCGGGCGAGGCGATGAGTAAAGACTTTTTGATCTCGTCCCGATAAAACTCCGGCAGGCCGTAAACGGATTTGGCCAGCAGTTCCGGCGCGGGATGATCGTGCGCGTAAAATTCCTTGTAAACCTCCGCACTCTTGAGCCGGAAGTCGGCGCTCAGATCAATGACCACGCAGCCCGCGTTGAGCAACGGCACGGCATATTCGGCGGCGACCCCGTGGGGCAATGCGAGAAACACGACGTCGGCCTGCTTGGCGAGCACTTCGGTATTCGGCTCGCTGAAACGCAGTGTCTTGGATTTCGGATGGCTGGCGAATTTGGGGAACACCTGCGCCAGTGTCTGGCCGGCGTTCTGGCGCGAGGTGACGGCCACCAGTTCCGCATGCGGATGGTTCAGCAGCAACTGCACCAGCACTTCGCCGGAATAGCCCGACGCGCCGACGATGGCGACTTTCTTTGTCTTCATTTCTTAAAAATCTTAACCACGAAATACACGAACCACACGAAAAATTCTCCCTCCTCGTTCTCGTCATCGTCCTCGATTTTTCATTTTCGATTACGATGACAAGAACGACGACGATTCCAACTCAAAACAAAAAACCCTGCCGGATTGTTCCAGCAGGGTTTGAAAACTTTCCAAAGCGATCAACGCTTCGAGAACTGGAAGCGCTTGCGCGCACCCGGCTGGCCGTATTTTTTGCGTTCGCGCATGCGCGGATCGCGCGTGAGCAATCCTTCCGCCTTCAACGGCGGGCGGAGGGCGGCATCAAATTTGATCAACGCGCGGGCGATCCCGTGACGCATGGCATCGGCCTGACCGTTCGGTCCGCCGCCAGCGACGTTGACGCGCACATCGAATTTTTCCAACGCACCGGCCACCGTCAACGGGGCCGTGGCGACGGAACGCTGGGTTTCCAACGGGAAATAATTGTCAAACGCCCGGCGGTTCACGGTGATTTTGCCGCTGCCGGTGGCGAGACGCACGCGGGCGACGGCGGTTTTACGCCGGCCGGTGCCGAGAAATTCATTGGTGGTTTTGGTGGCCATCTGTCAGTTGATAGTTAGGAGTTGATAGTTGATAGCCGGAAATTATTTCGCGGGAGCGAGCACGGCCGGCATTTGTGCGGCGTGATCGTGTTTCGGTCCCTTGAACACTTTCAACTTGGTGAGCAACACCGCGCCGAGGCGGTTCTTGGGGATCATGCCTTTGACGGCGTGGGTGATGAGGAATTCAGGCTGCTTGGCGCGAACCTGCTCGACGGTGGCGTATTTCTCGCCGCCCTTCCAGCCGGAGTAGCTCATGTATTCCTTGGCCAGTTCCTTCTTGCCGGTCAGCTTGACCTTCTCGGCGTTGATGACGACCACGAAGTCGCCCGCGTCGAGGTGCGGCGTGTAAACGGGCTTGTTCTTGCCGCGTAAAATATCGGAGACCTGCACAGCCAGGCGGCCAAGCACGGCGCCATCGGCATCGATCACGTGCCATTTGCGCTGGTCCAAATTCACTTTAGGTAAATGCGTTTTCATTTCAAAACCCAACAAAGGGACGCGGAATCTATCAAATGGACGGACGAAGTCAACAGGTCATTTCATCGAATTTGGTGTGCTTGACACGGACCCCAAGATTATTCAAGGTTTAGCCACCAAACCAAGCCATTCAACACCGCCCAATCTATGAAAAAACTGTTCTGCTCCGTCGTTGCCGCTCTATCGCTTGTCGTGCTGCTCAACGGATGCATCGCCATCGGCACCGGCCCCAAGAGTCAGCAAACCAACGCCACTTTGGGCCAGCAGCTGATTGACCTGCAAAACGCCAAAAACGCCGGGGCCATCACGGACGCCGAATATCAGGCCCAAAAAGCGAAGTTGCTGGCCAATACCTCCAGCAACAGCCCGGCAAAATAAATTCCGCCGGTTGCCCGCAAGAAGTCATCGCCCGACACGCAGCAGGATCAGCAGGTCGATCGCGAAAAAGACGACGATGATGATTTCCAGCCAGAGCATCCGCTGCTCGTTCACCTCGGCGTGGGCGACACTATAAAGCTTGTCGAGCTGCGCGAGTCGCTGCTCCACGCTGGCCCGCCATTGATCCAGATAAAAACGGTCGCGCGCGCCGAGATATATGCGGGCGAGATACCAGTCGCCGAAAAATTTCGTGATGTGCGTCACTTCGTCGGCCAGCTTGGCCACGTCCACGCGGAATCGGCGCAACTGCCGCAGGACTTTGTTCGCCGCGCCAAACATGTTCGTCGGCCGGCGTTCCAAATCCTGGTAGGCGCGGTCGAGATATTTGTCCAGCCGCTGATCCATCATGCGGAATTCCTCCAGCTGCAAATTCGCCAGCTCCAGCGCGTATAAAACGTCATCCACGTAACCGGACAAATCCACGACCATCGCCGCGTCCCAGTCAATCACCGCCAGATCCGTGTTCTCGAAGGAACGCTGGATGCGCAGCACCTCGGCCACCTGCGATTCGCTCAATTTTTCCGCCGCCGTCTCCGTGAGCAAACCCGCCACCGCGCGCCACTGTTCGGCCAGCCAGACATTCGCGTCCTTCGCACTGCCCAGATCCGTGAGGCAAAAAACCGTGTAGGCTTCCGGCGACGGTGGAAATTCCGTGCGCCCGACGATGGAATCCTTGAGATTATTGCAAACCTCTGCACACAATTTCGCCGCCACTGTGTCGAGCGTCAGTCCGTCCTCCAGTTTCGGATTGTGGAAAGGCATCAAATCTCCGAGAGCATTTGTCTCGAACACTACCCGCATCATCACCGTGACAACGCCCACGTCATAAATGCGGATCAACAGCCGCACCGATGCGCCATGCAATTTTGAAGTCAGCGGATGCGGCTCGATGGCGAGGGGACGGTAAAGCGGCATGTCCTTCGGCAAGGTGCGGTCCATGCGGATTTCGAACGGGAAGGGTTTTTCCGAGAGGATTTCCGGCACGCGCGGCGTGAGGATTTCGTTCGCCACATCAAACGCGTAGAGATAGACCACTTCACCTTTCATCTTGATGCAACCTAACCGAGCGGCGCGGTTTGTCGAGCAGCCGGAAGCACGGACCGGCGATGGCGTGGTTGGCTTACGCGGAAATTTCCCGAAGATCCGCGACCAGCGCGTCCACATCTTCCGTGGCCGTGTCCCAGCTGCACATGAACCGTGAATCCTCCGGGGTGATGGCGCCCGTGAAAAATTGCCAGCCGCGCTCGCGCAATTTCGCCTCCACCGGCTCCGGGATTTTCGCCAGCACCGTGTTCGCCTGAACCGGAAACGAGATGCTTGCCGATGGAATGGTTCGCAGGCCGGCTTCGAGCCGCCTCGCCATTTCGTTTGCATGGCGTGCATGACGCAGCCACGCGCCGTCCTGCAACAGCCCCACCCACGGTGCGGAAAGAAAACGCATCTTGGACGCCAACTGGCCGCCCTGTTTGCAGCGACAATCAAAATCGCGCGCCAGTTCGCGGTCGAAAAACACGACCGTCTCACCGAGTGCGATTCCGTTTTTCGTCCCGCCAAAACACAGCACATCGACACCTGCCCTCCAAGTGATGTCTGCCGGCGCGACGCCGAGTGACGCCACCGCATTGGCAAACCGCGCGCCGTCCATCTGCACGCGCATGCCAGACTTCCGTGCGATTTCCCCAAGCGCTTGAATTTCGGCAACCGAATAGACCGTGCCGGTTTCCGTGGCCTGCGTCACGCTCACCGCGCGCGGCTTTGGACGATGGATGCTCTTGCGCTTGTTGGCAACACGGTCGAATTTCACCGGATCAATTTTCCCATCTGCGCCGGATAGCAGGAGAATTTTGCTGCCATTGGCAAAGAATTCCGGTGCGCCGCACTCGGACGTTTCGATGTGCGCCTGTTCGTGGCAGAGAATGGCATGATACGACTGGCAGCATGAAGCCAGCGCCAGGGAATTGGCCGCCGTGCCGTTGAAAACGAAGAACACCTCGCAGTCCGTTTCAAAAATGTTACGGATCAAATCGGCGGCGCGCTGCGTCCAGGTGTCGTTGCCGTAATTGGCCTCATGGCCGGTATTCGCCTCGGTCATCGCCGCCCAGGCTTCCGGACAGATGCCGGAACAATTATCGCTCGCAAAGTGGCGGTTTCTTTTGATCATGAATCATCCTCCCAGATAGGCGCTCTTGACCTGCGGATTCTGGCGCAGCGCCGCCGAATCGCCGGACAACACGACCTTGCCCGTCTCCAAAACATAGCCGAAGTGGGAAATCTCCAGCGCCAAGTTCGCGTTCTGCTCCACCAGCAAAATCGTCAGGCCCTGCTGCCGGTTGATCTCCACGATTTTCTCGAAAATGGTTTTGACCAGCAACGGCGCAAGGCCAAGCGAGGGCTCGTCGAGCAACAGTAATTTCGGCTTGCTCATCAGCGCGCGCCCGATGGCGAGCATCTGCTGTTCGCCGCCGGAGAGCGTCCCGGCGACCTGCTGCCCGCGTTCCTTCAGTCGTGGAAAGGCGGCGAAGACGAATTCCAGCTCGCGGCGGATGGCAGCCTTGTCGCGTTGCAAATAGGCGCCCATCCGCAGGTTTTCCAGCACCGTCAGGTTCGCAAAAATCATCCGGCCCTCCGGCACGTGCGAAAGACCGAGTTTCACGATCTGGTGCGGTGGCAGGCCGGAAATGTTTTTTCCGTCGCAAAGGATTTCACCCGCGCGAGGCTTCAATAAGCCGGAGATGGTCTTCAGCGTGGTCGTCTTGCCCGCGCCGTTCGCGCCGATGAGCGTGACGATGCTGCCCGCCTTCACGGACAACGAGATGCCATGCAGCGCGTTGATCGCGCCGTAGCTGACTTCAAGATTTTTGATTTCGAGCATCGATTCAATTAAAAATTAAAAATGCAAAATTAAAAATGCCGACAGCCGTTCGCGCGCCCCCTGATGGTTTTGCTTTTTCATTTTTAATTTTGAATTTTTAATTATCCCCCCAGATACGCTTCAATCACTTTTGGATTCGCCCGCACTTCGTCCGGCGTGCCCTCCGCGATTTTAATGCCATAATCCAAAACCGCGATGCGTTCACAGATGCCCATGACGACTTTCATGTCGTGCTCCACGAGCAGCACGGAAATCTGGAACTTGTCCTTGATGAACTGGATGAGCCGCATCAACTCGCCCTTCTCGGTGGCGTTCATTCCGGCGGCGGGTTCGTCGAGCAACAACAGTTTGGGTTTTGTGGCGAGGGCGCGGACGATCTCCAGCCGCCGCTGGTCGCCATAGCTCAAGGACTTCGCCGGTTCATCACGAAATTTGCCGAGCTGAAAAATCTCCAGCAGCTCCATGACCTGGGCGGCGGTTTCTTTTTCACCATCGTGAAAAGCGCGCCCGCGCCAGAGCGCGTTGCGAACGCCGCGCGAACAATGCAGTTGCATGGCGGCGCGCACGTTGTCGAACACGCTCATGCTGGCAAAAAGCCGGATGTTCTGGAACGTGCGGGCGATGCCGCGGCGCGCCAGCTGGTGGGGCTTGAGGCAGCGGGTGCATTCGCCATTGAAGGAAATCGTCCCGCCCGTCGGCTGATAAACGCCGGTGACCAGGTTGAACAACGTGGTCTTGCCCGCGCCATTTGGTCCGATCAAGCCGATCAGTTCCCGCCCGCCGATCTGTAAATCCACTTCGCAGACCGCCGTCAATCCACCGAAACGGATCGTGATCTTTTCAAGATTGAGCAGTGGAGACATGAATTAAATTTTAACCACGGATGAACACGGATGCACACGGATGGGGCGGAACGCAGAGACGCAGAGAACCTGGAGAAGCGCGGAGAAATAATTCTCTGCGTCTCTTTGCGGCCTCCGCGCCTCTGCGTTTTTTTTATCCGTGTGCATCTGTGTCCATCCGTGGTTCAAAGCTTTGTTTTGCGGAAACTGAACAAACCTTGCGGCCGGACAATCATCAACCCGATGACGAGGAGCGAATAGATGATCATCCGATATTCCGCGAAAGTGCGCAGGAATTCCGGCAGCAGTGTCAGCAAAATCGCCGCGATGATGACGCCCGCCGTGCGCCCCATGCCGCCGAGGATGACCATCATCACGATGTCGATGCTCTTGAGAAAATCAAAGCCGGTGGGGGAAAGAAATTGCTTGTGATGCGCATAGAGTCCGCCCGCGATGCCCGCGAAGAAGGCGCCCACGACGAACGCGGTGACCTTGTAACGCACGGGGTTGATGCCCATCGCGCTGGCAGCCACCTCGTCGTCGTGAACCGCGATGAAGCCGCGGCCATAGGTGGAATTGACCATGGAGGTGATGACGTAAACGGTGATGGCGGCAAAAGCCCACACCCAAAAAAGATTCGCGTAGCCGGGAATGCCCTTCAACCCGCTGGCCGCGCCGACGGACTCCGTGTTCTGCAAAATCACGCGGATGATTTCGCCGAAACCCAGCGTGACGATGGCCAGATAATCGCCGCGCAGGCGCAACGTCGGCACGCCCACGGCGAGCCCGGCAATGGCCGCCAGCAATCCGCCCACCAGCAGAGTCGTCAGGAAAATCAGGGGCATCCAGTGGGGCGGAACCACGCGGGAAAGTTCAATCGTGAGCTTGGCCGAAGAATAAGCGCCCACCGCCATGAATCCGGCGTGGCCCAGCGAGAATTGCCCCGTGTGACCGTTGATGAGATTCAGACTGACGGCGAGGATGATGTTGATGCCGACATCAATCGCGATGCCGAGGTAGTAGCGGTTGAAGTGCGCGGAGAACGACGACACGACCGCCGCCACGAAAATGGCCACGAGCAAAAATCGTTTGGCCCCGGAGTTCATCAGACTTTCTCCACCGTGGATTTGCCGAGCAGCCCGGCGGGTTTGACGATCAGGATCAAAATCAAGATCGCGAAGGCGATGCCGTCGCGATAATTCGACAGGCCGGGAATGCCGCCGGCGAAGGTTTCCAGCAGGCCGATGATCAACCCCCCGAGCGCCGCGCCCGGCAGGTTGCCGATCCCGCCCAGCACGGCGGCGACGAACGCCTTCAAGCCGGTTTGCACGCCCATGAGCGGGTCAATGCTCGCGTAATTCATCGCGAACAAAATCCCGCCGGCACCCGCCAGCGCGGAACCGAGCGCAAAGGTGAACGAGATGATGGAGTTGATGTTCACCCCCATCAACGCGGCGGCCGGGGCGTTGAACGAGACGGCCCGCATCGCCAGGCCGACCTTGGTTTTTTGGACGATGAACCGGAGCACCACCAGCAGCACCACGGTGGTGACCAGAACGATGACTTGATTGGCGTCCAGCACCAACCCGCCCAAATCCCACGTCGTGTAGGGGATCAATTTTGGAAAAGCGCGCGGCGCGGCGCCGAAGACATGGGCATTCTGGCAGGTGTATTCGATGAACAATGAAACGCCGATGGCGGTGATCAGGACGGTGAGCTTCGGCCGGCTGCGCAACGGCCGGTAGGCGAGAAATTCAATGAGCATGCCGATGACGGCACAGAGGGCCATGGCGAGAACCAGAACCAACGCGCCACCCACATAACTCTGCGCCGGTAACACTTTGTTCACCAGCGGCGAGAGAAAATATCCGGCGAACGCGCCGAGCATGAAGACATCGCCGTGGGCAAAATTGATGAAGCGCAGGACGCCATAGACCATCGTATAACCGAGGGCGATGAGGGCGTAGATCGCGCCGAGCGCGAGTCCGTTGATGAGTTGTTGTAAGAATTCGTTGATAGCTTTTAGTTGATAATTGATAGCCGGACGGGCGGGCGTTACGAACCTTCGAGCACGGCACGGCGCAATCCGCTCAACATCCTGCCCTGCTCTTCGACTGCAGCGTAAAGCAGGTTAAAATCTGCTTTGGAGAGAAATCCCTGCCGCTCGCCAACGAAAGACCGCGAAACCACTTCAAACAGCGAACCGGCGGCAATCGCCTTCTGCCATGTTTCGAGTTTTTCAAAATTAAACATGGCTCAAACTTTGCCGCCCCCGCCATCAACTATCAACCAAAGACTATCAACCCGCCTCACGGTGCGATGGTTTCCAAGTATTTGAATTTGCCGTCCTTCACCTGCAAGATCACCGCCGCCTTGGTGGCATCGCGTTTTTCATTCATGGTGGTCTTGCCAGTCGCGCCCTCAAAATCTTTGGTGGCGGCCAGGGCATCACGGACTTTCTGGCCGTCGGTCGAACCGGCGCGTTTGATGGCGTCGGCCAGGACCAGCGCGGAATCGTAACCCAGGGCGGCCATGGCGTCGGGCATTTTACCGGCGAACCGCTTTTGGTACGCGGCTACAAAGCGCTTGCTCTGTTCGGTCGCCACGTCCGCCGCATAGTGCGTGGAAAAATAATTTCCCTCGACCGCATCGCCGCCAATTTTCACGAGCTGGTCGGATTCCCAGCCATCGCCGCCGAACAGCGGGACATTGAGGCCCAGTTGCTTGGCCTGGATGCAGATCAACGCGGCATCCGTGTAATAGCCGGGCACAAACACGGCGTCCGGATTGGCGGCTTTGATGCGGGTGAGCTGGGCCTTGAAATCCTTGTCGCCGCCGTTGAAATCCAGCTCGTCCGTGATGGTGCCGCCGTTCGCCAGGAAACCTTCCTTGAAATATTTTGCCAGGCCCTTGCTGTAATCGCTCTTCACGTCGGTGAACACGGCGACGCGTTTGGCCTTCAACGTCCTGGTCGCGAAGTTCGCCATCACCGTGCCCTGGAACGGATCAATGAAACAGACGCGGAAGATGAAATCGCCGGTCTCGGTCACTTTCGGATTGGTGGAACTCGGCGAAATCATCGGGATTTTGTTCTGCTGGCAGATGGGCGCGGCTTCGAGCGAACGTGACGAGGCGACTTCACCAAGGATCGCCACGGCACCATCGCGCGAAATGAGCTTGTTGACAACGGTGGCCGGTTCGCCCGCCTTGGAAAGGTCGTCCTCGGTAATCAATTCCAACTTTTTGCCGAGCACACCGCCGGAGGCATTGACTTCCTCGATGGCCAGCAACGTGCCCTCATGCGAGGAGATGCCGAAGGTCGCTTCCTTGCCCGTGAGCGAGGCGTATTCGCCTACTTTGATCGTATCCCCGCCGGCACCGGAGGATGAAGGCTTGTTGCAGCCGGTGAGCAACAGTGAAACTCCGATAGCGATCGGAGCCAGAAATTGTCCGTGCCAAATTTTCATAAATGATCGAAAGGTTTGCATAGTGACTGGGTGCGCCATCCTTCGCGCTCCAGCAGGCTAGAGAGTCCCCTGCCGACTTTCAACCCTGTTTCGTCAATGGAAGGCAGATGGGGCGCAGCTTGACACTGCCGCCGGAGCGCGGCTGTGTCGGAGACCAGCCGCAGCCGTTCCGCAACGAGCGGCCGCTGGAACGAACCTGATGACGCCGGGCCTTGCGATGTGCTGCGGCTGGTCGAGGACGACACAGCCGCGCTCCGCTTCGGTTTCGTTCGGGGGCAGTGTCATCAAGATGCGCCCAGCAGGGCCGGGCTGCCGCCCTGTCCCGATTTTTCCACCAGCGAGCGCAGCGATGCTGGCGGCAACGCGCCAAAACACCGCTCCTCGGTTTTGCCGGAAGTTTTGGCGCCGCTGCTGACGCCGTCGGCCATTTGCACCCGCCCCGCAACCGCACCCGGAACTCCGGCAAAAGTTATCCGTAAAAAAACCCTTGACGGATGCCCGCTTTGTGCCAACATACCAACCAGTCTGTATGACAACGCCAGCCCAACCAGTGGAATTGCCCGAAACCAAGCGCAAGCTCGTGGACGCCGGCGTGAAGTTGATGCGGGCGCAGGGTTATAACGCCACCACCGTGGATGACATCTGCTCCGCCGCCGGCGTGACCAAGGGCGGCTTCTTCTACTATTTCAAGAGCAAGGAGGACATTGCCAAGGCGGCCGTGCTGCGTTTCCGCGAAGGCAAGTCCCGGGAATTTCAAGATGCCCCCTTCCGCAAGCTGGCCGATCCGCTGGACCGGGTTTTCGGCCGGCTGGATTTCGCGAAGGAAACCACGGGTGGCATAACGCGGGTGACAAAGGGTTGCCTCATCGGCATGTTCGCGCAAGAGCTGTCCTTTACCAATCCTGAACTGCGCAATGCCTGCCAGGATTCATTCGCGCGGATGGCCAGTGATTTTGAAAAGGACCTGGCGGATGCGAAATCGCTGCACGCACCGAAGGTGGACTTCGACCCCAAAAATGTGGCCATGCTTTATGTAACCATCATTCAAGGCTCGCTGATGCTCGCGAAAGCGGCGGAAGCCAATGTGGTTCTTCACGAAAACATCGAGCAATTTAGAAGGTATTTGCAGAGTTTGTTCGGCAATCAAGGCCGGTCGCCAGTCAAGTCTCATAACTGACTCCGCTAAGATTATGAAGCCGAAAATACTTAACGAACTTTGCTGCTTCAATTCAGGACCGACCAGTCGGTATGTTTAGCCTGCCAACCACAGATCATCAGCCAAAAGAAAAAATGAAATCAACAGCACCAATCACAGCAAATCAAAAGAAAACTAAAATTTTAATTACAGGTGCCACCGGCGCAACGGGCGGACACGCCATTATTGACCTGTTGCGGCGAAATATTCCGGTTCGCGCGTTGGTTCACAAGATTGATGAGCGTTCCGAGAAATTACGCGCCCAAGGCGTGGAAATCGCGCTGGGCGACATTTCCGATTTTGAGTCGGTAACCGAGGCATTAAAAGGAATCACGGGCGCTTATTTCGTTTTTCCCATTACGGTGCCCGGGATCGTGGAGGCCACGGCTTTTTTCGCCCAAACCGCAATCGAACAAGGCGTAGGTGCCATTGTCAACATGTCTCAAATTTCGGCGAGAAGGGTTGCGAAAAGTCACGCCGCTAGGAATCATTGGATTGCCGAACGCCTGTTGGATCGCTCGGGAATTCCCGTCACTCATCTGCGTCCAACCTTTTTCGCCGAGTGGCTCATGTATCAGTCGAAGGCGATCAGGGAGCAAAATATTCTTCCTCTTCCCTTTGGCGAGGCCCGTTATGCGCCGATCGCGGCGGAAGATCAGGGCCGGGTTATCGGCGCGATTTTAAGCAACCCAGCCGGGCACGCTGGAAAGGTTTATCCCCTCTACGGTTCCAAGGAACTCACTCAGTTCGAAATCGCTGAAATCCTCTCCAGTATTCTCGGAAGGAACATCTCCTACGTTGCGATGGAAATTGAGGCGTTCAAGCCGGTTCTGAAAGAAATGGGTTTCACCCCATATTTTATCCAACACATTTCGGCCGTGGCGCAGGATTGCCGGGACGGAGTTTTTTCCGGAACAAATGATTTGGTGGAAAAACTCACGGGTCAAACACCGCTATCCATGGCTGACTATATTGTCAAAAACCAGGCGCTCTTCAATTAAATCCCAACAATAACAATTAACTATCAAGACATCTAGGACAACAACCATACCGCATCTGCCCAGTCATCAAGCCCAAACCTAGGCAAACCGATGCCAGTAAACGAATACACAATTACAACAACAAACAAAAAACTATGAGCACCATTACTACGAAAGACGGCACAGAACTCTACTTCAAGGATTGGGGAAAAGGACAACCTATCGTTTTCAACCACGCGTATTCGCTGAACAGCGACTCCTTTGAGGACCAAATGTTCTTTCTGGCGAGCCAAGGCTATCGCTGTGTCGCTCATGATCGCAGAGGTCATGGCCGGTCCAGCCAACCTTGGCACGGTAATGACATGGACACTTACGCCGATGATCTTGCCGAATTGATGGAAGCGCTTGATCTAAAGGATGCGGTGCTGGTAGGCCACTCTACCGGCGGAGGAGTCGTGGCGCGCTATATTGGACGTCACGGGACAAAGCGTGTTTCCAAGGTTGTTCTCATCAATTCTGTAACTCCCCTGGTTCTGAAAACGCCCGGGAATCCAAACGGAACACCGATGGAAGTGCTGGATGGATTCCGGCAGGCGGTCATTGCCAACCGCGCTCAATTCTTCAAGGATCTGGATGTCGTCTATTTCGGAGCCGATCGTCCCGACGCAAACATCCCGGAGGCTCTGCTCAATTCCTGCTGGAATCAACAGATGCTCACCGGATTCCCCGCCGCGTTCTTTCAAATCAAGGCGTTCTCCGAGACCGATACGAGCGAGGACCTGAAAAAAATTGACGTCCCGACCCTGATCCTGCACGGAGATGCTGACCAGATTGTCCCGATTGGCAACGCCCATCGCTCGGTCAAGCTAATCCCGGATGCGACTCTCAAGGTATATCCCGGTTCACCTCACGCCATGATCTCGACATCGAAAGATCAAGTGAACGAAGACCTGCTGGCCTTCATTAGGAAGTGACCATGGCCATGCACAACATCAGCAGCCGCATGAAGCCTGCTCGCGCTTGACCACGAGGCT
The DNA here is from genome assembly GCA_035577265.1 of Verrucomicrobiia bacterium. Classification (GTDB taxonomy): domain Bacteria; phylum Verrucomicrobiota; class Verrucomicrobiia; order Limisphaerales; family UBA11358; genus UBA11358. The sequence goes on along the minus strand of DATLVR010000145.1, from coordinate 5,147 downwards.
GTCCTGGAAAACTCAAAACCTACCAAACCATGAATGCTCAAACTCTCTCCGCCATGCCAGAAGCGCCCGTTGGCAAGGACGTGAAATTGCCGCCGAGTCGTCCAACTCAACCAATTCTTGAAGATCAGGAGACCGAATTATTGCCGGCGAACAACCGGCGGCGATTTTCGCTCAAGCAGATTGCGATAATCGTCTTGATCCTGATTATCGGAGTTGTCACCACAAAATTTGCCTGTGACTGGTGGACTGTCGGACGTTTCGTCGAAAGCACGGACGATGCTTATGTCGGCGGTGATGTGACGGTAATTGCCCCGGAAGTTGCGGGCTTCGTCAAACAAGTAGCCGTCACGGACAATCAATCAGTTCACGCCGGCGATTTGTTGATCAAGCTCGATGACCGTGATTATCGCGCTGTTCTGGCGAAGGCCGATGCGGCCGTCGCCTTGCAGCAGGCCACCTTGACCAATCTGGATGCCACGCGGCATTTGCAAGCTGCGGTGATCGCGCAAGCCCAGGCTGAAATTGCCGCGACCGATGCGGAAACGTCACGTGCCCATGACGACCAAGTCCGATTTCAAAAACTGTTGGGAACGGGCGCCATCTCCATTCAAGGTTTTCAGCAGGCTGATGCCAATTACAAACTGGCGCTTGCCGCCGGTGCAAAAGCGCAGGCGACCTTGGAAGCGGCTCAGCGCCAGTTGGACGTGATTGCAACTCAAAAAATGCAGGCGCAGGCAGCCTTGCAACAAGTCATCGCCCAGCGCGAGTCGGCACAACTAAATCTCGGCTACACGGAGTTGCGCGCCCCGATTGATGGTGTCATCGGCAATCGCAGTGCGCAAATCGGCGCCTATGCCACAACCGGCTCACAACTCATTTCACTGGTGCCGTCACATGGACTGTGGGTTGACGCTAATTTTAAAGAGAATCAACTCGTAAACATTCGTCCGGGTTCGCCGGCGACCGTGAAGGTGGACTCATTGCCCGGCCAGATTTTTCATGGCCATGTCGCCAGCGTTTCTCCGGCAACCGGCGCGCAATTCAGTGTGCTGCCGCCGGAAAATGCCACGGGCAATTTCACCAAGATTGTGCAACGCGTCGCCGTCCGCATCGTGTTGGATGATTCCACGGCGGCACTTGATCAACTGCGCGCCGGACTTTCCGTCACGGCCAAGGTGGATACACGTTCGACTGTAAAAAGTGCGTTATGAATACCGCCCAGCCTCCACTGCGCGTCAAAGAAATTTTGCCATTCGTCGTGATGTGCATCGGCATGTTCATGGCGTTGCTGGACATCCAGATTGTTGCTTCGTCCTTGCAGGACATTGGTGGAGGTTTGTCGGCCGCGCAGGATCAAATCAGCTGGGTGCAAACTGCCTACTTGATCGCCGAGATTATTATGATTCCACTTTCCGGCTGGCTGACGCGCGTGTTTTCCACCAAATGGTTGTTCACGGTGTCGGCTACGGGTTTCACGTTGACGAGCCTGTTGTGCGGGCTGGCCTGGAACATCGAAAGCATGATTGTGTTCCGCGCGCTGCAGGGACTTTTGGGCGCATCCATGATTCCCACGGTTTTCACCTCTTCGTTTCATTATTTCCAAGGCGCGCGCCGGGTCTATTCTGCTGCGGTCATCGGCACCATTGCTTCAGTCGCGCCAACATTGGGGCCGGTCATTGGCGGATGGATCACGGACACGCTGAACTGGCACTGGCTTTTTTACATCAATCTCCTTCCCGGTGTGCTGGTCACAGTTTTGATTCCGTTTCTGGTGGACATTGACAAGCCGGATTTTTCGCTGCTCAAAGGCGCGGATTATTCGGGCATCGGATTGATGGCCATTGCACTTGGCAGTTTGGAATACGTATTGGAAGAAGGCGCGCGCTGGAACTGGTTTGATGATGCGACCATCAGAACCCTCGCAGTCATCGCGGGTGTGGCCGGAGTTTTCTTTATTCTCCGCAGTCTTACTTTCGCGCGGCCCGTGGTGGATCTCCGCGCCTTCGGCAACCGGAATTTTCTTGTTGGATGTATTCTCTCATTCATCACCGGAGTCGGCATATTTTCCACCATCTTCCTGACGCCATTATTTCTTGGTTACGTTCGCGGATACAGCGCGTGGCAAACTGGTGTCGCGATTGCCTCGACGGGCGCGGCGTCGCTGGTTGGCGTTCCCGTTTACATCCTGCTCGCGCGCAAATTCGACACGCGCTGGCTCATGATGTTTGGCATGGCCTGTTTCGGGCTGGGAATCTGGAGTTTCACTTTCATCACCCATGATTGGAGCGCGGCAGAACTCCTCGTGCCACAAATACTGCGCGGATTTCCACAAGTATTTGTGGTCGCACCGGCCGTCACTCTCGGCCTGGGCAGCCTGACGCCGGAACGGCTTAAATACGCGAGCGGATTGTTCAACATGATGCGCAATCTCGGCGGGGCCATCGGCATTGCCATTTGCGCGACCATCTTGAATGACCGGACCAACCTGCATTTTCTCCGGCTGGCGGAACATCTCAATTCAACCAATACCGCCATGCAGGAAATGGTTCAAAAATTAAGCGCCCATTTTGCGGCGCTCAATGGCGGTGACCTGATTCATGGCCAGGCGGCGGCGCTGAAACAACTTTGGTCGCTGACGTGGCGGGAAGCGCAGGTGCAAACGTATGCCGACGCGTTCATGGTCATCACCGTCTGTTTTGCCATCGCCACGTTTATGGTGCCGCTGCTGCGCAAAGTCGCGCCACCGCAGGCACCGTCGGCGGATGCCCACTGAACAACAACGAATCAAATTATGAAACCAAATCAAAATATTTCTGGAACGATGAAACTCGTCGTCACGGTGCTCGCTGCCTGGCTGGCGCTCGTCGTGTTCCTGGGTTTGCACGGAACTTTTACAAAGCCGCCGGGGATCCCGCCGCTTCCAATCCTGCTGGCGGTGGTTGTCCCGGTGGTTGTGTTTTTAATCGCATTTCAATTTTCCAAAAGCTTCCGTCAATTGGTTCTGACGTTTGATCCCCGGCTGGCGGCGGGGATGCAGGCGTGGCGGTTCGCGGGTTTGGGATTTCTGGCGCTTTATGCCAATGGGGTGCTGCCGGGAGCCTTCGCGTGGCCGGCCGGCATCGGCGACATCGCGGTCGGAATCACCGCGCCGTGGGTGATGCTGGCGCTCATCCAGCGCCCGGGTTTTGCCACCAGCAAATTATTTGTCCTGTGGAATTGGTTCGGCATGTTGGACCTGATCGTGGCCGTTGGTTCCGGCGGGCTGAATTCCCTGTTCGCCCGCGGCATTATGGGAGAGATCACCACCCGTCCGATGACTCAAATGCCGCTGGTGCTGATCCCGGCTTATTTCGTTCCCATCTTCTTCGCGTTGCACCTGGCCGTGCTCTTTCAGATGCGATGGGGGTCTCGCCAATCGCCACGGTGATGGTACCACTGCTGCGCAAAGTCGCGCCGCCGCAGGCACCGTCGGCGGAGGCACACTGACGCACAGAAAGAATGCCTCAAGCCACACGCGGCGCTTTCAAATTTTCATTTTGCCGATAATCCTTGATAGAAATTCGCCAGTCCGCTTTCATAATTGCATGATAGAAGCCGCAATCAAGAAAGTCAGCCATGCACGCGGTAGCGCATGCACTGCGGCGTAATAACAATGTTAGACGTCATAGCGCGCGTCCCATGAACGAAACACCATTTGCCCGCCACGCTTGGCTCATCTTCATCGCCGTCACGGTGGTCAACGCACTGATTCTGAAGTTCCGTTCTCGAGCGCACATCGAGCAGCAACCGGAACTAGCGGCAGGTTACCAGCAGCTATTCAACGGAGTCTTACTGTGGGGCAACCTTCCTTGGATCGTCATGGGCATCGGTATCCTTTTCGGTGGCGTCCACAGCGTTTTTTCCTACTTCCGGCCACGCGACGGCAACCCGTTTGTTCTCGCCTGGTTTGCTGTAGTTATCGCTCTCTGGCTTCTCGGCTTTTACTGGCTTTTCGCCCGACGTGGCGCGGAGTTTTTGGTCGCGCATCCCGGATTACTCCGCGGCAGCCCCAAGAGCCCAGCTATGATACGCTTTTTCTACTGCCTCATGGTAGCTGGGGGCGTCATCGGCTTATGCTTCATGTTATTCGCAGACATTCCGGAGTTCACCAAATGACGCCTACCAGACGCCGGATCCAACCGCCGTTGGCGCTGCGGTTGCAAGCCACGCCGCGAGTCGGCGGTGGCTCAGCTTTTTTTCGTTAGGCCACTTAATCACACAATGCGTAATCGATTCGTCCTACTTGTTCTTGCTGTTTTAGGAATCTTCATCATCGGATGTCAGCATGCCCCGCCACCGACTGCTGCAATTATCGACCGCACAGGATGGGTTGAGGTCGCGCGGTTTCACACAACTTGGAGCGCACGTAAGATGATGCGAGTTATGCAGGACGAGGGCATTCCAGCTTGGATCGTTGCAACTGGTTATCCCAGTTACCCGCTGAGCGTTCCGCCTGAGTATCGCGATCGCGCCACCACACTAATCAGGCAACATGGTTATGAAATGTTCGTTTCAAAGTGACCGGCCTAAAGTCGCCGGAGCCAACGCCGATTACGCTTTCGGTTCCGCATTCGCGGTTGACAGATTTGGCGGCGAGGCTCAGCTTTTTTCGTTAGGCAGCATGACGCGCTTATGAAAAAATTTGTATGGCTTTTCATGGTGGTGTTTGTGGTGGTTTGCCTCGCTTCCTGGGCATTGTCTTCGCTGCTTGTCGGTGCCGTCTTGAACGGATACTTACCTGAAGCATTGCCAGCGATCACTCGCCATACTTTTTATCCACATACTTGGATGCTCGTTTTCCCATTGCCTCTGCTGGTTTATGCCATTGTTCTATCTTGTCGCCGTGATTTGACACCGCGTGCGACGCTCATTTTCGGGAGTCTGATTGCAGTAGCCACGGCTATTTTACTCTGCACTATTATCACAGCCTGTATATTGCCGTCGTGGCCGCGACCTATATCCATGCTGCCTAAGCCGGAACGATGCAGTAGAGAGTTAATTTCCATGTGGATTTATCCTGTGAAAGCTGGGCGGTTTTCTACTGCATTGCAGTTGGGTAATGGGCTTAAGATTTTCTCCCATAAGCGCCGCCACCAAGCTCGTTCGCG
>DATLVR010000144.1:0-13646 GCA_035577265.1 Verrucomicrobiia bacterium | reverse complement strand
CCATTCACGCGCGGCTGTTCTCCGGGCCGGGGCTGGAAGGTGATGGGCTGGCCGGGCGCGCCTTGAATTTTCGTGTCAATGTGCCCGATCACATAGGTGCCGCCGCGCAACCAAAACACATCTCCCGGCCCGCCCACCGTGCCGGACAGCGCGGTGGCCAGATCGTATGGGCTCGACAGGGTGCCGGAACCGGACGGCGTGCCATTGGTGGCGACATACCAGGTGTTCGCCGCGTGTCCGGCCGGGGCGAAAACCAGCCCGCACAGCAACAGGCACACGGTAATAATTATGGGAGGGGAAATCATCCGCGCGTTTCTGGTCGATACACTTCATAACTCACGCCGCCACGAACAGCCTTGGCCGGTCGAAATCGCGGTGTGGAATCGGTTCAATCCTCCGTAATGCAAACTGCGCCGCATCGCGGCGCTTGAACAGCACCAGGTCCAAGCTCAATTCCGCCGGCACCAGCCGGCCCATGACTTGGAGCAGAATCTGCGCGCGCAGATTTCCAGGCAACACTTGGGTGACGGATGCAGTCATGCCTGCAAACGCGCCGGCGACAATTTCCACTTCCTCGCCGGCCACCGGCGCGACGGTCACAACTTTGGAATCCAGCCCGGCGAGTCCCTGACGCAAGTCGGCGATCACGGCTTCGGGAATTTCCGGCACCTGACCGCCAAACCGGAGCACCTGCTTGACACCCGGCGTGTAGGTGATTTTTTCCAACATGGTTTCCAGATCGAAGCGCAGGAAGATGTAGTTGGGAAACAGCGATTCGATAAACCACCGGCGGCCGCGCCGCGTGGGACGCTGCAGCCGCAGTTGCGGATTGAACACCTCCACGCCGGCCAGCTGCTGCGAGTGGGCGGCGGCGATGTGCTCGTGCTTCAAATGCGTGCGAACGCAGAACCAAGCCGGTTGGTTTTTTTGGGAGCAAGGCTCCGCACTTGGCGACGAAGTCATTTCCATCTCGTTTTTCACAACGTCTAAATTGTTTTGCTTCCCCGCTCCTCTGATTAACGATCACGGCACCAACGCCGAACTTCCGAATCCTGTGATGGACGGTGGCAGACTAGACGTTGCCCCCTCTGGCCGCAATGGGGTGATAACCGTAAATCCGCAGGGGTAAACACCCGCCTCCAAGCCGGGCCGCTTTTATCTCTACAACCTGCAGCCAAAATGGCGAACAAGACCGAAATAGTAGTAGTTTCCAGACTGCCGGCCTTGGGCCTCTCCATCCTGAAGGTCAATGTCTGGAATGTCTCCAGCGTGGCAAGCTGTTTGAACGGCGCCACCGCATCCGGGATGGTTGTCAGCCTCCGCGGCGTGGGTTCGACCACTGCGGACAACATCGGCGCGTTGGTGCTGGAGTTGCCGCGGAGCGCAGCTGGCCACGCCATCTGTGTGGACAACGGCCAAGCTGCCTTTCAAAGGCCTGTCAATGGAGGTCTCCGGCGGTGGCGGAGGGCCGGACAAGGCGGCACCGGTCCAGGTCATCCTCAATGGCTTCGATGGCGTTGGCACGCTGACCGGAATTGACGGCCATTCCGTGCCGGTGACGGCGGTCTGCATCCGTGTGCGTGCCGGAGATCATGGCGAGCCCGGCGGGGGCCATCAGCGCCGGCAGCCTTCAGGTTCACACGAGCGGGTTCAACAAGCGGTGACCGGGTTCAACCTTGGCCGGAACCATGCGGTTGAACTGCGGCAGGAGCGCGGCATTGATGCCGCTTCAACTTCCGCACTGGATGGTGTCTCAAATTAACTCCATGCCTCCTGCAATCAGTTTGGTGAAGCGGCATAAATGCCGTGCCCCTCCGCGTCAGCCACGCCATCGCCGCCTCACGTGCCATTCCACTGAATCGTTCCGGCTTGGTTTCCAGCCCCACGGCAAGCGAAGCCGGGAACTGCATACAGCAACGGCGACCGATTTCTCGGTCGCCGTTACTCTTGTCCTCGTTGGGAGAATCTGCGCGGGTTAATCCGTTACATAGACGACGTAATACCGGCTCGTGCGCGCGATGGCGGTGGTGTCGAGGTAGGAGGTGGTCGTGCTGGTGGCGGCAATGGGGCCACTCAAGGTGGTCCAACTCGTGTCGGTCAAATTGTTCTTATAGGCGACGACATACACTTTGCCCACGACGCTGTGCCAAGTGATGTTTGCAGTGTGGCCCGCCGCAGTGCTGATGGTTGAGGGCACAGTGTTGCCGGCAATCGTCACGGTTCCGCTGTTCGCCGAACCCGCCGTGTAGGCCGCATCCGCCGCCAACGTGAGGACCGCCGTTTCCGAGTCGACTATTGTTGCGCTCGGCAGCGGCGTGACCGTGATTGTGGTCGAAGCCGATCCCGCCGGAATTGTGGCGGCCGTGCCCAGCGCACCATAGTCAATGCCATTCGCCGCCGTGCCGCCCAGCGAGAAATGCACCGTCAACGCCGCGCTGGTGCTGCCAGTGCGCTTGAGGGTGAACACGCCACTCACCGGGCCGACGCGCGAGGCTTTCGACGTGGTGACCGCGACGCTGACGACCGTCCCCACCGCTGCATTCACCGTGACGGTGAAACTGGTGCTGGTGGTCAGGGTGCCGTCGCTCACCGTCAACGTGATGGTTGCCGTGCCGGTTTGACCGGCTGCCGGGGTGACGGCCACGGTGCGGTTTGCGCCGCTGCCACCCAGGGCGATGTTGGCGTTGGGCACCAACGACGCATTGGAGGAGCTGGCCGTTATCGTCAGATTGCCGGCCGCGACTTGGGCATCGCTCACTGTGAACCCGAGCGTTCCCGTGGAACTGCCCGCCGTGATGGATTGGTTCGCGATGCCAGAAATAGCCGGCGGCGTGTTCACACTGCCATAAGGCGCAAGGGTGATCGTGCCGAGTTGCACGAGACCCTCACGGCCGCGAACAATCAGTTGATGCGTGCCGGCCGACAGACTGAAGACTTGCGGCGCATACTGCGCGGTCATGCCACTGGCACTGGTCGAATCGACCACGCCGTTGCCGCGCCAGGAAACCGTCTGACTGACCAAGCCGGTGGTGACTGGAATATCCCAGATCATCGTCGGATCCGAGGGTTGCGCGTCAATGTTGACGAAGAACGAATTGTTGTCCGTGGTGGGCACATTCACCAGGGCCGAGACAATGTAATTGCCGGCCGCGCTGACATTGAAGGTATAGACTGCCTGACCACCAGCAGTCATGGTCGTGTAGTCCGGCTGAACAATCGCGTTGTTATTGGTGACGACGAACGGCGCGCTGATCGCTCCGGCCGTCGCGGCAAACGTGAGGCCGGAGACGACCACCGGATTCGTGACGGTCACGGTTGTTGAAGGAGAAACCACGGTGCTGCCGGTGTCATAAACCGCCATGGCGCTGACCCCATACATGGCAGCCGGGAGGTTGTTCCAAGTGTAGGTGTAGGGTGCCACGGTGGATTGTCCCAGCAGCGTGCTGCCATTGTAGAATTGAACCGAGGTGATCGTGTGGCCGTTGGCATTGACGCTGGCTGCCAGGTTGATCGTCGCCGGCGCGCTGTAGCTTGCGCCATTGAGCGGCGCGGTCAACGCGACCGTGGGCAGAAGATTGTTCACGTTCACCGTCAGCGCCGCTGAAGTGGTCTGGTTGCCGGCCGTGTCGGTGGCCACGGCGGACAAGCTGTGCGAACCGTTGACAACCGTGGTTGAATTCCAAGCGCCGGAGTAGGGCGCGGTGGTAACTGCCGAGCCAAGGTTCGCGCCGTCGAGTTTGAACTGGACGCTGGCGACACTCACGTTGTCGCTGGCATTGGCCGAAACGGTCACCGCCGTGCCGGAAACCGTCGCGCCACTGGTCGGCGAGGTGATGGAAACCGTCGGCGGAGTCGTGTCGCCAGAGCCACTGGATCCGTTGACATACGCGCCCAAATCCCACGCCCCGGAAGACGGCCGCGCCGCGCCGGCAAAATCAGTCGTGATGGTCGAGTAATAGTTGAGGCCCGTGCCGATGGCTGGCGAGCCGGAAGCCAGGTGGGCGTCGAAGCCGGACTGGGTTTGATTGGCCAGTTTCGGGTCGGCAGAAATCGTCGTGCCCAGCGTGTAGGAAACCGTCGAGCCGCCGTCAACGAAGCTGTAGTTGCCGCCGGCGTTGCCATACACCACATTGTGATCCACCGTCACCCCGCTGCCGGTCGCGGCATAAAACTCCACGCCGTTGCGCCCGTTGGCGAAACAGATGTTGTTCCGAATGTCCACGCTGCCCATCGCCTGCCAGACGGTGATGCCGTCAATGCCGTTCCATGCGAACACATTGTTATACACCTTCATGCCGTTGATCGCGACGTAGCCGGCGATTTGCAAGCCGCGCGAGGGGTGTCGAATCACAACGTTGTTGGCGACGACCTCGTTTTGCCCGCACAAATACAGGCCGTGATCCAGGTTGCTGCCGGCATAGCCGTTGTCGTGAATGTAGTTTTGCTCGTAAATGTTGCCCCCGCTGTTCTGGTCGGAAAAAATGCCCTGGCCTTCCGGATCGCTCGAACCCTGGGTTCCGTTGTTGCTGATCTCGTTGCGGAGAATCTGGTTGGAATCTCCCTGGATGTAGATGCCGGTGATGGGCGCGCGGGTGATGACGAATCCATCAATGATGTTGTAGCTGCCGTCGAGATAGATTCCGTCGTGACGGTCCGAGGCGAACTGCCCGTCCAAGATCGCGCCGCCCCGCACCGTGGATTTGAGCACGATGGGACTGGAGGCCGTGCCGCTTTTGGCCAGGTGCAATCCCCAGCCGCTGGTGTGGTCCGTGTAGGTGCCGGGGGCCACGAGGATGGTCGTGCCCGCGCTGGCCTGGCTGTAGGCGTAGGTGATGGTTCGGAACGGCGACGCCGACGTGCCCGGGTTGGCATCGCTGCCGGTGGTGGCCACATAATAGGTGGCCGCCCGCGCGCCGACGAGCGACATGGTTAGAGACAATGCTAAACCGCACAGAATGTTTTTAAACTTCATGCGGCCAGTCTGAAGGCATCACCTCCGACCGGGTATCGTCGCCCGTCTGATTCGGCTGTCAGGATTTCAAGCGTCTCGTTGTCCGATTTTGTCCGACAAGTTCATCCCGCCGTAGCGCAGGATGAAAATCATCCGAAGGAAACCACCAACTGGCCGCCAAGGAAGTTTGGAACGGAGAGGAAATCCCTCCCGCCAGAAGCAGGGGGTTTGCGCCGGTCAGCGGGATGTTATCGCGCCGGCCAGCCCCAACAATGCGGCGCACCAGCGCCTTTGATCGCGGCGGCGGCCTGGTAACCGACGACGGGAGTCAGCAGATGCAGGGAAAAGCCTGAATGGATCGAGTCCGCCAGCACGGAACCCGACCGCGCCGCGAGGCTGCCGCCGCCGGCTTTCAAGAGCGCTTCCTTGCGGATCCAATATGCAAAAAACGCCTCCATTCGCCGGGCAGGGGGTAGCGCGCGCCATTCCGCGTTTTCGCGGGCGGAAAAAAATTGCGACATGATGGCTTCGGCTTCGCGGACGGGGCGCACCCGTTCCACGTCAATACCCACGGAGCCTTGTCCCGACACGATATAGATCGCGAGCGCGTCGGAGTGCGCCAGATTGAAATGCAAAAAGCGTCCGTCGACCGGCCCGGCCAGCCGGGGTTTGCCATGTTGACCGTAGGCAAAAACGGGCTGCGCCGGGTCGGCGTGCAGCAGCCGGCCAAGAATTTCCCGCAACATGCCACGCCCGGCCAGAAAGCGATTCCGGTCCTGCGCAAACACAAACCGCGCGGCCCGGGCGCGTTCATCGGCGGACAAAATGGTTTCGAAATACTCCAGCCGGGACGGCGATGGGTCGAGCGCCGCGCAAAAGACGTGGACTGCGCCGTCCGCGAGTTGCAGATTTCGCGGCGGGCGATTGAAAATAATTTCCGAGGTCATGCGCTTGGGCTGCGACCACCGGGCACGATTGCCTGTCGCGCTGGCCACCTCGGGGTTGCAGCGGCAAGGGTCGACACTTCTGTTTTCATTCAACCAATTCAAATCAGCTGAAACCTAGCGGAAAGCCACGCGCCGGCTAGGTGGGTAAACACCCCGTCCGGGGCCCGATTCATTGGCCGTCAAAACGCCGGTTCTGGAACGGACGAGGCTTCCGGCGGGCGGGAGGTGCGGTGCTTTTCCACGCAAAAACAGGTGTTTACCCACTATGAATAACCCGGTTTGCCACGATAATACCAATGTGAATCCAGGCTCACGATTTTTAGGCTTGGGAGGTTATGGGCGATCCAATTCGGATATTAATATTGGAGGACGTGGCCGCCGACGTGGTCCGCATCAACCACGAGCTGCCTGAGGCGGGCTTGCATTTTCGGTCCAAGCCGGTGGACGCGAAGCAGGAATTCCTGTATGAACCGGAGCATCATCCGCCCGATGTGATTCTCCCGGATCACGGCCTGCCGTCGTTCGACCGGTTTACGGCGCGGGCGATCGCCCGGGAGCAGTGCCAGGAAGGGCCGTTCATTTTTGTAACCGGCTCGCTGGGCGGGCAGAAGACCAGGGAGACGGTCGATTTTATCCGCGACAACGGGGTCGGCTTCGACCTGCATTACGTTGGCAAACTGTTCGGGGTTTTTCAGCGGCTGCATTCGGCGCGCGATTTCGAGGGCACGGGCATCGGTCTGGCCAACGTCCGGCTCATCCTGCGCCGACAGGGTGGCCGCATCTGGGCGGAAAGCCGCCTGGATGAAGGCGCCACCTTTTATTTCACCATTCCCAGCCCAATCGAAGGAGGTTCGCCATGAAAGCACTAAAATGGATCCTGCTGGCCGAAGACGACCCGCACATCGCGGAATGGACAAAGCTGGCGCTGGCGGCCGGTGAACTGGCGTGCGAGATCAGGGTCGTATCGGACGGCCAGGCGGCCTTGGACTGCATCAGTCATCGCGGTGAATTTCTGGCGAACGATTGGATCAATCCGGTGTTTGTGCTGCTGGATTTGAAGATGCCGAAAGTGGACGGGCTGGAAGTCTTGCGCCAGATCAAGTCCGATCCGCTGTTGAAGAACATCCCGGTGGTGATCTTCTCCTCGTCGCGCGAGCTGACCGACGTTGTCCGCAGCTACCAATTGGGGGTGAACGCCTACGTCGTCAAACCCGTGAACTTCCAGCAGTTCAACGAAACGGTCAAACAGGTCGGCCGGTTTTGGGTCAACATCAATGTGCCGCCCTTGGAATTCCTGCCGGACATGACCGCCATGGCCCGCGACCCGTCACACCGCTCGGCGGCGTGACGCATTCTGAAAGGTTCAGCCGTGAAGCCCGAAATTCACATCCTCATGGTGGAGGACAACGACGCGGACGCCGATCTGACGCTGCATCACCTGCGCAAGGGAGGCATCGTTTTTTCCTGTAACCGGGTCGAAACGCGGGCGGCGTTCACGCGGGCGCTCGAACACGCGACGCCGGATATAATTCTTTCCGATTATTCGCTGCCGGCGTTCGACGGTTACGCAGCCCTGGCCATTGCCCAGGTCAAATGCCCGGACACGCCCTTCATTTTCGTCACCGGCTCGCTCGGTGAGGAGTTGGCGATTGAAACCCTGAAAAAAGGCGCGACGGAATATGTGCTCAAACAGCGCTTGAGCCGGCTGGTGCCGTCGGTGCAACGGGCGTTACGCGAGGCGGACGAACGGCGGGAACGGCGGCATGCCGAGGAGCAATTACGCGAGTCGCACGAGCAGCTCCGGTCGCTGTCGGTCTATTTGCAGCATGTCCGCGAGGAGGAACGCATCCGCATCGCCCGCGAAGTGCATGACGAACTGGGGCAGGTGCTGACCGGGCTGAAACTGCAACTGTCGTGGCTGTGCGGACGCCTGCCGGCAAAAATGAAGTTGTTCCGCCAGAAAATGGAGACGCTGTCCGACCGCATTGATGAGACGATCCAAATCGTCCGCCGCATCGCCACCGAGCTGCGGCCCGGCGTGCTCGACACCGCCGGTCTGCTGCCCGCGCTCGAATGGCAGGCGCAGCAGTTTGAGAAAGAAACCGGCATCCGTTGCGAAGTGAAGTCCGCCGTCCGCGACACGCTGTGGGACCAGGACTTGAACACCGCGTTCTTCCGCATCTTTCAGGAGACGCTGACCAACATCATCCGGCACGCGGAGGCGACGCGGGTGGAGGTGCGCTTCGTGGAAACCGGCGGTAGCCTCATCCTCCGGGTGAAGGACAATGGGCGCGGCATCACCGACGCCGAAGTCCACAACACCAAATCCATCGGCCTGCTCGGCATGCGCGAGCGGACCGCGCTGCTGGGCGGCGAAGTGGAATTGCACGGCGAGCCCGGCCGGGGCACCACCGTGACCGTGCGCATTCCGCGGCCCGGGAAAAAGTGGCGCGGCGGAAGTGGGAATTGAACGAACATGAAAATCCTTTTGATAGACGACCACTCCGTCGTGCGGCAGGGGCTGAAACTCATTCTCGCTGACCATTACAAGCGAGCCGTGTTTGGCGAGGCGCGCAATGCGACGGAAGCCTTCGCGTGCGCCGCCAGGGAAACTTGGGACGTGGCCGTGCTCGACATCACGATGCCGGGCCGGAGCGGACTGGAGGTGTTGAAGGAGATGAAGCGGCTGCGCCCCAAAATGCCCGTGCTCGTCTTGAGCATGCACCCGGAAGATCAGTTCGCCGTGCGGATGCTCAAGACCGGGGCGGCCGGTTATTTGACCAAGGAAAGTGCCGCCGAGGAACTGGTGGGCGCGATCCGGAAGGTCGTGGCGGGCGGGCGCTACATCAGTCCCTCGCTGGCCGAACGCATGGTCTCGTATCTGGACATGGACTGGCAGAAGCCGTCGCACGAGCGGCTCTCCGACCGCGAATTCCTGATCCTGCGGATGATCGCCTCCGGCAAGACGGTCGGCCAGATCGCCGGGGAACTTTCCTTGAGCGTCAAAACCATCAGCACCTACCGCACCCGCATGCTCGAAAAAATGAACCTGAAGAACAACGCCGAGCTGACGCACTATGCCGTGCAAAAAGGTCTGGTCGAGTGGAAGCATTTCTCCCCCGCTGGCGGCCCTTCCCGGCGTTTTTGACCAGGTTCGGGCAAAACCACGGCTTGAGCAGCGAATCCATCGTTTTACCCTGGCAGGTCGGTCACAGAACAGGCCAGTTCCGCGACGGAACGGGGCGGGTCTTTGTGGGCAGTGCCGGGAGCTGAATGATTGGAACCAAACGGGGGTATTCACGCTGGCAACCGCTGGTCGCATTCGATGACGCCCCTGGAAATCGCGTAGCGCGTCAAACCGGCAATGTCGTGAATGTCCAGCTTGCTCATCAACTGTTGCCGGTGTTTGTCCACCGTCTTGATGTTGATGAACAATTCGCTGGCGATCTGTTTGTTCGACTGGCCCTCGGCGATGAGTTGCAGCACTTCGAATTCGCGCGACGTCAGGGCTTGCACCGGCTTGCTGCGGGGCGCTGCGCCGGGGACGAACGCATCGTGGCATAGCGTCAGCAACCGCTTGGAAATGGCCGGACTGAACACGGCGGTGCCCCGACAGACTTCGTGGACGGCCTTGATCAACTCCATGCCGGCGGTCCGTTTGAGCAGGTAGCCCACCGCGCCCGCCTCGGTCATTTGGAGGACGTATTCCTCGTTGTCGTAGGAGGAGAGAATGATGATCTTGATATCGGGGTGTTCGCGGAGGATTTGCCGCGTGGCTTCCAAGCCGTTGAGCACGGGCATGGCGATGTCCATGATCACGACGTCAGGGCGGAGACGCTTGGTGAAATCCAAGGCTTGGCGGCCGGTTTCGGCTTCACCGACCACCGTAATTCCCGGGTCGGTCTCCAGCAACAGGCGCAAGCCTTGTCGGACGATGGTGTGGTCGTCGGCCAGCAAAACTCGTTTTTTTTCCATAAACAATGTCAATATTCTTCGCGTGGTTGACAACGTCCGCCGTCAAGGTCTCGGCCGGAAAGGGAATCGTGATGCGCACGGTCGTGCCCCGGCCCGGTTCGGGCCGGATGACGAACTGGCCGCGGAGGGACTGCACGCGGTCCCGCATGCCCAGCAAGCCCAGGTGCTGCCTGTGGGTGGGGGCCTTCCCGCCGGGGGCGTGGAACGATTTGCCGTTATCGGCGATTTCCAGGCAAATGCCGCCGCCGGTCCGGCCGAGGAAAATCTTCACGCAACTCGCGCCCGCGTGCTTGGCGACATTGGTCAGGCTTTCCTGGGTGATGCGGAACAGGGCGGTCTTCTGCTCGCCATCCAACTGCTCGGCGGCGGCATGGGCGGAAAATTTCAGGCACAGGCCGGTGCAGGTCGCAAAATTCTTCAGGTGCGCCCGCAACGCGGGCAGCAAGCCCAGTTCGTCCAGCATGGCCGGCCGCAGTTCGCAGGCGAAGTGATGCACTTTCTCCATCGTGACCTCGAGCAGGCGCTGGGTGCCGGCTATGGTTTTGGAAAAAGTTTTGGCGTCGGTCGCGCCCCGGTGCTGGAGCGTCGCCAGCGCCACGCTGACGGCCGTCAGGGACTGGCCCACCTCGTCGTGCAATTCGCGGCTGATCCGCCGGCGCTCCTCCTCCTGCGCCTGGAGGATTTTGCCGGAAAGGATTCGCAACGTTTCCTCCTCCCGCTGGTGGTCCGTGAGAGTGCGGAGCTCAAGCTCGGTTCGCACCCGTTTCGTCCCCCGCGGGCTGGCACCCAGGCGGTGGTTGGCGGGAAATCCAATTTGCATCGCCGTAACCACATCCTTGCCGCCGGGGCCTTCGTCGTGAGCCACCACTGTCAGTGCGCGCCGGTCGCCGTCCATGGTGGGGGTGAGAATGACCTCGCCGCTTCTGGCATGGTGCGCAATGTGGCTGGCCATCTTGGAGATGGCGGTGGTGATCACATTGAGGCCTGGCTCGTCAAAGCCCAGTGCCACCGCCAAGTCGCGTGCCTTCATTCGCGCGCCCATGATGTCGGCAGCGGAATGAATTCCGACGTGCAATTCATTGTTTTGCATACCTTGCCTTTCTTCTCAACCCATCCAAATCGGCCCGGCAATAAAACTTTTTTGCCTCCCAACAAAGTCAAACCAGCCCGGCACCGGATTTGGCTCTGCCTGGTTGCTGCATGTCATCGTTATCGTGAAGCGTCCTCTTTATCTACGTTTGTCAACGAGACCGTCCCGTTCATCGACGCCAAAAATGTTTCGTTCATGACCTCCCGTTTGAAAGCGTAGCACTGCGGATTACCCCGCACAATAAGAAAAATGCCCAACAAGAATCGGTAAAGTTACTAGGTTGGCTAGGAATAACGCCATGCTGTCCCACCCCCAAAAACGGTCGAACTTGCGGCGGTTTTCGGGGCGCACATTTCGCGCCGATCGGGTCCGGCGCGCGGGTGAACTGATTTGAGATTTCATTCATTTTCATCGTCCTGTGTTGGGCGTAGCCCATGGCTGTTCATGGCCACTTCCTGGCTGAGAGGTCAGGGTTTATATGATATTCAGGGGCGTCTGGAAAACAGTGATGAACCACGCGGTAGGTAGAGCCGCCCGACAAGAACAGCGCGACGGCTCCACCGCCTCCAATTGAGGCCGCTCACTTGATTGGTTTTGCCAATGAAAACAGCTTGCCATTACGGGTGAAGTGCTTTGTGTAAATGACCGAATCCAACACCTTCAGAGACGGGCCAGCGAACGGAAAGTTTTGTGCCTGCAGGTGTGCAATTTCCCGTTTGCTCAGCGGCTCTTTTGCCAGCACGGAAATTACCGCTGCGGTTAGGTCACCGTAATTACGTTTTTGATTGTCCTTTCGTGATGGCAGTGGGGATATTTCTTCGACTTCATCACTCACCGGGCGCGCGGCGTTGATTTGCCCGAATCGCAACTCCAGTTCCTGCTTGCGTCGGAGCATTCCGTTGACGAGGGGAGTAATCACGCATGACGGGTTGACTGGAGAGGTGGCCAAGACGGCGGATCGTCGCACTTTCAAACTCCAGCCGATGGCCCAGCAATGGCTTCGACGCGCCACAAACTGAAAAACCCGTTGCCGCCCGTCAATGAGCGATGGCTGATTAACCTCGCCTGCGAGGCCGCCGGCATTTCACATTGGCCATATGATGTGTTGCGCAAAACTTGCGCCACGCATCTGCGCAACCGCTATCAGGATGACTGGCATGTCATTCGAGATCTGGGAAACAGCATTCGCATGTTGCTGAAGCATTATGTGGATTTGCACGTTCCGGAAAAGCAATTGAAGGCGTTCTGGCAAATCACTCCGGCGGCAGCGCGGTAGGAGCTCAAACGCATGATCAGGGCAGGGGAGATAAATGAGCAAGGAGCTTTCCGGGTCGCCTCCTCCGAATGGTAATCCCCGCCGATGCCTGGCAACTGTGCCAGCAACCGCCCGGCGCGTTCACCGGCTTCAACCGGATTTCCGGCGCGTCACTGGCGGGGCGGGTGTTTTAATTCAAACAGCTTCACCTTGAGGCCGGATTTTTTGGCGAGCGCGGCCTGCGCCGCGTCACACGTCCAAAATGCATCAAGCTCCTCCAGCAAGTTCATCCGTCGTGCGGCAGCGACATGTAAATAATCCGTGCTGCCGCATTCAATCTTGTCCGCAAACTCGCCGCTCAACGCATCCGCGGAGTCCAGCACCCGGTCTGCGGTCAAGTCGGACTGCCACCGCAGACGCGCTTGCGTTTGTTCGGCGGCGCGCAGGGCCCGCCATGCCGCTTCGCCCGCCTTGTCCACTCGCGCCCAGCGCAAATTGTGGCGCAGCTCGAAACGGAGAAAAGACCAATAAACAAAATCCGGCGATGACTGGCGGACGGCAGTATCCACCAGCACGGAAAATTCATCGTTGGGATGAAGGTAGGCAAAGAGGGCGGAACTATCGGCGTAAACCAGGGGCATAATTTCGTTTTTTTCTTTCGGCTAAAATTGGGTTTGGACGTGTGGTCCCGCCTTTGGCGCGGATGGCCCACACTTCGGACATGATTTCACTCCATTCCGGGTCAACAGATTCGCTGGCGGGCACCAGGTAGCCGTCTGGCACGCCGTCCCGCACGATCTTGAACCGTTCACCCCGGCGCACGCGGTCAAGCAATTGGCCGGTTTTCTCATGGAGCAGCTTGGATGTCACTTCAGTCATGGGGTTAAGTGACACCATTTTGGTGTCACCGTCAAGCGGTATTTGGATGCTTCGGGACGTTTTTGCGCCGGACGCTGAAAACCGGCTTGGGCCGCTCCCTCTCCGGTTTGGCGAGGTTATACGCGGAAAACGGACGGGCAAAACCTGTCCATCC
Organism: Verrucomicrobiia bacterium; assembly: GCA_035577265.1. GTDB lineage: Bacteria > Verrucomicrobiota > Verrucomicrobiia > Limisphaerales > UBA11358 > UBA11358. The sequence goes on along the minus strand of DATLVR010000144.1, from coordinate 395 downwards.
ATGTCCAGTTGCGGAAAATTCCTGTCCGGCCTTACCCTCGCACTCGGCTCCAAGCACGTCTTGAGCGGACGGGTTTTGTGAGGGTTGCGAGCCGGATTTTGACAAAATTCCGTTTCCCGCCGTTTCCCAAACAACACCCCCGCAAGTCCCTGGCAACTCTGGCCAAGTCGCACCTGTTCGTTTTAAGTGGAATCATAAAAAGGCCAGTGAACATTGGGTTTAATCAACATTCACGGGCCTGGAAGAATGGTGGAGCCTAAGCCGGAACGATGCAGTAGAGAGTTAATTTCCATGTGGATTTATCCTGTGAAAGCTGGGCGGTTTTCTACTGCATTGCAGTTGGGTAATGGGCTTAAGATTTTCTCCCATAAGCGCCGCCACCAAGCTCGTTCGCG
>DATLVR010000143.1:0-88446 GCA_035577265.1 Verrucomicrobiia bacterium | reverse complement strand
TCGTCTGCCGGTTGATGACGCCGGCGATCAACTGCTGGAGCTGCGGATCTTCCGGCATGAGCGGCAGGTAAGGCCAGACCTGCGCCGAGCTGTCACGCAGCCACATCGCGTCAATATCGCCGGTGATGACGTAGGTATCGGGACGGCCATTGACGATTTCAAAGTCCACCGTGGTGTCGAGCGTGTTGGGAAAACAATTGCCGAACATCCACGCCAGCTCCTTGTTCCCGATGGCGGACTGGACGCGCTCAATGGTGCGCTCCACCGCAGGACTTTTGAATTTACGTTTTGCTTCCGGGATGCGCACGACCGGAAAGTTCGTTTCCGCCGCCCAAGACAAGGAAGGTGCCAGCATCAAACCCGAAGTGACCAAGGACGTGTGGCGGAGAAATTCACGACGGTTCATGTTATTAAATCAGTTCCGCCTTCCAGATTACAAACTCAGCTTCAAAATTCAAAACCACAAAATGCAAGCGTGCATCTGAATTTGTTGATTTGCTGGTGGCAACCCCCTCCCATAAATTGCGGGTTACAATCGGCAGCCGGTTATTGCTCGAGGGTGGAAGTATTGCTCATGGGCCAGGTGGCTGGGCCGTCATTGGGGTCATTGTTATTGTTCCAACGTGCTCGCCAGCTGGCGTCGTTTGGATTGATCACATCATTCCGTTTAGCGCTTTCCACATGCCCGTCCGCAAATAAAAGATCGGTCCGGTAATTGTGCCGGTTGCTTGGAGCTTGATCATGCCCGTTGGATGCCAGATTGTCCGCGGCGTCATCAATTACCGGATCCAAGTTCGCATTGAAGTTAAGCACCGTCGCGTCTGACCGCACATCGCCGATGGCAATCATGTCCACCGGCCGGCGAACCATCGAATCCTTGACCGGTGTGGTGCCAACGTCGGCACCCATTCCCCGCACCGGCGAACTTGAATTTCTCAATCCCCAGTCATTGTAACCCAGCGAAAAGCGCGTCGTGTTTTTGATGCCATAAACGTCCAGCTTGCCATCTTCGCCAATGACCGAGGAGAGGGTGTTGTTCAGGTTGGTGTCCCAGTAGCTTTCCGGCCGCGCCGCCGGACAGGAAAATGCCGCGCGATTGTTCCCCATCACGCTCAATAGTCTCGGTTGCCAGACATACATGTTTTTTCCCGAATCATAGCAGCTGGGATATTGCTTGAAATCGTCCACATACATCGTCAACGCCAGGCCGATCTGTTTCATGTTGTTGATGCAGGCCGTCTGTTTGGCCTTGGCCTTGGCCTTGGCCAAAGCCGGCAACAGCATTGCCGCTAGGATTGCGATGATCGCGATCACCACCAGCAATTCAATCAGAGTGAAGGCCTGAAGCATCTTTCCGGCACGCCAGCGGCCAGGCCCGTCGTTGATTTGCTGTAGTCTTGTTCTCATAGTCGCTTTAAATTATCGCAGTTGATTTTTTCTTGCCGGAAAACACACCTGTCAGAACACGGAAAAATCCATGCACGGCGCGTTCGTGGGTCACAGCCAAGCTACTTCCACAGGCCCCCGCTGTCATGTGGCATAAACTGGCCACATCCCGATCCCCTGTCTTTTTGCGTAAAATCATCGTAAATAATGAAAAAGGGCGTCCCCGAAAGGACGCCCTTGAATCCACTTTCAGACCAGCCCCGATTACGGTGTCCGCAACCGGAAGAACTGCGCCGGTGTGGAGGTGGTGATCGGAATCGCATTGCTGAACGTGCCACTAATACTGAACGTGCCCGTGGTGTTGGTCGTCCATGACGCAATCGAAGTCGTCAGGTTCGTGGCCGTCAACCAAGTGTAGCTGGCACCCGGCGAGCCACCGGTACCCGTCAGGATCAGGTTGCCGCCGGAAACCGTGGGCGCGTTGATCGTGGGCGGCACTGCCGGCGCGATGGTCAAGATCCCCGTGGCCGGATTAAACGAGCCGCTGCCTGACGGCAGGATGGTGACGGAACCAAAGTTGCCGCTGGAGCTTGAAGCGTTAAACAACTTGAACTGGGCGCCGGCGATTGAATTGGAACCATTGTTGGTCACCACCAAGGACCCGGCATAGGCCACGCTGGTCAAGCCGGTGACCAGGTCATTATTGGTCACACCGCCATTAAGGTTGACTTCAATCATCGTGCTGCTGCCGTTGGACAAGGTCAGCGAGTTGTTGATGGTCAGAGTGCCGATGGAAGCGCCCGGGGCAAAAGCCGCACCCGATGCCACCCTCACCGGACCGGCAATGGTTCCCGTGCCGCCCAAAGTTCCCACACTGACCAGCGTCGTGTTAGTGTAGGTATTCGGGCCATTGAGATAGAGCGTTCCAACGCCCTGCTTCATCAATCCGCCGTCGGCGCCGCCGGCAAGCAACGCCTGGGCAATGGAGATGACGTTCGTACCGCTGTCAATCACTGCGCCGCCGGACTGGACATTGGCCGCCGTCAGATTATGGAAGAAGTTGGCGCTCGCTCCATTGCCGGCCGCGATGGTGCCGCCGTTCCAGTTCAACGTGCTGACGTTGGCGACGCCCGTTTGGTTCGCTCTGATCTCTCTCGCGGTCAAGACACCGCCGCTAAGATTCAAAGTGCCGTTGGTGCAACCGGAGTTTAGGCAAAAAACGAGGGGGCCTAAATTTGCCGTGCCGCCGCTCATGTTCCAATAGCCGGGGGCGCCGGTTCCCAATCTTGTCTCGCTGATGGTATTGTTGAATGCGCCACCAGTTTGATTGATGGTGCCTGAGGAGCCCGTGCCATTACCAATTTCTATGTTATTGCCGCTGGTGCCGAGTTTGGTAACCGACCCACCGGAGAGATTCAGGACGCCGATGGCGCCCTCCCGCCCAATCGCGATCCAGTTGCTGACAATCAATGTCGCCGTGCCGCTTATATTATTGGTTCCAAACGCGGCGGACGCGTTGTTTTGCGCTTCGCCGATCCAGTATTCACTGCCGCAAAGGATGGTGCCACCGCTCTGATTGAGAGTTCCACGAGTGCCGGTGGTGCCATCGCGCGAACCGATCATGAAATTATTATTTGCAAGCTTCGTTATTGTTCCGCCCGTCATATTGAATGTTGCCGTGCCGCCGTTACGACCGATGGCCACCCAAGAGCGGAATAAGGCCGTTCCGCCATTCATGTTGTAAGTGCCGGTGCCAAGGGCGCCTTGCCCAACCCAGAGTTCTGCGGTCGAATCAATGGCGCTGCCGGGATTCTGGGTCAATACGCCCGCGCTCTGGATGCCCGAGGAGAAACCCACCGCAAAGTTATTGGCGGCCACCGTCATGGTGGAGTTGCTGTTCATGATCAGCGTGCCCGTGCAAGTGGCATTGTTGCCCAACTGCATGGATCTGGTTACCAGGGTCGTATTGGTCAGGATCAAGGTAGGATCCACGCCAGCATCGGCTCCGAGGTTCGTATTGCGAGACCAGTTGGTCTGGGCTCCAGCGGACCCATCGAGAACCACCGTGCCAGCTCTGATCTGATAGGCCGCACCAGCCGTATTAAAGTCGCAAAGCACGTTGGTGGAGCTCACGCCGGTATAGGTAAGTTGTCCCAAACCCGCCTTGTTAAAAGTTCCGGAAGCTCCGCGCACCACTCCGCTCAAGGTCAGATTGCTCACCGTTTCCAGCGTGCTGCCGTCGGCGGTCACCGTATAACCACGGTTGACCGAGACGGGTGGTCCCGAGTAACTCAATTTGCCGCCCCCGAACACCAGGTTTGTTGGATTCGCCGAAGAGGCGCCGATCGGGCTGGGCAAACCGCCATTGGCGAGATTGGTTACGCTCAATGTGCCGCCGGAGATGGTAACCGGGCCGGTGAAATCGTTTCCGCCTGTATTGACAATGGCGAGCGTTGCCGTGCCCTGCTTGGTCAAACCGATGGACCCGCTGATTTTTCCAGAACCAGTCAAGGTATAGCTCAAGGTATTGTTAGTAACCGTCAGGCGGCCGGGGTGGACAGTCGTCACCAGGTTCACGGTCGTGGTTCCGAGAGCATTGTCGTCGAACAGGTCAATGCTGCCTTCGGTATAAAAGGTCGGCGATCCGGTGCCGATATTGATCCAGTTTGTAGTGATTCCAATGTCCCAATTGCCGCCTGCCAAGCCTTCCCAACGGGGCAGGTTTACTCCAATGATGACGAGATCAATGGAATTATTCGCGACATTGTTGCTGATACTGGCCGTGACGCCGGTGGGCACAGAGCCAAGAGTGAAGGTGGCTGACCCGGTCAGGCTCCCGTATTTAACCAGCGGGAACTGCCCGAGCTGCGGGAGCGCATCCGCGATGTTGAACGTGATGGTTCCATTGGCGGCCAATATACCGCTGGCATTCAGCGGGGCGAAACTGACGCCAGGGTTCCCGAAATTACCCAGATCAAAATTGAACGACGCTCCGGTGGATGTGCCTGCGGTGAGATTCGGGACATTGAGCTGGGCATTGGCCGCCTGCACCGCCACGCCCAGGGCCGCGCCGTCCGCGACCGTGTAACTCCCGCCGCCCGTGGTGGTGGTTGAAACGGCCAGTTTGCCGGCATTGACCAGCGTCGGGCCGACATAGGAGTTGGCACCGGAGAGGGTGAGGGTCCCCGCGCCATTTTTGGTCAGACCACCGCTGTTGTCACCCGGATTGAAGGTCGTCGGCAAGGGCTGCGCCACTGTGACGTCAAAGCCGGCCGTGTCAAAAACCGCGCCACCCGGGGCGCTGACATTCACGACCGTCAGGTCATGGAGGAAATTCGCGTTATTGGCCGAGGGCTTGATTGTGCCGCCATTGAGGGTCAGGGTGCTGATGCCGCCGGTGTTGCCGGTCGTCAGTTCCTGCAACGTCATCGTGCCGCCGTTCAGGTTCAAATAGCCAGTTGCACTGGCATTTTGAACAATATGGACGACCCCTACATTGGCCGTGCCGCCGTTCATGTTCCAAGTGCCGGTGCCGCTGTCTTCGCCAATCCACGCCTCACCGGAGGCGATGGTGAACGTGCCGCCGGTCTGATTAAACGTTCCGGAAGCTCCCGTGCCATGGGTGATGGTCAAATTGCCACCGCCGAATTTGTTGATGCTGCCACCGCCGGAGAGATTCAGAACGCCGATGCCGCCCTCCCGGCCGACCGCGAGCCAGTTGGTCACATTCAAAGCAGCCGTGCCGCTTATGTTGTAGGTTCCCGTCCCGAGCCCAGCATTATTAATGACATTATTATTGGCCTGCCCAATCCAGACTTCGGACGAGCTGTTGATGGTGCCGGCACTCTGATTGAGAGTTCCAACCGCTCCAACACTTGCGTTACCTGCATTTGCACCTACGACAAAAGCGTTCCCACTCTTGTTGATTGTCCCGCCGGCCATGTTGAACGTTCCGATGCCGCCAGAGCGGCCAACGTTAATGAAATTACTGGCATTGATCGATCCGTTGGTGAAATTGTAGATGCCCACTCCGCCATTGCCGACCCAGAGTTCACCGCTGACGTTCACCGCACCGCTGGTCTGGTTGACAACGTCAGTGATCGAGCCGGAGACGAATGGACTCGGTGCCGCCGCTTCCACCACCACGTCCGAATTGTAACCGGTAATCGTCAACGGCGTAAACAGGGTATCGGCCGGGACGTTGGTCTGGCCGCTGATCCCCAAAATCGTAGCCGTGGCAAACGAACCGCCACCGCTGACATAGGACAGATTAATACTCGTTACTGGAGCGGAGTTGGCCAATGAAATATCCACCGACAACAGATACGGGGCGTTGCCCACCGGATTACCGCCAGCCGGGTTCGGATATTGAAAGTTAACGCCGGTTCCATCCACCCGCCCCTCAACATTCAAAACTTCCTGGCCGGCGCCAAACCAGTCTGGAACCGACAGACTGCCCGTTTCAGGCGAGCCGGAGGAGTGATTCACCGTATAATTGAGGACCACCGGCCCGTTGCCGGCACTGCCCAGGAAGGACAAGCCCGCACAGGTGGTGGGCGTTGACAGCGTGATCGTGGCACTGGGAACAGCGGCATCAAGAATCACCGCGTCACTGCTCGTGTAAGTCGGAGCAAATTGGTAAGAGTGATCCCCCTGCGTCACGCTCGTGATCGTCGTTCCGGCGGCCGGCAAGCCGCTGGATGGACGGGTGGCTGGCGAGTATCCCACCTCATAGTATGTAAAATCGCCGAGATACGGACCATGACCTGCGGTTCCCGTGACTACGGCAGGATTTGGAACGGCGATACCGCCGTTGTTAACCCTAAAAGTGCCGCTGCCACTGATGGTGCCGCCATTGATGTTCAGGGTGCCGGTGCCGACTTCACCGATGTCGAATGGGCCAGTGCCGTAATTGAGGTTACCGTCATTCAAGGTGTAAATCCCTGAGTCGGCAGCCACGATTCCCAAACGAAACGGAGTGAAAAATTCAGTGATAACCGGGCCGTTGTAATTGGTTCCCAACGGGGTCACCGTCTGGCCGTTCTGCACATAAGCCCCGTTGCCAGCGCTATTGCCGGCCCGGATTTGCCCCACGGTCCAATCCGGATCGCCCACGTTGATTTGCACCACGTTGCCGGTGCCGTTGTCATTGATGGCGTTGTCGGTGGCGCCCGGAATAATTCCGCCAGTCCAGTTGGCGGCATTGGTGTAACTGGCCGTGCCGTCGGTCCACCGGATGTCAGCGGCCTCCGTCATGGCGGCCGGCCAGACGGCGAGTGCGGCCAGGGCCAGGATGGCTTTTGTGGTATGGCAAGGATGTTTTTGGTTTTTCATATGGGGGTTTTTGTTGGGATGGGCAACGATTGGATGGTCGTCATGCTGCTCGAAAGATCATCTGCCTGTTTCTAACCTCCAGCTCGTGGTGAGGGGGATGCTGACGTGCCGCCAGAGGTTTGCTTTGGATTTGTTTGTGAAAATTTCACGGGCCCTGTCTGGCTCCAAATCAAACAAGCCACAATCCTGACGTGCAACGACAACGCTTGTGTTGGAGCCATTGTGGGACATGTAACGAATATACAACCGGCAACGAGGCTGTCATGTGGCATAAAATGGCCACGCTCCGTTCGCCTGCCCACGACATCACGGCGTGCGGAAGCGGAAGAATTTGCAGGATTGAAAACGACGAGCGTGCCGCCACCGAAGGGGTGAGTCGGCAATCTTCATGAAACCGCTGAATTGGTAAAACGAAAAGGAGCGCAGCCCGAAGGCTGCGCTCCCTTGAAACGTCCTGACAACCAAGTCGATTAGAACACCAGCCGGAAGAACCCGCTCAGGGGCGCTGGAACAATCGGCAAAGTGACCTGATTGGTCGTGGTGGATCCGGGAACGGCGACCCAGTTGGTGCTGAGTCCCACCACCAGCGAATTGGTCTGCATCTGCAACGTCCAACCCGTCTGGTTAAGCGGCCAAGTGAGCGTCAGATTGCCACCGCTCGCCGCCGTCGTAAGCGATACCGGCACGTTCACCACACTGGCTACCTTGACGGTTCCGTTGACCTTCGCATTGCTGGTATCCCACGTCACTATCTGACCGGGCGTAATGGACTGCACCGTGCTGAAGTTGGGCGCACCAAAGGACCCGGCCGCAAACACATGAAAGGTGTCATTGACGGCCAGGGCACCACTGAGGTTCTTCAACACCAGAGTGCCGCCTAAAGTCAACGTGCCCCCAACGCTCAACACGTCGTTGGTGCCGGTCGTCTTGTTCACCTCCATCACATTCGTGCTGGTGGACGTGAGGCTCACAGAACCATTGACCGTAAGCGTGCCAATGGATGCTCCGGGAGCGAGAGAGGCACCCGCGGCCACATTCACCGTTCCGGCAATGGTGCCCGTGCCGCCCAGAGTCCCCGCACTGACCAACGTGGTGCCGGTGTAGGTGTTCGCGCCATTCAGATACAACGTGCCATTGCCAATCTTGGTCAGACCGCCACCACTGCCACCGTCCAGCAAGGGCTGGCCGATGGCGATGACGTTACCACCACTGTTGATGACCGCCCCACCGGCCTGCACCGTGGCGATGGAAAGGCCGCTCATGAAGTCGGTAGTGGCTGAACTGCCGGCCACGAGCGTGCCGCCGTTGAAGTTGAATGAGCTGACGCCGCCCGAGTTCCGCGTCGTGATTTGGGTCGCCGTGAAGACACCGCCATTAAGATTCACGGTACCGTTTGCGCTGGCGTTTTGGCAAAGTGAAACCAGGCCAAATGTTGCCGTGCCAGCGCTGATGTTCCAGATGCCAGGACCGCTATCTTCGCCGATCCAAGTCTCGCCTGCGGCGCAGGTGAATGAGCCGCCGGTCTGATTAATGGTGCCCTGGGCTCCACCGCCGTGACAGATGGAGATGTTGCCATTGCCATCCTTGGTGATTGAGCCACCACTGATGTTCAGAATGCCATGCCCGCCCTCGCGGCCGACGGCCAGCCAGTTGTGCGCGGTCACGACGCCTCCGCTCATGTCATATTCGCCAACGCCGGATCCGGACTGGGCAATCCATACTTCCGCATCGGTGTTGTTCGTGCCGCCGGTCTGGTTGAAAGCAGCCGTGCCGCCGTCGCCGACGATAAAGGAGCCGCTGCCGTTCTTATAAATCTGGCCGCCGGAGAAGTTGACGACAGCGTTACCTCCGCGCCCCAGCGACAGCCAATTGCTTAAATTGAGAAACGCCGAGCCGCTGATGTTGTTGGTTGCAAAGGTTCCATTGTCCACACCAACCCAATATTCAGCCGAGTTGTTTATGGTGCCGCCGCTTTGATCGAACTCGCCCGTGCCGCCACCCTGACCAATGATGATCGGATTGCCGGCATCCTTGTTTATCGTTCCGCCCGACAGGGTGAAGGTTCCGGCACTGCCACCTCTGCCAATCACCATATCACCACCGGAAGCTTTGTTCAGTGTTCCGCCCGTCATGTTAAAGATGCCAGTAGAGCCGTCCCGGCCAACGCCAAACCAGCTGCCAAGGTTCAGGGATCCTCCGCTCAGGTTATAGATACCGAGAGAGTCATGAGCCGGGTTGCCACCGTCACCGACCCAGCACTCGGATTGGCAGTTAACGGTGCCGTTCACCTGGTTGACCACACCGGTGCGGGCACCGGCCCCGTTCCATCCGCCGTTGACGACGGCGAAATAGTCGCCGGATTTGTTGATCACACCGCCATTGATATTAAATGTGCAGATGGTGCCCGGCGCCGAACACAGGAAGAGTCTTCCATTTGGCACGTTCAGCGTGCCGCCGTTCAGCGTGCAGGTGCCGACTGAATTGGCTGCATCAGAAAACGTGAACCACGAACCCACATTCAAAGTCGCGTTACTATTAATGAGCAGAGTGCCAGTTGTGCCCGAGTCAATTCCCAGATCCATGTTCCCGGTGGTAGTCACCGTGGTGTTGGTGAGAATGATCGAAGCAGCGGCAGTTACCCCGGCAGCACTCAATGATTGTTGGATCGTATTGGTCTGTGCACCAGCAGAGCCATCAAACAATACAGTGCCGGCTTGCACTTTATAACCAGAGGAGCTTGCTCCTGACAGGAGGTTGTTGCCAACGCTCTTGTAGGTGAGTTGGGCGTTTCCAATCTTGGTCAATCCACCAAAGGCAGTGGCATTGGCGATGCCGGTCAAGGTCAGATTGCTCACCGTAGTAATCGAGCTGCCGGCCGCCGTGGTGGAGTATCCACGATCAATGGAAGTCGCCGGACCTCCGTAAGTCAGGTTACCGCCGGCCAGCACCAGATTCGTGGCGTTGGCGGATGATTTGCCAATCGCGCTGGGAGAACCGCCATTGGCCAGACTCGTAACACTCACGACACCGCCCGAAATGATGGTCGGGCCGGTGTAATCGTTGCCACCGGTATTGGTGATGGTCAAAGTGCTCGCGCCCTGCTTGGTCAAGCCGGCGCTGCCGCTGATTTTACCAGGGCCGGCGAACGCGTAGAGCAACGTATTGTTGTTGACCGTGACCCCATTGGGGCTGACCGTTGTGGTCAGGTTCACAGTGGTCGTGCCCAAGGCGCTGTCATTGAAAGCAACGGTGTTGCCTTGTCCGTAGGTAGTGGGCAGGCCGCTGCCGATATTGATCCAGTTCGTCGTCGTGAGATCCCAAGTGCCGCCCGCCAAGCCTTCCCAACGCGGCAGGTTCACATTGGTGATGACCAAGTCAATCGAACTGGTCGAAACGTTGTTGCTGATATACGCACCAACACCCACCGGGAAGCTGCCAAGCACAAAGCTGCCAGAACCAGTCTTGCTGCCGTATTGAATCAACTTAAATTGGCCGAGCGTCGGCAATCCATCCGCGATATTCAGAGTCACCGCACCATTCACAGCCAGCGCGCCAGTCACATTCAGCGGAGCTGATGACGGATTTCCAAAGGCACCCAAATCCAAACTCAAAGCGGATGACGGGCTGGTGCTGGTAAAACTTGCCGCATTCAACTGGGCGTTGGCCGACTGAACTTTGATGTTCAATTGAGCACCGCTGGCCACCGTGTAATCCCCGGCACCGCTGGAGTCGGTGGTGACTGCCAAGGTCCCGCCGTTCACAATGGTCGGACCAGAATAGCTGTTGGCGCCGGAAAGCGTGAGCATGCCGGAACCATTCTTGGTCAGACCGCCGGAGGCAGCGCCCAAGGTAGGCAAAGCCTGCGAAATGGTAATGTCATGTCCTTGCGAATCAAAAATGGCGCCGTCGGAACTGACGTTGACGATGGTGATGTTGTGCAGAAAATTCGGATTATCCGCCACGGGCTTGATGACACCACCATTCAGGGTCAAGGTGCTGACACCACCACTGTTTCCAGTGGTAATCTCCGTTGCGGTCAAGGTGCCGCCATTGACATTCAAGTTTCCGCTGGCACTGGCATTTTGAACAATGTGGATGGCACCAAAGGTTGCCGTGCCAGCATTAAGGTTCCATGTGGCCGTCCCGCTGTCTTCGCCAATCCACGTCTCACCAGAAGCACAGATAAACGAGCCGCCTGTCTGGTTGACCGTGCCAGAAGCGCCGCTCCCGTGAGTGATGGTGACATTACCACCACCGGTCTTGACCATGGTGCCCCCACTAATGTTGAGAACGCCTTGCGCACCTTCCCGGCCGACCGCCAGCCAGCTATTATTGGTAACGGCAGCCGTTCCACTCAAGTTGAGAGTGCCGTTGCCGGTTCCACTCTGGCCGATCCAAAACTCACCGCCGACATTCGCTGAACCCTTGGCCAGGTTGTAAACACCTGTGCTTCCATCGCCAATACGCAATACGCCATTGACATTGAGCACACCGCCCGTCTGATTCATGTAGCCGGTGCCGCCAGTGCCGATGAGAAAGTCACCATTGCCGGTTTTATTAATCGTGCCGTTGGTCATGGTCAGAACCCCGGGCGCGCCAGCGCGTGCAATGGCAAACCAGTCGTTTCCATTGTAGGTGCCGCCGTTCATGAAGAAATACCCGGTGCCGCTGCTCTGGCCAATCCACGTTTCACGGCCCATGTTGACGGTGCCACCGTTAATGACCAGGGTGCCCGTGCCTCCTGTGCCAGAATTACCCTGGCCGCAGACCATGGCCGGGTTGGCACCGGCGTCATTGACGTTGCCTTTGTAAGTGCCGCCATCAATTTCAAGATAGCCGGTGCCGTTTTCTCCAAGTTGAGTTCTCCCACCGACATTCACCAGACCATTGCTCAAGATGTAGGAACCATAAGACCCTGCACCTATCCCCATGCGCAGCCAGTTGCCGCCACCCGTGTTATTGGTGGAGCCAGTTTGCAAATAGGCTCCAGACGTGCCACCGCCATTGCCGGCCAGCGTATCGCCGTGTTGCCAGACCGGATCGCCCGGTTGGATGAGCACAACGTTGTTCGAGCCACTATCGTTGGCGGCATTGACACCGCCCGAGGGAACAACGGCGGGATTCCATGATCCAGGGACGTTATAGTCACTGGTGCCCCCGTTCCAAAAAGTTTGGGCCGAGGCCGTCACGACCGGCACGGCCAAAGCTGCGACCAAGGTCAATGTAGCGATCGGGGAAAGACGACACAGTTTTGTGATTATTGGTTTTTTCGGAGTTTTCATTTGTCGGGGCTTTTTTGGGGTGCTGCTTTATTTCGTCCTAACTCGAACCGGCCTTGGAATTAAAGTTGACACCAATGGCGGCAATTCGACTTTTGGAACATAAGCTAACGATAGCCCGCATTTGCAGAATCTGTCATGTGGCATAAAGTGGCCACGGTCCATTTTTGTTTGCCCGGCTAAGATTCCAGCACATCCAGCCGGTCAGCATTGGGGCATGCCGATGGCCACGACCAGGCGCCGGCAGTTGATGGTGACGTCCCGCGCGAAGTCCGCTTTCTATTGCTCGCTTTTGTCCGGCTGTTTGACGAGTTGTGGCGACAGGATGCCGACGTCAATACCTTGCCCGCCCGAAGTTTGATGGCAGTGAACCGCAATGGCATTATGGCCGGCTTTGAGCGCCATCGCCGCCTCCTTGGAAATATCCACCTCGACGTAATCAGTGACGAAGCCATCCAGCTTTGCCGCCAGCACCCCGTTTAAATAAATTTCCGCGCCCTCATCATGAAAAATCTGGAGCTTGAGTCCGGCCATGTCTTCCATTCCCAAACTGAAGTCCCGGCGCAGCCAGATATCGGATGTGTCCCAGGTCGTGTTCGGGTATCCGCCAGGCGTTCCCGTGGTGCCGAAGCCGCCCGCCCCTTCCTTCCAACTGGCAGCGTCAAAATTGGGTTTTGCCCAGTCGTCGGCGGGCTTCTCCATGGTGTATTTCCAGTTCGCCCGGCCGAACAGGGCATCCGCCAAAATGACTTTCATGGGTGGCCCGGAGGCTGCACCATGATTTGCCGCCAGCAGGGTGGCGGGAGCAATTTTCTCCACCGCCCGGTCGTAAGTCAGCAGTCCGTTGCATTCGGTTTCCACATCGGCGGTTTGCGTGTAAACCGCCGCGCTCAAACCCCGCAGTTTTTGCAATTCCCAAACCTGTTTGAGCGCCCGCACATAACGGGATGCCAGTTCATTCCCGTCGGGCATCATCACATAGCCCCAGCTGCGCGTTGACCAGACATGATCCTTCACAATCAATCCCAATCCGCCGGTCTCACCCAATACCGAGGCGCGATGCGGTTCGGGCGCGGGCGCGTCCGGGCCGGGATAGTTGTGCATGTCAATCAAGTCGCCGACCCGCATGTCGGTCCAGCCGCTGGCATTGTCCACCAACCGCGACGGGTCCCGCTTTTTGAGCGCTTCGGTCAAAGGCTCGGTGTCATACTGCCCCCAGCCTTCGTTGAACAACACCCACACGACAATGGCCGGGTGATTTTCCAGGCCATCCACCATCCGGAACAGTTCATTCTCAAAATCACGGCGGCCGTCCACGGTGGTGTTGTTGGCGCTGGGCATGTCCTGCCACACCAGCAATCCGAGTTTGTCACACCAGTAATACCAGCGGTCAGGCTCGACCTTCACATGCTTGCGCGTGAGATTGAATCCGCTCTTTTTCAAGAACTCGATGTCCGAACGCAGGGCCTCGTCCGTGGGCGCGGTGTAAATTCCGTCCGGCCAGAAACCCTGGTCCAAGGTGCCGACTTCAAAAACAAATTGATCATTGAGCGCGATCCGCATGACGCCCTGATCGTCCTTGCGCAACGCGATTTTTCGCATGCCAAAATAACTGGAGACGGAATCCAACGGCTGGTCGCCGTCCAGCAAGGTCACCTTCAGATCATAAAGAAACGGATCGTTTGGGGTCCAAAGATGCGGGCTGGGCAGGGCCAAAACCAGATCGGCATTGGCCAGTCCGGTAACGCTGCCGACTTCCTTGCCGGCGACCGAGGCCACGGCCTTGACCCGGATGGAATCGGAAAACGTATTGGCCGCCGCCCAAACGTGGAGCGACCTGGCATCCACGTCCGGCGTGATTTTCAGGCGGTCAATACAGACTTCCGATACCGGCTCCAGCCAGACCGTCTGCCAGATGCCGGACGTGGCCGTGTAGAAAATCCCCTCGGGCTTGCGCGATTGTTTGCCGCGCGGCTGGTCGCCTTCCGTCGGATCGGTCACACACACGGAAATCGTCTCCGCATCCTTCCAACTCAAGGCGTCCGTAATGTCGAAGGTGAACGCATCATAACCACCCTGATGACGGCCGATGTCATGGCCGTTCACCGAGACCTGGCAGCGCCAGTCCACCGCCCCGAAATGCAACCGCACCCGCCGGCCCCGCCACGCTTCCGGCACGGAAAAATGGCGCTGATACCAGAGTTTGCTGTATTCGCCGAAATTGGTCATCACCCCGGACAGCGCGGATTCCACCGGAAAGGGAACCAGGATTTTCCCCTCGAACGGCGGCGGCTTGGCGGCTGAATCCGGCGTGATGGCGTAGTCCCAAAGGCCGTTCAAATTCAACCAGTCCGGGCGGACGAGTTGCGGGCGCGGATAATCCGGCAGTGCATTGGTCGGGCTGACCTCCGCCGCCCAGCGGGTCATCAACGGCGCGTTCGCCGGATGCCAGGAAATCATTTCGTCCGCGCGCGCAGAAATAAAAACGCCCGCGTTCAGAACGGCTAAAACAATCAAACCCCGGAGGAACACTGACGAAAAAAACCCAAACGCAGGGACCCAGAGAACCTGGAGAAACGCAGAGAAAGAAAAAGTCTCTCTGCGTTCTCCGCGCCTCTGCGTTTTGCCCCATCCAGGATCCATCCACGGTTGAATCGATTTTTTCATTTCCTTAAGAATTTTGCGACGGCTTCCGTGCGCGTGCAGACATGCAGTTTTTCGTAAATCCGCCGGATGTAATTTCGGACCGTGTGGATGCTCACGCCCAACTGGTCGGCAATCTGCTTGTAAGCCAGCCCTTCGGCCAATCCATCGAGCACCGCGCGCTCGCGCGGCGACAGGCTCGCCGATTCGTCCGCCGGTGCCGGCACGGCCTTGAACGACTTGACGACTTTGCGCGCGATGGAAGCCGACATGGGCGAACCGCCGTCGCGCACTTCCTGGATGGCTTCCAATAATTTTTTTGGCGATAAACGCTTCAACAGATATCCGCTCGCACCCGCGGCCAGCGCGCGAAAAATTTGTTCGGTGTCTTCGAAGACCGTGAGCATCAGCACTTGGGATTCCGGCATCAGCGGCGTCAACCGGCGCACGCATTCGACGCCATCCATGCCGCCCAGGTTGATGTCCATCAAGACGACATCCGGTTTGTCCCTGGGCAGATGTTCCAGCGCCTCTTCGGCGCTGGCGTAAGTGCTGATGCAGCGGACGTTCCCGGCGGCGGACAGATAGCCGGCGATGTGTTTGCGCAAATCGGCTTCGTCGTCCACGATGGAAACCGTGATGATTTTTTTCATGATTATCGGGCGGCTTTCGAGTTCAGGTGGATGCACAAGGTGACGTTCGTGCCCTGGCCGGGCTGGCTGGAGATCAGGCATTCTCCGCCGATATCCAGCAGCCGCTGGCGCATGTTGGTCAAACCATTCCCGCCGCGACCACCCCGCGTCGGGGCCGGCACCGCCGACAAAACCGGCACGACAAATCCTTTTCCGTTGTCCGTCACCCTGACCGCGAACTCGCGCGCCGCGAGGGTCATTTCCACCTTCACCTTCGAGGCCGCGGAATGTTTCAGCACATTGTTCAACGCTTCCTCGAAGGTCAGGAACAAATTATGCCGCGCCTCGGACACCAGCGGGTAATGCGGGATTTCCTGCGGCAGGCGCATCTCGCATTCGACCGCGGTGTTTTGAAAATATTCCACCGCATAATGGCTCAGGTAGGCGGCGAGATTTTCCAGCGTGTCATTGTGCGGGTTCACCACCCAGACAATCTCATCCATCGTCTGCAACAGATCCCGCGAGGTTTGGGCGATGGACTCGATTTTTTCGGCGAGCGGCCCGGCGGCCGCGTCCACCTGGGCATGCTCGCTCAAAAAGGAGATTTTGGTGAGCTTGGAGCCCATCTCGTCGTGCATGTCCCGGGCGATGCGCATACGTTCGCGCTCGAGCGACTGCTGTTGTTCCAGCCGCGCCAGGGCAACGCGCAGGCGCCGGTGCGAGACGATGCGGACGATTCCCGCCACCACGGCGACGCCGGACAAGCCGAACAAAAAGATGGCCCAACCCCGCAGATAAAACGGCGTCGGCACGATGAAGGCGAACGATTCCGGGGACTCCTGCCAGGCGCCGTCGCGGAGCCGCGCCGCCACGCGAAAACGGTAGTCGCCATAGGGCAGCCGTCCGTAGCGGACCGACCGGCTGCCGCCATCCTCCACCCAGTCCAGATCCGAACCGTCCAGCTTGTGCCGGAAACGGATGTCGCCGGGCGCGGTAAAATCCAACGCGGTGAAATGAACTTCCAGCGATCGCGCATCGGCCGGGGTCTTGAACGGCGATTGGTTTGTCACTGCGGGCGACCACAAGCTGCCCCGCAGCAAAGACAGGGCCGGCCCGCCATTGAAAGCGGCACTCACCAAGTAAGGAGGCATCAACGAAGGCTCGATTTCCGTCTGGTGCGTGTTGACTTTCAACAGTCCTTCGGACGTGGCAAACCACAGGTCTCCGTCCGGTGACAGCAGGGCGCGCGGCCCGCCGGAAACCGTCGTGGATTCGGGCAGCGTCTTCGCCTCGGCAATCAGTTTGCACGCCAGCGGAACCCGGGGGTTGTCGAGAGTCCGGCGCAAATCATCACGGTTGACGCGATAAATCCCCACGCCGGTGGCCAGCCATAAATTTTTCGTTTGATCTTCCACCACCCCGGCCACGATGTCATTCGGAAGGCCATTGCTGGTATTCCAATGGATCAGCGACCCATTGAGCAAACAGTCCAGACCGCCGCCGGAAGTGCCAATCCAGAGCTGCCCCGCCTCGCCTTCGTGCAACGCCAGCACCGGATAACTTCCGGAATTGGTCAGGGTCGCGCTGCGGGTGAACTGGTTCTTTTCTTCGCGCAGAATCTGGCCGTCCTGCGTTCCCAGCCATAGCCCGCCCGTCGCCGACGGAATCATCACGGTGACGGGAATTCCCGGCAAACCCCGGGCGGCATCGAAACGGGTCAGGCCCTGCCCGGTGAAGCGATGAACCGTGCCGGCGCTGGTGCTGACCCAGATGCCTCCCGCCGCATCCGCGCAGACCGCCAGCGCGTTGTCATCGGCCAGCCCGTTCGCGGTTGTGAAATGAACGCCCCGCCCGTTGCGCGAACCATACAATCCGCCGCCCAAAGTGCCCGCCCACAACACCCCGTCACGCGCCACGCACAGGGACGAAACAAAATTTTGCACATCCAATCCGTCGCCGCCCACCCGGTCAAACCTCCCGGATTCGCCCACGAACAGTCCGCCGCGCTGCAAGCCGACATAGATTTTGCCGCCCGCATCCAGCGCCAGCGCCGTGGTCGAACTGCTGGACAACCCCTGCCCCGCCCGCAAGGTGTGCACGGACTGTGGACGCAGTTGCACCAGGCCGCCACCGGACGTGCCGAGCCAGAGATTCCCTTCGCGATCCTCGCAGATGGCCCGGACGTCATACGGCCAGCGGCTCTCACCCAGGATCACCGGCTGGAAACGGTTGTCTTCAAAACAAAATAATCCCCGGCCGCTGGTGCCGATCCAGATGCGCCCGTCCCGGCCTTCGCACAAACTCCAGATGCGCACCGAGGCCGATTCGGAACTGCGGAAATAATTGAAGCGTTTTCCCTCGGTCAGGTTGATCAAGTAGGTGTCGCCGAAGGCCCACAGATTTCCCTGCCGGTCCTCGTAAGTGCCGAGGTATTCCGGGCTGCGTCCCTGGCTCTCCGTCTGAAATGCGTAAGGGGTGATGTGTCCGTTGATGATCCGGCACATGCCATTCCGCGCGGTGATCCACACCGTGCCGGATCGCGCCACATTCACCCCGGAAACCAATTCATCCGGCAGGCCGTCCTGCTTGGTGAAGGACTGGAAATGCTGTCCGGTCCAAAGGTTCAATCCGGACTTGCTGCCGATCCAAACCTGACCATGGCTGTCGGCGGCGAGACTCGTCACCGTGTCATCCAGGAGTCCGTCCGTCTGGGAGTAATGCTGCAACCGGCCCTGGGCCAGTTGAAACAATCCGTTCTGCTGGGTGCCGATCCACAGATGGCCGTCGCTGTCTTCGCACAAGGCTGAGACGCGCACCGGACTGTTCGTGGCGAACGCTGCCAGTTTCAGCTCGGTGAATTTCACGCCGTCGAACCGGACCAACCCCGCCGTGGTGCCCACCCAGAGGAAACCATCCCGCGTCTGGATGATCGCGGTCACCGAATCGGAGAGCAGACCGTCCGTCTCATGCCAGGTGCGGGTGCTGCCGGCGGTCTCGCCCATGTCGAAATCAGCCCCTGCGGCCCGGTCAAAACCAAACGCCAGACCGGCCAAGCCCGCAACCAGACAAATGTAAACTCTCAGCGTCAAAGTATGAAGGAGCTTAAACGACAGGTTGGCCACGTAAAGCGCGCTTTACGGCTCGCCGGCCGGCCGCAATTTCGTGCGGTTCATTTTAGTATTGGTGGCGGTGCTTCCGCACGTGGCCATCCGGCAGTCTGGTCATTGCTCACGGGAACGATGGGGGCGGACCCGGGGCCGTTGCTCGAGGGGGGCACAACATTGCAGCGCTTGGCCCAGGCATCATAGAAAGCCGATATGTTTTTCACTTTTTCCGGCTGGCTGGCGGCCAAGTATTTTTATTCATCATAGCAGCCGACGTCAGGAGGCTCTGACTTGCGGCACGTCTTAAACCCAAAAACCGGAATACGAACCGCTAATCTGCGCTCATCAACGCTAATCCGAAACACATGGAAATCGTGGCGGAGTTTTTTTCCAGGAGTGACCGTGGGCAAAGCTTGTCATTGGCGAAGATCAGCGCGGATTAGCGCGGATTAGCGGTTCAAAATCGGAGTTCAGGTTTAAAGCTCCCATGCGTCTCCCCGCCAGGCCACCCGTTTCCGCTCACCCAGCCGAACCGCGCGATTGCCTACATCCACTTCCTGCCCACACAATCGCGGCAAGACCATCGGTCAACTTTTTCCGACGTAATTTTCGAGTTCTTTCTCGTTTGGCGACAACAAACTAATGCACCATGACCCAGATTCATTAAAATAGTAGTTGACTGTTTAGTCTAGTTTGCTATTGTGTTGTTGCGCTTCGGGAAATAATCCCGAGACTCAAACAAAAGAAATTTATGGGCCGCGTGAGTGATGCCAAAGAAAGATTGATGGAAGCCGTGCTGGAACTGATCTGGTCCGGCTCGTATGGCAGCACGACCATTGATCAGATCTGTGAGAAGGCCGGCGTGAAGAAGGGCAGTTTCTATTACTTCTTTGATTCCAAGTCGGAGCTGGCGGCGGAAGCCTTTGAGGACAGCTGGAAGCACAAGCGGGTTGAACTCGATTCCATCTTCTCACCGACCGTGCCACCGTTGGATCGCCTGAAAAAATATTTTGATTTTGGCTACGAATTTCAGCGTGAAATCAAAGCCAAACATGGCAAAGTGCTGGGTTGTCCGCAGGTCACGCTCGGTTGCGAGGTCTGCACGCAGGAAGACGTTTTGCAGAAAAAAATCCAGGTCATCATGGAGCAAAAGCGCAAGTATATCGAATCGGCCATCCGAGATGCGCATGCCGCCGGGGTCGTTGATGCGCCGGACGCGGGGGCCAAAGCGCGGATGTTGATGGCCTATTACGAAGGCTTGCTGACGCAGGCGCGCATCCAAAACGATGTGGAGGTATTGCGCGAAGCTGCCAATGGGATGCTGACCATCCTGGGAGTAAAAGAAACCGTAACCGCCTGATTGGCTTTTTTTTGATTACATACTTTACTAAACAGACAACTATACAATTAAGAGAGATTATGAAGACGACAAATGAAAACCTGAACGGGGAACAGACGCTTGCTGATCGCTGCGTGGAATCCTGCAAGAAATTACTGGCTGGCATTGACGCGACCAGAAACCGGATCGCGAATGAATTTCACGAAACGCTCGAAGCGAACGGACAGCTGGTTCAACTGGCGTTGAATGAAGCCGAGGCTTTGGCCTGGCAGACCGCATACCCGCATTTGCTGTTTCCGGCATTGGCGATGGAAAAAGTGCAGTCGGTTGCCGCCTGGCAGACCCGGCAGCAGTCCCTGCACCGGCGCCACCCGGCATTCGCAGAGGCCGCCTGATTGGCGGCCATAAACCGAAACAACCCAAATCTCTAAATTATGAAATCAAACTTTTATCTGTTGACCGCCCTTTCGACCCTGACCATCGGCCTGCTGACCGCCGGCTGTGGCGCCAAAGCTTCCCGGCAAGGCCCGCCGCCGCCGCAAGTAACCATCGCGCCCGTTGAACAAAAAGATATCGTCGAGTGGCGGGGATTCACCGGGCGGACCGAGCCGGTGGAGTCGGTGGAAATCCGCCCGCGCACGTCGGGCTACATCCAGGAAGTGCGCTTTCAATCCGGACAGTTGGTGAAGAAAGGTGACGTGCTGTTCGTCATTGATCCGCGCTGGAACCAGGCGGTGTTCGACCAACGCCAGGCCGAGTATAAGCAGGCTCAAAGCGAAGCTGACCGCACCGACAAGCTGCTCGCCAACAATGCGATTTCCGTTGAAGAAGCCGGCGCCCGCAAATCCCGTGCGGAAGTCGCGAAAGCCGCGCTCGATTCGGCGAAGCTCGATTTGGAATACACCCAGGTCCGCGCCCCGATTGACGGCCGCGTGAGCCGCGCGCTGTTGACGGAAGGCAATTATGTCAGCGGCACGGCCGGTTCCGCCTCGCTGCTCACGACCGTGGTTTCGGTGAACCCGGTGTATGTCAATGCCGACATTGACGAGGAGACCCTGCTGAAATTCAACGAGCTGGTAAGCTCCAAAAAATTGGGAGTCACCGACGGCGGCCGGATTCCGGTTGAATTGCAGCTCGCCGATGAATCTGATTTCCCGCACAAGGGCTACATCGAATCATTCGACAACCGTCTGGATGCGAACACCGGCAGCATCCTGTTGCGCGCCGTGTTCTCGAATGCCGACGACCGCATCGTCCCGGGATTGTTCGCCCGCATCCGCATTCCGTTGAGCGAACTGCACCCGGTGCTGCTCGTGGATGAACGCGCCATCGGCACGGACCAGGCGAATAAATTCGTCCTCACGCTGACGCCGACCAACACGGTGCAATACCAGGCCGTTGAACTCGGTCCGCTCGTGGATGGCAAGCGCATCGTGCGCTCCGGACTCGCCGTCGGCGAAAAAATCGTCGTCAACGGCATGTCGCATGTCCGTCCCGGAATGCCGGTCACTCCGGATACGGAAGTCGTGAAGCACGCCGAGGGAGACAAGATCGCCCGGCGCTGAACCGCATTACATTAACCCGATCCGATAAAACCCTTTTCAGAGGCAACGCATGAACTTTTCTCATTATTTCATCAAACGCCCGATTTTTGCCGGCGTGCTATCCATCGCCATTTTCATCATGGGCCTGCTGGCGATGTTCAAGCTGCCCATCAGCGAATATCCCGAAGTGGTGCCGCCCACGATTGTCGTGAAGGCGAATTATCCCGGCGCGAATCCCAAGACCATCGCCGAGACGGTCGCGTCGCCACTGGAACAGGCCATCAACGGCGTTGAAGGCTCGATTTACATGTTCTCACAGGCCACCGGTGACGGCGTGATGACGCTGACCGTGACGTTCAATCTCGGCACGGACATCGACAAGGCGCAGGTGCAGGTGCAGAACCGCGTGTCGCAGGCGCTGCCGAAACTGCCGGAGGAAGTGCGTTCGCTCGGCGTCACCACGACCAAGCAATCGCCCGACCTCACGATGGTCGTCCATCTTTTTTCGCCGGATAATCGCTACGACAACATTTACATCCGCAATTACGCGACGCTGCAGGTGAAAGACGTGCTCGCGCGACTTCCCGGCGCGGGCGACGTGGAATTGTTCGGGTCCGGTGACTACGCGATGCGTGTCTGGCTCAATCCCGACAAGATCGCCTCCCGCAATCTCACCGCCAGCGATGTCGTCGCCGCCATTCGCGAACAAAACGTACAGGTCGCCGGCGGGGTCATCGGCCAGCAACCGGTCGGCAAGCCGGTGAATTTTGAAATGCAGGTGAATGTCAAAGGCCGCCTGATTTCCGAGGAGGAATTCGGCAACATCGTTGTCAAAACCGGACCAAACGGCGAAAAAACCTTGTTGAAAGACATCGCCCGCATCGAAATGGGCGCGGGCAGTTACGGCCTGCATTCCCTGCTCGACAACAAGACGGCCGTGGCGATCCCGATCTTCCAGACGCCGGGCGCAAATGCGCTGCAACTTTCCAAGGACGTCCGCGCAACCATGGTGGAGCTGAAGAAAAATTTCCCGGAAGGTCTGGATTACAGCGTCGTGTATGATCCGACCGTATTCGTCCGGCATTCGATTGAAGCCGTGATCCACACGCTGCTCGAAGCAATCGCGCTCGTGGTCATCGTCGTCATCATCTTCCTGCAGACGTGGCGCGCGGCGATCATTCCGCTGGCCGCCGTGCCGGTGTCGTTGATCGGCACCTTCACGATCATGCACGCGTTCGGCTTCAGCATCAACGCGCTCTCGCTGTTCGGCCTGGTGCTGGCCATCGGCATCGTGGTCGATGACGCCATCGTCGTCGTCGAAAACGTGGAGCGCAACATCGCGCGTGGATTGTCGGCGTTCGATGCGGCCAAGCAGGCCATGAACGAGGTCACCGGGCCGATCGTGGCCACGGCGCTCGTGCTGTGCGCCGTGTTCATTCCGACGGCGTTCATCACCGGTTTGACCGGCCAGTTCTACAAACAGTTCGCGCTGACGATCGCGATCTCCACGGTCATCTCCGCATTCAATTCGCTGACGCTGTCCCCCGCCCTGTGCGCGGTGTTGCTGAAAGATCATCACGCGCCAAAGGACTGGCTGTGGCGCGCGATGGAAAAAACGCTGGGCTGGTTTTTCCATCCGTTCAACCGTGTCTTTGCCTGGGCGGGAGAAAAATATTCCCTCGGCGTCGGCAGCGTGCTGCGCAAGAGTGTCATCGCGCTGATTCTCTATGGCGGACTGGTTTTTCTGACCGGCTGGAGTTTCAACAAGGTGCCGACAGGCTTCGTGCCGACGCAGGACAAGCAGTATCTCGTCGCCTTCGCGCAACTGCCGGACGGCTCGTCGCTCGACCGCACGGAAGAAGTGATCCGCCGGATGTCGGACATAGGCCTGAAACAACCGGGCGTGGAAGCAGCGGTGGCGTTTCCGGGATTGAGCATCAGCGGCTTCAGTGTCGCGCCCAATGCCGGCATTGTCTTCTTCACGTTGAAACCATTTGAAGATCGCAAGACTGCGAACTTGAGCGGTCCGGCCATCGCCGGTGCGTTGAACCAGAAGTTGAGCGTGATCCAGGACGCCTTCGTGCTCGCCGTGCCGCCGCCGGCGGTCATGGGCCTCGGCCAGATTGGCGGATTCAAACTGTATGTCGAAGACCGCGGCGATCTCGGCTATGACGCGCTCTATCAAAATCTGCAGGGCGTCATCGGCAGGAGTTATCAGACGCCCAGCCTGGCGGGAACCTTCTCGGGATTCACCGTCAACGTGCCGCAGCTGGACGCGGACATTGACCGTGTGAAAGCGAAAACCCAGGGCGTGCCGCTGCAAAACCTCTTCGAGACGATGCAGATTTATCTCGGCTCACTGTATGTGAACGATTTCAACCGTTTCGGCCGCACTTACGAAGTCATCGCGCAGGCCGACGCACCCTTCCGCGCCCACGCCGAGGACATTACGCGGCTGAAGACGCGGAATGACCGGGGCGAAATGGTGCCGCTCGGCGCCGTCGTGAAAGTGACCGAATCGCACGGACCCGATCGCGTGATGCGCTACAACGGTTATCCGGCGGCGGAAATCAACGGCGCGCCTGCGCCCGGCTACAGTTCCGGCCAGGCCGAGGCGGCGATGGCGAAACTCGCGGAAGAAAATCTGCCACGCGGCATGGCGTATGAATGGACGGAGCTGACCTACCAGCGCATCCTCGCCGGCAACGCGGCGATTTACGTCGGGCCGCTGTGCATCCTGCTCGTGTTTCTGGTGCTGGCCGCGCTTTACGAAAGTTTCCGCCTGCCGCTCGCCATCATCCTGATCGTGCCGATGTGCCTGCTGTTCGCCATCGCCGGCGTGTGGCTCAAGGGCAGCGACAATAATATCTTCACGCAGATCGGCTTCATTGTGCTGGTCGGCCTCGCGTGCAAGAACGCCATCTTGATCGTGGAATTTGCCAAGCGCAAACAGGACGAAGGCATGTCGCCATTCGACGCGGCCATCGAAGCCTGCCGTCTCCGCTTGCGGCCGATCTTGATGACTTCCATCGCGTTCATCGCGGGCGTGTTCCCGCTCGTGGTCGCCCGCGGCGCCGGCGCGGAAATGCGGCAGGCCATGGGCATCGCCGTGTTCTCCGGCATGATCGGCGTCACCTTGTTCGGTCTGTTTTTGACGCCCGTGTTCTACGTCACGCTGATGAAGCTCGGCTTGAAGAAAAAACCGGCAACCCAGCCGGGTCACGTGTTGCCCGGTTCGAGTGCAGCCGCCACTGGAATTGTCACCATCGCGTTGCTGTTCTCCATCGCGTCGGCGAACGCCGGCTGGTTCACGATCGGCCCGGACTACCAGTCGCCGAGCAATTCCGTTCCGGCAGATTACAAGGCCGTTGATTTGGGTTCCTGGAAACAGGGCCAGCCGCTCGACAACGTGCCCAAGGGCAATTGGTGGGAAATTTTTGGCGACACCAATCTGAATACCCTGGAGACAAAGGCCATTTCGGCGAACCAGCAGCTCAAAGCCGCCGTCGCCCGCGTGGACGAGTCGCGTGCCACCGCACGGGTCGCCCGCAGCCAGTTGATGCCGAATTTGAGTTTGGATCCGAGCTTTGCGCGCGAGCGGTTTTCACCCAATGAGAATCCCAGCTTCGGCAGCATCACGGCCAACACGTTCAGCACGCCGGTGGATTTGAGCTACGAAGTGGACTTGTGGGGCCGCATCCGCCGCCTCTTTCAAGGCGCACGCGCCGATGCCCAGGCGTCGCTGGCGGATTTTTACAACGTCCTGCTCACCCTCCAGTCCGACGTGGCGCAAAACTATTTCGCGTTGCGCTCCCTCGACGCCGAAATTGCCACCGTCAAAGGCACCGTGGATTTGCGGCACGAACAGGTGCGGCTCGTGCGCAGCCGGCTGGAAGGCGGGATCGGCAGCGAACTCGACGTCGCCCAGGCGGAAACTGAACTGGCCACGACGGAAGCCGAGGCCGCTTCCCTCGCCCATCAGCGCGACGAGCTGGAAAATGCCATTGCGATTCTGGTCGGGGAAAATCCGTCCGGTTTCAAAATTGCCGCCGTGGACGATCCGAATTGGAATCCGCAGCCGCCGCAAATTCCCGCGGGACTGCCCTCGGAGTTGCTGGAGCGTCGCCCGGACGTGGCCCAGGCGGAACGCCAGCTCGCTTCATCCAACGCCAAGATCGGCGTCGCCAAGGCTTCGTTCTTCCCGGTGCTGACGCTGACCGGCTCGGCGGGATATTTAAGCGGCGACCTTTCCTCGCTGTTCAATTGGGACAGCCGCAGCTGGTCTTTCGGGCCGAGTCTTTCGCTGCCGATTTTCACGGGCGGACGCAACCGGGCGAATTACAAATTCGCACAGGCGGCATTTCAAGAATCCGCCGCGTTGTATCGCCAGCAGGTGCTGGTGGCCTTTGGGGAAGTGGAGAACAGCCTTTCGGGGATTTATCATTTCGCCGTCCAGGCCGAGGCCACGCAACGCGCCGTCATCAGCGCCCGCCGCGCCACCGAACTGGCCACCGACCGCTATCGGTCCGGCATCGTGGCGTATATCGAAGTGGTGGACACGAGCCGCGACACGCTGACGGCGGAACGCGCCAATGCCCTGCTCGCCGGCCAGCGTTTGAACGCCACCGTGCAGCTCATCAAAGCCCTCGGCGGCGGCTGGTCCAACCAGGAACTTTCACCCAGCGTTGCGCCCGTCAAAAATCAACTGGCGGCCAGGGAATGAAAAAGCGCGGATTGTCCTGATTTGGCTTTTTCGGAGCGCGGATTGTCCCCCATCCGCAGCGTAGACAAAAGCCTGAGTCATCGCTCCACGCGCGTCGGCCTGGCAAACTCGCTGCGAGTTGGGACAACTCGCGCTCCGATCAAATCAGGACCCTGCCAAAAGCGCCGGGGTGCGCATGCCGCGGCTCAAAGCTGCGCCGCCTTCACCAGCGATTTGCGCAGCGCCGTCAGCAAGCGGGTGAGCGAAACCGGCCGGTGATCTTTGGGCCACGGCTCGCCGTTCATTCTCGCCCAGAACTGGCATTTGCCGGCAAACGGAAGCCGGGTGATTTTGAGGTTTTTATTCCGGCGATAATCCTTGATCGAAATTCGCCAGTCCGCTTTCATAAACCCATGAAAATACCGGCAGTTGGAAAAGTCAACGGCGCACGATGTCGTGCACGTACGTTGCCTAATCAATACTGTTGGGCTGACTCCGTATGAGCTCGCACATACTATCTATCCAAGCCAACACGTCTATTTCCACGCTGGGGGATGGCTTGCTTTTCTGTTGCTCGAAATTTTTGCGCATGCTGGTGAGACAATCAAAACAGGCTATCCGTGTCTTTGGTGCCTGTTTACTCGTGGCTTGGGCGGGTGTCTTTGGATTTTACGGCGCACTGGCACAAACTAATGAGCCGGTGCTTGGGCAGGTGGTGGTCTGGGGACCAAACTCTTTGGGACTGACCAATGTCCCCGCTGATTTGACCAATGTAATCGCCATCGCAGCGGGCTCGGTGCATAGTGTTGCTTTAAAAAGCGACGGCACGGTGCGCGCGTGGGGCTCTGGTAATAACGGCGAAACAAATGTGCCATCGGGATTGAGTAACGTAGTGGCGATCGCGGCGGCGGGATTCTATGGTAATAATTATGGCTACAGTCTCGCCCTAAAGGTTGATGGCACCGTGACAGGTTGGGGTGCCGTGAGTCTGCCATCTGGATTGAGCAACGTAGTGGAAGTGGCTGCAGGCGCCTACTGGTGGATGGCGCTCAGGAGCGACGGCACTGTGACTGCGAACTATCCCTATCTCACGAATGGGCTGCTGAATCTCGGCACCGTGCCTTTAAGTAACGTGGTGGCTATAGCCTCTGGGGATCGCCATCTTCTTGCGTTGACTCGTGCAGGGACAGTTGTCGGCTGGGGATCGGACAACTATGGACAGGCCACCGGAGTACCTGGCAATCTTTACTATTCCAACGGAATTGTAATGCTCAATGGTCTGATCTTGAGCAATGTGGTGGCGATTGCTGCCGGTTCCCAGCATAGTGTGGCTCTGAAGAGTGATGGCACCGTCGTTGCATGGGGTAATAACGCATTTGGCCAGACCAATGTGCCTTCAGGGTTGAGCAATGTTATCGCGATTGCCCTTGGCGGCAATGAATCGGCCAATCAGGTGCTGGCGGTAAAGGCGGATGGCAAGCTGGTGGCGTGGGGCGGTAGTGGTGCCCAAACGAACGTTCCGATTGGGATGACCAATGTAATGGTCGCTGCGGTTGGCTCGGCTCACTCCCTCGCGCTAATCGGGGCAAAACCACTCACCCCTCAAGTGCGACTGTCGGCTCCGGTCTGGAATTACAAAACCTTCAGTTTTTCGCTGCCGACTCAGAGCGGACGGATTTACTCCCTAGAATGTAAAAGCTCGTTGCTCGAGACCAGTTGGACCCCAATATTGCTGGCTGCGGGAAATGGCCACATGCGAACGCTGACGGAATCCAATGCTACTAATTTGAGTAGGTTTTACAGGGTGCAGCAATGGTAAATGCAAGCACTGGAATCACGATGAAAGAGCCCAACAATCGCTGCAGGCAACGCGGGATGGCGCTCTCAGTTCCGCTTCGCGGTTCACGCTGGTTGGCCCCGCGTGCCTGAGCTCTGGACGTTGGCGACTTGCGTTTTATGTGAAGTTGCGGTGATGCTTATGTGAATTTATGAATCCCGACCTCATTCATGCTCTTGAGATCGCCGCTATTGTACTCGCGGGGACATTGACCGGTAGCGAACTTGCCGTGGCGGTTTTCTTTCACCCTCGTATCAGCCGTCTTGAGGACACGGTGCATATCCGAGCCGCTCAGACATTGGCGAAGGTTCTCGGCATGGTGATGCCATTCTGGTATGCGCTTACATTTCTGCTTGCCCTTGCAGTGACTTTCGTTACGCACACGACACGAAGCACTGCGTGGTGGCTGGCACTCGCTTCAACAGTGCTTTTGGCGCTCATAAGTGTTTACTCCGTGCTCTTGCCTGTTCCCATTAACAATCAGGTTGCCCGCTGGCAGCCAGATTCGGTGCCAGCCAATTGGCGGGATTTGCGCCGACGCTGGGATTTGCTTCATGCCATCCGGGTTGTCTTTTTGGTTGTCGCTCTGATTCTTCTCGTTGCAGCATGTGTTTATTAGACCAGTCGCCTAAGTCGCCGGAACCCGCCGTTGGCGCCGTCAGTTCCGCAGTCGCGGGCGTAAAGCCCCGTGGGGCCACGCCCCTTTACGGGTTTCATGCCGCGAGTCGGCGATGGCTCAGCTTTTTCGAGACGGCACAGCGTATGCAGCACATCACACGCATTTTATGAAACACATCATCATTAGTCTTGTTCTCGGATTGCTCTCACAACTTTCGGCCTTTTCTCAGGGCGTCATAAACTTTGACATCACCTTTGGCGGCAATCCGCCATTCCAGACACCCAGCATTCCAGGCAGCGGCGCGATCCTTACGGGAGATATTTTCTATGCGATTCTTTACATGGATGCGACCATCCCCAATCCGGGTCCGATTTCGGGTTCGATTCAGGAGTTGGATGGCGGGATATTCACGCCAGTGATTCAATTTACCAATTTGGTTTTAGCGGGGTATCCCGGCGGAGGCATTGCCGTTGATTACGAAGGCTCGTGGCAGTTGACAGACACCCAGATTCAGAATTTACTGGCGGGACAGTGGTATGCCAAGGTCACATACAGTGATGCCAGCTATCTTGGACAGATTATGGCAGTGCCAGAGCCATCAAGCATCACATTGTTATTTGGAGGTTTGATTGTGATTTTGTCATGTTTATATCGTCGTATTGTGCCGCCTCCTCACCAAACGATTGAAATGACCGGAGCGCGCTGAGGGTGTGGCTGTGGTTGCGGTGTGGACGCGCGGAGCGTCAAATTCAATCCGTTGTTGAACCAGCCCCGTAAAAGCCTGACGGCTCACGGGGCAGGCCCGTCGTCAGACGATGAATTGAATTCCCTGCCTGTGGAAACCAAACCGGTTCCGTCCACCTGCGCTGCGCTCCGGCGCGACAAGTCCGTCGTTCCCACTTCATCCGCTGCCGTCGGCAGCGGGTTCACCCTTGGCCTGGATCCCGGTGATCGGCAACATAGCATCTGTGTCCCACGCTGCCTGCTTTCCAAGGTTTATAATTGAACTGGAGCAAGCCGGGGATAGACTCGAGCCGGCACCTTTTCAGATGAGTTGGCCGTTGCAAAATAAGTAGAAGCATAAAATTGATATGAAACATTCCTGGCATCCTCCGTTTTTCATTCTGGTAACGCTGGTGACAGTGTTTTCCGGTGCAACTGGATTTGCCGCAGATCCAGAACCGCCAGCCAGTCCGGAAGTCACGGCAGCAATGCAGCCGTATCTGGACAGCTACAAGATTGCAGGCATCATTGGCATCGTTGCGGACAAGGAAGGCAAGGTGCATTACAAAAACCTGATGGGTTACGCCGATGTCGAGGCGAAGAAACCGATCAGCGACGACAACGTTTTCTGGATCGCTTCGATGACAAAGATGTTCGTCGGCGCGTCCATCATGATGCTGGTGGACGAAGGCAAGGTGAGTTTGGACGACCCGGTGACAAAATTCATTCCGCAACTCAGCAAGTGGATGGTGGTTGAGGAGCAGGACACGAACCACGTTTTGCTCGAGCCGCTGGCGCACCCCGTCACCATCCGTCATTTGTTGAGCCACACCAGTGGTCTGACCGGACTGTCCGAACTACAGCAGGTGACCGGCTCTGACAGCACGCCGATCAAGGTTCGCGCCCTCAGTTCCGTGACCGGCCCGCTCCAGTGGCAGCCGGGCGAGAAATATCAATACGGCAACCAAGGCATGAACATCGCCGCGCGCATCGTTGAAATCGTCAGCGGCATGGCTTACGAGGATTTTTTGCAGAAGCGCTTGTTCGATCCGCTGGGCATGACGGAAACCACCTTCTGGCCGAGCGACACGCAAATCGCCCGACTGGCCAAAACTTACGGGCCGAACCAGAGCGGGTCCGGCTATGCGAAGGGTGGAATTGATTTCCTCACAAAACCGTTCAGTGATCGGGTTCATCGTTTCCCGGAGGCGGGCGGCGGATTGTTTTCCACCACGCACGACATTCTGCGCTACGGGTTGATGCTGGCCAACAACGGCGAACTGAACGGTAAACGCTATCTCTCACCTGCCGCGATGGATGAATTGCGAAAGGAACAGACCGGCGGGACGAAAGTCAATTACAGCCTGGGCTATCATCTGCGCAACGGAATGTTCGGCCACGACGGCGCCTATGGCACCGATTTGTCGGTCAATCCCAAGACCGGCATGATTGCCATTTTTATGGAGCAGTCCACGAGCGATGACCGATGGATAGCGCGCGACCTTTTCCTTAAAACCGCCACGGAAGCTTTTCAGAAAACGAAGCCGGACTGAATAAATAAGCCTCCTCATCCCGGCTCTCTCCTGCTTTCGGAAAAGAGGGAGAAAATTCGCCAAAGACAGGATCCGGCCTCGCGCAGTTGCCCGCCGGAATTTCATCGCGGCAGCTGGAGGTGGCGTCGCATCCGCCGGACCGGTGAAATCCATTTTCTTTCCTTGATTTCCTTCGCGTTCGGCCTTTTCCTTACACTCACAAAATTAAATTGTGAATTAAAACTATGGCATATACCACCTGCACACCGCCCACCGGAGGAAAAATCACCATCGCCAACGGCAAACTCACCGTTCCGGAAAACCCCATCCTCCCCTTCATCCGCGGTGACGGCACCGGTCCGGACATCTGGGCCTCCTCCGTGCGCGTGTTCGATGCGGCGGTGGAAAAAGCCTACGGCGGCAAGCGCAAGATTGCCTGGTTCGAAGTGTTCGCCGGCGAAGAGAGTTTCAAGAAATTCAATAACTGGCTGCCGGACGACACCGTGGACGCGTTCAAGGAATATCTCGTCGGCATCAAAGGCCCGCTCACCACGCCCGTCGGCGGCGGCATCCGCTCGCTGAACGTCGCCTTGCGCCAGATGCTCGACCTTTACGTCTGTCTGCGCCCCGTGCAATGGTTCACCGGCGTCCCCTCCCCCGTGAAACACCCGGAGAAGGTGGACATGGTCATCTTCCGCGAAAACACAGAGGACATTTACGCAGGCATCGAATACGGCGGCGGCTCGCCCGAAGCGCAAAAGGTTTTGGACTTCATCGCCAGGGAATTCCCGAAGGACTTCAAGAAAATCCGTTTTGGCACCAAGCCCGCCGCCGAGGATTTCTGGAAAGCGGTCGGCGCGCCGAATTTCCCGACCGACGTGAAAGTCGGCGTCGGCATCAAGGCCGTCAGTTACAGCGGCAGCGTGCGACTGATCCACACCGCGATCGGTTACGCGATCAAGTTCAAGCGCAAGAGTGTGACGATTGTCCACAAGGGCAACATCATGAAGAACACCGAGGGGGCGTTCCGCGACTGGGGTTACCAGACCGCGAAGGAATTCTTCGGCGCGGTGGAGATTGACGGCGGCCCGTGGTGCAAAATTCCCGAAGGCAAGCCCGGTGCGGGCATCGTCATCAAGGACGCCATCGCCGACATCGCATTGCAGCAGGTGCTCACGCGTCCGACGGATTTCGACGTGATCGCCACGCTCAACCTCAACGGCGATTATTTGAGCGACGCACTCGCGGCGCAGGTGGGCGGCATCGGCATTGCGCCCGGCGGCAACATCAATTACATCACCGGCCACGCGATCTTTGAAGCCACGCACGGCACCGCGCCGAAGTATGCCGGCAAAGACGTGGTGAACCCCGGCTCCGTGGTGCTGAGCGGTGAGATGATGCTGCGTTACCTGGGCTGGACCGAGGCGGCGGACCTGATCGTCAAAGGTTTGAACGGCGCGATCGGCTCCAAGAAAGTCACCTACGATTTCGCGCGGCTCATGGACGGCGCGACGGAAATCAAATGTAGTGAGTTTGGAACAAACATTATCAATCACATGTAGGCCCGTCCGGCACGGACTTTGGCGACAACATCATCTTACACATGTGATATAGCATCGGCGCTGTGCGCCGCTGGTTGAGCCACCGGCTCAACGCTACAGCAAAATTCAGAACGGCGGTTGCCAGCAATGGCAGCCGCTGTTTGGTTTTAACCTCTGTGTTGTCGCATTGCGGTATCAGCCTGGGCCAACGGGCCGGCACGCCAATATTTTCATACCGCTGCGGCCACGTCGAGGGGGGCGCATCCGCACACCGCCGCCCGGCGGAGCGCGACCGGTCCCCGGTCGCAGCGGGTGGATAGCACAGGACGGGTGAGAAAATCAGGACGATGTTCTGTCTGGCGAAGCGCTGCGGGCGAGGGACCACCCGCGCTCCGGCAGTGCCTGCGGATACGCCCCGTCGGGTGGTTTGACGATGATTTTGATTGAGTTTAACGGGAACTTGGGACGATGCTTATTGCCGAATGATTAATCAGAGGTTCGCGCAGTCTGGTTTCTTATTGATTGCAAACTCAGAGTAGCACCATGAACACCTGGTTAATCAGAAGGTCCGGCAGGGATCTTGTCGCTTTTTTGCCAACTATACTCGCCTGCCTGCTCGCCCTCGGCCTTTCCAGCGCGGCGGCGCAACCGACGGCCGCTGGCGCCAATGATGGCTCGCGGCACAGCGACGGCCGGGGAACCTGGAAGCAGGTGTTTCCCGCCGCGGAAAAAATTCCGGGCACGGGCGCGGAATTGGCCGGCAATTATCTGAAAATTCATGCGGCAGATTTCGGGATTGCCGCCAGTCTGGCCGGCCTGGAACTGGTGTCCACCCAGGAAAGCCTGCTCGGCACACACTTTCGGTATCGGCAAATGCTCAACGGGCTGCGCGTGGAGGCCGGCGATTTGATCGTGTCGGTTCGCCGCGACAACGGGACGGTTTATGAGGTTTACAACAACACTTTTCCGGTGACAACCGCTCCGGAGCTGGCCAAAGCCCTGATCGGACCGGATGCCGCGCTGGATGCCGCGTGGAACCACCTGCGGGTTCACGGAAAATTGATCGACGGCCCCGGGGTGGAACTGGTTTATGTTGCCGGCAAGGGCGGTTTCCGTTTGGTTTACAAAACGCTCGTGGCGGTGGAAGGTCCGTTTGGCTACTGGGAACATTATATCGATGCCAAGTCTGGGGAAGTTGTTTCCGTGCGCGACACTGCCGTGTGCGGCCGCAAAGCGGGATCCTCGCTGCCTGACTTTGCCGCTTATGCCGGACCGATCTGGTCCCGAAAAGAAACCGTGCAAGCGTGGCAGACCGCGAACAGCCAGAGCAAGCAACTGAGCAGCCTGGCTAAAACGGTCGTGGATGGCTCCGCGCTGGTGTTTGACGGCGACCCGCGCACGTATCTGGCCAATCTCTCGCTGGTGGACGGCAGTGCCGCTTCGGCCTTCACGCCGGCCTATGTCCCGCGTGTGCTGCGCGGAATCAGCGAGTCGAACGGTGTGTATCGGCTCGAAGGCCCCTGGGTGCAGGTCATCAATTTCGAATCGCCCGCCACGGCCCCGAGCACCACTGCGAACGGCGTCTGGAACTGGCCGCGGGGCAACAACGCATTTAACGACGCAATGGTCTATTTTCATATTGATCAAAGCCAGCGCTACATCCAGTCGCTCGGCTTTTCCAACGTCCAATACAATTCCATCGGGGTTGATTCCGACGGCTTGAGCGGGGATGACAATTCTCATTACATTCCCGCGAACAATCGCCTGGCCTTTGGTCATGGCGGCGTGGATGACGATGAGGACGCCGACGTGATCCTGCACGAATATGGCCACGCGATCACCGAGAGCATCGTTCCGACCTGGGGCGGAGGCGACAGCGGGGCGATTGGAGAAGGCTTTGGGGATTATTGGGGCGCTTCCTACAGCTCCACCACCACCAACGGCCAAACATTCCACCCCGAGTGGGCTTTCAGTTGGGATGGCCACAGTGCCGACACTTGGGCCGGCCGCTTCATGGACCTGACCAACCTGACCTACGATCCCACGCACACCTATGACGCGCACGAGACGATCAATGGCATTGACAACTACTCGGATCAGCTCTGGTCCACGCCGCTTTACCAGGCCTTCAAGTCCCTGCTCGCCCAAGGATATCCGCGCACCGACATGGACAAGATCGCCCTGCAAGCGCAGTTCGGCATCGGGGCCAATCCGACGATGCGCAACATGGCCAATGCCATCGTGAATGCCGCCAGCCTGTTGTTTCCCGCCGGTCCCCACGCGGCCGTGTTTCGTGAAAAATTTGTCAATCAACTGATCATTCCACCGTCCCCCATGCCCAATCCGGTTTTGATTGTTCCGGTGGGCGGCGAAACCTTTACCACCGGTGCCGTGGTGCAGGTGCAATGGAATCGCAACAGCGCGCCGGCCGCCGCGGCCGCGCGCCTGCAATACTCCACCGGCATCGTGAGCAGCTTCTCCGACACCATGGAGGCGGGTGTCAATGGTTGGGCCGTCAGTCATGCGTCGGGGTCGCTTGACTGGACCCAAGTCACCACAGCCAGCCACAGCTCAAGTCACAGCTGGTTCGCTTCCGATATCGCCACCGTGAATGATCAATCCTTGAGAAGTCCGCTGATCGCCGTGGGCGCCGGCGCCGTCCTGTCGTTCTGGCACAGTTATAATCTGGAAAGCGGCTACGACGGCGGCGTGGTGGAGGCCAGCGTGAATGGCACCACGTGGACGGACATCGGCACCAACGCCACGTCCGGCGACTATAACTCGACGATTTCGAGCACAGACGGCAGCCCGATCGCCGGCCGAAAAGCCTACTCCGGCAGCAGCGGCGGTTTCGTTCAAACTCAAATTCCACTCACCACCTATGCCGGGCAAAACATCTATCTCCGTTTCAGGGAGGCCGACGACAGCAGCGTGAGCGCGACCGGTTGGTATGTGGACGATGTCACCGTGGGCACGCAATGGCTCACTCTCGGCACCGCCGCACCCAACGCCTCGACCTACACCTGGACTCTGCCGACGGCACCGGCGACCAATTGCGTTCTGCGGATCCAACAATTTGCCGGCGGCTACACTGATTCCGCGTGGGTGCAAAGCGCCCCGTTCACCATCACCACGCCGACGAATCCACCCGTCAGCTCCATCAACCTGTCCAACCTGACGCAGTTGGTGGGCGGCGCTTTTCAATGTGGCTTCAGCAATGTGCCGGGTGCAACCT
This sequence comes from Verrucomicrobiia bacterium, assembly GCA_035577265.1. Lineage (GTDB taxonomy): Bacteria > Verrucomicrobiota > Verrucomicrobiia > Limisphaerales > UBA11358 > UBA11358. The sequence continues at coordinate 52,996 of DATLVR010000143.1, read as the reverse complement.
TCACCGTGTTCGCCACCACCAACGTGGCCCAGCCGTTAAACACCTGGACGATCATCGGGACAGCGGCCGAAGTTTCTTCCGGTCACTACCAATTCACCGACCCGCAGGCAACCAACCATCCCACGCGCTATTACCGGGTCCGCTCGCCGTAGCGGATGAGATCGCGCTGGGTGAGTGTGACCGTCGCCATGACACTGCAACCAAATTCAAAGCGGCTTTCGGAAACGGAAGCGGCTTTTTATTTTAACCACGGATGGACACAGATGAACACGGATGCGGTGGGGCGAGGACGGTGGCCGTCTGCCAAGACCCGGCGAGCAGCGAAATAATTTCAACCGCGAACCACACGAACCACGCGAAAATCATTCCCTCTCCGCCTCGATCGGGGAGAGTCCGATGCCACCCTCGCCCATCGGATGGGAGAGGGGCTGAGGGTGAGGGCTTCGGGTGAGGTGTTGAATCAAAATTCAAAAAACTTTGACGCGAATCTCACGAATTGCCGCGAATTCAAATGCGCTGAAGGCGAGAACTGGAACGGGCCGTTGGTGATTTATTCTAGCTGGCCACTTCCCGTCCCATCGCGGTTCTGATAATTTTTTGCGCATGATTGCCATTCGATCCCGGTGCCCGCTGTTCGTTGCGTTGCTGGCCTTGTTAATGACCGCCGTCTCCGGCCTGGCCCAGACCGCGTATGAGCGGGATTGTGAAATGCTCGCGGCGGACAAGCGCAGCGACACCGAGCGCCTGCACGAACTTCTCAAGCTGAACTGGGATTACACCATGCACGAGTATCCAGAGTTCGCCACGGAGGTCGGTTATCCGGGTTTGAACGATCGCTGGACGGACTCTTCGCTGGCAGCCATCGCGCGTCGGCAGCATGAATTGCCGGCGACGCTTAAAGTCGTTCAATCCATCCAGCGCACCAACCTGACCGGCACGGACCAATTGAACTACGATCTGTTCAAGCGCGGCATTGAGCAGGATATCGAAGGAATCCGCTTTCACGACGAATATATGCCGGTGAACCAGATGGGCGGCGTGCAACAGGACTCCGCGCAGATGCTGGAGATTTCGCCGCGCGCCACGGTCAAGGATTACGAGAACATCCTCGCGCGTCTCAACGCGCTGCCCGTGGTGATTGACCAGACGATCGTGCTGATGGAAAAAGGGCTGGCGTCCGGCATCACGCCGCCGCGCATCACGCTGCGCGATGTGCCGGACCAAGTGGCGAGCCAGATGGATCCCGACCCGGAAAAAAATTCGCTGCTGAAACCGTTCACGGAATTTCCCATCCAGATTTCTGAACCCGACCGCGCCCGGCTGCGTCAGGCGGCGGCGATGGCATTGAAGGAAAAAGTCGTGCCCGCGTTCACGAAGCTGCATGAGTATCTGGTGAAGACGTATCTGCCGGGCGCGCGCGAATCCATCGGGCTGGGCGCCTTGCCTGATGGGCAGGCGTGGTATTCCTACAATGCCCGCGTGCGAACGACCACAACCCTGACGCCGCAGCAGATTCATGAGATCGGCCTGGCCGAGGTGAAACGGATCCACGCGGAAATGGACAAGGTGATCGCGCAAACCGGCAAGGGCAGCGGGTTCTCCCAATTCGTCCGCACCGATCCGCAATTTTATTACACCAACGCGGACGCTTTGCTGACGGGTTACCGGGACATCGCCAAGCGCATTGATCCGGAACTGCCGCGGCTCTTCGGAAAATTACCACGGTTGACCTATGGCGTGAAACCCATCCCGGATTACGCGGCGAAATCGCAGACCAGTGCGTATTATCAGCCCGGTTCGCCGCCGGCCGGCCGCGCGGGAAATTTTTTCGCGAACACTTATGCGCTCGACACCCGCGCCAAATGGGAGATGGAATGCCTCACGCTCCACGAATCCGTGCCCGGCCATCACCTGCAGATTTCGCTGTCGCAGGAGATGGAGGACGCGCCGGAATTCCGCAAGCACGGCAGCTATACCGCGTTCATCGAAGGCTGGGGACTTTACTCCGAAAGTCTCGGCGATGAGATCGGCCTCTACAAAAATCCCTATTCGAAATACGGCCAGCTCACGTTCGAAATGTGGCGCGCGATCCGGCTCGTGGTGGACACGGGCATCCATTCTCTGGGCTGGACGCGGCAGCAGGCGATTGATTACTTCCTTGCCAACACCAGCAAAAGCGAACACGAGGTCACCGTGGAGGTGGACCGTTACATCGTCTGGCCGGGACAGGCGCTCGCCTACAAGATTGGCCAGATGAAAATCCGGGAACTGCGCGACTATGCCACGAAGGAGCTGGGCGACAAATTCGACGTGCGGAAATTTCACGACCAGGTGCTCGACAGCGGCGCGCTGCCGCTGGACGTGCTGGAAGCGCGGATCAAGGACTGGGTGAAACTTCAGAAATCGGAATCGTAAAACTTCGGGGAGACCGTGAAGGTTTCCAGTCCGGGATTTAACCGGCAACGATTCCAGCCGCGGTTTTGTTTTTCATTCCTTCACGGCCCCTTCAAGGTCTGAGTGCGGCCGGAGTCCGGAAGCGTGAGATGGAAGACGGAATCGAAAAAATCGCCGGTGAAGCGCTGCCCCTGCTCGTCCACCAAATCCCAATGCGCCTTGAGGAAACCATCGGTGGTGCTGCCGGAGATCGTCTTGAGCCGCGTGCCGTTGGTGGTGTTGCATTCGATGACGTATTTTCCATTCGGCTCCGCCAGTCGGGCGTGAAACGTCACCCCGGTTTCTTGATCGAAGTGCGCGGAGCCGGTGCTGAATTGGCAGAGGTTGCTCACATCAAATGGCAATAACGGACCGCTGACATCCGGGCGATCCGGCTCGTGGTCGATCATGAACAAGGCCGCTTGCAGCGCATGTTTGCCGGGCGATTCGTAAAGGGTGCTCCAGAGCAGCCGGCAATTGCCATTCGGGGCACGCTCATATTCCACCTGCTGCGCGCCGGAACCTTCCTCGTCGGTGGCGTTGTAATCGGGGTCCAGCATCAAACCGAGACTGCCGAGATCGGTGAGGGCATCAAAGGCGACCGGCAATTCAAACGTGACGGTTTCCGGTTCCGCGCCGGTGATGACCGGCTGGAGCGTGAACATCTCGGCCAGGGAAAGTTTATCGGTGCCGGGGAGGTTTGTGTTGCACAGGATTTCGCTCAACGGGCGGCCACGAAAAAAAACGTCCGGCATGTTCGTCACGGCGGGCGCAGCCAGCAGTCTTTCAACTCCAGCCTGGCGTTTATCCGTGTGCTGCCACAGCCAGGCGGACTCCCGTTCTTCATCGTCATCGGCTTGTTCCACCTTTTCCGCTTGCTCCGCCAGATGCAATGCTTCCAGTTCGGCCGTGGTGGCCGGGCGCGGCCAGACAATATCCGCCTCCTGAGGTGCACCGAAAAGTCCACCACCGCCGCCACCGCCGCCACGCATCCCGCGTAGCGTTTGCGCTCCGCGAACCGGCAGCGTGCCGCCATCGTCCACACGATCCAACCCGACGGAATAAAGGACAAAATGCCCGTCGTCCGTGAGCTGGTAACGCAACGGTTCGCCATCCATGAAATCCATCGGCGGGGTTTTCAAAAATTCCGGCACCAGCGCGGCGAGCGTGGCCGGATAGGCACCATGGGTGCCCCGATAGCGTTCCAGGGCGATGGCCGTGATCAGGATTCTGCGCCGCGTCTCGGCCTCCGCCGCGCGGCCCAGCAGCCCTGCCCCTTGGCGTTGGTAACCCGGGCCACCGCCGACTGCGTTCATGGTGACCTGCAGTCGCGAAGGATACGGCGACTTGAAAGGAACCGGATTGGTCACGCCGGGCAGCGCGCTCATCTCCGCCCATGTCGGTGACTGGATGGCCCGGCGAAGCTGGAGTTCGCGGGTCTGAAAGTAGAGCAGCAGGTTCTTCTCATCGTCAAACGTCCCGTAACTGCGGTAGCGCGCTTCATTGAAACGCGATTTGATTTCAGCCAGGGCCAGCACGGGCGAGCGGGTGGCTTCTTCAATGAAATCGGAGAACGATCCTCCGCCCGACAATGGCTCGCGCCGCTGCTGCTGACATATCGCCACGACGCTGGCGCGACGAAAGGCCGCCGTCTCCGACACGTTGGTAAAGAGATCCACCGCTTCCCATTCGTGCTGCAACCCGGCCAATCCTGCCTCCGGCCAGCCGTTGGTTTGCAACGCCTGCCAGGTGGCATTGAACGCAATGGTGGCCAGGCCGAAACGGACCAGATGGGAAATCTCCGCGGGTTCCGGTGCCCAGGCGGTGACGAGGTGCGTGGTCGCCAGCAGGTTGGTCCAGGCCAAATCCGGATGGCCCTCGTGCAGTTCCAAAATCTCCCGGCTGCTGAGCGCCATGGCAAGATTCCGCAAGGTGGCCAGATGGCGCAGCAACATCCCGCTGCCTTTGGACGCATCCAGATCGAAGCCGATCGGCCCGGACAAAGCCGCCGCGCAAGCGTCGTCGAGCACCCAGCGGTTCCCGTCCAGCACCTCATGCAAATCCGCCCAATCCACCGGGTCGCCGTCCACCTTCAACTCGTTCTGCTGCCAGATGGCGATGACGGCGTCATTTCCCGCCGCGGGCATGAGGTCCAGCCGGCCGCCGGCGCGATACAGTTGTCGCGGCGCGTTGAACGCGGTCAGCGCGCTCTCGCGGGCGCGCGCGGTGGCGTCCGTCGTGAACTTGAAATCGGCGAGGTCGGTCTTGAATCCCTCCTGGCGTAATTTTTGGCGCGTGTCCGCCAGGACCCGTTGCACGTCGGTGCCCCGTTGCGACTGGAACCAGACGAAGACGGCGGACAGCACCAACATACAGAGGAGGCTGATCCAAATGACCTTTTTGAGACTCGTATCCATCGGGCAATAATTTCGTCGTTTGACGGACACAAGGTCTGCATCACTTTCAAACGCCGGGCGAGCTTTTTCTGCGACGTGCCCTGGGTCACTGCTCCGACCCCCTCGCCCCGCCCAAACGGGGAGAGGGCTGGGGAGAGGGGATTTGATCTGGCAACAGTTGCGCCCCCTCCCCCCGACCCTCTCCTCCCTCGGGGAAGAGAGGGAGAAAACGGGGGCAGCGTCGAATTAGCGATCGTGAGTTTGCTGGCAAAATGCAAACCATCGCTTAAACTGGGCGGGCTTATTTGAAACTGTCAGCTCAACGGGCGGGCCAAAGTGGTTCGCCCGTTTTGCTTTTAAGATGAACTGGATTGCCGCCACGCTTTTATCCGCGCTGTTTATCGGCATCTACGACCTTTGCACCAAGCACGCGGTGCGGGCGAACGCCGTCACGCCCGTCCTGTTTTTAAGCACGCTCACCGGCGCAACGGTCTGGTTCGTCCTGCTGCTGGCGCAGGCGATCCATCCGGGGTTTCTGTCGCCATCGCTGGTCCCGGATGCGCTGACGTGGAAACAGCATCTGCAACTGCTGTTGAAATCCGGCATCGTCGCCGCGTCGTGGGTGGGAACGTATTTCGCGCTGAAACACCTGCCGCTCTCGCTGGGCGCGCCCATCCGCGCGATGAGCCCGATGCTGACCCTGTTCGGTGCAATCCTGATCCTGGGCGAACGTCCGACTGGATTGGAAATCTTCGGCATCCTGATCACGCTCGGTTCATTTGTCGGCCTGTCGGTCGCCGGCAGCCGCGAGGGAATTCACTTCCACCGCGACAAATGGGTGTGGTTCCTGATCACCGGCACCCTGTTCGGCGCGGTGAGTTCGCTCTACGACAAGTATCTCCTCGGCACGCTGAAGTTTTCCGTGCCGACGGTGCAATGCTGGTTCCAGATTTATCTGCTGGTGTTCTTTGCTCCATTCGCGCTCGGCTGGAAATTGCGGTTATGGCAGCGCAATGAATTTCACTGGCGCTGGAGCGTGCCGTGCATCGCACTCGCGTTGCTGGTCGCAGACTATGCCTACTTCTGGGCATTGCGAAATCCCGACGCGCTCATATCGCTCGTGATGAGTCTGCGCCGCGCCAGCACGCTGGTGGCGTTCGCGGGCGGACTCTATTTCTTCCGCGAATCGAACGGCTGGAAAAAACTGCCCGCCGTCATCGGCATTCTGATCGGCATCGTGCTGACACTGCTGGGGTGACCGCCGTTCTCTACTGGACGGATTGAACCGTGACGGGAGCGGGAGCGGGTTCCTCCTGGCTGGCTTCCAGTTGCTTGATGAGCACGGCGATGGTCAGGCCGGCGATCAAGGCAATGGAAAGCTTCAGGCGGTCGTGCGAGTGGAATTGCAATTCCGGCAGCAAGTCGCTGCTCGCGATGCAAAGAAAAGAACCCGCGCAAAAAGCCAGCGCACAGCCGAGAAAGATCGTGTTGGAATCCGCAAACTCGCTCGCGCCGAGATAAAACATAACCGCGCCGATGGGACTGACCAGCGCGAACAACCCGTTCAACACATGCCGGGACATCCGCGATTTGCCACCGGCGGTCATCAGCGTCGAAACCGCCATGGCATCGAAAGGTTTGTGGAGGATCACCACCAGGGCGACCCCCAGTCCGGCGAGCCGGGCATGGCCGTGAGCACCAGCCTCGACCGCGGCCGCCAGGGCCAGGCCGTCGAGCAACGAGTGCAAGGTCAGACCGAGCGCCGTGCCCACCCAGGAAAGCTGGGAAGCCGACTTGTCCGCCAACGTATGCGCGTGGTGGGCGGGTTCATGATTGTGATCATCGGATTCTTCGTGGCCGTGGCAGCAGTCTTCGGGATCGCCTTCGGGCGAGTCGTGATGATGAAAATGGAAGAACCGCTGCAGGAAAAACATGGCCAGAAATCCGCCGAGCAGCCATCCCACCGTCCGGTCCATCGAATGCAGTTGCTCCTCCGCATCCGGCAGAAAATGCAGCAGGGCGATCCCGAGCATCAGGCCGGCCACAAAACTGATGGCCACCTGCAGACGCGCGTGGGTCGGATGGATGATCAACAGCACCCAGCCGCCGGCCAGCGACGCCACCAGCACCAGGGCGCAGTAAATGGTCAGCAGCCAGACGGGAGAAATTGCGGCTTCAGGCATAGATTATAGGGTTTGGCGCGAAGCCGGCGAGAGCGGGTTCATGTTGCAAAATGTTCCACGAAGACTAGGGCTTTGGCCGCAAAAGCAAAATACATTTTTGCAACAGGATTGCGACGGCGTAGAGGATTCCCAGCAAAACCACTTCCGTCGGACCGATGGGCCAGTCCCATTGATACGCCAGCCAGAAGCCGAGGAACGACGCGATGCCGCCAATCACCGAAGCCGTCATCATCAATTGCCGCATGGTGCGCGCGAACAGATGCGCGGTCAGCACGGGAATCAAGAGGAACCCGAAGGCAATGAGTGGGCCGACACTCAACACGGCCATCGAAACCGTCAGGCCGATGAGCAGGAACAGCATGGCGTCCCAGAACAGAACGCTCCGGCCCAGGGTCATCGCCAGCACCCGGTCGAACGACACCAGCAGGAATTCCTTCTGGAACAGGCCGAGCATCGCCAGCACGAACACCAGCGTTCCGGCGGTGAGGGCAAGGTCGTAGTTATCAATCGTGATGATCTCGCCCTTCAGCAAGTCGAGCCAGCCGACTTCGGCGTAACGATTTTTCGACAGCAACAAAATGCTCAACGCGGTCGCGACGACATACGCCGTGCCGAGCCGTCCCTCCGGCAAACCACTCCCGCGCCGTTCGAGAAGCGAGAGCACGAGAATCGCCCCGAGTGTGAAAGCTGTGGAACCGGCAAACGCGATGAGGTGTTCGCTGTGGGCCGCGTGTTCCGGATTCATGCCCAGCCAGAATGGAACGGATAACGCGATGGCGACGCCGGTGGAGGAAATTTGCGGCAGCGCCACGCCCATGAACACGAGCCGGCGCAACACCAGGAACACACCGACGAGCGGACAGGCAAACCCGATCAGCACGCTGGTGTAGATTGAATTCCGGAGCAGGAAGTTGGGCGAGAGAATTTCCTTCAAGGATTCCATATCAGGCGATCTCCATGTCGAGGATTTGAGCCATCCGTTCCCGCGAAAGCAGTTCGGCGGCGGTTCCGTGCAAGACCTGGCCTTGATGCAACCAGATGACCTGTTCCGCGTGCTTGCGGACCAGCGGCAAATCATGCGTGACGAGCAGGATGGTCAGCTTTCGTTCAACGTGGATTTGCGAGATGAATTCCAGCAAAGCGTGCGTGGCGGCGGTGTCCACGCCGGCGGTCGGTTCGTCGAGCACCAGGATGTCCGGCTTGGTCGCCAGCGCGCGGGCGATCAAGACACGCTGTTTTTGTCCGCCGGAAAGCTGCCCGAATTTTTTGTGGGCGAAGTCCTGTGCCGCCGTGGCTTGAAGACATTCGCGCACCCAGGTCCGCTCGCTCGGCGGCACAAAACGACCGGGACGCACACGGCCGTATGTGCCCATGAGCGCGACATCAAATCCCGTCAACGGATAGAGCAGATCAAACTGGATCGCCTGCGGGACGTAGCCGAAGACGGGCTTCACGCCGCCAGCGCCGATCTGAATGCTTCCGCTGACCGGCGGTTGCAGTCCAAGCAGGGTCTTGAGCAGTGTGGATTTGCCGGAGCCGTTTGCACCCAGAATCGCGGTGAAGCTGCAGCGGGCGATGGTCAGGGAAATGTCGGACAGGACAGCCTGGCCATCGTAACCGATGGCCAGGCTTTCGAGCGTGATGATGGAGTTCATTGTTTTATCTGGCTGGGACGCGCTGCCGCGCGTCCCAAATTTTAGGCCGACCAACAGGTCGGCCCTATCGTCATTTCTTCAACGCGTCCGCCACGGTGTGGACGATGTAATCCATCTCGGCGATGTAGGTGTCCGTGTTGGGCACGCCGCCGGGCATGATGGGCAGCTTCACCAGCGTCGCGCCGGTCTGCTTGGCGATGAGCGCGGGAACTTTTTCCGGGAACTGCGGTTCGCGCACGACGAGGGGAACGTGTTCCGACTTCATCGTGGTGATCAGTTCCTGGATGTGGTGCGGCGTGGGGTCAATGCCCGGCTTCAATTCAATCGTGCCGAAATAAACCAGCCCGAACCGGTCGGCGAAATAAGGCCAGTGTTCGTGATACGAAACGAACTTGGCCCCCTTGAACGGCGCGAGTATGGCTTCCCACCCGGCAATTTTAGCGTCGAGCTTGGCGAGGTAGGCGTCGCGGTTTTTGGTGAAGTCCGCCTCGTGTTCCGGCGCGACGGCGACGAGCGCGTTGTAGATGTTTTGAACCGCCGTCTTGGCCAGCACGGGGTCGAGCAGGTAATGCGGATTGCCGTAAGGATGCACGTCGCCCTCGGAATGGTCGGTGGACTTGGGCACATCGCGGGGCGTCACGCCCTTCGAGCAGTCCACATAACCGGGATGACCAAGCTGGATGCGCGGATTGCGGCTGGCCTCGAGCAGTGCGGGCAGGAAGGCGTGTTCGCAATCGAAGCCGACGAGCACGATGAGGTCGGCGCGGTTGAGCAACGGCACGAAGCTCGGCTTCATCGGCACGCCATGCGTGTCCTCGATGCCGGTGGCGAGACTGCGGACTTCGACATAATCACCGCCGATTTCGCGGGTGAAGTCGGCCAGGTCGGTGAACGTGGTGACAACGCGGACTTTTGCCGCGTGTGCCGGTTGTGCTGCACAGCACATCGCGGCCAATGCGACAATCCATATGCCAGCGAGGCGTAGTGGCTTTCGGCAGAAAGCCGCACTTTGAATTTTCCGGGAATTTGCGGCGCTCTGCCGAACCGCCGCCACGACGAGTGATTTCAGTTTCATGATCAATTTTTCCTTTCCATTGTTAATCAACGGGCCTGCCAGCCGTGCGAATGCGCGCCGATGATCCAGACCCATTGCAGATAAACCGCGTCGTTCGGCTGGTTGCCGGTGGCGGCATTCGGCTGGGTGTGGGTGTATTGCAAACGAAGCTGGTTCCAATGGCTGATGGCCCAGGTGAGGTAAGGCGAATAGCCATAAGTCTGCGCGGCGTTTTCCTGGTTATTCTGGGTGTATTCAAAAAGGAAGCCGCCGCTCCAGTTCCGGCTCCATTTGTAAGTGAAGTAGGAATACATGCCCCACGCGCCGACGGTCTCGTTGAAGTTGCCGCCTCCGTTATTGGCAAGATACTGGTTGTCGCTGTAAAGGACTTCATTACCCCAGGTGAAGCTCTGAAACTGGTTGTTGCGCAATGGCACATAGCTCAATTTGAGGTCGCCATCCAGCACCAGACGCCGGGTGGCGGTAAGGGTGGTCATGCCGTTCGGCGCCGTTTCGCCGTTGACGTTGCCCGTATCGGGATTGACCAGCCAGGACGCACCACCTTCCAATTGCCAGTCGGGGCTCAAGTCGAAATACGTCGAGAGCCGTCCGAAATAATTGACCGCGCCCATCGAGCGATAGCTGCCGATCGCGTCCGGCGAATCGCCGAACTGCGTGCCCATGCCGGCGGTCAGGTTCACATAATGTTCGATGGGCAGCAGCCAGCTCAGCTGCACGCCGGGCGTTTTGGATTCGCCGCCGACGTATTCATCCAGCACCAGCGGACGGTTCACGAACGGCAGTTCGTGGTCGTGGATGTAGGACAACCGGCCAAACTCGCCGAAGAACTGTCCCGCCGTCAGCGTCAGGTCCCACGGCAGCGACGTCGTCTGCAATGCCGCCTCCTCCACGTCCAGCGACGTCTCGCCCGTGTCGGCATCGGCGGAACCGTTGATGACCACCCAGCCCTTCGCGAACGGGTCCACTGAGGCCGACGCGTTCAACTCCACCGAGCGCTGGAAGACATCGAATCCGCCAGGATAGCCGGTGCCATTCTGCGGCGAGCCTTTGCTCTGCTGCGAGAAAATGGTCTCGCCCACGAATCCGATGGCCGGATTGAATTCACTCAACAGCGTCTTCTTCTGCGCTTCGACGACACTGTCCACCTTGTCGTCCAGCTCCTTCAACCGGTCGGTCATGGCCGAAGTGTTCGTCGGTGCGACAGTCACCGTGGCCGTGGCCTGCTGCTGCTTCGATAGTTCATCCAGCTTCTGGGTCAGCGCGTTGATCTGCTGGCGCTGTTCGTTTTGAGCCTTCTCAAAGTTTTCCTGCATCTGCCGCAACTGTTGTTTCAGCTGCTCCACTTCATTTGTCTCCTGGGCTTGACCGGTCATCGCGCTCAAGCAAAGGGCGGAAGACAGCCCTATAATCAATTTCAATTTCATATTTCTTCTCCAACCCGGACGCCCACGCCAGGCGTGGACATCCAATTACAACGGATTTACCAACGGAAAAACCAATCAGCGCAAGCTGACCGGACAATTATGCTTGGGAAGAAAGGACGGCGGGCGGACCGCGGCCGGGCGGAAGATTCTGTATGGCCGTGCTGGGAACTGAAAAGATACTGGACGGGGTTGTCTCAATCAACGCCAGCGGCACTGCCACCGGAACCTCGCCACTGACTGAGTCCACCTGCCCGTGCGCGAACAGCGTGACCACGCACGCATGGCTGGCCCGGTCGGCATCCTTGTGGATGAGTTCGTGCAACGCCGGCGAGGCCGCCAGCGAGTTCAGCAGCAGCACCAACGCCACCAGCAACCCGGACAAAGCCGGTTTGCCATACTTGCTGAAAAGATGTTTTGCGCGTTGCACTGCGTTTTCAAAATAGCAGCAAGCGTGCCGCCGGCAAGGGGTTTATTAAAGCCACCGGCTAAAATCGGGCAAAAATACGGGCCAACATTGTTCATAACTCCTGTGTGGATGGCGGTTCAGGCAAACGCACGGTTGTGTCCTTGGTTGGCTCACGCTCAAATACTTTGTAGAGCGTCGGCAGCATGAACAACGTCAGCAGCGTGGAACTGATAAGCCCGCCGATGACCACGGCAGCGAGCGGTTTTTGAATTTCACTGCCCGGCCCGGTGGCGAACAGCATCGGCACGAGACCGAGCGCGGCGACACTCGCGGTAATGAGCACGGGGCGCAGCCGGAGAATTGCCCCTTTCATGACAGCCAACTCAACATTCATTCCTTCACGCCGCAGCTCGTTGAAGTAGCTGACCATCACAATACCGTTCAGCACGGCCACGCCAAAGAGCGCGATGAAGCCGACGCTGGCACTCACGCTCAAATTAAAGTCGCCAATGACGAGCGCGAGGATGCCGCCGATCAACGCAAACGGAATGTTCATGATGATGAGCAACGCCTGCTTGACCGAGTTGAACGAACTGAACAGGAGCAGGAAAATTGCGGCGATGGTAATGGGCACGACGATGCTGAAGCGCTTCATCGCGCGCTGCTGGTTCTCAAATTGTCCGCCCCACGTCATCAAATAGCCGGGCGGCAACTTCACGGCGGCGTCAATCTTCTGCTGCGCTTCCTTCACAAAGCTGCCGATGTCGCGGTCGGTCACGTTGCATTCGATGACGATGCGGCGTTGCGCCATCTCGCGGCTGATTTGCGCCGGGCCTTCCGTCACATAAACGTGCGCCAATTGGCCGAGCGGGATGAGCGCGCCTTGCGGCGACGCAATCAGGATATTGCGGATCGGTTCAACATCATTCCGTGCGGCTTCGGGGAAGCGAACAGCGAGGCCGAATACCTTTTGCCCTTCATAAACCTTGCTGGCTTCCTTGCCGCCGATGGCGGTTTCCACGACTTCCTGCACGTCGGCGACGTTGATGCCGTAACGGGCGAGTTTGTCGCGATCAATTTCGATTTGTAGATAAGCCAGGCCGCTGACTTTCTCCACGTTCACATCCGCTGCGCCGCGCACTTTTCCCAGCACGCGCGCCACCGCTTCGCCTTTGCTCTTCAGCATATCCAGGTCGTCACCGAAAATCTTGATGCCGATGGCGGATTTCACACCGCTCACCAATTCGTCCACACGCAGGGCGATGGGCTGTGAGAAGCTGGAGACGACACCGGGAAGTTCCGCCATCGCCTCGCGCATTTTTTCCACGAGTTTGTCTTTTGTTTTCGCAGTCGTCCATTCTTCGTGGGGCTTGAGCGTGACGATCACGTCGCTGATTTCAACGCCCATCGGGTCGGAGGCGATGTCCGCCCGGCCCGTCTTGGAAACCACGTCAATGACTTCGGGAAATTGTTTCAGGATTTTCTCGGCCTTCATCTGCAAGGCGAGCGATTGCGGCAGCGAAATGCTGGGGATGCGGAACGTCTGCACCGCGATCGAGCCTTCGTCCAGCGACGGCAAAAATTCCGTGCCGATGCGCGGCACCAAAGCGAACGCGCCGACCAAGGCGAGCACTGCCGGAAGAACGACCAGCCACGGACGGCGCACGCACGGCTTGAGAAACGCGAGGTAGGTCTCCTTGAGCCATCGGATGTGAAGCGGGTCATGTTCATGCGGCAGTTGCTTCAAAAAGTAGGTGCAGAGCATCGGCACGAAAGTGAGGGAAAGAATCAGTGAGCCAAGCAGGCCGAACGAAATGGTGAACGCCAGCGGACTGAACATCTTGCCCTCGAACCCTTGCAACGTGAACAACGGCAGGAAAACCACGATGATGATGAAGATGCCGAAGATAATCGGCCGTCCCACTTCTTTGGCGGCGTAAAGCACGATCTCAATTTTACCGGCATGTGCGTGCTTCTTCGCTTCGTCGGGTTTCCCGGTCAGGTGACGGTGAATGTTTTCCACCATGACCACCGCGCCGTCCACCATCATCCCGAGGCCAATGGCCAGACCGCCGAGCGACATGAGGTTCGCACTCAAGCCAAACCATTTCATCATGATGAAGGCAAAGAGCGCGGCCAGCGGCAACACCAGTGTGACGATGATGGCGCTCCGCACATCTGCGAGCAATATGATGAGAATGATTAGCACGAAAATCGCACCTTCCGCCAGCGCCTTGGTAACCGTGTGAATTGCCTTCTGCACCAAGTCGGTGCGGTCATAGAACGGAACGAGTTCAACGCCTGGAGGCAACGCCTTTTGAATCGCCGGCAATTTTTCTTTTACGGCGTTGACGACATCACGTCCGCTGGCACCTTTCAGCATCAGCACGATTCCGGCGACGACTTCGCCCTCCCCATTGGCCGTCACCGCGCCTTGCCGCAGTTCCGCGCCGATCTGCACGTCGGCGACGTCGCGCACATAGATGGGTGAGTGTTGGTGCGTGGCCACGATGATGTTGCCAATGTCCTTTGTGTCCTTCACCAGACCCAGGCCGCGCACGACGTATTGCTCGGACTTGTGTTCGATGAAATTGCCGCTCGCGTTGGCATTGTTTTTCTCCAACGCCTCGAAGACTTGCTGCAGCGCGATGCCGTAAGAGGTCAAGCGGTCGGGCTGGACAATGACCTGATATTGCTTCACGAGACCGCCGAACGAATTCACGTCCGTGACGCCTGGCACGGTGCGGAGAATTGGTCGCACGATGTATTGCTGGATGGTGCGGAGGTCTGTCGCGTCGTATTTCTTGTCCTTGCTGACGAGGGTGTATTGAAAAACCTCGCCCAAACCCGTGGTGATCGGGCCTAGCTGCGCTTCGACGCCGGCGGGCAGTTTATCCCGCGCGCTTTGCAGCCGCTCAAAGACCAACTGCCGCGCAAAGTAATCGTTCACGCCATCCTCGAAAACGACGGTAATGGCGCTCAATCCAATCTTGGAAACGGAACGGACCTCCTCCAATCGCGGCAAGCCGGCGAGCTCGATTTCAATCGGGCGCGTCACAAGCTTTTCCACCTCGGGCGGCGACATCCCGCCGGCGGTGGCGAGCACCTGCACCTGCACGTTGGTCACGTCGGGGAAGGCATCAATCGGGATTTGTTTGACGGCAAGCACGCCGAATCCGGCCAGGATCAGCGTGGCCAGGATGACGAGCAACCGCTGGCGGACGGAGAAATTGAGGATGGAGTTGATCATGTTATTCCTCTCCGAGTTCGCCCTTGAGCATTTCTGATTTCAAAATGAAGCTGCCTTCGGTCGCGATTTTCTCGTCCGCTTTCAAACCGGTTAAAACTTGCACGCGGCCCTGCTGCTCCTCGCCCAGGGTCACGACGCGCTTCTCGAACTTGTTTCCGTCAAGCGCGACGAATGCGATCTGATTCTCACCATCGGTTTGCAAGGCACTATCAGGAATCAGCAGAACATTTTCGAGCTTGGTTGTGGTGATCTCCACGTCGGCAAACATCCCCGGCTTCAAGCGACCATCCGCGTTGTCCACGGCGATGCGAACCTCCAGTGTGCGTGAGCCAACCTCCACCTGATTGCCCACGAGGATGACCTGGCCTTGAAATTTTTCCTGCGGATACGGCAGGACAGTGAAGGTCGCCTCCTGTCCGCTTTTGACGGCGGCGATGTCGCGTTCCTTGATTTCCGCGATGACCCACAGCTGCGTCGGATCGCTGATGGTGCAAACTTCCCTGCCCTTGTCCACCAGTTCGCCCACGCTTGCACTGCGCTCGATGATGACGCCATCGATCGGCGCTTTGAGTTCAAGCTGTTTGCCGAGCAACTCCGGGGATTCGACCAGCGCCAGCACTTCGCCCGCCTTCACGCGATCGTTTAAATCGAAGTTGAGTTTCACCAGACGGCCTTCCAACGTGGGTGTAACTTTGGCGGTCTTGTTCAAATTGGCGCTGACACGACCCGCCGCTTTCAAGGTCATGCCGAGACTGCCCAGGGTGACTGGCTCGACGCTCAGCGTCATGTGTTCCAAGTTTGCCTTGGTCAGCGTGACGATGTTTGCTTCGGACGCGGTTTCGGGTTTGGCCTCGGATATTTCAACCGGCTTGCTGCAACCGGCCAAAAAGCCCAGCGAGGTAAGCAGAATCAGGGAAAGGTTTCGTTTCATCATAAATGTTTTCAGGGTTGGGACAGGTTGGAGTCCAGGGGAACGCCCACGGCGGATTCGAGGTCAGCGCGCGCGCCGGCTGCCTGGGCAAGGCTTTCGTTGTAGTCTGCCAGCGAATCAAAATAAGTCCGCCGGGCGTCGAGATATATGAGCAGCGTGGTGGCATTTTGCGCGTAACTTTTCTCCGCCTGCTCAACCAAAGTGCGGAGGCGGTTACGAAACTCCGGCGTGTAAAGCGCCAGCTGCGCGTCGGCCGCATTGAGATTTTGTTCTGCGGTCGAGACGGCACGGATGATTTCCCGCCGCAGCCTTTCCGTTTCCGCCAGGGCCTTTTGTTGCGCGGCGTTCGCGGTTTGGATTTCTCCTTTGCGACTGTTCCACAAGGGCAGCGGCAGTGAAATGCTCAGCCCGTAAACTTGCTCTTCCTTGTCGAGTTCCAATGCGGGTCCGACGGTGAAGTCGGGCCGTCCACTCAACTTCGCTGCCCGGACACCGAGACCGGCCTTTTCGTTTTCAACCGATTGGATTCGCAGTGCCGGATTGTTGGTCAAAGCGAAAGCCAGAAAATTTGTGCCGGACAGGGAGAAATTTCCGTCCAGCACTCCGGCCACCCGGATCGGCGCGGCCGGCGGACGACCGGCAAGCACGTTCAACGTGACCTTGGCCGACGCGATGCGGCCTTGCGATTCGCGCGATAATTTCCGGGCTGCGATGAAGTCGGCTTCCGCTTTCAACGCTTCAAAGTCGGAGGCGTAGCCACCTTCCTTCCGTTTCCGGACGGCCTCGGCAAACACCCGTGCCGACTCGACTTGTTCCGCGCGGAGACTTTCAATCTGCTGCAAGGCGAGCAGTTCGTAACAGGTTTTCCGCACCTGCAACTGGATCTGATAACGCAGACTTTCCAGTGCGAGCTGGCTGACCGCGACGCTCCGCTCCGCAATCGCTTTCCGCACCGCGCGCTTGCCGGGATATTCGATCAACTGCCCCACCCCAATGGCGCCGTGAAAGAATGTCTCGTTGGGCTCACCCTCCGGCGAAACGCGTTTGGCACTCGGCGTGAAACTGAGCTCGGGATTTTGGTAAGCCCCGGCGGTCACGGCTTCGCCTTGCGCTCCGGTCAGGCCCGCTTCCGCCATGCGCAACTCAGGATTCCGCTGCAACGCTTCATTGACCAGCGTGTCGAGCGTGACCAACTGGTTTGCTTCCGGCGCACTTTCCTGCGCGCGTAAAACAGGCAGCAAGACCAACCCGGAGGCAACCAGCAAAACTCTGCATAAAACAATTCGCTTCATAGTAAAAATAAATGGATAAACCAACAAAGACACCACGACGTGAAATCACGCCGGACGATGGGGAGAAAGACCCTCGAATGAGGACCTGGTTAAGCAGCGAACGAAGGCGCGCGCGGCGGGGATGCCGTGCGGAAAACAAACTGCCAGCACTGGGGAAGCTCCGGCGGCGCAACCGTCAGGAAACCGGCGGGTGCAGCCTCGGTCCCAGAGCCGTCGGCCGGCAAAATAATTTCCGCCAGATCAACGGTCACGAGCGCGACCGGGAGAATGGATTGATGATCTTCAACTTTGTAACCACCTTCCTCGACGCCGGCACATTCGCTGTCATCGCAATGCGATTCAGCGGTGGTTTCCGAGGCACAGGCGAGGAAGGACCAGCCGGGCAGCGTCTCCAACTTGCAATGGTTCGACGCCAGCGACCACAAGGCCACCATTGCCAATGCCATCGTTGTTTTGAGCCAATGCACGAGTCTTAGGATGCGGAACGGTGAAATACGTTCAAAAGATTTTTGAATGCGGCGTCAGCGGCCGCAGCAGTTCTTGTATTTCTTGCCGCTGCCGCAGGGACACGGGTCGTTGCGCCCCACTTTCGGGCCGGTGCGGACGGGACGGGCCTTGGCCTGGGCTTCCGCCGCGGCCGCCGCTTCGCTGACCACGTCGCTGGCCTTGCTGGCTCCGGCGCCGGTGGGCGCATTGCCGCCGAACGCGCTGGTGTTCTGGTGCAGGGTCTGTTGCGGCACGTTCCGCAGGAAGTTCTCAAACGCCAGCATGGATGACGCGCTGCGGAAGATGTTGTGACAGATCTCCGTCTTCACGTTGACCATGAGTTCGTCAAAAATCTTGAACGCCTCGGCCTTGTATTCCAGCAGCGGATCGCGCTGGCCGTGCGCCCGCAAGCCGATGCTGTGGCGCAGGCTGTCCATCTCGTAAAGATGCTCCTGCCACAGCTTGTCAATTGCGCTCAGAATGGTGTAGCGCTCGACTTCTTTCAACGCCTCCGGGTTCTCAAAGCTGATCTTGATGTCGTAAGCCTTGCGGATGCTTTCGGATAGAAATGTGCAGACGGCAAATTGCTGCGGGCTCAAGCCATCATACAGCGATTCGGCCACCGGTTTTTCCGTGCCGGATTCGGCGGCTTTCAGGATTTCCGCCTCGGGCAGGCCCAGCGGGAAATTCAAGTTCACCCAGTCCGACAGGGAACGCACTTTCCATTCGCTCAAATCGGATTCGGCGGTCGTGAATTGTGCGACCTTGTCCACGACGACTTCCTCCATGATGTCCATGAGCCGGTCACGGACGTCGGTGGCGTTGATGATCTCGTTGCGGAAACCGTAGATCACACCGCGTTGCTTGTTCATCACGTCGTCGTATTCGAGCGTGCGTTTGCGTTGCTGGAAGTTGTGACCTTCCACACGCTTTTGCGCCTGCTGGATCGAGCGATTCAACAGCGGATGCGTCAGTTCCTGGCCTTCTTCCAGCCCCATGCGCTCCATCAATTTCACGATGCGGTCCGAACCGAACAGGCGCATCAGATCGTCCTCGAGCGAAATGAAAAAATGCGACGAACCGGGATCGCCCTGGCGCGAACAGCGGCCGCGCAACTGGCGGTCAATGCGCCGCGACTCGTGACGTTCCGTGCCGAGGACGTGCAAGCCGCCGACTTCGGCCACGCCTGCACTCAATTTGATGTCCGTGCCGCGACCCGCCATGTTCGTGGCGATCGTGATGGAGCCGCGCTGTCCCGCGCGCGAAACGATTTCGGCTTCCTGCTGGTGATACTTCGCATTGAGGACGGAATGGATCAGTCCTTCCTTCTTCAGCATGCGCGAGAGCATTTCGCTCGTCTCGACGCTGACGGTGCCGACCAGGACGGGCCGGCCCAGCGCGTGCATCGCCTTGATTTCCGCAGCAACGGCGGAGAATTTTTCGCGGCGGGTTTTATAGACGGAATCATGTCCGTCCTTGCGGATGTTCGGCTTGTTCGTGGGAATCGTCAGCACGCCGAGTTTGTAGATGTCGAAAAACTCCGCCGCCTCGGTTTCGGCCGTGCCGGTCATGCCCGCGAGCTTCTGGTAAAGCCGGAAATAATTTTGAATCGTGATGGTCGCGAGCGTCTGCGTCTCGCGTTCGATGGTGACACCTTCCTTGGCCTCGACGGCCTGATGCAAGCCATCGCTCCAACGGCGGCCGGGCATGAGCCGGCCGGTGTGCGGATCCACGATCATGACCTTGTTGTCCTGCACGACATATTCCACGTCGAGCAGGTAAAGGCTGTAAGCCTTGAGCAATTGCGAGATGGCGTGCATCTTCTGCGCCTTGGTCTCGAAGTCCGACTGCAATTTCGTTTTCGCCTCCAACCGTTTCCGCGCATCAGTTTCGGGACCCGCGTCCACGTCATGCAACAGCGTGTTGAGGTCCGGCAGCACAAACGCGTCCGGATCCTGCGGGCTGATGAACGTGCGCCCTTTCTCGGTCAGATCCGCCTCGTGGCTTTTCTCGTCAATGGCGAAGAGCAGTTCCTCTTTCTCGCGATAGAGATCCACCTTCTTCTGGTCCTTGTGCAGATCCAGTTCCGCCTGGTTCATCAGCTTGAGATATTCCGGATTCTCCAGAACCTTCATCAGGCCTTCGGATTTCGGCTGGCCGGTTTTGACGCGGAACAGCAGCAGGCCAATCTCGCGTTCGAGTTCACCGGCGTTTTTGACGGCCGAGCCGTCGGTCGGATTCAGCTTTTTGATCAGCGCCTCGGCCTCGGACAAAAAGCGGTTGCACAAACCCACCTGAGCGCGGACGAGGGATTCGACGAGCGGCTTCCATTGCGCGAACTGCTCGTCATGCGTGTGCATGGAGGGGCCGCTGATGATGAGCGGTGTGCGCGCTTCATCAATCAAGATCGAGTCCACTTCGTCCACGATGGCGAAGTAATGACCGCGCTGGACCTGATGCTCCTTTTTCTGCGCCATACCGTTGTCACGCAGATAATCGAAACCGAACTCGGCATTCGTGCCGTAGGTGATGTCGCAATTATATTGTTCGCGGCGGACATCCGACGGCTGGCTGTTCAAGATGCAACCGACCGTCAGGCCGAGAAACTTGTAGATCGCGCCCATCCACTCGGAATCGCGCGAAGCGAGGTAATCGTTCACCGTCACGACGTGGACGCCGCGACCGGTGAGCGCGTTGAGATAAACGGGCAGCGTGCCGACGAGCGTTTTGCCTTCGCCGGTGGCCATTTCCGCGATCTTGCCGTTGTGCAAACCGACGCCGCCGATGAGCTGCACGTCGAACGGAATCATCGCCCACAGGATCGGATGTTCGCGGACCATGACCTCCGTTTTGCGCTCGGTCAGGCGGCGGCAGGCGTTTTTAACCACCGCAAACGCTTCGGGCAGGATTTCCTCCAGCGCGGCGGCGAGTTCATCCTTGTCCTCGATTTTGGCCAGGCGCGCCTTCCAATCGTTCGTTTTCTGGCGGAGTTCGTCGTCGGAAAGCTTTTGCAGGCCGGCTTCCAGGTCGTTGATCTGCTTGACGCGCGGCCAGAGTTTTTTCACTTCGCGGTCGTTGCGCGACCCGAACAGTTTTTTAATGAGCCCAATCATGACAATTTTTGAAAATAGGAGGGAAACGCTACGCGAGGAAAGGCCATGCGTCAAAACCAATCGCCGTCCCGCCGGGGTGGGAAAAAGAAAAATGCCGCGTGAAGTCTGCGACAAAACGAAGAGAAAACCCTAACTCTTCGCAAACCAACGCAGGTTCACGCGACATTTTCCAAGCTCAATCAGCTGGCTGGCGCCGACTCGGAGCCCTGCCGGAACGCCTCGTTGGCATTCGGCGGCGTGGCTTCACGGACCACATTGGCGGCACGTCTGGCCGCATCCGAAATCAACCGGAGCTGCGGCAACAGCGCCGGATCTTCGCCATGCCGGAGCAACAGCCGGTCGGCATAACCCTGAACAATCGTCAAAATGTTGTTCAACTCATGGGCAACAATCGGGGCCACATGCCGCGCCGGGTCATATTTGTGCACCGGTTCACTGCCGCCTTCGCCACCGCCTTCGAGGGTTGATGCCATTTTCTTGTAAATTGATTCGTAAGACGACATTGACTTGCAAAAGCACCTTGTGCGCCAGTTTCGCAGTGGAAATAAATTATAAATATCCCAACATTCCGTCATCAGCCAGCCATCCGGTTCGGTGCCAAACCTCAATGAACAGGACAGTTTGTTTCAAAGCAGGACACCCCAAACCCGGGCTGGATTCTTTGGCGCGTTCCACTATCCTGTCGGCCCAACTGAATGAACTTAGCGCTTGAATCCATCGGCCTGATTGCCGGAAGCCGCTCGTTGCCACTCGATTTTGCGCGGCTGGCCCGCGCCGCCGGCGTCAAACGCATCGTCGCCACCGCCGTGGAAGGCGAAACCGACCCTGCCTTGGCCGGTCTGGTGGATGACATCGCCTGGCTCAAGGTTGGACAGCTTTCCAAGATGATTGCCACCTTCACCGACCGGGGCGTGAAACAATGCGTCATGGCCGGCCAGGTGGCCCCGAAAAATCTGTTCGACCTGCGGCCGGATTTGCGCGCCATGGGAATCCTGTTCCGCCTCAAGGAAAAGAACGCGCACACGATCTTCGGCGCCATCGCCGATGAATTGAAAAAAGACGGCGTGGAATTGATCGAAGCGACGCCATGGCTGGCGCCGCTCATGCCTCAGACCGGGTTTCATCTCGGCGCAAAACTTTCCGACGAGCAGCGCGCGGATGTGGAGTTCGGTTTCCGCATCGCCAAGGAAACGTCACGGCTGGAGATCGGGCAGCTGGTTATTGTCAAAGCCGGAACGGTTCTGGCCGTCGAAGGCCTTGAAGGCACGGACAAATGCCTGGCGCGCGGCGGCGAACTCGCGGGCAAGGACGGTGGTGCCGTGGCGGTCAAGGTGGCCAAGCCCCATCACGACATGCGCTTTGACATTCCGTGCATCGGCCTGCAAACTCTGGAGACCTGCATCGCTTCCGGCGTCGCCGTGCTGGCGCTCGAATCCGGCAAGACCTTGCTGCTCGACCGCGAGGCGTGTGAAGCTCTCGCCCGCAAAAATAAAATCTCCCTCACGACCATTTCATAACCCCAGACCCCAGACCCAAAATCCTAGACTCTATTTTCCCAATGCTTAAATCACACGAACTCCTCGGTTTCATGTCGCCGGACCTGGCGAATGACATTCTCAACTACACCTTTGAATCCGACAAGCCGACCTACAAGGCGGTGTTGAACGGCATCGCCGAGGCGCGCAAAGTCCGCCCGGTGTTTCTCGAACGCCAGGCGCGCCCGCAGCGCCACGCGCTGATGGTGGCGACCTTGTCCCGCCCTGGTTTGGACCAGGTGGCCAGCAACCTGATCCGCGCCTGGCTCGTGAAAAAGCAGAAAGCCGTGCTGGTGGATTTTCTGAATGCGCTGGAAATCCCGAACAACGAAGGCGTGGTGGAAGATACGGATCTGCCCGCGACCGTGGACGACGCAAAATTGAAAGCGGCGATCGAACTGATCCTCACCAAACATTCCCCGGAAGTCGTGGCGGTTTATCTGAACGCCTTCAACGACATGAACGAGGCCAGCTGGACGAATCTGAAGACCCTGCTCGAAAATGATTCGCGGCTGCAGGTCGGCGGGCATGCTTGAGACGAGGAGAAATTTCTTCCGCAGATTTCGCCAGCCACGGAGTGGCGAAAGAGAGTAGCCCACGGCGTCAGCCGTGGGTTAAAACGTAGAACGAACCTAGCCGCGTAGCGGCGAAAGAAAATGTTTGGCGTGATTTTTCTTTCGCTCCTGCCGGAGCTTTTTCCATTTTAACCTTAAACCCACAGCTCGCGCTGTGGACTACTTTCGGGCGCTGCTCCGCAACTTCCGCCTGGTGGAATCACGGAGCCAGCCGATCGCGGCGTCGCTGGTTGGTCGCGGTTCCAGCGGCTCAAGGCGGCGGCGCGGGTGCCGGCGAGCAGAGTGCGTCCGTCCCCCCGGACGCAGCAACGAACGAAGTCCGGGAGGCTTTTGAAACCCGCAAGACGTCGCGCAGGTATTTCTGAAATTTTCAAGCGGCTTGCCTGTTGGACATTGCTGCGCCCGGGGACGGGCGCACTCCGCAGCGTCACGGAGCCAGCCGTCCGCGGTGGGATTGATCGCAGTTCCATCGGCTCAAGGCGGCGGCGCTGGTGTCCTCGAAAAGAAATTGCAACCTCGGTGATTCAACGTGGCCGTCGCAGAAAACCACGCCGGCTTTGCCAGCACGAAGTGGCGAAAGGATTTTATTTGCCGTGCTTGGACGGCGGCAGGCGGCGCTCGAACTTCAACAATTCATTTTCCAGCCGCAGCGCGAGTTTTTCCATGTCGTGCCGCTGATTATTGGCCAGCAGCTGAACCGTCAACGCCAGGTCGCGCAATTCGGCGCGCATTTCGGCGATTTCCGTCTTGTTCTCCCGCGTGGCTTCGGCCAGCGTCAGCAGGCGGGTGAAATATTCCAGCAGCTTTTTCAACATGGTCAGGCGGATTTCATGTCGGCTTTGATTTCGGCCAGAATCTTCCGCGTGTGGGTTTTGAGCCGGTCAATCTCCGCCTGGTCTTTTTTCATCCGCCGGAAAATCGCGCGCAACGACGCGTCACATTTGTCAATGGCGGCGGCGATCCGACTCGACTCGTTGCCGGTCAATTTGATCTCCGAGGTCTTTTGCATGGCAAATAAATGTATAACGCAGCCGGACGGTTCTGGCAAAAGCTAAAATGGCATCACGGAGCCAGGCGTTCGCGGTGGGGTTGGTGGTCGCGGTTCCAGCGGCTCAAGACGGCGTCGCTGGTGCCCTCGAAAAGAAATTGCAACGTCGGCGATGCAACGCGGCTATCGCAAAAGATCACGTTGGCTTTGGTCGCTCGCAGTCATCTGCCGAACGCGCCTGGCAAGTCGCGTCCGCCATAGATGATGCGGGCAACATTAATGCCGTCCGTCCCTGGCGTATAAAAAACCAGATAATTCCCGACGGGAAACGAACGCAAGTTTTCGCCGAGTTCCGGGCGGGGCTGACCAAGGAGCGGATGCCCGGCCAGCAATTCACACGTTGCATCCAACGAGTCGAGAAAGCGGTGGGCGGCGACGGGATTGAGATCAAAAATGTAGAAAACGATTTCCGCAAGGTCGGCATTTGCATCCGACGAATAGCGATAGGAACTCATTGTCGTCCGCGTTCGCGCTGCTGCAATTTCTCCCGCAGATTTTGGATTGCCGTCCTGCCATCCACCACGTCGCCGCGTTTAATCTGCTCCAAACCAACCGCGATTTTTTCACGCAACTCGGCGGTGTTCGAGCGGACGAATTCCTCCTGTGCGCGCAACATCCCGAGGCTTTGGCCAATCACATCGCTGGCGGAACGGTAGTGGCCGTCCTTCAATTGCTCGGCGATGAACTGCTCCTGCTCGGCTGTGAGTGTGACCGTCATGGCTGAAATAAACGTCAATCGGGCGGTGCCGTCAAGCGCGGCAATTTGAGCGGAGCGCGGACGGTCTCCGTCCGCAGCACTGTTATCTTTCAAAGACGCTTGGAACTTTCCGACGATTCCTTCCGTAGCGGCGCGCTGCGAGCCGGGACGGCTCGCGCTCCGAAGCATCACGGAGCCAGCCGGTCGCGGTGGGGTTGGTGGTCGCGGTTCCAGCGGCTCAAGGCGGCGTCACTGCTGTCGGCAAAAAGAAATTTCAATGTCGGCGATTCAACATGGCCGTCGCAAAATACCACGTTGGCTTTGTCTTGGTGACGGAAAGAGCGGTGATAAAAATCATAATCCATGGCGCGCATGAATGCGAAGGCGTCACTTTCACCGATAGCCATCATTTCGACGGGAACAACAACTTCAGATTCTCTGACCGACTTTTCTGTGGCTGAATTTTCGGGGCGTTGACCACCTAATCCAAGGTTGGTGGTAAGATTACCCACCGGAAGCACGCCAAACACATTGTAGCCATAAAAAGGCGAATCGCTCATTTGACCTTCCCGAAGCTGGGCGGCCGGGCAATGCCAAATCCCCAGTTGATAGAAATTATCGACGGGATTTGAAATACCAAAACCTCCCCGCTCAATCTGATCAATCCACCAGCGTCCAGGAAGATCGGTGTTGGGTAGTCACCTAATTTGGATTTTCAATGCTTGCAGGGCTTGCATTCTGTTGGCATGGCATGAAATTCGGCCATGCAGGTATAGATTTGCTTCATTTTTGTTTGGTTTCCAAATCATCACAGGAAGCATGGAAGTTTCCGGTAAGCATGAGTCCTCCATTTTCGGTGAAAGAAAAGCAGAATTGCGACCAATGGCTATCTCCAGAAATATCGGAATAAAAAACGGTTCCAAATACATAAACTCTAGTGCCGGTCACTATTCTAGCCTCAACATTAAGGGGTATTATGACTTTGAGCGACCCTTCACAATTCGGAATCAGCATGAGGGAATCATTAATCCCTTTTGGATCATGGGGCTGGATTGCGCTCGCATCTTCTGTGATACCGCCATATTCCGAAGTAATAAGCGCCGGGGTTTTACCGATGTTTTTCATTATCAAATTCACGCTTCCATTTGTGACGGAAAGGTTGAGAGCGTTATTGGGGATAGTGACAAAAATCCACGCCCTTTCATCTTGGATTCTAGCTTGCTTCATTTCATCCAATTGACCCTCCATTGTTCGCAATTGGCCATTGGCGGCGCTCGTGGTTCGTTGCATTTCCTGAAATTGGGCATAGATGACCCAAGCGGTGGCAACAGCAGCAATCAAAGCAAGAAGCTCAATAAACTTAAAGAAGGCCGCGCCAATAGATTTAATTTTCCTATTTGTATCTTTTTCTTGGTCATAGGCGCCGTCCTTATTTGGCCTCTGACCTATGGCATGTATGTCAGCACCAGGTGCAACTGGATTATGTTTTTCCTTTTCGTGTTCGGGGCTGCCATGTTTGCAATTGGAATTATTTATTTTCTTAAGTGGCTCTAAAGCATAGTAAAGTTCTGACCAGAAATCCCGCCATCTAGGATTCCAAAAACGAATGAACTTAATAATGGAAAATCGAATTATGCGGGCGAGTTTCATCTGCGTTTGGGTGCGTAAGCTAATTGGCAAACTTGGCGTTCCTTACAATCGCAGATTGGGAGTCCGAGCCTCCTCGCATCCACTTATTTATGACGCTGATTTATCACTCCCCGCAGCGGATAGCAATGCTTTCCGCAACCAATCCGGCTTGCCCTGTTTCGAGTCGCGTATTGCCGCGTTGATCTGCTTTGCCTCAACCGGCGTAACCCGCACAGCGAACAATTCCCCTTTGGCGTTCTGGACGCCGATTTTCGGCCTGCCTGCTTTCTTTTTCATAATTATTGTTAACAAATATGTTGACGCAATCCTAATTTCTGTTAACAATAATTGCAAGTTAATAACGCTATGGCAAACATCCTTAAAACCGAAAAGAAAGTGGCTGTGGTTTCCATGCTGGCAGAGGGCGCGAGCATGGCTTCCGTTGCGCGGATTACCGGCATCCACCCCGACACCATCATGCGCCTTGCGGTTCGCATCGGACAGGCTTGCGCCAAGATTCAGGATGAGAAAATGCGCGGCTTGACCTGCAATCAAATCGAAGTGGATGAGATTTGGGGTTTCATCGGCGCGAAACGTAAGAACGCGGCCCGCGCTGGCGTGTATGGTGATGTGTGGACGTTCATTGCGCTGGACGCGGACACGAAGCTGATTCCATCTTTCATCGTTGGTAAGCGCGATTCCTATCATGCTAAAGCCTTCATGGAAGATTTGGCTGGCCGTCTCTCCCGCCGCGTCCAGATTTCCAGCGATGCGCTCCAATCGTATCCCGAAGCGGTTGAAAAGGGTTTTGGCAGCGAAGTGGATTATGGCCAACTTGTAAAAACCTACGGAGTCACGAATCTCAACAAAGACGCAGCCAGTAGGTATTCGCCCGCCGAAGTTGTGAAAACCGAACGCACGGTCATTGCCGGTATGCCGGACGTGAGCCGCATCACGACAAGCCATGTCGAAAAGCAGAATCACACGTTGCGGATGCATTGCCGCCGCCTGACTCGCCTGACCAACGCCTTCAGCAAGAAGTTTGAAAACTTTGAGGCTGCGGTTGCGCTCAATTTCGCTTATTACAACTTTTGCAAAACACACAAGTCTTTGCGTATGACGCCAGCGCAGGCCGCTGGCATCGAATCTAGCGCATGGACGGTGGAAGAACTCGTTAAACGCTGTGGCGAATGAAGATTACATTGAACGGTTGAAGCAGGTGATTTTCCATCTGCACAAGGCCAACGCTAACCACGTTGGTTCTGTGCCGGTGGATGAAGCGTTTCAAGGCAAGACGATCTGGAAGGGCGACGTTGAGGTTTTCGATCTGACTGGGCATCCAAAAGCCAAACGCTGCTATGGCTGGACGTATGGCGAGCCGGAAGAATTTATGACCATCCTGGAGCTGCCGCCCGTGACCGATGCGCAAAGCGCGGTCAAGGTTGGTGTCGCGTATCAAATCAAAAAAGCGAGGAGGAAATGAATCCGAGAACTAAAAAACTAATCATCTGGGCAATTATCATTTCTGCGGTATTGGGAATTATCGCGGGAATTTTTCTCCCTGTAATGAGCAAGGCGCCGTTATGAGATTCAAATTAGGTGACTACCCGGTGTTGGAGGATGTAATCCATGTGGGATAACAATTGTATTCGGCCACGAACGTGTGAATGGCGACACCTTGTTGATGCAAGTTGCCGACGCATTGAATTTGCTGCGCCCTTCTTTTGGATTGAGAAATTGCCGGGAGTAAAAGCGCGGCAATAATTGAGACGATGGCGACAACAACCAAAAGTTCAGTCAGCGTGAATGCCCACTGAACTCCTGGTCGCAGAATTCTCATCACGCCACTTCAATCAGCCGTGTCACTTTAGCTGGGGCCTCATCAAATTGCGCCTTCACCTTGGCCACGGTGTTCTCCACGGACAGGCCGTATTTCTTGCGGAGTTCGTCCTGCGTGGTGGCGTGTTCGATGAACTGGTCGGGCCAGCCGATGCGCACGACTTGCGTCGTCACATTTTTTTCGCTGAACAGCTCCAGCACCGCCGAACCGTAGCCGCCCATCAACACATGATCTTCCAAGGTGACGACCAGGTCCGCCGCGCGGCCGAAGAATTCCGTCGTGCCGGCGTCAATCGGCTTGGTGAAGCGCGGGTTGATGACGGCGACATCGTAGCCTTCCGTCTCCAGTTGCTGCGCCGCCTTGCGCGCGATGGTGTTCATCGGCCCGAGCCCGAACAACGCGACTTTCTTTTTGCCGTTGGTCGAAAAATTCTGCACGACCTGCGCCTTGCCGATTTCGAGCAGTTGCGGCTGGTCCTTGACCGGCACGCCTTCCGCCGTGCCACGCGGATAGCGGATGAACACGGGATGATTCTGGTGCGTGGCAGTGAACATCATGTCGGCGAGTTCGTCCTCGTTCGCCGGCGCCATCGCGATGACGTTGGGCAGGCAGCGCAGATACGAGATGTCAAACAGGCCGTGATGCGTGGGGCCGTCGTTGGCGGAAAGCCCGGCGCGGTCCATGCAGAAAATCACCGGCAGATCCTGCAAACAAACGTCGTGATGGATGCAGTCATAGGCGCGCTGGAGGAACGTGGAATAGATCGCCACGATCGGATGATAACCCATCGTCGCCATGCCGGCGGCGAAGATGACCCCGTGTTCCTCGGCGATGCCGACGTCGATGTAACGGTCGGGCATGGCCTTTTCCAGATGCTTCATGCCGGTGCCGGTGGGCATGGCGGCGGTGATGCCGACAATCGTGTTGTTCTTCTGCGCGAGTTTCACCGCGGTCTGGCCCATCACGTCCTGATACATGGGCGGCGTGCCGGGCTTGCTGGCGGGCGTTTCGCCGGTCTTGGCGTCGTAGGAACCGAGGCCGTGGAATTTTTCCGGGAACTTCAATGCCGCCTCAAAACCCTTGCCTTTCTGTGTGAGCACGTGGATGACGATCGGATGATCGCAGGTCTTGGCGAATTCGAGCGTGCTGATCAACAGCGGCAGATTGTGGCCGTCGATCGGCCCGAGATAGCGGATGCCGAGTTCCTCGAACAGAACCGGGTTGCCGTAACCCCCGCGGCCGTCCGCGCTGAACGCGACCTCGCTCTTCTGGCGCATGCCGACTTCGCTGATCGCGCCTTTGACGCCCTCTTCGGCCATGTGCGCGAGCTTGAGCGCCAGCCCGCCCTTGGGCAGCTTGCGGATGAAATTTTCAAAATCCTTCGACAGCTTGTTGTAGGAGGGATTCGTGATGAGCTTGTTCAGGTAACCGGAAATCGCGCCGACGTTTTTGGCGATGCTCCACTCGTTGTCGTTGAGGATGCCGATGAATTTCTTCGTCGTGTGGCTGATGTTGTTGAGCGCCTCGAAGGAAATGCCGTTCGTCAACGCCGCGTCGCCGAAAATGCAGACGACGTTTTCGTCCGTCCCTTTTTTATCGCGCGCCGCCGCCATGCCGAGCGCGGCGGACAACGCGGTGCCCGCGTGACCGGCGCCGAAACAATCGTGCTCACTCTCGGTGCGCAGCGCGAAACCGTTCAAGCCGTCGGTCTGGCGGATGGTCCGCAAACGGTTTTTGCGACCGGTGAGCATTTTGTGAACGTAAACCTGATGGCTCACGTCCCAGACAAATTTGTCGTGCGGCGTGGTGAACACGCTGTGCAGGGCGAGGGTCAATTCGACCACGCCCAGGTTGGGACCGAGATGACCGCCGCCCTTGGCGAGGCCTTCGATCAGTTCCTGCCGGATCTCTTCGGCCAGCTGTTCCAGTTGCGCGGGCGTCAGTTTTTTGACGTGCGCCGGCCCGTCCACCATGTCGAGGTATCTGCTCATATAAATTCTAAGGGGATCAATGGATTTTTGGATGACGGGATGATTGGAGTTTCCATTTTGCGGACGCTCATCAATCCACCAATCCATGAATCCACCAATCCATTTTTCATTCGTCCGCCAGGTCGAGCGGTTTCAATTTCAGCTCGCCTGCGGCGTTCTTCTCCAGTTGTTGAATCTTCAGTTCCGCGTCCGCCAGTTTTTCCTGGCAAA
This sequence comes from Verrucomicrobiia bacterium, assembly GCA_035577265.1. GTDB lineage: Bacteria > Verrucomicrobiota > Verrucomicrobiia > Limisphaerales > UBA11358 > UBA11358. Next base: position 22,827 of record DATLVR010000143.1, on the reverse strand, counting down.
CCCTGGCCAGCCGCGTGCCTTCTTCGTAACGGGCGATCAAGGTCTCCAACGGCAATTCCCCGGCCTCCATCGTTTCGACGATGGACTCCAGTTTTTGGAGGGCTTCCTGGAAACTGCTGCCTTTGGCGGAATCGCCAGCCTTGGCCGGTTTAGACATTCGCCACAAACTAACAACAATTCCGCCGGTTCGTCCAGCCCGTAGTCGCGGGTGTTTTTTTGCAGGCGCGGCTTGCGTTTGGCGATGGCCGGGATATTATCGGCACAAGGAAAATTTATTTAATGGAATTCGAGTCACACCCCGCCTGGCGCGTCATCCGGACGGTTTTTTTCATCGCTGCAATCGCCTTGGTTTGCTTCGACGGCCTCGCGCAAAGCACCGTCAATGTCCGCATCATGGCGGCGAACCTGAATGGCGACACGCAGAGTTACCAGCCGTTCGCGCTGCGGATTTTCCAAGGATTGAAACCCGACGTGGTCGCCATCCAGGAATTCAACTACACCAGCACGAACGGCCTGGGCGTGAACACCCCCGCCGCAATGCGTGAGATGATTGACACCGCCTTCGGGACGGATTTCTATTATTATCGCGAACCGTTCACCGGCAACGGCGACATCCCGAACGGCATCATCAGCCGCTACCCGATTTTAACCAACGCCTCGTGGTCCGACACCGTCCAGACTTCGCCAAACCGCGGTTTTGCGTGGGCACAAATTGATCTGCCCGGCACAAACGATCTTTATATCGTCAGCGTGCATCTGCTTACCAGTTCAGCCAGCAACCGTGCCCAAGAATCAATCAACCTGAAGGCCATGATGCAGGCGAATTTCCCCGCGAATGCTTGGGTTGTGGTGGCCGGTGATTTCAACGCCGATCCGCGCACCGAAGCCTGCGTCACCACCTACAACGGCTACCTCACCGACTATCCAGTGCCCGTGGATCAAAACGGCAATTCAGACACCAGCGCCAGCCGTAGCACGCCACATGATTATGTCCTGCCCAGTTTGACGTTCACCAATTTTGAAACCGCCACGGTCATGTCCTCCCGTTCATTTCCCAACGGACAGGTTTTTGATTCGCGAGTTTACACGCCGCTGACCGATGTCGCGCCCGTGCAGCAGACGGATTCCGGCCTGGCCCAGCACATGGCGGTGATGAAGGATTTTCTCATCCCCGTCAGCGGCATCAGCACCACCAATCCGCCCGCGATCACCGCCCAGCCGCAAAGTCAGGGCGTCGCCACCGGCAACAGCGCCACCTTCAGCGCCACCGCCACCGGCACCGCGCCGCTTGCCTACCAATGGCGGTTTGCCGGCACCAACATTTCCGGCGCGACCACCAATCCGTTCGTCCTCGCCAGCGCGCAGGCGACGAACGCGGGGAATTATTCCGTCGTGATCACCAACATTGCCGGCAGCATCACCAGTTCCGTCGCCGTCCTCACCGTGACCAACGCCGCGCCGTTCATCGCTACGCAGCCACAAGGCCAGAGTGTCCTTGCAGGGCAAAGCGCAACCTTCAGCGTGACGGCCAGCGGAACTCTGCCGCTGAATTACCAATGGCGTCTCGGCGGCACGAACATTTCCGGCGCGACCACCAACCCGTTCGTTCTCGCCAATGTCCAGGGCTCGGACGCGGGAAATTATACCGTCGTCATTACTAACATCGCCGGCAGCATCACCAGTTCGGTGGCGGCCTTGAACATCCTTTTCACCAACCCGGTCACCTTTGCGCAGTGGAATTTCAACAGCAGTCCGGCGGATGGAAGCTCTTCCACTGGCTCGACGTCGCCTTCCATCGGCAGCGGCACGGCCACGGCCATCGGGGGTGTTGCGGCTTCGTTTGTAGGCGGCGATACAACGCTTGACCCCGCCGGCGCCACCGATAATACCGCGTGGACCACTACCACATATCCAGCCTCGACGGTGGGCAATAAAAGTGCCGGCGTCCAGTTCGCAGTCAGCACGGTCGGGATACAAAACATCGTCATTTCATGGAGCCATCGCAGCAGCAACACCGGCGGCAAATATTTCCGCCTGCAATACGCGACCAACGGCACGACTTTTGTGGATTTCCCGACAGCGGCCATTTTGACGGCACCCGCGACCTTTATCGCGTTCACCAACAGCCTTGCCACCATGCCGGGCGTGAACAACAACGCCAGTTTTGCCTTTCGCATCGTGGCCGAATTTGAAAGCACCGCCACCAATGGCCCCAGCAGCGGGTCTTACGTTGCCGTCAATGCTCCCACCAGTTCTTACATGACGACAGGCACGACGCGGTTTGACATGGTCACCGTTTCCGGTACGTCCTTCATCACTTCCACGCCCGCCACCAACGCCATGTTGAGCGCGCCCGTTTTCAGCGCCGGCCAATTCCAGATGCTCGTCGCGGGCACCGCCAGCTCCAATTACGTGGTGCAGGTCACCACCAATCTCGCGCCGGCCAATTGGGTCGGCCAGTTCACCAACCCGTCGCCCTTCACCTTCACCGACGCCAACCTGACCGCGCCGCAAAAATTCTACCGCGCCATCGTCCAGCCCTGAGCGCCGCCTCACTCCACGCGGCTGGAAACTTCGCCTTTCTTCAAGCGCGTTTTCAACTGCTGGCCCGCTTTCACAGTTGCGGCGTCGCGCAACACCTGGCCCGTCGCCGCGTCCCGCGTGATGGAATAGCCGCGCGCCAGCACCTGCTCCGGCCCCAGCAATCGCAAGCGTGATTCCGTCGTGGCCAGCAGATTTTTGCAGTTCTTGAATTGCGCCTGCACCCGTTCACGCAGCCGACGCTGAGTCGTGTTCAAGACTTCGCGACGCTGCTTCAGCAATTCTTTCGGGCGCACCTGTCGCAAACGCGCCGCCAGATTTTTCCAGGTCACGAGGCGCTCGTTCACGCCCTGTTTCGTCTGCCGCAGCAGGCCGGTCTGCAAATCGTCCAGCCGTTGCAGCTGCTCGTTCAGCAAACGTCGGGGATGCATCCGCGCCATGCGTTGCGTCAGGCTGCCGACCAGTTGCCGGCTGGCGAACACGCCTTCGGTGATGATTTCCGCCGCCGCGCTCGGCGTGGCCGCGCGCACGTCCGCCACAAAATCGCTGATGGTGAAATCTATCTCGTGCCCGACCGCCGACACGACGGGAACCGCCGATTCAAAGATCGCCCGCGCCACGGCTTCCTCATTGAACGCCCAAAGATCCTCCAGCGACCCGCCGCCGCGGGTGACCAAAATGAGTTGAATGTTGAATGTTGAGTGTTGAGTGTTGAATTCGTTGAGGGATCGGATGGCCGCCGCGATTTCCTCCGCCGCCCCCTGCCCTTGCACGCGGCACGGCGCCAGAATGATCTCCAAACCGGGATTCCGCCGCTCCACCACATGCAGCACGTCGCGGATCGCCGCGCCTGTCGGTGATGTGACCAGGCCGATGCGCTGCGGATATTTCGGCAGGGTCCGTTTCCGTTCCGGCGCAAAGAGACCTTCCGCCGCGAGCTTCAGCTTGAGTTTCTCGAAGGCGACTTGCAGCGCACCCACGCCGCGCAACTCGATCTGGCGGACGACCAGTTGATATTGCCCGCGCACCTCATAGACCGTGACATCGCCCTGCAGGATGACCTGCTGCCCGTCGGCCAGCAGCGCGCGCGATTCGCGGGCGGCATCGCGAAAACAGACGCAGCTCAACTGCGCGCCCGCGTCCTTGAGCGTGAAATAAATGTGGCCGGAAGCTTGCGCGCGCAGATTGCTGACCTCGCCGCCCACCCAGACCGCGCCGATGCGCTGTTCGAGCAGCCGCCGGATCTGCGACGTCAGATCGCTGACCGACAAAACCTGGCGCGTCTGTTCCGTGGTGAACAACTCGCCGAAGTTCCATTGCGATTTGGATTTGCTCATACAGGTGACCGGCAAGCGAAGAAAAATAAAAACTGGCGGAGAGAGGGGGATTCGAACCCCCGATAGGGCTTTTGGCCCTATAACGGTTTAGCAAACCATCGCCTTCAGCCACTCGGCCATCTCTCCACCGGACTGATAGTGAAACCCGACCGCGCCCGGCACTCAAGCAAATTCTCACCGGCTTCGCGGCACCAGGCAGCGTGAATGGGCGCGTGGCAGCTATGCCGCTTCAACACGCAACTTTCGGGTGCATCCGAAAATACAGCTGTCTCCCGCAGTTCGGAAGCTGAAGCGGCGTGAACGCCGCGCGCCGGTGAATCGTTTGCGTCAGGGCAGATTGTTGAGGACCCGGAGGCGGTAAAAGCGATTCCCCCCCGGAGCGTTGGTTTCCGTGAGAAACTGGAGATTGCCGTTGCCTTTTACCGGCCCGGCCACGGGCAACCAAAGTCCCGACTCGATGGAGCCGGTCGCTTCCAGCGCATTGCTGATGGCCGTTGGGCTGCGAAAGGCGGCGCTCACCCGGTTAGTGAAGACTTGAATCGAATCAATCTTTAAACCCGCCTGGAACCGAACCGGCAGCGGATCGGAGGGTGATTGAATGGGCCCGCCGCCGTCTCCGTTGGTTGAGAGGTCAATGACCCGGAACCCGACAGTGTAAGTCCCCGGCGAACTCGCCGTAAATTCCCGGCCGTGGATGTGGCCGTAAGGATCGGACCCCGGCACTCCGGCATTTTCGCTGACGATGAAGTAATTCGTCCCATTCGTCGTGCCGGCGGGCACGCTGAAGGTGATCGCGCCCAGGTCGTTTTCCCCGTCGCCTTCCCAAAAAGCGAAACTCCCGCCGGGGGGTCCGGCCACGCTCACCACCTGCACCGCGAGCCACGAGCCAAACGCGGCGTGTCCGGGAATGGGGCCGCCATTGGGAACCGTGGCTGCGAGCGCGGTGAACGTCAACACATCTCCCCGATAGTAACCCTTGTTCATGCCGTTCGTTCGCAGGATCTGGGGGAAATAATTACTGGAGCGAGTGGCGTCATAGAGAAGGCCGTTGCTGAAGTCGAGTTTGTCATTCTGATTCGTCCCCAGCGCACCGGCAAAGAGATGAATGTCAGCCCGGCTGGGGAGTAAGGCCACCAAGCCAAGCATGGCGAGAACTGAAATCCGGATGAGCGTTTGTTGCTGGATGTTCATAGTTCAGGTTGAACCAGCCCGCTGGTTCACTGTGCTGGCGATGAGTGCCAGCGATCCAATCAGTATGAAAGCACTGCGCGCCACGGGTTCCGACTTGATCGGTCTGGGACCGGAGCGTGCCGCGTTGCCATCAAACTGAACATGAATCCTTCCGCGCCGCATCACTGGACGTAGTTCAACCGGAAATATTGCTGGCCCGCATTGGGATCCAGCACGACGCCGGGTTGTCCGTCCACGGTAACGGGTGTGTTGGTCACGCTTGTCCAGTTGGTGGGGTTGATGGACGATGCGGATTGCAGCACCCAGTTGCTGGCCGTGCCAGAAGGCCACGCGACAAACACTTTCGGCGCAATGCTGAGGGCGGGCGTCGGAGCCACCGACAAGGTCGCTGCCATGCCATAACCAGAGAGGGCCGTGTCGGAGGTTTTATTGGTGATATTGTTGCCGCCAATCATGATGGTGTAGTCACCCGCCGGGAGCGCGAAGCTGCCGGTCACGGTGTTGGCATTGCCGGTAGCCGCCGCCGAACCTTCATAGCTGAAACTGCTCAATTGAGAGAAATCGCCCGGCAGGTCGCCATCACCGCCGATTTTCCAGTCATGCAACGCATCCCAGTTTCCATCCGTCGGGGTTGGGTCCGTGGCCGCCGGATTTAGATTCTGTTGCACCCACCAAGTCCGCCAGGCGACCGAAGCATCGCAGAAGTCGTGGTCGGGACCCGGCGGGAGAGCCGTCTGAGTGGAGGCAAAGGGGGCAACGGCAGCAAGCCCGGAGTAGATGGAGAATGCCGGCGTAAGCCCGCCGAGCGAAGTCGCCGTCGCACTGGCATTGGCTGAGACGGTCAGGCTGACCAACGCGGGATTGTTCAGGTGGAAGCGGAAGCCGCGGCCCCGGTGGGTGTCACCCAGAACTCCATCAGCGGCGTCCGCCCAGCCATAGTTGCCGGTGACCGTTTGGTTGGTAATCGAAAGCGATCCGAACGACAATCCAGTATAGAAGCCGAAGTCGCGGCCGGAATAGGTGAGATGTGCCTGGGCGACATTGCCGGTATGGAGGCAGGCGCCAGCAGTCATCAGGCTCACCGCTAACTTTCGAAAGCAACTCATTTGGCTTACCTCCGCGAATTTGATGGCAGCGCGTTGGCGAAAACTCGTGACGCCCGCATCCGCTGGCGAGCCCCAAGCCAGAGCGCGCCAAGGCCCAGCCCCATCAATGCCATGGTGCCCGGCTCCGGCACCACTGTCTGCGCGCGGAAGTTCACATACAGAATGTCAGACGGCGAATGAATGGGCAAACCGTCCAGACCATTGTCGCTGGTGTCAAACAACTGCAAGCCGACGATGTAGTCTCCCGCCACCGTGGCGCTGAAGCGACGGCCGTCAATGTGACCGTAGGGGTCCACACCGAAGGTGCCGGCATCCGGATTCTCGTCGCCGCCACTGAGGGGAATGAGCGACGAACTCTCGTTCACGTTCAGACTATAAACGGGCGTGGTTGAATCGGGCTCCCAAAAGCCGAACTGTCCGCCATCCGGCCCGCTGATGAGAAAGATCCTGGCCTGGATGAACGCTCCCAGCGCGGGTGCGTTCGGCACCGGCCCGCCGAATGCGGCCGTGGCGGCCAGCACCGCCAGGGTGGGTTCACTGTTGTAATATCCGGCCCATTGTCCACTGGTCGAGGGGCTCATTTGGTAATAGCCGGCCTCGGTGGAAAAAGCCGCGCCGTTCGCCCAGACGAGCTGATCACCATAGTCTGTGCCAACGGCTCCCGCGTATAAATGGTCGTCCAGGATCCGCCCTTGGGCCAGCAGCGATGTGTCCGTCAAAAACCCAAGCGTGACCAGGCAGGTGATCCGGGCCAGGCCAATCCAGTTGTTTGGTTTCATGTATGATAATGGTCTTATGAGTGATAATGGTTTCACGGTTGATGATGATATTTCATGGTTGGTCATTGCGGAATCTCGTGCATGCGATAGAGGCGCACGGAATTGGTGGCATTGGAATCAATCAAATAATGCAGATCGCTGTGGTTGCCCCCGAAGACTTCTTCAATCGGAATCCAGTTCGTGGACACCAGGTTGGTATTGACCTCCAGCAAATAATTGTTGAAGGCCCTGGTTCCAAAACGGACGGTCACGGTGTTGTTCGTCCTGGCCATGGAATCAATGAACAGCCCCGCCTGAAAATAAAAGTAGTTGGTGGCCGACGGAGTCTGGATCGGGCCGCCATTCACACCGTTCTTTGAAGTGTCCAGCAGTTGAACGCCCACCATGTAAAGGCCCGGTTTGCTGGCAGTGAACTGGCGGCCATGGATGTGACCATAGGGATCAAGGCCGTCCGGAGTGGAGACGCCCTGGCCGGGGTCCCCTTCGCTGAGGTTGTAGTGGTTCGTGCCGTTGCTGGTGCCGACCGGGAGGCTGATCAGTTTTGTGGTTGACGTGCCATCCACACTCTCCTCCCATAATCCAATTTCCCCGCCTACCGGTCCGGTGGCGGAAACCAGTCTGAGTTCGATGTAGGATCCCGGCGCGGGAGCGCTGGGCGCAGGCCCTCCCGTCCAGAGTGTGGCCGGCAACACTACGAACGTGGCATCCGTCCGGTATAGTCCGGGATAGAGTATCGGGTCGTCTTGCGACATGAACAGGCAGGAGGTATTGGGCGGGGTGGAGTTGATGTCGTAAGTGGTGCCATTCACAATATACAGCTGGCCGTCTTGCGCCGTGCTTTTGGCGCCGGCGGCGAGATGGATATGCTGGGCAAACACCTGAAAGCCGCCCCCGGTCAAACCGAGGGCGACCATCAGATAAAGGCTCATCCGCACGGCAATTAATTTCACAAGCATGTTGCCAAATTAATCAGGGTGTGGCGCCATGCAGCCGGTAGAATATATTTGCAACCGCCGGGTCGTTCGTAAAGGTCATCGTCGTTAAGTTGGTGCCGACCGGTGCGTTGGTGAACGGACCGGCAACGGGAGTCCAACTACCCGCCAAATCCGTGGCGGCCTCCACATACAAGTTGGTCAGGCCGCTTTGTTTGAAAGCCATGGTCACGACGTTGTTGGTCTTCACAAAGCGCGTGGTGGCCAGATCAACGGTTGTGGCAAACTTGATGGTAAGCGGGTCGGAGGCTATCTGAACCGGCGCATTCGTGCTTGTCGGATTATTCTTCGAGAGGTCATAGAGTTGAAAGGTCACAAGGTATTCACCAGCCTTGTCCACGCTAAAGCGGCGTCCGGGGATGCTGCCAAAGGTGTCGCCACCGGGAGTGCCCGCGCCGGCCTCAATGTTCCCCACTTCAATCATGCTCCTGGCGGGGTCATACACGCCGCCGACGGGGAATTGATAAGTCGGCCAGCCCGCGCTCGATTCCCAGAAGGAAAAGACACCACCCGCCGGACCCGCAACGGACAGGATCTTGCAGCCGAGGTAAGCGCCAAAGGCCGCGGCCGTCGCCGGATTGGTCTTCACCGACAGCGCCTGAAACAGGAGGTTGGTGGAGCAGTAACGGAAACTGCCGCCGGCACCGGTGAAGTGGTTGGTAAACCTTTGAAAGGTGAGCGGGTGGAAGTAGCCGGAACTGGAGGCGTAGCCGGCGCCGTTCACAAATTTCAGTTGCGCGCCGACATTGGTGCTGACGGCACCACAGGTCACAAAGGATTGGGCGCGCAAGGTTTCAGCGTTCAGTCCCAGCAGCACGGCACCGAGGAGACAACAGGATTTCACAAGGGTTTTCATTGGTTGAATTTTAGTTGGGTTTGGGGCGGAGATGGTTTGATTCATGGATTCATGATTTGGCTCAAAGTGATGGTCATGGGCGTCCGGTCGGCATCACATAGCGCGATCCGGATGCCGTCAACAGGGGCGGAATATGGATCCACTTCATGGATTCCACGTGGCCGTCCAAATAGAGATAGTTGGCGCCGCCTTCATGGCGGAGGGCATCCACCTGGCTGCGAAAATTGTTTGGCGAGTAGCCTCCGGTTCCGTCGGCGCTGGGCGCCACGGAATTTTTATTGTCAGCAAAGTGAAAATGATCCTGGGCCAGAATTTCCTCCAGGATTTCGCCCATCCAGATCGTTTCCGAATGGCTGGGCACCCGGCAGAAGCGCGACAAGTTCAACGTCGCCGCGCCATAGGGATTGGGCGTGAGAAAGTCGTTGACCGCATAACTGTAGGGACGGGTTTTTTCCGAGGGGCAGCGGTAGATGTTCGTGCCGTTGTAACCGGCCAGCGAAGCCAGCCAGGAGGGCAGACTGTGCTGGCATCCGGGCAGATGGTCGTCGTTTTCGCCCGCATACATCGTGGTGGAGACTCCCATTTGCTTCAGATTGTTCATGCATTTGATGGATACCGCCTTGGCCTTGGCCTTGGAAAGCGCCGGCAGCAGCATCGCCGCCAGAATGCTGATGATGGCGATGACGACCAGCAATTCAATCAAGGTAAACCCGGGCATAAATACTCTTTTTGGCATCTCGGTCTGCTTTTTAACGTGGGCCGGGCTCACTCTGTGAACCCGGCCCACACCGGAGGTTCGTGCTTACTTTCTGTTGGCAATATAGGTTCCCACCTGGATTTTCTTGCCCATGGCAGGCACCCCATTGGAGTTGACCACGAACAGCATGTAGTAACCGCCCAGCGCAATGCCCTCATACTTGGGTGCCGTCACATGCAGCGTGTTGCCATTGACGGTGAAGGGACACTTGATGTAGCGAAGGTCCGTGTGCAGCGTGTGGGACATGGAGCCCGTGCGGATGATGCAGACCGACGTGATGGTCGAGCCGTCGTCCACACCCACATCGTAGTCCACTCCGTAATTAACCTTGCCGGGATAACTCGTGATGACCGGCCGCACGGCAGGGTTGGTATTGGCGTCAAACAGATACGGCGGGCTGTAGAACTGGGCGCAGTTGATGCCCAAGTCCGGATCACCGGCGGGAGCGAAAGGATCGCCCGCCACGGAGATGCCGTTGCGGTTCTGACCGCCCATGAACACCCGGCCATCCGGGAAGAGATGCACAATGCCGTGTTCATCACGTGGCACGCCCGTCTTGTCACCCATCCGGATGATTCCGGTTGCGGGATCACACAGTTGGACGTGCAAACTCCAGTCCTCAATGCCGGCGCCGGCGATACCGCTGCTGTTGCCGCCGAAGATCATGATTTGTCCATCCGGCAACGGTGTCGCATAATTCTGCCGTGCGCGCTGATAGAGCGTGGTTGGCAAAGTCGTCCATTTGGGCATCGGCGCAGGCGGCTGACCCGGCAGACGAGGCTTGGCGAGGCCTTCAAGATCCAGATACATGCAGCTGGCAGTGGAGGTGCCGGCACTGTTACGGCCACCGAAGTGATACAGGCGATGTGTCAGGACAAAACCATTCGTGTCAATTTCCTCCATGTCCGCATTGGCCGAGAACGGTGCGAAGGTGTTGGTCGCCTTGTCCACGAATTGGATCCACTTGCCTTCACGGACGTTCGGCGTCAAGCGGTCCGGATCGTTCAAGGCGCCCTGCACGTCAACCAGGTAGGTGTTGCGGCAATCGGTTTCTGAAGAACCGCTGCCCAATTCGCCGCCGTTCGGCGTGACGTCTTCAAACAGTTCGCTGGAATTGACCAATACTTTCCAGTCGTTGGCGCCCGGCCCGGTTTGAATGACGCAGGAATTGGGATACCAGGCCGCCTGGATGAGCCGGGCGTTTTCGAGCGGGTAGGTCGTGTCCGTGTTGCCATCATAGACTTCCGGAACCGGCTGGGTGACCTGGTTCGCCGGCACATCGCTGCTGTCGGACGAGAGGAAGCCGGCGAGTTTCCATTTGGCCGGCAGGTTGTAGTTGGTGGCAAAGGCGCCATACAAGAAATTCGTCATCGCCGTGGAGGTTGCGCTGAGCGCGCCGCGGATGGGCTGCTTGATCTCGTCACGATCCCAGCCGCCGAAGATAAAGGCCTTGTTGCCGGGAATGGCGATGCAGCCGGGATACCAACGGGCATACTTCATGTCGCCTGGAACCGGAAACGGATGGGTGACGGTCCCGATCGGGCCCATCAAACGGATCGCCGGATAGTTTGTCGAATAGTCCACCCCGGGAATGGAACTGAGATCGTGGGGATTGCAATCATAGTGAAGCGAATTGCCGACCGGGAAGTAGATGTTCGTTTCAGCGATGCCCAGGTCGATTTGCGATTGGAAGAAATTTTCCGAATACGGATCTTTCGGGTCCTTGTTATAGAACTGTCTCATGCAGGACATCGGTCGCGCCAGATACACCTCACGGTCGGGATCGAATACCTGAATCCGGTAATTGCCGTTCTGGCTGTTCATGTCATGGCCGCCGGGAAAGATGGGACGGCCATCTTCCAGCACGCAGAAACCCGGGCAATACATGTCGTAATAGAGACCGCGCGAGGGCCCCATGTTCTTCGAGGCAGCGACGTTGAGTTCGCCGTCGCTGTTGTTCAGCGCCCCGGGGGAATACTTCGGATTCGCGGTGTCATACTTGTAGGCGTCGGGATGCCCCCAGTCATACAACTGGGCGGTTTCAAGGTATTGATCCACCTTCATGCGGGTGGCCACCGACTGGCTCACGTCGTGAATGATGTTGTAACCGCCATAGCACAACTGCTGGAAGGATCGCCGGAGGGCGGAATTGAACTGGTTGCCGGCATTGCCCAGCGCCGTCTTGCCCAGCAGCGTGCCGGGTCCGGGATTGGTGTTGACCAGCATGAAATTGATGATGTCCGGATTGTTCATTTCATCGGCGCTGTAGCCCGAATGACGCTGAAACATCAGCATCTTCGGCGTGTCATCATTGGTCTTCCAGACCAGCGTGTTGTGCACACTCATGGCATGCATCACGATCAGCGGACCCACCACGCCGTCACGGCGCGGGTCAGTGTTGGTGTTGACGGTATAGGAAACCGTGCCGGTGGGCAGGACGGTCAGGTCGTCATTGGGGTAGGCGAGCAGGCTGGCGGGGAGTGCCAGCGCCAGCAAGGCGGAGGCGCACAACAGCCGTTCAAGGCCGGACGATTTGGTGTGGAAAAAATGTTTTGGTTTCATTGTGGGTTCACCGTGATTTTGGACTATGGTTCAGCGCTGAATTTGTTTTTCAATCGTGACGTCCTCAAGCAATGGAAATGCCGCCGGCGAAAATCCCGGACAAGCTGTGCATGAAAAATCACGCTGACAGCCATGAATGATTTGCGGGCACGCCATTTCAGGCAATCGAACAGACCTCGAAAAACGCGGCGGGCCATTGACGCCCGATTCACGTTCCTGCCGAATCGGACCGCATGACTTCGTAAAACTGGCATGCACCGCTCAAATCTTTTCCTGCGCGCGACAAGAACCGTGGAGAGATTTGATCAAGCTGGTGATTTTTTTGTCCAGCGGCCGGCGCGTGCGAACCGGGTGGAACAGGTCTGCACCACGAGAAGAGAATCGTCTGGGAAAACAGACTGCCCGCCATCCGGCCCGGCGCTGTGCGGCGGTCATTCCGACCATGGCCCGATCAATACGCGGCAGAACCGTTCCCGGTTGGTGGCGCCCAAGCGGGCGGCCGCTTGAAGGGTGTAGTTCTGATACCAATTCCCAATAAGAAACGGTGGAATATCCAAACGCCCCCTCACCCTGCCCTCTCCCCCGGTGGGGGAGAGGGTGGCCGAAGGCCGGGTGAGGGGGTGACCGACCAATCCACCAGTTGTCATTGAGAAATGGTATGATTCGATGCGCCGGTGGGCCGCATGAAAAACCGGCTGGTCTGCCACGCGGGCAGGCTCAGCACGGGCCGGGGATTGATCGTGAGGGAAAGAACTTTGTTGGCGACGACCGCAGTTGCATCCGTCACCTGCACCTTGATGTTGGATACAACATTGGTCGCCAGTGTTCCTGAAACAAGTCCGCTGGAGTTCAGCGCCAGGCCCGCCGGCAGATTAGTCGAATCGAGGGCGAGCTGCCAGTTGCAGGGGGCGTGGCCTCCATTCGCGCCCAGTTGCACGCTGCAGGGCACACCGGGGTTGCCGGCAGGTAGAAATGCATTTGTGATTTGCAGCGGAACATCGGCGAATTCCACGACAAAATTCAGCGTGGGTGCATTGTCATTGATCGTCACGGACTCCGGCGTGGCGCAGACATATCCGCGAGCCGTCAACTGCGCACAGTCAACCGTAATGAGATAGTTTCCATCAGAATCCACCAAAACAGTGTAGGCGCCGTCCTCCAGTGTTTTGGTGGGAAATTGGTCGCCCACATAATCGTCTCCGCTGACGGTGATGGCGGCAATGGGGTGGCCCAGGGTATCCCTGGTATGACCGGAAATCTCAAATGAGCCGCTCGAAGCCAGCGCCTGGCCGGCCGGGAGCAAACCCAGACCCGCCATCAGCACGGGCGGGAGGAATAACGTTTTGATGCGCCCGTTCACGCGTGGACCCACTGCTGGCAGTTTGTTTATGGCCCGATCAGAACGCGGTAGAACCGCTGCCGGTTGGTGGCCTGCGGGTCAGTCACCATGTAAGAGCTGGCATTTGGATTGTTGGTCGTAAAGAGTGAAACCCAGTTGGTGGAATACAAGTTGGTGGAAGTTTGGATCGTGTAATTCTGATTGGCTGCGCCAAAGAGCCGCATGGAAAACCGGTTCGTCAGCCAGGCGGGCGTGAGCAGCATGGGCCGGCGATTGACGGTGATGAAAAGCACCTTGTTCGTCACGGCGGAATTGCCATCCGTCACCTGCGCCTTGAAAGCGAATACACTGTTCGTCTTCGGCGTGCCGGAAATGAGGCCGCTTGAAGTCAGCGACAAGCCCGCCGGCAGGCTGGGCGAATTGCTGGCCAGCTGCCAGGTGTAAGGCGGCTGGCCGTTCATCGCGCCGAGCTGCGCGCTGTAAGGCATGGTGACGTTGCCGTTGGGCAGGGAGGCCGTGATGATTTGCAGCGGGGGTGCCGACACTGCGACTGACACGGTAAAATCCACCTGGTTATATTCGCCCGAAACCGTCACCGCAAATGGATCAAGACATTGAAAACCAAATGCCGTCAATTCGGAACAATCGAGTGTGACACGATAGTTTCCTTCTATCCCGGCGTCGAATAGGTAGTAGCCGTCCATGTCCGTCGTAACGGCGGGAAAGACATCGCCAACGTAATCGTCCCCGACGACATCCAGACCGACGACTGGATTGCCAACACTATCCCGCACATAGCCGTAGATGAAGTGATACACACCATCCGCCGCAGCGCGGCCGGCCAGCATAAAGTCCAGACTGATGATCAGTGCGATCAACAAGATGGGGTTTTTGGCGAGAGTTTTCACGGTTTAATTTTTGTTTTTGGTCCTGCTGTTTTTTTGGGCGCCACCAGCCATCAGTCATTTCGCCGGTGAATCCGGTGGCGGCGAGGCCGGCGTGCCCGGCAAAGGACCGGGATTAATGGCGATGGAAAACACCTTGTTTGTGACGGTGACATTTGCATCCGTCACCTGCACGATGATGAGGGACACGCCGTTCGTCTCCGGCTTGCCGAAAAGGTGGCCGCGTGAATTCAGCACCAGGCCGGCGGGCAGATTGGTCGAATCTACGGCGAATTGCCACTTGTAAGGCGCGCGTCCGCCTTTCGCCCCGAGTTGTGTCTGGTAAACCGCGCCCGCGACTGCGTCGGGCAGGAAAGTGTTTGTTATCTGAAGCGGCGGAGCGGCGGGATGCACCAGGAAATCCAGCTGGGCGGAACCGCTCGTCATCGTCACGGCACCGGGGTTGACACAGCCATAGCCAAGCTCCGTCAACTGGGCGCAATTAACCGTCACCTGGTAGTTTCCTTCGGTCTTGAGATCCACCGAGTAGTATCCATTCGCGTCGGTTGTGGACGGATAAAAATCACCCGCGTAGTCGTCGCCGGTGACATCCACACCGGCGACCGGGCCGCCCAAATCATTCCTGACGTAGCCGGTGATTTGCATCACTTCGCCCGTGATGATTGCCCGGCCAGACGGTGGCAGGCCCAGGATCGCAACCAGCGTGAGCAAAAAGGCGAAGGACTTTGTGGGAGTTTTCATGGATTCAGGCAGTGATTTAGTTTGGGCCGGCGGCGGCGTTGACGGATGACGCCACTTTTTTGGACGGATACTGCTTTACGAGAAACGCCACGAGCGACTCGATCTGGTTCGTGTCCAGTATGCCTCGCTCGGTTTTTGCGAACGCGGGCATCAGCGAATTGGTTTTTCCGAAGATGATGTTCCTGCGCCAGTAGTCGGCGCTGGTCTCCTGGTTGAGCGCGGCAAGGTCGGGAACCATCTGGGCGCGATGCTCGGAGGTGTGGCAGATGCCGCAGACGGAATTGAAAAGACTTTCGCCGGTGCGACCCACGGCCGGCCAGGCATGACACGCGGCACAGTGTTCGCCGAAGACCGCCTGCCGGTCCTTTTGCGAGGCCATTTGCTCCTTGAGCCGGGCGGAGACGTTGAAGGGCGCCGGGGAGATTGGAATATCAATGTTCACGGTCAGCGTCTGCGTGCCATGAGAGGTGTAAACGGTGACAGTTTTGGTGACCAATCCATACTTGCCTTTGACATTGACCAGGACATTCAAGGCGCCTCCGTCGCCGGGCTTGAGTTCCCACGGCAGGTGTTCAACCGTGGTCGCCGCCGTGCAGTCGCAGGAGGTTTCATTTGAAAAAATCATCGCACTGGCCGGGGACTTGTTCGTCACATAAAAATCGAAATAGGTCACGTTGGTCATGAAGGGCAGGCTGCTGCTCTTTTCCATCGCGTCCCAGACCAAAGGATTGGATTCAGCGATGGGAGCCGGCTGAACCGTGTCCGCGCGGGCGATCAGCATCGCACAGGCAAACAGCACCAGGAGGGTTGGAATTGTTTGGGAGGTCGTCATGGTATGATTTCGTAATCGGCCATCATCCCGAGGTCTTCGTGTTCGAGGTTGTGGCAATGGAACAGATATTTTCCCGTGTAACCCTTGAAACGGGCCGCCACCGTGATTTGCCCGTTTGGCGGCGCGACCAGCACGTCCTTCCAGCCATGCACCGACGGGTCTTGCGGCACGCCGTTGATGTCCAGCACTTGGAATTGGATTAAATGAATGTGGACCGGATGCCGGTGCCCCGTCAGATTGACAAATTTCCAGCGTTCCACGTCGCCGTGTTTCACCTGCACGAGCGGCGGATTGTTCATGTCAAAGGTCTGGCCGTTGATCGTCCAGATCGTTCCGTTCGCGGTGGTCTGCCGGTTCAAAATAAATTGCCGCGTCACGGTTTGCGCATCAATCGGCAGGTCTTCCCAGGATGACAAACAATCGGGGACGACGGAATCGTCCGTGGCCGCGGCGTCCACGTCGAAACGCATGACGCTGGTGAGCGGTCCCGAACAGTCGGGACAGCCCACGCAGGACTCGCAGTTTTTCACGATGATCCTGGTGCCCGCCGCATAGGCGCTGAAATCGATGACGACATCAGCCCTTTGAAACGGGGCCAGTTCGACCAGCGTTTTGGCCATGGGCTTGGGCAGCAACCCGCCGTCCGATCCGATCTGAACGAACGGCGCGCCGGAATTCAGTTGCAGGTAATACGATCGTGCGTTCGAGGCATTGATGATCCGGAAACGATACTTGCGGCGGGCCACTTTGAAGTAAGGCATCACGACGCCGTTCACCAGAATCGTATCACCCAGCATGCCCGTCTCGCGCGTGTTGCTGTCGAGCATGTAATTGAACGACCCGTCCGAATTAAAGATGCGATCCTGGATCATCAACGGAATGTCGTAATCGCCCTGCGGCAAGCCGAGACTCTGTTCCTCGGGGTCGTCAATGAGATAGGTCCCCGCCAGACCGTGATACACATGCATTCCCGTCTGGCCGTGGGAATGATCGTGATACAGCAGCGTCGCCCCGCGCTGCTGGTTGGGATAATGATAGTCGCGAAAGGTTCCCGGCGGCAGTGCTTCGCGGGGATGACCGTCATCCTGTGGCGCCACGTGCGCGCCGTGCAAATGCACCGCCGGATACATCATGGTCATTTCCGACCCGCCATCCTGATGCGTGTCCGGCAGGCGGCTGACGTGACGGATCACCACCGGATGGCCTTTCGTCGCCCGGATGGTCGGTCCCGGATACAGTCCGTCGAATCCCCAGATGATCGTCGTCGGCAGGTCACGATGCACCTTGGCCAGGGCGGCGCGCATGGTGATCGTATAGAATTGGGTCTTGCCGCGCAGCACCGGCGTCAGCACCGGCGGAATGCGGAGCGGGTCCTGAAATGCCGCCAACGCCGGACTGGTTCCCGATGAACCCATGTCCATTTGCGCCAGCACCCGCCGGGGCATCACTGCCAGCGCGGCCAGTCCCAGCGCCGTGTTGCGGATCATTTGACGACGATTCAGCATAAAAAATCAGGGTGCGTAGGGAAACAACCGCGTGGTCGGCACCACTTCCATCGGCAGACCGGGACTGGTCCACCGCAGGATCGCGAGCGCACCCGCCGGATCGGCGACATAGTCGACGCGCACGGCCGTAAGTTGTCCGGAGACGAGCGAAATCAAAGCGCGCCGCGTCTGGCTGAACGAACAGCCGTTCCATTCGTCAATCAACAACTGGTTGTTCACCCAGACCCGGGCCTGGCCGCGATATTGGAATTGAATGGCATATTGTTCCGTGAATTGCGGCAGCAGCGAGCCTTCCCAGCGCACGGCAAAATTGTCCGCCGTGATGCGGCGGTTGGGCCGGGCGCTGCCCCAGTTGAAATTGACCGCCGCATTGGTCACGACAACCAGCGGCGAGGTGAAGTCAACGATGTTGTTGTAGCTCGCCCGCAAACCAATCCCCGGCTCGTTGAAAGCAACCAATGTTGTGAATCGTGTGGGCGTGGAATATTCACTCCACCCGCCCCGCCCATCCTTGTAGCGAACCTGCCAGTCATACGTCGTGCCTTCCGACAGGCCCGCCGGACCATAGTTCGTCAAATTGCCCGTGACCACGCCGCTGTCCACGGCCACGACATTGTTGTTCGCGTAACGCACAATCCACTGGCTCGCGGCATGGAAATCGACCGCGTCCGGATCGGAAAACGGACTGGCATTCAACTGCACCGCCACGGGTTGATTGCTCGCGTTGTTGAGCGGCAATGCGTTCACGGGCGTGGCCGGCGGATTGTTTCCGGCGTTATCCGAAACCACGATGACACCCGACATCCCGTGACCGTGGAACAAACAGTAGTAAGGATATGTGCCCGGAGTATCGAAGGTGAAACTAAACTCGTCTCCAAAATCCAGCGTGCCGGAATTGAAGAGATTATCATCCGAGGTCACCGTGTGTTCGGTGTTATCCTCGTGAACCCACGTCACCGTGTCTCCGATGTTGACCGCCAGTTGATCGGGAACATAGGCGGAACCCTGGAGGCTGATATAACTGGTCTGCGCCCGGCTCGTGAGGCAAAGCATGGCCGCCATGATGGTCATGGCGAGCCATGCCGGAAATCCCGCAATGCCGCACCGCAACCGTTTGGCCGCGGAGACATTTCCGGCCTGACGGCCATCCAGTGATTTGGTTCTTGAGTTCATCAATTTCACGTCATTGACCGGATGAGGCGCGATAAAACTGCCGGTTGAACTGCGCTGCATTCGTATCCGCCAGCTTTTCGGCGCCCGCGAAATTGGTAAACGTTTTCAACGAGCACCAGGCATCGAGATTCGAGGAAGCCTGCACCGAATAATTCGGTCCTTTAAAGCCCGTGACGGCGAGTTGAAACTGTTTTGATGAATCGGTGAATCCCTCCGTGACCAGCACCGGCGCCAGCGAAATCACTGAAAAGCCGGTGTTCGTGACACTGACCAGGCCCGCGTTGTTGGAGGCCGCGAGCGTCAGCGTGTAGTGCCCCTCGGTCAGATTCGTCAGGCTCAATTGATACGGCGATGAAAGAATTCCGCTGCGGCTCATGCCGGAAGTGCCGTCGAACCAATAATCCACCCGGGCGACTCCGGCCGGGTCGGTGACGGTGGCGGTGGCGGTGATGTTGGTTGCCGTCGTCGGCGACGAGACCAGCATCAAATAACCATCCGCCGGCGACGTGATGGAAATCGCGGGCGGCGAACCCGCCAGCAATCGCAACTGGGCCTTGCCAAAGCCCGCCGCCGATGCGCTGTCCACCGCGAAATAATAAACCGTCCCGTTCGTGGCGGCGAAGGTCACCTGGCTGAAAGGATTCACGCCGGCGTCGTCACTGGCGCTGACTTCCGTGAGCGTGCCCAGGCTGGTCCCCGTGTAAACCCCGAGCACCGTGTCGAAACCGCTGCCGGCGGTCGTCGCCGTGAACACGCCGTCGGACACTGCGCTCCACGCCCACCAGACGGATTTCCCGGCGCCGACTCCGCCATGAACCGGTTCGTTTACTTCGCTGGTCGCGTAAGTGTTGGAACTGATGAGCGTCGTGTTCAGACTCATCACCGTCGCCTGGCTCCAATTGTCGTTGGCCGGCGCGGACGAAGCGGCATTGATGTCGAAGCTCACGTCGCCGCTCGGCGGGGTTCCGGCGGCGGACAATCTGGCGGTGAGAAAATATTTGCCCGCCGTCAGATTGCTGAACGTCACCGCATACGGCGGCGGCGACGTGCGATTGAGCAGCACACTGCCCTGACGCTCCAGGACAAAAATCACATTGGTTGACCCGGCCGGAACGGATGGCGTCGCCGTGACGGCCAGGTTCATCGCCGCGCCGCCGGCCGCCAGGACCATTACACTGGCTTCGCCGACGCCGGCGATTGAAATCCCCTGGCTGCAGGCTTTATTCGGAATGGCCATCAGGCAAAAAACGACGGCAACGGCCGCCAACCGGGCGCACCAGCGGGTCAAATAAAATTTCCTTAAAAACATCGCTATGACTGAATCGGCGGAATTCTCAATGAGTCCGCCGGTGCCCAAGTCCAAGCACCGCCAGTGCCAACGCGCGGCCAGGCATCGAGGTTGCTTCCCGCGCTGCGCTCAGGCGAAATTCGGTTTTCGGAGGACGGGCTTCGGACACCGCGCGGGAAATGCCGGATTCATTTGCCAGCCGGACCATTTCCGGCTCACGGTGCGCGGATAAAATCCGTGACCCGGTTTTATTCATGACTTCCATGAAATTAAATCCGGCACCGGAATGAAAATCCCGCCGGCTTGGCATGATTGGCGCGAGACGTTTTGGCCACTCTGGTCAAACCTCCACAGTAAAAATCTCAAGATTGAGAGACCCGTCCAGCAGGAAAGTGTTGATCAACATGGCCGCAATACTCACGAGCGACGTAAAGGATTTGGTCGCCTCGAGGCTGAACTTCGAAAACATCTCCTCCGCCAGGTTGGGCTTGCGGTCCAGCGAGCGCAGCAGACACCAGTTGCGTTTCAACTTTCGTTTCCCCAGCGGCACGGCCACCAGCGTATGCTCCTCCAGTTCTTTGCGCACGGCCCAGGGCGCCGCAGCGGTGATGCCTTCGCCCGCCTTCACCAGTTCCTTGATGGCCTCCAGGCTGTTGAGTTCCAAGCCGCACTTCAGGCGGATGCCGTCGCGCTGAAAAAACTTTTCCAGCAGCAGCGACGTGTAGCTTCCCGTGCGGTTGCAGATGTAGTTCTGGGTTTCAATCCCTTCGGCCGCCGGGCTGCCAGTCCGCGCCCACGGATGATTGGGTGAAACGATCCACATCACTTCGTCCGTAAACAACGGTGTCAACTGGACCGGCTCCGGACGGCTGGGGGCCACCACGACGGCCACGTCAATGACGTTCTGCTCGATCCACTCCACACATTGCCGGGTGTCCCCGGTCTTGACGCTCACCGGCCAGCCGGGAAATTCCTTCAGAAACGACCGGAGAATGCCGGGCAGCAAACAGGAGCAAAATTTTCCGTTCACGCCCAGCCGCAAACGGCTCGTCCCCCAGCGCGTGCGATGGTCCAGCGAAACCCGCGCCACCGACATGTCCGCCAGGATTTTTTCCGCATAATGCAGGAGGTGCTCGCCGGCGGGCGTGATCTGGATTTTTTTTCCGTCCCGGTCGAGGAGGGACTGGGCCAGTTCGGCCTCCAGCGCCTTCACCGCATGGCTCACGGCGGATTGCGACAGAAATAATTCCTTTCCCGCCTGCGTAAAACTGCGGGTTCGCGCCACCGTGACAAACGACAATAGTTGCCGGCTGTCGATGGGCTGCTTGCTGAGTCCGTTTGAATTCATAGGAGTGCCGACAAAGAAATTCTCGTGCCAAGCGGCGGTGCCACCCGCCTGGCCGGAGAACATTGGCCGCGGCCTCCCGCTGAGGCCGCCGGTCGTTTGGGAGACGTTGTAAAAAAACGGAATGGATGAAACCAAATAAAGACGGGGCGGGCCTATTGTAAAATCATCCGTGCCACAGCCATTCGGTCGCTTCCCTCTTCGCCTCGAACGGCACCATTATACGATGGCGGTGGAAGAGCGGGATCAAGCAGGAGATGTCGCTTGCTTCACCCAAATCCAGCTTCCTCCCAGTCCCAGGACGCCAGAACCCAAACCCGAATTCATCCGTCCAGCGGACTCTTTACGCCCAGCCCCGGCTTCTGCATAACGTGCGTGTAAATCTGCGTCGTCGTGACGTCCTTGTGACCCAGTAAATTTTGAACCGTGCGGATGTCGTAGCCGTTTTCCAGAAGATGCGTGGCGAAGGAATGCCGCAAGGTATGGCATGTCGCCGGTTTGGTCAGCTTGCACAGCCTCACCGCCGCCAGCATCACCCGTTGAATGCTCGTGTCATGCAGGTGGTGCCGCTTGCGCTGGCCATCGGCAGGATCAACCGAGATTGTTACGGCTGGCCAGAACCATTGCCAACCTAGTTCCCGTTCTGCATTCGGATACTTGCGCTTCAATGCCCCCGGCAGTTTTACCATCCCCAAGCCCACGCCCAAATCTTGCTGGTGCAAGAGGGTCACCCTTCGCAACTGTCCCTCCATTGCGAGTTTCAACGAGTCCGGCAACATCGTCACGCGGTCTTTGTCGCCTTTGCCGCCACGGACGATGATTTGATTGCGTTCAAAATCCACATCTTTGACGCGCAACCGCAGGGCCTCCATCAGGCGCAAGCCCGTGCCATACATGAATTGAAACAACAGGCGGTATTTGTCCGGCACCGCAGCCAGCAAACGCG
The DNA here is from genome assembly GCA_035577265.1 of Verrucomicrobiia bacterium. Lineage (GTDB taxonomy): Bacteria > Verrucomicrobiota > Verrucomicrobiia > Limisphaerales > UBA11358 > UBA11358. Next base: position 632 of record DATLVR010000143.1, on the reverse strand, counting down.
ACACCTCCGCCTTGCTCAACACCACCGGCACGCGCGGCAAACGCTTGGCCCGCTGAATGCCCTCCAAAACGCCCAGGGGTCGCACCAGCACATGACGGTAAAGAAACACCAGCGCGTTCAGGGCTTGGTTTTGCGTGCTGGCCGACACCTTGAGTTCGGTCGCCAGATGCGTCAAAAAAGCCTCCACTTCCGCCTCGCCCATGTCCTTGGGATGACGCTTGCCGTGAAAGAAAATGAAACGCTTGATCCAGTCCCGGTAAGCTTGTTCCGAACGCCAAGCCAGTCGCCGGAAGCGCATGACCTCGTGGCATTGCTCCATAAACCGGAGCTTAGGATCGGGGATAAACCGCTCCAGCGGAACCTGAGGCCTTTGCACGGGAAGAGCACCGGCGTTCATACTACGTTAATAAGCTCGACAACGGATGTTTGCAACGATAAAACAGTCTCCATGTGCAACCTAGATAGGTCGCAAAATTTCGACACATTACTCTGTTAGACCACTCGACCACGCATGACATCTTCCAAGACATGGTTGCAGCGTAAGCTCGATGAGCCGTGCGAATGTCATTCTGGCAGGAGCTACCGCTCGTGTTGTTTGCGTCGAGAGACTGCCTACTTTGTCATCGGAGCAG
>DATLVR010000142.1:0-108883 GCA_035577265.1 Verrucomicrobiia bacterium | reverse complement strand
AAGGTAGGGGAAATTGAAGTGCCGGTCCTGCGCGCGGATTTTCATTTCCGCGAACGTGTCGCTCAAGTCGCTCCAGGCGAGTTCGTCGAACCGCAGGGCATTCGCGTCATTGGGATTGATGGCAACCACCGCGACGTCCTTTGGTTTGTAGTCGGTGACGATCGCCTTGATGCGCTCCTGATAATCCTGCGCGGTGGGGCAGTGATTGCACGTGAAGACCACCACCAGAATTTTAGCGTCCGCAAAATCCTTGAGCGTCCAGTTGCGGCCGTCCACTCCCGGCAGGTTGAAATCAGGGGCAGTGGCACCCAGCGGCAAGGTGGACACACTATCAGCCGCGCGGAGTGGGAAAAGAAACGCCAGGCTGGTGAACAGTAGCAGCAACGAAGCTTTCATAGAACGAATCTTAACGTGACCCGCGGGCAAAGCAAGCGAACCGGACGGAAGCTGGTGTCCTGATTTGATCGGAGCGCGAGTTGTCCCAACTCGCAGCGAGTTCGCCAGACCGACTCGCGTGGAGCGATGACTCAGGCTTTCGTCCGGTCATGCGCTGCGGATTGGGGACAATCCGCGCTCCGAAAAGGCAAATTACTCTCGGACGGAAGGTAGTGTCCTGAGTTGATCGGAGCGCGAGTTATCCCAACTCGCAGCGAGATCGCCAGACCGGCGCGCGTGGAGCGATGACTCAGGCCCCGATTTTTCTTCGCGCTCTTTGCCCTCCACGCGCTGCGACCGGGGACCGGTCGCGCTCCGAAAAGGCAAATTAGGATACTCTCGGACGGAATCATGGAATCTGTCCGCCGAGTTTTATTTGTTCACCGATTGCCGCCGCCGATTACAAACAAAGTGGAATTGTGGAACGGCTTTTAGCTTGTTTAATTTTCTTCAGCGCGTATCTATCAGCCACACTTTATGAGCACCATCTTTCTTGGTTGTGTGATTGGATTCGTCGCCTGGTTCCTCGTCCGTTATCTCGCCGCCGGCTTTTACACCGTGAACCAGAATGAACGCGCGGTGAAAACCAGCTTCGGTCGCGCCGAGCGGGTAGGGGACGCCATGACGGCACAGGACCCCATCGCCGAGCAACTGACCACCGAGGAGAAGGAGCGTTACAATTGTCCGCAGGTGCGGGTGATTCCGCCGGGCGGGCCGTATTTCAAATGGCCGTGGGAAATGATCTATAAAGTTTCCATCGCCACGCAGACCGTGAACATGGCCATGGACCCGGAAAATCCACAGGCAAATTTCGGCGGTTCGGTTCTGGAAGCGGTCACGAAGGACCAGCTCAACACCGGCTTGAAGGGCCAGATCCGCTGGCATGTCTCGGAGAAGAATCTTTACGCATATTTGTTCGGCGTGAAACATCCGATCACGCATGTGATGGGTTATTTCGTTTCCATTTTGCGCGAGCGCATCGCCAACTTTGAAGCGCCGGCCAATGCCAAGACGGGTGACGCCTCCGCGTTGCACAATATCGCGGCAACGGCGGTGATAGGAATTTCCATCAATGACCTCCGCAAAAATCTCAGCGACATCAACGATCACATGGACAAGGAATGCGGGGTGTCGGCGGCGCGCTATGGCATTGCGCTGGATGCGTCGCTCATCACGGGCATTGACCCGCCGCCGGAGGTCGAGTCCGCGCTTGCCGCGATCAATACGGCCTACAACCAGGTTTCGTCGGACATCAGCCTGGCGCAGGCGAGCGCGGATCAGAAAATCGTGCAGTCCAAGCGCGCGGTGGAGATCGAAACGCTCAAGGCGCAGGCCGAGGTGCAGCCGATCGTCGCGCTGGCGGAGCAGTTGAGCGATTTGAAACAAAACGGCGCGGGCGCGCTCGACGCGTATGTGCGTAACGTGCGGCTGAAACTGTTTAGTGAGGCGAAAACCGTGATTGTGGAGGCCGATCATGATTAATTTCTTCATCGCGGCGGCGACGACATTTTTCGGGATGTTCATTTTGGTGCCTGCTCTGCTTGGCATCGTGCGGTTGTTCGGGCTTTACACCATTGTCGAGGAGCGGCAGTGCAAGGTGTATATGCTATTCGGCAAAGTCGTGGCGGTGATTGACGAGCCGGGGTTGCATTTCCTGATCTTCAAACTCGGCATCAAGGCGCCGCTGGTGAATTTCCTCGGCAAATGCCACGTGCTCGATCTGCGGCTGGACCAGGAATACATTCGCAGCACGGCGGTGAATTCCGAGGAAGGCGCGCCGATGGGCATCGGCATCTGGTATGAAATGGTCGTCAGCGATCCGGTGGCGTATCTGTTCAAAAATTCCGACCCGCGCGGTTCGCTCGCGGCGAACGTGGGCAACTCGACCGTGCGCTGTCTGAGCAACATGAAGCTCGCCGACATGCTGACCAACCGGCATCCCATGAGCCAGACGGTGCGCGCGGAAGTGTCGCCGCAATTGCAGGACTGGGGTTACAGCCTCGGCTCGGTCTATATCCGCAAGGTGCATTTCCGCGACGCTGGCATGATCAAGCAGATCGAGGAAAAAGTCGTGAACCGGCTGCGGCAGGTGACGTCGGCCATCAAGCAGGACGGCACGAACCAGGTGAACATCATCGCCAGCACGGCGGAGCAGCAGGCGGCGGTTGAGTTCGCGAGAGCGGCGGCGATGCGTCCGCAGATCGTCGGTCTGGCGCTGAAAAAGATTTCGCAGGACCCGGACATTTCGCGCGCGTTGTTCAAGGTGCTTGAAACCCAGAACATCGTGGACGGCGAAGCAGCGATCACGTTGATTCCAAAAAAATCAAACATGCTCGGCGAACTGGTGGCAGCGTCGCATTCCGCGAATGCGGCGACAAAATAATGCCTGTTAAAATGTAATTGTGGTAAAGATGGACTCGAAAATTGTTACAGCTAAAAGTTTTTAAGGGACTCATTCAAGACTATGAATCTTAGCCTTTCTGAAGCGCGTGAAATGATAAATAATCTCCGAAGAAAGGTTGCGGAGTATCTTGGTGTGATTCATTAACGTATATTCCAACACGTCAGGCATGACGGTCATTTTTGATTTATCCCTCTTGCGTCGCCGCTGCGGCCAATCCCGCAGTGAGGCACACCGCCGCGCTCCGGCCGTCAAGGTTGTAGGAGACGAGGTGACGAGACTCATTTCAACTAAAGCGGCCCGCAGTGCAACTCTCACGATGTTTCCACCGGATGCACCGGTGACGCGAGTCTCAGATGCGCTCGCGGCAATATTACATCGCCGCAGAGGTGTGCGTTTGCAGCCATAACACATCGGGCACGCTGTCCCCGGCACTCAGTCCGGCGGAAATTCCGTTGCCGATGCTGGCTCCGCCATTGACGAACGGCGGTTGGATGGTCTTGCCAATCCATCGATGAATTTCCGCGTGGCCGTCGGCAAAGGAAAATCCCGCCGCCCCGTTATGAAGACTGGCGGGAAAATCAATAATGGTTGAAAACGGCCCGGTTTTTGCCATTTGCACGGCGAAGCCCGCATCGTTGATGCTGTCCGGGTGTTCGTCAACAAACACCCACAACATGCTTGCCCCGGGGATCGTCATGGATGAGGTTTTGCCGTAGGTGCGCCAGGCCGTCTGCAGGGAACTGCCAATATTGTTGCCGGTCAACCATTGCCCGTTCACCGGGCTGCCGGCGGCCAATTGCCCGACCGCCGCACCCACCGTGCCCACCGCCTGGTTCATGGACACACTTCGGACACGGCTGCCGGCACCCGTTACAAAGGAATTGTCGGCGGGACAATGGAACAGCTTGGGGTTCACGGCGAACGGGCCCAACACTGAAACGGAGGAATCAACCAGCATGGCCGAGTTGGTATTATCAGTATTGCCGCTGTTCCAATCCATGTTGCCCGCCACCCAGCCGGGCTTTTGTCCCGGAAAGTTGGGTGCCCAATTATCATGATTATCATCGGCATACATGATGGCAGCCAGGCCGAGTTGCTTCTGGTTGTTCAAACAAGCGATGCCTTGGGCCTTTTGCTTCGCCTTGCTGAGTGCGGGCAGCAGCATGGCGGCTAAGATGGCAATGATGGCGATGACGACCAGCAGTTCAATCAGGGTAAACCCCCGGGATCTGCCGGCAAGGCGGGTTCGTTTCATACTCCGGATGATTTGATGGTTGGTTGGACAAGCCCGTACGGAACCAAGGTCCCAAAGCTGGCGGTCGTGATCCGATGGAGGCATTGATTGCATACCGTCTGGCTACGGGCACACGACGCGCACGAGCCGGTAGAATTGTTGCCCGCCGCCACTGGTCACAACCACGGTAACCCGGTTCGTGCCGCCCGATTCAACCGGCGCGGGACCGGCGCCCCACGACGACGGATTTGTCAGGGACACGTTGGTTTGCAGCACATAGGTTGGATCGGCCGCCGGCCAGGAGATGACGAACGAGTTGCCCGCCGCCGGTGACACCGACAGAGCCACTGGCGGGAGGACCGAGTGGAACTGGAAGTTGCTGACGGTCTGGTAGGACGATACTCCGCCATCGGAACCGGTGAATCCAACATAGGCCACATTGCCGCCCAGGAGGGAGACGAGCGGTCCAACCGGATAATTGGTTGAATAATTGGCGGCGGTCAACGTGTCGGTCAGGGATACAGCCAGGACGCCATTCGCCCAATTCAGCGTGACGTAAATGTCATTGGTGCCGGTGGTGCTGACCGGTCCGGCCGCCTGATAGATTCCGGTGGCCCCGTCCGTTGCCAGGGCAATGCCGGGGGTTTGGTTATTGCCACCGTAAAGGTTGATCTCAAAGGCCAGGCTGTGACCCGCGATGCCGGCATAGCCCAGCTGTCCCCCGCCGCCGCCCAGAGCGGTCGCATTCGTGGCCTGAAGGACAAAGGCGGTTCCATCGGCTCCGCCTCCATGAGAGTTATAAGTGAACGAAGCTGTCCAGGCACCTCCGACATATTGCGCCACATGATAGAACGCGCTGGAGGCTTCGTTGCCGCGGCCATCGGTCAACTGCAACACATTGTTCGTAATGAGGGGTACGCTGCCGTTCGTCTGCCAGCCGGTCCCGTCGGTGTTGAACGTGATGTTGGTGGGATAGGGGTCTCCCTGAAGCACGGCTTGGGAAGTGGTAATTGAGGTTCCGCCGCTCAAAGCGTTCGAGAAGGCGACTTGAATCGTAGCCATGCCACACGGTGCGGGCAGGGTATAAGTATTGCCGTTCACCCCGCTGACGACGCTTCCATTCACCAGCCACTGAAAAGAGATGGGTGAGTTCCCCTGGGCGTTCACGGAGTAGGTCACCGGCGCTCCGGCATACGCCTCGGCACTGAGCGGTGCGAGATCCGCGGCGAGAAAGGCGGCACTGTCCGAAACCGACAGGACGACGCTCGCGGTATTGGTGCCGTAAGCGTTGGCCGCGATCACCCCGTAAGTATAGCCGTTCAGGTCAAGGGTGGCGGCGACAATGGTGTAGGTGACATTGGTCGCCCCGGCGATGTGGTTCGAGTTGCTCGAATTATCAACATAATACCATTGCAGACTGACCGCCGGTCCGGCACTGAGGTTCGCCTTCAACGGAATGGTGTTGCCGTTATAAAACACGGGAGTGGCCGGGGTGATCGAAATCGTTTGCGGCTTTACGATCAGAGTCGCCTCCGGGCTGGTGCCACTGCCCACGGCGTTGTTCGCGACATATTGGTAGTTGGTGCCGTCGGCCACCGCCAGATTGGTAATGGTCAGCGTCCTAGTCTGCGACCCGATGATGGTGGACCCATTGGCATCAACCCCATCGACCAGCGGGTAATAAACGCCACCACTCTTCACCTGCCAGAAGCCCGTGATTGGCTCGGTGCCGGAAACCCCGACGGTAAAGGTTGCTGTTTCGCCGGGAAGCCGCGTCTGGGTCGCCGGCACAGGGCCCACATCCACCACGGGCGCAACCCCGCCGGAAGTGGCGCTGATCGCCATGATGTAGGTGGTGGCGCTGGCGGAGGAGGCTGACACATATTTCACTACGATGTTAGTAACCGGGCTGGCGGTGTCGGTGAGCAAAAAATACGTCTCAAAGAGGTAGGGGTAATTGTTGCCGACCTGGTTGACGGTGCGATTATACATGTTTACCCGGCCATTGGCTTTGAGGGCGATGGAGCCGTTGTGGTTGTTGTCAAACCAATCATACCCGAGAAAAATGTTGGTCTCGTTGACCCCATCCGCGTGTTGCAGGATGCAAAGGTTGGTCATGGGGGTGCTGCCGACATTGCCCCCCGCGGTCAGGAATGCGAATGCGGAATAGCTGGCCGGCAAAACCGGGGTGATGTTGGCGATCAAATGATTGGTGTCGACCAGGATCGCGTTCTTGGTGGAGTAATCACCCATCTGATAATGGTGGGTGGGCTGGCTCTGGCTGTTGAAGAGGGTGCCGGAAAGCGGCAGGCCGCCGCTGACGCCGCGAACAAATCCGGATTCAAACCACGTCGCCAAATTGCCATTATTGGAGGTATTGGTGCCCTGGTCCATGGTGGCCGTGAGTGGAAAAGCGGCCGGGACGATGCCTATTACATTAAAACTGGCCGGGGCCAATGGAATGGGTGTCCAGGCCGGCCCCGAGGCATTGCCGCTGACGGCAAAGAAGTTCCCATGGTTGCCGCTGGGGGTGTCGAAAGTGATGCTGGTGACCGGCGAAGCGTCGGAGACGGAGATGCTATTGGCGTAGAGATAGGGCGCATTGTTGTTCGCGGAACTGCCGTTGAAGTTATTGTAATTCCCGTTGTCCTGGATGCGTCCGTTGGCGCCCCAGGCAACCGTAGGGCCGCCCGTGAACCAGTCGGGCAGGCTGAGAGTTCCGGTTTCCGTGGAAGTGTCACTGTGGGTCACCGTGTAATTGACCGTGAGCGCGCCGCCACCCCCGCAGCAGAGGATTGCCAGATTCGTGGCGGTGATCGGCGCGTTGAATGCCAGGGTGCCGCTGCTGAACGTGGCATCCACCAGCAACTCGTTATTCACGGAATAATCCGGTGGCATCAGGAACGTCATGTTCGCGTTATTGATGTTGGTGAAGACGGTGTTGTGGATGGGAATGCCGGAATTGCCTCCCGGCTGGCCGGCACGGGCGTAAAGGCCCTGCTCGTAATAGGTATTGTCACCCAGTCCCACGCCGTCCCCGGCGGTCACATTGATGCAGTAGGGCAGAGCCTGCACGGTGTTGGCTTCGACCACGATGTCGAAGGTATAACTACCGGCTGTCAGCGCCACGGGATCGAAATCTGCACGAGCCAGACCCGCGCAGGCACCTGTCAGCAGGATGGGGATGAGCCTTGCTTTCATAGGTTTTTGCGGTTGTGTTGTATTTTTTAATACGTTTATCCATAAAGTCTTGCGCCTCGGAAGTGGTGGTGTCGGGTATGGGAGGTTTTATCAGTGGATTTTAATTTACGGTGGGATGACATAATAAAATCTGATTTAATTTTTGTCTGCCAAACTTGGGGACCATTGGATTTTATTTAAGTTGAACGCTGCCCACGCCAGATGCAATGGGGTGTAGACCCCAAAAGATTCAAATCGATACCTGACCCGATTTGTCCAGGACAAATCTGCCCGGCTGGAAATAACACCGACTGGGGTTCGGGCCGGGGCCGGTGGCAAAACCACGCTCAAACTGACCGTCTGTAGGGCCCGCCCATCGCCACTGGTGGCGGAAAATCTTGGCCAAACTCACCGCGCCGCCCAACTGCCGTGCAGCTGTCTCGCTTCAAGCATGAAAACAATAAAGAAACGGAAAATCTGCGCTCAACTGAATCGTTCCGGCTTAGTTTAGCGGATTTCAGTCAGAGCCTCCTCACGTCGTCTCCTACAATCAGCGTCGGGATTAATTGCCCGGCAAACCTGAACGGTTTTTTAAACCACGAACACGAAATGAGACAGACGGTCATATAAGCCTCGCGGGCGGATGCTGCAAACGCGGCGGGCAGGGGTTTGCCTGGTCCGACCGGCTTTCATTTTAAGCTTCGGCTGGGGAGTGGTTTAACCTATGTTTTCAAAATGTTGTGGAAATTGGATGGTCTCAAAATCATTTTTAGCTTGGGGCTGTCAAGCCTGCTGACGGCCGGCGCGAACGCGGCGGACACCACAACGAACAAGCTGGCGGAGGTTACGACCGAAGCCAGGCCGGCGATCGCCCCACCTTCGAGTTGGGTCAAGCCCCAATTGTTTGACCGTCAATCCGCGATGCTCCAGCCGGAGGCCAGCACCGACCAACACTGGCTTTTGATGGAGCGCCAGGTCAATGCCGCGACCAATGAATCTTTTTATCACTACGTCCGGCAGATCCTCACGGTCGCCGGGGTGCAAAACGGCTCGACCCTGAAAATGGATTTCAACCCGGGCTATCAGACTTTGACCCTGCATTGGGTGCGGATCTGGCGCGGCACGAATTACCTGAACCGGATCGAGGCGGACAAGATCCGGGTGGTGCGGCAGGAGCGCGACATGGAGCAACATATCTTGAACGGGGAGCAGACCGCGATGCTCGTGATGGATGATGTGCGCGTCGGTGACATTGTGGATTACGCGTATTCCATCACGGGAGCGAATCCGGTTTTCAACGGGCGCTTTTCCACCGGCATCCGGGTGCAGTGGGACGAACCGGTCGAGCGGTTGTTGACGCGGATCCTGTGGCCGGCCCAAAGACATTTTTATCCCAAGCCGCAAGGTTGTTCCATCCAGCCCACGGTCGTCACGAAAAGCAATCTCGTCGAGTGCGTCTGGGATCTGCGGCGGGTGCCGGGCATTCATCAGGAGGATTCACTGCCGGTGTGGTGCGATCCGGAACCCTGGGTGCAGCTCACGGAATTCGGCAGTTGGACGGAGGTGAACCAATGGGCGCTGATCTTGTTTCAAAACAGCTCCCCGCTTTCGCCTGAACTCATCCAGAAAATTGGCGAATGGAAACGACTTCCCGGCCGGGAGCAACAGGTGCTGGCCGTGCTGCGGTTTGTCCAGGATGAGGTCCGGTATTTCGGGATCGAAATCGGAGTCAGCGCCAATAAACCGGCGGACCCTTCAACGGTTTTCACGCGGCGATTTGGTGATTGCAAGGACAAGTCGCTGTTGTTTGTGACCCTGCTGCGCGGACTGGGGATCGAAGCGTATCCGGTCTTGGTGAATACTCAGGCACGGCACACGGTCCAAGACTGGCTGCCGTCGGCCGGCAGCTTTGATCATTGCATCGCCGTGGTACGATTGGACGGGCAGACGTGGTGGTTGGATCCGACCGCCGGCTACCAGCGAGGTTCGCTGGCCATGCATTACCTGCCGAATTACGGACGCGGACTGGTGATCTCTCCCCGAACCACCGCGCTCAGCAGCATTCCACAGACGACGGGAATGCCGCTTACCACCATCACGGAAAATTTTGATCTTGGTAGAAAGTCAGGTGTCTCCGACCTGAAAGTCGTCACGGTCGCGGAAGGCCGGGACGCGGACAACCTGCGGGAGATGTTTACGAATACGAAACGCAGTGAGATCGAAAAGACCTACACCCATTTCTACGCGGAAAGTTACCCGGGCACCAAGATGTCCTCGCCCATCGAAATCCAGGACGACGAGTCACAAAACCGGTTTCAGGTGACGGAATTTTACACGATCGACAATGCCTGGATCAAATCGGACAACGATGGAAAATACCGCTGTAATTTTTATCCCTTCTCCATAGCGGCCTTCAACAAGAAGCCGGTGGATACGCAACGGAAACTTCCTTTGGGCGTGGCTTTCCCGCAGCACCAGATGTTGCGGACCGAAATCACGATCCCCACAACCTGGACCTATGACAGGGATGCCACGGACATCGTTGATCCCGCTTTCAGCTTGCGGAAACAGACCCGCCGGGCAGGCAAAAAGCTGGTCTTGGAATACGAGTATCAGTCCCTGTCAGACTCGGTTCCAGCATATCGGATGGACGAATACCTGCGAAATCTGGACAAATTTTCAAAATGCCTGGGCGATTCATTTGTGTGGAAGTGAAGAAACCTATAGTCTCGATGCGACAATTTAAACTGTTCCTGGAAACTGGCGCAGTTTTTCTTTTTACCGGCACGGGGAAGAATTAGTCTTGGGCACGTAATGAAACCGTCACGCTTCGAGTTCCCAACCGGACAGAACTGGAGTTGCCACGGCTGCAGCGATTGTTGCCGCGGCGGACTGCTGATCACGCTGCTGCCGGAAGACAAGCGCCGCATCGAACAGCAGGGCTGGACGCTGGCGGACGGCGTGGATCCGTCGAAGATGATCGTGGCGAGGCTCGGTTATCACCGGCTCGGGCATCAGGCGGATGGCGCGTGCGTGTTTCTGGATGCGGCGGGACGTTGCCGCATCCACGCCAAGTTTGGCGAGGCGGCGAAACCGCTGGCGTGCCGGTTGTATCCGCTGGTGATTCATCCCGCCGGGAAGAAATTACTGATCGGGCTGCGATTCAGCTGTCCCTCGGCGGCGGCGAACCGGGGCAAGCCGATGGCAGAGCAGGGGACGGAACTTCAAAAACTGGTGCGACAGGTTGTGCCGGAAAACTGCGAGACTTTTCCACCTCCGGCGGTGGTGTCCGCGCCGGGATTGGGTTGGCCGGATTTTCTCCGCTTCACCCGCTGGCTCGACGCCTCACTGGCAGCGGAGAATGTCCCCGTGGGTTTGAAATTACTGCGCGCGCTGCACTGGCTCAACATGGTGGAGCGGGGCAGCCTGGACCAGATCACCGGCGAAGGCGCCGACGAGATTCTTGAGGCGCTGGTGAAAAGCTCGGCGGAGAAAGTGCCGGCGCTGCCAACCGACCTGGAAAAACCGAGCGGCTTCGGGCGGTTGTTCCTGCGTCTGCTGGTGCTGGAACATGCGCGCACCGTGACGGTGGCCGATCAGGACCTGCGCAGCACGCAGCGTTGGAAAATGCTGGCGGCCGCGTTCCGCTTTGCCCGGTCGAGCGGCAGCACTCCGGCCTTGCGCGAAGGATTGAAGAGCGTGAAGTTTGCGGCCATTGAACGATCTTTCGGCCCGCTGCCGCCGGGAGCGGAGGCGTTGTTGACCCGGTATTTTCGCGTGAAGATCCAGAGCCTGCATTTTTGCGGCAAAGCGTTCCATGACCGTCCGCTGATCGAAGGCTTCCGCAATCTGGCGTTGCTGTATCCAGTGGTGATCTGGCTGAGCCGCTGGCTGGCGGTGAGCGACAACCGGAGGGAACTGGCCGATGCGGACGTGATGAAAGCCGTTTCGCTGGTGGATTATCAATATAGTTACTCGCCCTATCTGGGCTGGCGGACGCGCCTGCTGCAGCAGCGAAATGACATCGTCCGCCTGTGCGCCTGGTATGCGCGTTGAATGGGTGATGACAATCCGGGTTGACCGCCGAAGCCAGCTGGGATCACCTGGCTGATTTTATTGCAGCGCACTACGCACCACCGCGATCATTTCCTCCGCCTGAAACGGTTTTGCCAGAACATCGTAGGCGCCGAGATGCTTGGCCATGCGGAGGCAAAAATCCGGCGGCATCCAGCCCCTTCGGGCGGTGGCGATGAATTTGACGGGAGCCGGCTGACGGCGCAACTCCATGATGGTTTCAAAACTGCCCCGTCCGCCCAGGGTCAGTTCCGTGATGAACAGATCGCACGGACGGGAACGGTGCAGGGAAATGGCCTGTTGTCCATTGCTGGCGTGGCTGACGGTGTAGCCTTCTCTGGTCAATATCAGGCCCAGCAGATTCCGCAACACCGCATCATCGTCCACCAGGAGAATGTGCCGTCTTGGTTTTGAATTCAAAGGGAGCATCAGGGTGAAGCTTGATTTTGGGTTGCGGTCGCAGGCTTGGAACGCGACAGTTCATCGCTCAGCATCATGTGCAGGGCCATGAGATTTTCTTTGTAAATCAGACAAACGGCGCCGGAGGAGTTGGAAAGCTTGTGGAAGTGCGGCTCGTTGTGGTTGGTCACAATAAAAATCCGGGCGTTGGGGTGCTCCACGCGGAGCGCTTCCGCCGTTTGAAATCCGTCCAACCCCGACAGGTTTGCCGCCAGGATGATCCAGTTGGGTTTGAATTCGCAGCACTGCAACAGCGCCTCATCGCCGGAGTCACACTCACAAAACGTGATGCCGGGCAAATCCAGAAAATTCCGGATCATGGTCCGTATGCTCGGGTGGCTGTCTACAATCATTAGTCTCATCCTGATAATCAAGTCGTCCAATCTGCCTGAGAACTGTGCGCAGCGAAATGGTTGCCTCCGCATATTTCGTTTTAAGCAACCACACCTATTTTTCTAGGTAGGACTACCTAGGCGAGGGACGGCGGGAACAGGAGACCTCAGATGGCGGAACGATTTTCGAGCGCGAACTGCAACAAGCTGTGGCTGCCGCTCAAGACGAGTTTGGCGCAGATGTTGGCGCGATGGGCTTCAACTGTGCGCGGGCTGATGAAGAGTTCCGCCGCGATCTGACGGCTGGTTCGTTTCCCGGCGATGAGCTTGAGGATGCGGCGTTCGGCCTTGGTGAGGTCGTCGAGGCCGGGCTTTTTGGCGGCGAGCGCCTCCGAGCGGCTGCGGCGGCGGACGAGATAGCCGGAAATGGAAGTGCTTAAATAGTGTTCGCCCCGGGCGACGGCGGCGATGGCCTTGAGGATTTCTTCAACGGCATTGTCCTTGAGCACGAAACCTTTCGCGCCGAGATCGAGGGCGCGGTTGCAGGTCTCCTCGTCCTTGTGCATCGTCAGCACGATGATGCCCGTAGCCAGACGTTTGGCCTGCAGCAGGCGGACGACTTCGAGACCGGTGCAACCCGGCAGATTCACGTCCAGCACCGCGACGTCCGGCTTCAGCTCCTGGATCAACTGCAAGGCGACCTCGCCGTCGCCGGCCTCGCCGATGACCGTGAAGCGCGCATCGCCCTCAATCACCTGCCGCAGACCGCTGCGAAATAACGGGTGATCATCAACAATCAGGACTTTGACTTTGGCGGACATTGCTCCACCGCAACGTATGGCAAATTTTACATGACAAGGCGAGCCGGAATTATTCGCCTTCGGAAATGGCGACCGTCACTTCGACCCGTGTGCCTTGTCCCGGCTGTGAATGGATTGCCAGTTTTCCGCCCAGCATCCGCACCCGTTCGGTGATGTTTTTCAGTCCCAGCCCCTTCAGGCTGTCGCCAGCGGTGTCCATTTCAAAACCGCAGCCGTCATCAACAATGCTCAACTCCACCGCATGAACGTCACGTTCCAGCTTGATTTGCACGCGGCGGGCGCGCGCATGCTTGAGGATGTTGTTCAAACTTTCCTGCACAATCCGGTAAACGTTCAGGGCGGCATCCTGTGGGAAAATATCGTCCACCGGGTCGAACCTGCGCTCAAAAACGATGCCGCTGGCCTTGGCGGTGTTGTCGATCATCGCCTCGAGCGCGCGGGTCAGTCCCAGATGGTCGAGCTGCGGCGGATGCAGATCCTGCGAAATCCGGCGGACCTCGGTGATGGCCTGGGTGGCAAGCTCACTGATGCCTGTCAATTGTTCGCGCAAATCGGCGGCGGGAGCCTCGTGGCCGAGCACCAGCTGGGTGCGGTTTCGGATCAGCAACAGATTCTGGCCGAGACTGTCGTGCAATTCGGCCGCGATGCGGGCGCGTTCGGCTTCCTGGGAAGCAATGAGTTGCAGGGTGTATTTGATGCGCGCCTCCTGCTCCCGCTGGCCGGCCTTGACCCGCTGGAGTTCGCTTTCCCGCAACGCCTCCTCGGCGAGCTTGCGTTCCGTGACGTCCCGCACCGCCGTCATGCGCAGCGTGCGATTGCCGGCGTGAACCATCCTGGCCTGCGCCTCGGCGTAAAATAAACTCCCGTCTTTGCGCAACAACTCGTGACTATAAATCGATTCGCGATTTTCGCGGATGGCTTCCGCCACGATGGAACGGGACGCAGGCGCAGCCAGATTGATGATTTTCATTCCAATAAGTTCGTCGCGCGAATAACCAAACATCCGGACGAATTGATCGTTCGCATCCAGAATCCGGCCATGCTCACTGATGCAGATGCCCTCAAACGCCGCCGCCGCCAGGTTCTTGAAACGCTCCTCGCCCTCGCGCAATTCCGTCAGGGTGCGGTTGCGCTCGCCGATGACGATGGCTGGAATCAATGCGACCAGACTCGCCATCGCCAGTACGATCTGCATCGGAAAGACATAGTCGCCCGACTCAGCCTGCGCCGGTGCGAGGCCGATGGAAAATTGCGCGGTGCAGAAGGCCATTGTCAGCGAGAAGAACAGCGTGACGGCCGTCGCACCGCGCAAACCAAACCGCAGCCCGGCCCAAAGCAACAGTGGAATCGCCATGGCCCGGTGCGTGGACATGATTCCCCGGCCCCAAACTATCAGGAGCGATGCATAAATGACCACGGACACCAGCAGCACTAACGCCTCGGCAAATCTTTTCGGTGGCTCAACACGATTGCGCGTGCCACCCGGTTTTGAAAACCACGCCAGCAGGAACGGCGTCAACACCAGGACCGCCATCGCGTTGCTGCCCCACAAGACTTTCCACGATTGCTCGAACGACTGGCTCAAGCCAAAATAAACCAGCGCTTCCGCGGTGATGACCGCGCCCAACATCGCGCTGAAAATCGCGGCAAAGCCGACCAGTCCGAAAAATTCCTTGAGCGTGGCCAACCTTGGCCGTTCCGCCACAAACCGACGCACCAGCCACGCGCCGGTGACAGCCTGAATCGTGTTGCTGCAGTAGAAAGCAAGGATCATGAGGAATCTTGTTCCGTAAAAATGATCGAAGAGCAGATTGGCTGGAAGCACTGCCAGCACCAGCCATGGCCAGTCGCGTGTGCGATTCAGGAGCAGCACGCCCAGAAATAAACCGGCCGGAAGCCAGAAGGTCAGAAATGTTCCGCCGCGCGTTGAAAAATAAGTGCTAGCCTCAGCGCAGAAAAAGTAAGCCACGCCAAACAGCACCGCCTTCCGCCACGCAGCAGTTGTGCTTTGCACAAAAAAATTGGCCGGTTTGTAATCTGCGATGATCATGGACATTTGCGAATTGTCATGGCTGTTCAAGCCATGAGTGGTTTATAGGATAATGCGCGCCGGTTGGCAAAGTCTTCTGATGCAATCTGTGGGCGGGAAAACCGCCTGAACTTTATTCTTTGAACTTCCGCCCCCCGAATCTAGCCTGAATGCATGTTTCGTCCCTGCATTGACCTGCATGAAGGCAAAGTGAAGCAAATCGTCGGCGGCACGCTCGGCGATTCCGGGTTGCGCACCAATTTTGTTTCCGAGAAATCCGCTGCCTGGTTCGCTGAACTTTACAAACGCGACGGGCTCAACGGCGGCCATGTCATCATGCTTGGCGCTGGAAACGAAAGCGCAGCGCGGGCGGCGCTCGGGGTGTTTCCAGACGGGATGCACATCGGCGGCGGCGTCAATGCTCAGAACGCCCGCGACTGGCTGGAGGCCGGGGCCTCGCACGTCATCGTCACGAGCTGGGTTTTTCGCGAAGGGCGGGTGGATTGGGAACGGCTCGGCGAACTGGTCAAGGCCATCGGCAAAGAACACCTCGTGTTGGACTTGAGCTGCCGCAAACGCGGGGAGGATTATTTCGTCGTCACCGATCGCTGGCAGAAATTTACCGGGCTGGCGGTCAACGCGGAAACGCTCCAGAAGTTTTCCGGCTGCTGCGCGGAATTTCTGATCCACGCCGTGGATGTGGAAGGGCTGTGCCGCGGCATCGACGGCGAGCTGGTGGAGAAGCTCGGCCAATGGTCACCCATTCCGATGACTTACGCGGGCGGCGCGAATTCACTGTCTGATCTCGAGACCGTCACGCGATTAGGGCAGGGGAGGGTGAATCTGACCATCGGTTCGGCGCTGGACATCTTCGGCGGCGACGGCGTGAAATATGAAGACTGTGTAAAATTCAACCGCCGCCAGAAGTGAATTCTGACGGCGGCGGTTGAAGGTGACTGCGCCATGTCAGGCAGACTTTAACTTAACTGCCGCCGGAAAAATCCGGCGGCGGCAGTGGGTGATGACGAAATCTATTTCAACACTTCAATCTTGGAGGCCGTGAACATTTCCTTGCCGCCGGTTTCTTTTACCGTGCCGGTGACGGTCACTTTTTCCGACGAGCCGCCGCAAATCGCTTCGTGCTGCGATTTGCTGATGTCGTTTTGAGTCAGATAATAATTGACGGTTTTCCCGTCCTTCATGACCTGGACGACGTTCTGGCAGGATTTGGTTTCATGGAGCACGCATTTCCCGCACACCATGCTTCCCGTGATGGTGGTTTCCTTGCCGGCGTCCTCCGCCAGCAGATTGAATCCCGCCACCAAAAAACCGGCGGCGACAACCGCGATTAATTTGATCGTTTTCATATGTTTGGATTTCTACCTTTCGAAATTTAGACCGCCGGATGGAATATCCCGTTCAAGCGAAAACCGGCCAAAAAAGTGCGGGGCTATGCCACCGGAGGCGTGGCGAAGAGTTCGGCGATGACAAATTGAAATTCCGGCACCAGTTTTTCCGCCAGCACCTCGCTCCCGGCCAGAATCCCTTTCAACACCAGCCCGAATTCCGTGCTGTGATAGATCTCCACGTTGTCGTAGCGCGGGTCCACCATCCACAACCGTGGCACGCGGACGGTTTCGTAGATTTCTTTTTTGATGACCGTGTCGGCGTGATGATCGCCGGTGTGGACGATCTCCACGGCCAGCCAGAGTTTGCCGGTGGCCGCGGTGATCAGCGCCAGGTCGGGACAGATGGTGGTGGAGCGGGACACCTGGATTTTCGTGCGTGGCGCCAGCAATTGCGTGCTGCCGATATTGGCCACGCTGGCCGCCATTGCCGCGTGCAGCCGCCCGCAAATCTGCTCGTGGCGGATGCCGGGTGCGGACCGCGGCAACGGGTTGCCGTCCAGGATTTCCTCGTAGGGAATGCTCACGCCGCTAGGAAACCAGCGATTGCGCCCCTCGGCAAGCGACGTTTTGTTAAAACAAGGCTTGCTAAATGCGCTGCAACTGATAATTTTCGCGCTCTTTTGAAAAACTTATGGCAGTAAAAATTCGCATGAAGCGCGTCGGGACGAAGAACGCCCCGGTGTTTCGCATTGTAGTAGCCGACGGCCGCAGCCCCCGCGATGGCAAGTTCATCGAGGAAATCGGCGTGTATCAACCGCTCAAGCAGGGCGATAATTTCACCCTCAAGCTCGACCGCGCCCAATACTGGATCAGCAAGGGCGCCCAACCGAGCGACACCGTCGCCAGCTTCATCAAGAAAGCGGGCAAGGCGGTTCCTGCGGCGGCCTAACTGTTTTTCCGCAATGCAGGCGTTCTTGGAATATGTCGTCAAAGGCCTCGTCCAGAATCCCGGCGCGGTGACGGTCACGCCGGTGGAGCGCGCCGGCACGACGGTTTATGAACTGCGCCTCGACCCGCAGGACGTGGGCAAGATCATCGGGCGGCAGGGCATAACCATCAATGCCATCCGCTCTTTGCTGCTTGCCGGCAGCGCGAAGAAAGGCCTGCGCTGCTCGGTGGAAATCGTCGAAGACAGCCGGTAGTCAGTCGACAGTGGCAGCAGGAGGGCGATTTTCAACTGCTGACCATCAAACTGCTGGCTACGGACTAATGAAAATTGATGTGCTCACTTTGTTTCCGGCGATGTTCGCCGGGCCGCTCGACGAAAGCATCGTGAACCGGGCGCGCCAGTCGGGATTGCTGGATTTGAAAATTCACCAGTTGCGCGACTGGACGCATGACCGGCACAAGACGGTGGATGACCGGCCCTTTGGCGGCGGACCGGGAATGCTGTTGAAACCGGAACCGCTGTTTGAAGCGATTGAAAGTTTGCAGCGCGAAAAGACGCGCGTGATTTTGTTGTCGCCGTCGGGGCGGAAGTTTGACCAGGCCATCGCGCGCGCGCTGGCGCAGCAGGAAGATCTGCTTCTGGTCTGCGGCAGTTACGAAGGTTTTGACGAGCGCGTGCGCGAGGCGCTGGCGGACGACGAGTTGTCCATCGGCGATTATGTGCTGACCAATGGCGCGCTGCCCGCGATGGTGGTGATCGACGCGGTGACGCGGTTGCTGCCCGGGGTTTTGGGCGACGATGAAAGTTCGCACGATGAATCCTTCAGCCACGGGCTGCTGGAATATCCGCAATACACGCGGCCGGCGGAATTTCGCGGGATGAGAGTTCCCGACGTGCTGTTGTCCGGCAACCACGCCGAGATTGAGAAATGGCGGCGCGAACAGGCGAAGTTGCAGACGGAAAAGCAGCGACCGGATTTGTTAAAATAATTTTGGCGGTCATGGTGGCCGTCATGCAAATGACTTTATGAACCAGGCATTACAAGAAAAAATTGAATCGGAACAATATCGCAAAGACGACGCGAAATTCGGCGTCGGCGACTCGGTCAAAGTGCACACCAAAGTGGTCGAAGGCGACAAGGAACGCATCCAGGTTTTCGCGGGCGTCGTCATCGGCAAACGCGGACACGGTTTGAACGAGACGTTCAGCGTGCGCCGCATCAGCTACGGCGAAGGTGTGGAACGCGTGTTTCCGCTGCACTCACCGCGGGTGGACAAGATTGAAGTGGAGCGTCACGGCCAGGTCCGCCGCGCGAAACTGACCTATCTCCGCAAACGTCTCGGCAAGGGCGCGACGCTGGTGAATGAAAAACAGAAAAAGGTGGAAGCGGCACCGGCCAAGTAATTTTTGGAATCCATTTCACGAAGGCGGGGCGAAAGCCCCGCCTTTTTTGCTGGTCTGGCGGATCATCAGGCGTTCGACTTGAACACCAGGTGATTCGCCACATCGCCGGCGCCGGCAACCACCTCGGCGCGTGATTTCAGGTTGCGGATGCGCACATAGGATTCGCTTTCCAGTTTGGCGGTGAACGCGGTCTTCAATTCCTGCGCACGCTTGAATTGCTTGTCCGATTTGGCGGCGGTGAAGGAATATTCCACGACAAAGCCTCGTGTGCGGAGATCCTGGATCAGTTTCAGCGACGGCGCTCGCAGGGCTTCGTCTTCGATCAAAACGTAAACGTCCACGTTTGCGTCGAACTGCGGCAGCAGCTTCCGCTCTTTGAGCAGTTCGAGCAGCACCACATCGCCCATGCCGAAACCGAGCGCGGGCAGGCTTACTTTGCCGCCGCTGATGAGTTTCACCAGATTGTCGTAACGCCCGCCGCCGGCGATCGCGCGGAATTCGCCCTTGCGATCGAACGCTTCAAACACGACACCGGTGTAATAGGCCAGGCCGCGAATGACGCGGTAATCAATCTTCACAAATTCGCGCAGGCCGCGCGCGGCCAGATTGTCGAGGATGCTTTGCAGTTCAATCGTCGGCGTGCCTTTTTCAATGAAGGCGTTGACGGTTTCGAGGGAAAATCCGAGGGCACGAAGTTTCTCGTCACTTTGTTCCGGAGCTTCGCGTTCCAGCTTGTCCACGATCTGGTAAAAGGCGTATTCATGCGCCATGTCGCCGCCGCCGTGCTTGAAGAAATCATGCCATGCGTTGCGGCTGCTCAAACGGATGACGAAATCCTCACTGGTCAGGCCAAAGGAACGCAGCGTATCAATGAGCAGCGCGATCAATTCCGCGTCCGCCGCCGGATCGGTCTCGCCGAGAATGTCGGCGTTGAATTGAAAATGTTCGCGTAGGCGGCCTTTCTGCTGGCGTTCGTAGCGGAACAGTTGCGGAAGCGCGAACCACTTGATGGGTTTCTTATAATTGCGTTCGTGCGCGGCGACCATGCGCGCCAGGGTAGGGGTCATTTCGGGCCGCAACGAAATGGCGCGTTCCCCCTTGTCCACAAAGTTGTAGAGCTGGCCGACAATCTCTTCGCCGCTCTTGGTGGTGAACAGTTCCAGCGGTTCGAGGGGCGGGCCGTCATATTCCCGGAAGCCATAGCGACGGGCGGTTCCGCGCCATTTGTCGAAAATGTGCTGACGGGCGTCGGCGCTCCACACGTCCTGATGCGGGAGCGGTTCGGGATAAAAGTCGCGAAAACCGGGTAATCGATCCATGCCAAAATGGTATGGAAGATTTGTGATTAGGAAAACAGCAAATCGGAAAATCCTTTTTCCGATTTGCCTGGACGTGACGTTTGGCGCCGGCTGTTAAGCGGGCAGCTTCAAAACTTCGGCCCGCATTTCCTTGCCGGCCTTGAACTTGACCATGGAGCGGGCAGGGATCGGCACATCGGTCTCCGGTTTGTTGGGATTGCGCCCGACGCGGGCCTTGCGCACTTTGACTTCGAAGACCCCAAAGTTTCGAAGCTCCACCTTATCGCCTTTGGCAAGCGACTCAGTGATATAGTCGAGGGTTTTCTGCACCACATCAAAAACCTGCTGCTGGCCGAGGTCTGTCTCGTCACTGATGCGGATAACAAGGTCGCGTTTAGTAAGTGTCATAATATTCCTTTAGGTTGGCTAAACTTTCACCGGACTCCGTGAATTGTCCAGAAATCATCGGCAAGCAATGACTTGGACGGAAATGCACTGATTAGAGCATCGGGACTTTTTAGTTTGTTCATTGTCGCTGTCAAGATTATACAACGGGCAAATCTTGAATATTTATTTATTGTCAATCAGGGAAACCCTTACACCTGACAATAGAATGTATTTAGGTCAACCGTCAAGAATGAAACAACCGGTTTTACATTAACCAATTCTGAACCTGACCGGGACCAATAAAATTCTGAGCGCTGCCGCCTTATTAATAGATGAACAATGTTTGTTATATCTAATCAATGTGCTGGCCAAGCTAACTGATTTGATTGCCTTTTGCGACGGCGTAAACCTTCAGATATTCGCCAACGGTTTGATTCCAGGAGAAATCCGACTGCATCGCGTTTTGGCGGAACCTGCGGAATAATTCCGGCTGCCCGTAAACCGCCAAGGCTTTGCGGATGGCCTTGGCCAAGGCGCGGGCGGAGTATTCCTGAAACTTGATACCATTGGCCCGGAGCGTGTCCTGAGTATAATCAATCACGCTGTCATCAAGGCCGCCGGTGGCGCGGACGACCGGTATCGCGCCATAGCGCAGGCTATACATCTGGTTCAATCCGCACGGTTCAAAAAGGGATGGCATGAGATAAAAATCACATGCCGCCTCAATGCGATGCGCCAGGCCTTCGCTATAGCCCAGCCGCACGGCAACCTTGCCGGGAAACCGTAGCGCAAGCTTTTGGTAGCCTTTTTCGAAGGCCGCCGAACCACAACCCAGCAACACGAATTGAATGTCTGCCCGCAACATCTCCTCCAGTGCGCCCAGTTCGATGTCCACGCCTTTTTGTTCGGCCAGACGCGAAATGGTTCCAAACAGCGGGGCATCGTGACGTTCCGGCAAGCCAAGTTCTTTTTGCAAGGCCAGCTTGTTGGCCGCTTTTCCGGCCAGCTGTTTGACTGAATATGTGTGGGGCAGAAATGAATTCCTGGTTGTGTTCCATTCGCTGTAATCCACACCATTGAGGATTCCGAACAGCTGCTTCCGGCGCTGGCGCAACCGGTCATCGAGGCCGCAGCCCAGCGACTCGGTGGCGATCTCGCGTGCGTAACGCGGACTGACCGTCGTGATGACGTCGGCAAAAATGATCCCCGCCTTGAGGCAGTTTAGCTGCCCGTAATATTCCGTCGTGTCCGGCGTGAAAAAATCCGGGGGCAGGTTCGTCAGCGCAAAGGCGCCACCCGGGAAGGCGCCTTGATAAGCCAGATTGTGGATCGTCAGGCAGGTCGGCGGCGGATTTCCCCAGCCTTCAGCGCGTTTTTGTTGCAGCATCAACGCCGGCACGAGCGCCGCCTGCCAGTCATGAACGTGAATGATGTCCGGCTGCCACGTCGAATAGCGCGCCAGATTCACCACGCACTTGGAGAAAAAAATGAACCGTTCCGCATTGTCGGCATAGCTGATGTTGTTTTCGAAATAAATTCCCCGGCGATCAAAAAAACCTGGATGCTCCACGAAATACATCGTCAGCCCTTTTTCAGGTTCCAGCGACCACAGTGCCCCCTGCTCCCACTTCGCCCCCAACGGAAGATTGAACTGCCAGTCAACGCGGCGCAGTTGCGGAAATTTCTCATGGATGCCGCGATACAACGGCGTGATGATATGCACGGCGTGGCCCATTTGGGCGAGCGTCTTGCCGAGCGCGCCCACCATGTCAGCCAGGCCGCCGGTTTTGGAGAACGGATGAACTTCGCTGCTGGCGAATAAGATGTTCATGGGTTAACCACGATTGAAAAGCGCCAAACCCGAAACGGCCGAATGAAATCCAAGGGACACATTCATTCGTGACGATTCGGGTTGGAAATTCATCCGGCGGTGATTTTATCAGTCTTCAAATACAGTTGCAATGGCGCTGGAATATTCACGCTCCCATCCGCCTGCTGATGTGTTTCAATCAGCGCCACAAACAGCCGCGCCAGCGCCGTGCCGCTGCCATTCAGGATATGGGGAAATTTATTTTCGCCCGTCTCCGTTTTGAAACGCAGATTCATCCGGCGCGACTGGAAATCTTCGCAGTTCGAACAGCTGGAAACTTCGAGATAGCTCCCCTGCCCTGGCGCCCAGACTTCGATGTCGTAAGTCTTCGCGCTGCCAAAGCCCATGTCTCCGGTGCACAGCATGATGACGCGGTAATGCAGGCCGAGCAGCTGCAAAACTTTTTCCGCATTACCAACCATCTTTTCCAGCTCGTCGTAGCCGGTCTCCGGCTTCACGATTTTGATCAGCTCAACCTTGTCAAATTGATGCACGCGGATCATGCCGCGCGTGCCAACGCCCGCCGCGCCCGCCTCGCCGCGAAAGCACGGCGTGTAAGCGCAGTAACGGATGGGGAGCTGGCGCTCGGCCAATATTTCCTCGCGATGGATGTTCGCCACCGGCGTTTCCGCGGTGGGAATCAGATAAAGTTTGCCGAGATTTTTTGCGTCGTCGCCTTCGGCCACGCCGTAATACTGGTCTTTGAATTTCGGGAATTGGCCCACGCCGACCAGACATTGCTCACCGACCATGAGCGGCGGCGAAACTTCCGTGTAACCGTGCTCCGTAATGTGCAGATCGAGCAGGAATGAAATCAATGCCCGCTCCAGCCGCGCGCCCCAGTTCGTGTAGAGCAGAAAACCGCTGCCCGACAGTTTGGCCGCCCGCGCGAAATCCACCAGCTTGAGCGACTCGCACAATTCCACATGCGACTTCGCTTTGAAGGCAAACTCCGGCTTGCCGCCATGAACGCGGATTTCGGGATTATCCTCCGCCGTTTTGCCCGGCGGCACTGATTCATGCGGCAGATTCGGCAGCCGCAGCATCAACGCGTCGCGCTCGGCATCGGCCTTGTTCGTGAGCTTGTCCAGTTCGGCAATCTTGTCGCCCAAATCGCGCGTCTCGATTTTTTTCGCCTCAGCCTCGGCCAGTTTTTTCTGCCCCATCAACGCGCCGATCTCCTTGGACACGCGGTTGCGCTGGGATTTGAGCGATTCAACCTCCGTGAGAATCGTCCGCCGCTGTTCATCGGCTGCCAAAATTTGTTCAATGAGCTTCTCGTCCCCTGCCCCGCGCAGCGCGAGCCGGGCGCGGACAAAATCCGTCTTTTCGCGAATCAATTTGATGTCGAGCACGGACGGATTATAGAAATCCTACCGCCTGCGGCAAGGTTGAAGCCTCCTTGAATCGTTGAAATCTGATTGAAAATTCCCGCCAGGCGCGGCACATTGGCCTCATGCAAAGTGTATTTACCGGCCCCGTTTATGTCGTGCGCGACAATATTGACACCGACCAGATCATCTCCGCGCAATTTCTGAACCTCGTGCCGACCATTCCCGAGGAATACGAGAAGCTCGGCAGCTACGCCCTCGACGGCCTGCCCAAATCGCTTTATCCGATCCGCTACGTCAAGGAAGGTCAGCTCGACAGCGATTATCCCATCGTCGTCGGCGGGAAAAATTTCGGCTGCGGCAGCTCACGCGAGCACGCACCCATCGCGATGGGTTCCGCCAACTGCCAGCTCGTGCTCGCCGAAAGTTTCGCGCGCATCTTCTTCCGCAACTGTGTCGCCACCGGCGAACTTTATCCGTGCGAAATCACCGAACGCCTCTGCGACACACTCAAGACCGGCGACGTCGTGACCGTTGACCTCGACGCCGCGACCGTCACCGTCCAGGCCACCGGCAAGGTGTATCATTTCAAACCGCTTGGCGATGTGCGCCCCGTGGTGGATGCCGGTGGCATTTTCAATTATGCAAGACAGGCAGGAATGATTGCGAAGTAAAATTGTTTTTGAGGCGTAAGCTTTCAAAAAGTTAAAGCGTCCTCTAGAAAAGCTTTTGCAATCCGATTAAAACTTCGCGTGAGCGATCGAGAAGTCCGTGCCCCGTGCCGAAAAGTTCGTGTCACCTGCCAGGAAGTTTTTGCGAGCCGGATGACTTTCTCAAAAGGTGCATGTTGAGGTGATCGATTACCTGGCTGGACGCGTCAGCCCTTGCGCTTCCAACCACCAGTAGAACTCGTCGAGCCAGTGATCGCTCGTTGTGCCCTGCTTGCGCATGCTCCAGTCATGACCAACATGGTTAGCGTCAAGCCAGATTTTAAAAGGTTACGTCGGTTCATAAGTGCAGACTGGTGTCAGTGTTGCTGCTGCGGCGGATTATTGTTGTTATTCAATTTAAGTGGCCTCATCAGATGTGAGAAGGTGAGCGAGACCATCTTCCATTTGCCGTCCTCTTTGATATATACCTCAGTTACCATAAAAGGATTGATGGCTTCGCGTCCACCAACCATCGCCACCAAGTCAATGTCGTTTAACAAGATCGCCGTGTTGCCAAATATATTCACTGAGGCAGAGTAGATCTCTGCTTTTTTATACCAAATCATGCCACCTTTAATGGTATCTAACTCCTGTTTTTCCCCCCAGCTACCCCCCATATGCACAAACACAGAGTTTTCTGCAAACAGCCCATTTAAAGACTCTACATTTTTGTCTGACATCCATGTCCATTTGGTTTTTGAAAGATCAAGGATTTCCTGTTCCTCTTTGGTAAAGGTTGTGGTTGCTGAATTTGGTAATTTAGCTTGAGCATGCGATAGCTGCAGGCCCGCGAAAAACAGGCTCAATACGATAAATGTTGTTTTCATGATCTTTGTTGGTTTTTTATTGGTTTAACTGAACTACGCTTATAGGAATTTTCTGATGTTCCTGCGGTCTACCGTGCCTTCGCCGCCTTGAAGGCCAACTCCGTCACATCCAGCCGTGCTTTCCGGGGGTCAAGGACGGCGACCGGCGAACCGTCGGGCTGGAAATCAAAGATCTCGTCGCTTTTGGGATTGTAGCGCGGCCATTTCGGCAGTCCGTTACCATTAGGGTCACCGGTCTTGGCGAAGTTCGCCCAATAGGTGTTCATGATTTTGGCGACCTCTTGGTCCTGGGGTGTCACGGTAGCTCCATTTCTCCCTGTAGGATTGCCGAACACATAAGGGATTTCGGATCCGTGCGGTGCACCATACCGCATTATCTGTTGCATTGCGGCGGGGACGTAGGAGAAGCGATATAGGTAGGCCGGTTGGCCCTTGGCGACAAAAGCCCTCGCGGTGAACCGGGCCGGCTCCGCCCATACCTTGTCGGTGTTGACCATCGTGAGCATTTTGGCGAATTCATTGGTTCCATCAGGATCATAGGCCGCAATCGCTTGGTCCCTCAGGCTCCCGAAGAGAGACAGTAGTTCGTCCTTGGAACTGGCATTGACAAAGCCAGCCGACACTTCCGCACTATTCGACCCGATGATGAGCGGAACCTGTGCCTGCGTGCCCGCCTCGTATGCGCTCTGTGCCGTCTGAACTACCAGCTTACCGTCGAGAATCGGACCCGAATAAATGGAGGGACCACCGGGGCCATCGCTTTCCTGACCTCCATCCACAATTTCCGCAACGCTCAGGCCGCGCAGTTTAGCCAGTGCGGTCGCATCCATTCCCTCGATCTTATGCTTGCGTGCGAAGTTTATACCGATTGTCTCGGCAGACACCGGATAGTTTGGATCGGCAGCGTCTTTAGTCATCGGCCTCCCGGTGAGGACGCCGTCCCGGCCCCCACCGGACTCACTGATGGCTTTTTGGAAAAGGCCACGTGAAAGCGGTGAGGTTAGGAGGGTATGCACGGAGACCCCGCCAGCGGATTCGCCGAAGATGGTAACATTTTTCGGATCACCACCAAACGCGGCGATGTTCTGCTGCACCCACTTGAGGGCGGCAATCTGGTCCATGTAAGCGTAGTTGCCTTGGAGTTTTTCTGGATACTCGCGGCTGAGTGCGGGAAACGCGAAGAAGCCAAGGCGTCCTAGACGGTAGTTAAAGGCGACCAGGATGATACCTTGCTTGGCGAATTGAACACTGGAAGAGTCTGGCAGGGCGCCGCTGCCGAACACGAAGGCACCACCATGGATCCACACCATCACCGGCAGTTTTGCCCCAGGCGAGGCTCTGGACGGTCGCCACACATTAATGAACAGGCAATCTTCCGACGAGCCATCCGCAATTGATCCAGAACCGCGGGGCCATCCTGCGTGCGCACAATCTGCGCCAAACTTGCTGGCATCACGCACTCCCTCCCACGCGGGCAAGGGTTGCGGCGGGCGCCAGCGAAAGGCGCCGACCGGAGCCGCAGCGTAGGGAATCCCTTTGAACATGGAGACTTCCCTTTCGGTCACGCCGCGCACGATTCCGGCCTTGGTGTGAACTGTCGGCGCCGTGACCGGGGCAGCATTGACAGTCCGGTTGGTTTCTTGTGCGCTTGCTGAAGTCAGGAGGGCGTTTGCAATCACGCAGAGTCCGATAAAAAAATTGCGATTGCTTTTGTTCATATAATTTGCTCCTTCAACGGTAAGACATTTTCAGGATGGATTCTGGAAGACGTTCGCCTTGAATTGGGATCTTGGAAGCTGCCGTATTGATCTCCTCAAGATCCTCCGACGTCAGCTCAAGCGAAGCGGAGGCGATGTTATCCTCCAGCCGATGAATCTTTGTCGTTCCGGGAATCGGAACGATCCAGGGCTTCTGTGCCAGCAGCCACGCCAGTGCGACTTGTGCGGGGCTGGCATCCTTCCGCTGGGCAATCTGCTTCAGCAGATCCACCAACGCCAGGTTGGCATTACGAGCGTCCTCGGTGAATCGAGGAAATATTGCTCGGAAATCCGTGCTTTCAAATTTCGTCGAGGCATCAATCTTCCCCGTCAAGAATCCTTGTCCAAGCGGGCTCCAGGGAACAAAACCAATACCCAATTCCTCGCAGATTGGAAGCACCTCTGGTTCGGGGTCTCTCGTCCATATCGAATACTCGCTCTGGACTGCTGTGATCGGCTGGACCGCGTGTGCGCGACGAATAGTGGTGGCTGCGGCCTCAGAGAGGCCGAAGTGCCTCACCTTCCCGGCCTGAATCAGTTCCTTCACTGAGCCCGCGACATCCTCGATTGGCACATCTGGATCGACACGGTGCTGATAGAAGAGATCGATGGCGTCGGTTTTGAGACGTTTGAGCGACGCTTCAGCAACCTGCTTGATATGCTCCGGTCGGCTGTTAAGCCCGCTACGCCGCTGCCCCGCGGGCGAGATGTCAAAACCGAACTTCGTTGCAATCACCACCTGCTTGCGATGCGGCGCGAGTGCCTCACCTACGAGTTCTTCGTTTGTGAACGGGCCGTATGATTCTGCGGTATCGAAGAATGTCACGCCGTGTTCAACGGCTGCGTGGATCACCGCTATGGCTTGCTGCTTTTCAGTGGCAGGCCCGTAGCCATGGCTGAGTCCCATGCAGCCGAGGCCGATTGCTGAAACTTTCAAATGCTTGTTTCCAAGATTTCTCTCTTCCATTGTGGTTCTTAATTCTGCCAATCAGTGCTACGCTCCGACTGCGGCACAATGTTGAGTCCGCCATTCGCCCGGCGAAGTTCCTTCCCATACTTGAAAGGCACGAAAGAACGAATTGGAGTCTTCAAAGCCCAGCAAGAAGGCGGCTTCGTTTAATTCGACGGCGCTTTGTTTCAGATAATGGCAGGCAAGTTCGCGGCGAGTATCTTCAACGAGCTGTTGAAAAGTGAGGCCCGCGTCGGTAAGCCGGCGCTGAAGCGTGCGCGTGCCCAAGCCAAGTTCTTTCGCGACATCTTCCAGCGTCGGACGCTTTCCGGCCAGGGATCGCCTGAGGGCGTTCTTCACGTGTTCGCCGACATTCATTCTCATGTTCCGGGCTTCCAGTTCGGAGTCCAACTGTGTTCCGATCATCGCCAGCAATTCGTCGTTATGAGTCACAAACGGGCGGTCGAGATCACTACTGCGAAACACCAGAGCGTTGCGGTCAGCCTTGAAACGCACACGACAGCCAAAATGGGTTTCCAACAATTCGCGATGTTGCACATCACGCATCAGTTCCAACCTAAGCGGGGCGATTTGGCCGTCAGTGCCCCGGCGACCCACGCCAAGAATCCATGACAACACCATATCGACCAGCATATCGGGTTGGGGTTCCTTCGCTTCTACGTAGAAGAACTCCACTGCGGTTTCTTCCGCTTTGCTGCGGACACGAATCTCTTCCGGGCACGTCAATTGTTTGTATCGGCCCAGACGTTCTAGAGCATCTCTAAAGGTCCGGCTGCAAATGACGGCAATCGCAGCCGGGTGGGACCGCTCTAATCGTTGCTCTGCGCCTAACTTTAAGCCAATGCCCGGATCTGGACTCAACTCGCCAACGCTCCGCCAAAGGGCGAAGACTTCAGCCGTCGTGACATAGACTTTTTCCTGGCGGAAAAGGCCCGGCGGCAATCCTGCGCGTCGAAGTAATGTCGGCAACGCAATCTTATGGTCTTCGAACCGCTGTGCCCAGGTGCGGGAGATTCGCAGGCGATCGCTCATAGATTAATTGGGCTGAAGTCAGATGATATATTCGTTGCCGGGCTCGTGCCATGCGATGCCCAACGAAACGGAGGCTGATCCAGCGCTTCTCCGCGCACCGTCGGGATTTTGACAGCAGTCATGGTTTCACAGTATGCCGAGCGGAGAATTTCGTCACTAGCAGAACGCGCCAATCTTCTTGCTAAACGCGCCAACGATCCGGTTGCTTGACATTCTGATTCGCGGTTAAAACATTTCCGTGTTTAATCCGTGCCCGATCTGTGGCTAATTAAAGGCCGATGTCGAACCGTTCCCAATTGAACCTGCTCCCCTGCCCTCGCTCGCTGAAAATTCTTCGCGGCACCTTCACGCTGCCGAAACATAAGCCGCTCGGCGCGATCAGAGTCATCCGCACTCAAGCCGCGCCTGCGCAACCGGAGGGCTACGCGCTCACGATTGACCATAGCGGCGTGCAGATTGAATTCCGCGATACGCCTGGTCTGCGCGCGGCCTCGGCGACGTTGCGCCAATTGCTGCGCGAATACGGACGGCGTCTGCCCTGCCTGAAAATCCGCGACTGGCCGGGCTTTGCGCGGCGCGGCGTGATGCTCGACATCTCGCGCGGCCGCGTGCCGAAGCTGGAAACCCTTCTCAACCTCGCTGAAAAACTTTCCGATTTTAAGATCAACGAGCTGCAACTTTACACCGAACACACGTTTGCCTACCGGAAATACAAATCGGTCTGGCAGAGCTGGGGTGCGCTCACGGCCAAAGAAATTCAAGTCCTCGACGCGCGCTGCCGCGAACTCGGCATCGACCTTGTGCCGAACCAGAATTCCTTCGGCCACCTGCGTTATTTTCTCGAAGACCCGCGCCTGAAAAAGCTGGGCGAACTTTCCGAGCCCTATGAAGCGGAAACGAAAGATTTTCTCCGCCGGCCGACCACGCTCGCTCCAAATCATCCCGGCACTCTGCCCTTTTTGCGCGAGCTTTACGATGAACTGTTGCCGAACTTTTCCAGCCACTTCTTCAACATCGGCGGTGACGAGACCTGGGATCTGGGCAAAGGCCAGAGCAAAAAGATTTGTGAGACAAAGGGCAAAGGTCATGTCTATTTTGATTTTCTGAAAAAACTTCAGCACAAAGTCGCGGGCCGCAAAAAGAAGATGATGTTCTGGGGCGACATTGTTTTGAAATACCCGAAGCTTCTCCCGGAACTGGCGGTGCTCGGAGCGCCGGTCTCCGACCCGGCGAGTTCCTTACGATTGCCGAAACACGCCCGGTCGGAGACCGGCGCTCCAAACCTCATCGCGCTGAACTGGGGGTACGAACCGGACCATCCGTTCGCAAAGGAAGCGGCGCAATTCACCAAGGCAAAGATTCCGTTCTACGTCTGTCCCGGCACTTCGACCTGGCAGACCATCATCGGCAAACACGACAATGCGCTGGCCAATCTGCGCGCCGCCGCCAGGGCTGGCAAAAAGTTTGGCGCCCTTGGTTTTCTCAACACCGATTGGGGCGACGGAGGACATCCGCAACCGCTGGCCGTGAGCTGGCCTTTGTTCGCCGCGGGCGCGGCCCTGGCGTGGAATTCAAAGGCATTGGACGAAAGATCTCTTCTGGCGGTCTTGAGCCGCGACGTGTTTGATGACCCGGCCGGCAAGATTGCCAGTGCAGGATTCAAACTTGGATTTGCGCATCAAAAACTCGGCGTGAAGGCGTTGAACGAGACGCCGCTCGGCACGGTCATCGCCGCCCCCAAGCCGGAAGACCGCGAACTGTTTTGCCGGAACGGATTGAAGTGGTTTGCCAAAATCCCCGCCAAGAAAATCCTCGCCGCGTTGAAAGAAATCCAGAAACAGCGGGCAATTTTGTCACACGCTAAACCAGGTTCAGATTCAGGAAAAATTCTGGCGCGCGAGTTGGATCTGGCGGCGCAGATGGCAGAGCAATCATGCAAGTTCATGTTGTGGCAGCAGACGATTGCAGCCGGGAAAAAATCAGAGGCAAAGCGGTTGGCCAGGCAAGGAGTCCATGAGTTGCGGAAACTGAAACACGATTTCAATGCTTATTGGTCGTTACGCAACAAGGCGACGACGCGGCATTGTTCACCGTTTTTGCAATGGCGGATTCAGGATTATTTGGGCGGAGTGAAATAAACCAATTGAACAGGAGCAAACGGAGGAAACGGAGGCTCAATTTTAATCTCTGTTCCCTCCGTTTGCTCCTGTTGAAGCGGAATTATTTTGCTTTCACATCCCATGCATCGCGCAGGCCGTCGCCGAGAAAGTTCAGCGCCAGCAATGTCGTTACCAACACCCCACCGGGAAACACGATCAGCCACCAATAAACACGGACGGGATTGATCTGTCCGACGCCTTCCGCAATCAGCGTGCCCCAGCTCGCCATCGGCGGCTCGACGCCGAGTCCGAGGAAGCTCAAGAACGATTCGTAAAGGATGATCGCCGGCATCGTGAGCGCGAGGTAGGTAATGACCACGCCGAAGATGTTCGGGATGATGTGGCAAAACAAAATCCGTGGTGTGCCCGCGCCCAATGTCCTGCTGGCCTCGACGAATGCCCGCGTCCGCAACGTCAGCACCTGTCCGCGAACGATGCGCGCCATCGTCAGCCACGAGATGGCACCAAGACCGACGAACAGCAGCAGCACGCGGATTTGTTTCCCCAGCGCCGGGGAACTTTCCACGAAGTGGGAATGTTTCATCAAATCGCCCAGCGTCGTGATAAGGACGATGACAAAAATGATCGAGGGCAACGAATACAGCACATCCACGATCCGCATCATCAAACCGTCTGTCCGCCCGCCGGCGTAGCCGGCAATCGCGCCCCACAACACGCCGATGACCAGGCTGACCAGCGTCCCCACCACCCCGACGAGCAGCGAGATCTGCGCTCCGAACAGCACGCGGGAAAAGACATCACGCCCGTGAACGTCCGTGCCGAACCAGTGCCGCATCCCGGGCGGCAGGAACTGTCCGTCGGACAGCTGGTTGGGGTTGTGGGCCTGCGCGAAACTTCCGCCGGTCACTTTCAACAGCAGCGGCCAGGCGATAATTGCGAGCAACAATGCGGCCAGAAACCAGGCGCTCAACATGGCCGGCCGGTTTTTCCGGAACCGCTGCCAGGCGAGTTGAGAGTTGAGAGTTGAGGGTTGAGAGCCCGAAGTGTTCAGGCTTTCGCTCTCAACTCTCAACTTTGAACTCTCAACTTTTTCGTCACTCATATTTCACGCGCGGGTCGAGCCAGGTGTAGGCAAAGTCCACCAGCAGGTTGAGTCCAATCAGCAGGACCGCATAGAGCAAGGACAGGCCGAGCATCATGGTATAATCCCGGTTGGTGACGCTGTTCACCAGAAAGACGCCGATGCCGGGAATCTGAAAAATATTTTCAACGATGAACGAGCCGGTCAGCAGATCGGCCAGCATCGGGCCGGAATAAGAAACCACCGGCAGCACGGCGATGCGGAAGGCGTGCTTGAACAGCAGTTTGTTTTCGCCGAGCCCCTTCGCGCGGGCGGCGGTGACAAATTCGGATTGCATCGCATGCAACATCCCTTCGCGCGTCAGCCGGGCGACTTTGCCGGCGAAAAACAAACCGAGCGCGATCACCGGCAGGATCATGTGCCACGGCGAATCCCAGAGTGCGACCGGCAGTAATTTTAATTTGATGGAAAAGATCAGGATTAACAGCGGCGCAATGACGAGGCCCGGCACACAAACGGCGAGCATGGCCAGAAAACTTCCGAGGTGATCCGGCCAGCCTCCGCGGCGAGCCGCCGTAAAAAAACCGACGGGCAGACCAACTCCCATCGCAAAGCAAAAGGCCAGCCCGCCGAGCAGCATCGAGACCGGCAGGCCCTGCGCGATGATGTCATTGACGGTATGATTCCGGTATTTGAGCGAGACCCCGAAGTCACCATGCGCCAGGTCGCCGAGGTAGCGCGCGTATTGCTTCCAGAGCGGTTCGTCGAGATGATATTTCGCCTTCTGGTTGCGCTCGATTTCGGGCGAGGCGGGCGCGCGTTCGCGATCAAACGGCCCGCCCGGCGCCAGGCGCATGAGGCCAAACGCCAGTGCGCTGATGACGAGCAGCAGCGGAATCGCAAAAGCGAGGCGTTTGAGGAAATACATGGGTCAATGCAAAATTATAAATGCAAAATTATAAATGGATTCCACGCGCGCAGCTGGCTGGTTTTTTGAATTTTGCATTTTTACTTTTTAATTGTTTTGCGGATGGTCTGCAGCGGATGGATGTCGAGAATGTTCGGATAGAGGCCCGTGATTTTGTTGGTGTCGAAATAATTGATCCCGACATAAAAAAAGAGCGGGATGACCGGGACCTCATCGCGCACCAGCAGGGTTTCGGCCTGTTGAAAGATTTTTGCCCGCGCCGCCAGATGCGGCTGTTCGTTGGCCGCCTGAATCAGGGCGTCGTAGTTTTTATTCTTCCAGCCGGTGCGGTTGTTGCCGTCTTCGCTGGTAAACATTCCCAGGAACGTCATCGGATCGTTGTAATCACCGACCCAACTGGAACGCGTGGTGTCGTAATCCAGATGCGCCTGGGCGCCGAGGTAGGTCTTCCATTCCATCGGCCGCAGCTCCATCTCGATGCCCAGCGTGTCGCGCCACATCTGTTGCAGTTCAATGGCGACGTTTTCATGCAACTGGGACGCTCCACCCGCCGCCGCGTCGAAGACGTAGTTGAATCGCGGAAAGCCTTTGCCGCCGGGATAACCGGCCTCGGCCAGCAGTTTTTTCGCCAGTTCCGGATTGTAATCCAGGCCGGTGGTTGGCGAATAATTGGCCGTGCCGTCCGGCACGAGGTGCGATGTGGTTCGCTCGCCCGCCCGCGTGATTTTTTTAACGATGCGCTCCTTGTCCACGGCCAGCGCCAGCGCCCGGCGGACACGCGGGTCGTCGAACGGCTTGTGCGTGACGTTCAAACGGACAAAGTAGGTGGCGAGAAAGTCGAATGTGTGAAAATCCGGGCGCTTGAGCAGCACATCCAGCAGATCAACCGGCACCAGGTTTTTGTCCCACACAACGTCAGCCTGCCCGCTCTGATAAAGATTCAGCGAGGTGATGGCCGAGCCGACGGGCAGCAGGTCAATGATTTCCGACTGCGTGTTCGTGGCGTCCCAGTAGCGCGGATTTTTTTTGAGGCGGATCTTGTCGTTGAGCCGCCAGGTCACCAGTTCGTAGGGCCCGTTGCTCGGCAACGGCCGCACCATCAGCCAGTGGTCGCCGTATTTCTCGATCGTCTGACGTGGCACGATGTAAAGCGTCGGAAATGCGCACAAGTCGAGAAAGAAGGCCGTGGGATGATTCAACTCGGCGCGCACGGTGAATGGATCCAACGCGCGGACGCCCACGAGCGACGGATCTTTGATTTTCCCTGTGTTGAAATTCTCGGCGTTCTTCAAATAATAAAGTTGCCCGGCATAATCCGAAGCCGTCGCCGGATTCAAGGCGCGGATCCAGGAATACACCACATCATCCGCCGTGATGGGTTCGCCGGTGGACCAGACCAGGTTTGTGCGCAGATGAAACGTATAGACCAGGCCATCGGGAGAAATTTCCCAGCGTTCCGCCATGCCCGGAATCGCGCGGGCGGTTGTTGGATCCAGCCGGGCCAAGCCTTCAAACAAACCCTGCACCACCCGCAACTCCGGCTGGCCGGTGATGATCGCCGGATCGAGCGATTCCGGCTCGGCGGCGTTGATGATGGTGATATCGGCAGGCGGCTCATGCCGCGCGCAGCCGGAGAGCAAAAGGCCGGCCAGCAAAAGGCCGCAACCCGGCAAAGAAAAACGCGCCCGCGAACAGAATCGCCGGGCGCGTTTGAAAAGGGTCATGCGTTATTTCGCCGGGGCTGGAGCCGCAGGTGCGTTGCTGCTTGCTTCGGGCTGGGCTATGAGCAAAGAACTTTTGGGCGCCGCCGGCTGGGGCGTGGCTTGCGGCATCGCGGCAGGAACCGCTGACTGTGATTGATCCACCTGTTTCTCAAACGCAGCGGTGTTTCCCTGATGCGCGCGGTCTTGCATGATGCCAATGGACAAGGCCAGCGCAAAGAAAACCATCGTCGCGTATTTGGTGATTTTAGTGAGGGCATTGCCCGATCCGGCACCGAACAGTGCATCGGCGGCACCGCCGCCAAACGCCAAGCCGGCACCCGCATCCTTTTTGGGCAGTTGGACCAGCACCAGCAAAATCAACACCGCACAGTTGATGACCAGAAAAAACGTCAGTATTCCAATGAAAAAACTCATATTAATTTAAATGCTACACGGAATTCTTGATGATGTCAGCAAAACTTCTTGCTTCGAGCGCCGCACCTCCGACCAGCGCACCGTCCACGTCCGGCTGGCTCATTAGTTCCTTGGCGTTGTTGGGTTTCACGCTGCCGCCGTATTGGATGCGGACCTTCCTGGCGACGGCTTCGTCGAACATCTTGGCGAGTTGCGCGCGGATGAACGCATGTGCGTCCTGCGCCTGCTGCGTCGTGGCGGTCTTGCCCGTGCCGATCGCCCAGACGGGCTCGTAAGCAATGACGGTCTCGAGCATCTGTTCGCCGGTCAGACCAGCGAGGCTGCCGCGCACCTGCGTTTCCAAAACTTTTTCCATCTGGCCGCCTTCGCGTTCCGCCAGCGTTTCACCCACGCAAACGATCGGCTTGAGCGACGCCGCATGGGCCGCCGCCGCCTTCCTGGCGATGAGCGCGTCGGATTCCTTCTGGAACTGACGGCGTTCGCTGTGGCCGAGAATGACGTAGCGGACGGAGAATTCCTTCAACATGCCCGCGCAGATCTCGCCGGTGAACGCGCCGAAATTATTTTCGCTCATGTTCTGCGCGCCCACCTTGATGTTCTTGGTTTCCAGGATCGCCTTGGACACGGATTCCAGGGCGGTGAACGGCGGACACACGACGATGTCCACTTCCTTAATCGCCGCGAGGTCGCGCGTGAGGTCGTCCACCAGGGCCAGCGCCTCGGCGACGGTCTTGTTCATCTTCCAGTTGCCCGCAATGATCAGTTTACGTTCTTTGTTCATTTTTTATAAAGCAGAAAGGTGAAAGCAGAAAATAGAAATTCATTTTGTGCACGACGCGGGTTTTGATTTCTGCTTTCTGTTTTCCTGATTTCATTATTTGTCCGAAAGCGCCGCCACGCCGGGCAGGACTGCGCCTTCCAAAAATTCCAGACTCGCTCCGCCGCCGGTGCTCATGAACGTCACCTTGTCGCCGAGGCCGGCCTTGTTCAACGCCTTCACGCTGTCGCCGCCGCCGATGATGCTCTTGGCGCCGTTCTGCTGCGTGGCGTCCACCACGGCCTGTGCCACGGCGTTCGTGCCACCCGCAAAACGCGGATCTTCGAACATGCCCATCGGGCCGTTCCACAAAATGGTCTTCGCGCTGCGGATGATGGCTGCGTAAGTCTTCTCGGTTTCCGGTCCGATGCTGAAGCCTTCCGCGTCGTCGGGAATGTCGCCGCTGATGGTGCGGACGTTGGTGAGATCGTAAACCGGTTTGCCCTTCTTGTTCAACTTGCCGGTGTCCACGGGCGTCGCGATGACGGTGTCGGTCGGCAACTGGAAATTAACCTTCAGCTTCTTCGCCTTTTCTTCGGCGGCGAGCGCGGTGCCTTTGTGATCGGGCTCGATGAGTGATTTGCCGGTCTTGACGCCGTGGGCCAGCTTGAACGTGTAAGCCATCGCGCCGCCGATCAAAATCGTGTCCGCCTTTTCGAGCAAGCGGTCAATGACCTTGATCTTGTCGGAAACCTTCGCGCCGCCAAGGATGACGACAAACGGTCGTGCGGGGGTTTCGAGTTCATCACCGAGAAATTTCAATTCGCGCTCCATCAACAGGCCGGCCGCGCACTTGCCGCCGCGTTTGGCGACAATTTCCGCCACACCCGCCGTCGAAGCATGCGCGCGATGTGCCGCCCCAAAGGCATCGTTCACATAAATGTCGGCGATCTTCGCCAGCTTCCCGGCGAATGCCGGATCGTTGGCTTCTTCCTCGTTGTAGTAACGGACATTTTCCAGGAGTGCGACCTGGCCGTCCTTCAAGCTGGCAGCGACTTTTTCGGCATGCTCACCGATACAATCGTCGGCAAACTCGACCGGCTGGCCCAGCAGTTCGTGGAGCTTGAAAGCGACCGGGCGAAGCGACATTGACGGCTCGCGCTTGCCTTTCGGACGACCGAGATGCGCGGCGAGAATGACCTTCGCGCCCTTTTTGATGAGCAATTTCAAGGTCGGCAGAGTCTCGACGATGCGGGTGGCATCGTTGATGA
Organism: Verrucomicrobiia bacterium; assembly: GCA_035577265.1. Classification (GTDB taxonomy): domain Bacteria; phylum Verrucomicrobiota; class Verrucomicrobiia; order Limisphaerales; family UBA11358; genus UBA11358. The sequence goes on along the minus strand of DATLVR010000142.1, from coordinate 71,736 downwards.
CCATCTGGCCGTCCTTTTCCTCCATCGGTACGTTGTAATCCACGCGCATGAAGACGCGTTTGCCCTTAACATCGAGATCGCGAACAGTGAGTTTAGCCATATAAAAGTTTTCCTTCGCCCGGCGGACAAAGGCCAACGAGAGTATCAAACAAGTCCGGCCAGTAAAGTGAATTCAAAAACGCAACCAGCTTGTCACCGCCCATCCACGAGCCGCTTTTTGGAAAATCAACGACGTCTGGTATTGTAAAACTTTGCGAAACCTGCGTAGCTGGAGGTCAACGTTAACCAGGAGATCACTATGGCCAAAGGAAATCGCAGTCAGAAAAAAGAAATCAGGAAGAAGAAGAAAGAGAAACCGAAGGCCGCGCCCGCGACCTCCCGCAGGATCTCCTGACGGTTTGCTTAATTTTGATTGGCCCACGGCCGGGCACGGAATCCTGACAAAAGACTGCGCCAGACTAATTGGCGGCACTGACGGTTTTCTTTGCCGAACGGTTCTTGAACAACTGGTCGGCCAGCACACCGAACAGCACGACCGCACCCATGACGGCGAAGTTGAGCGAACTGGGGATGCCGAGCAGGTTGACGAGATTTTGCAGCACGAGCAGCAGCGCGGTGCCGATGACGATGCCCAGCACCGAACCCTCACCGCCGCGCAAACTGCAACCGCCCAGCACGGCGGCGGCGATACCGTAGAGTTCGTAGAAATTTCCGTGGTTCGACGGTCCGACCGAGTTGGTGTAAAACGCGATCATGATGCCGGAGACTCCCGTGAGCAGCGCGGCAATGACGTAGGCGCTGGCGATGATGAGCCGGGTGTTGATGCCGGAAAAGCGCGCGGCCTGTTCATTGCGGCCCACGGCCAGCAGGTAACGGCCGTAGATGGAGCGGTGCAGCACAAACCACATCACGACCGATAGTACGAGGAGGATCGCGAACGGCGCCGGCAAACCGAAAATTTTTCCACTGGCAAGGTGACGTAATGGTTCAATACCTTCCGCGCCGGAAAATCCTTTGGTGCTGTCGCCGGCGATGAAGCGCGCAATGCCGCGATAGATCAGCAGGCCGCAGAGCGTGACGATGAACGGTTGCAATTTGCCGCGCGTCACCAACAATCCGTGCGCCAGCCCGAGCAGCATGGAGACGCCCAGCACCATTGCGGCGGCGAGCGGCCAGGCCCAATGCCATTCCGTCAACGACATGGCGAGCAACACGCCGGTCAGCGCGCACATGGAGCCGACGGACAGATCAATTCCGCCGGTGATGATGACCAGTCCCAGGCCAAGGCTGAACACGCCGTAAAGCCCGATGAGGTTGGCGGTGTTGATGAGGTTGACGGGCGAGATGAACTTGGGATTCAAGACCGCCGTGACCGCGCACAGCACAAACAACAGGACAGAAATGCCGAGTTCTTTTTTCATTTCAAAAAATTTAACCGCTAATCTTCGCTAATCACCGCTAATCGAAAACGATTCGTGTTCGGGCCTTATCAGCGACAATTAGCGCGGATTAGCGGTTAAGTTGTTAATTATTCACCGCCGACTTCGCCGCCGCGATGGTTTTGCCGACGGCGAGGTTCATGACGTTCTCCTCGTTGCAATGAGCGCGGTCCAGGACACCGGTGATGCGCCCTTCGTGCATCACGGCCACGCGGTCGCTGACGTTCAACACCTCTTCCATGTCGCTGCTGATCATCAGGATCACGCCCCCGCGTTCCGCGAGCTCGCGCATGAGCCGGTAAATTTCCGCCTTGGCGCCGACATCAATGCCGCGCGTCGGTTCGTCGAGGATCATCACCTTGGGTGACATGGAAAGCCATTTGCCGAGGACAACTTTTTGCTGGTTGCCGCCGCTCAGGTTCACCACCAGCGCCTCGCTGCCGGGCGTCTTGATCTTCAAGGAAGCAATCTGTTCGTTGGTGACCTTGCGCTCACGTTCGCGGCTGATCAGGTGGAACGTGGAATATTTTTCGAGCGAGGGCAGTGTCGTGTTCTCGCGAACGGTCATGCCGGTGACGAGTCCTTCGCCGCGACGGTCCTCCGGCACCAGATAAATCCCATGCCCGATCGCATCGGCGGGCGACGTGATGAACACGCGATCCTCACCGATTGAAACCTCCGCACCGCCGCCGGCATCGAGTCCGACAATGGCCTTGATGATTTCCGACCGCCCTGCCCCGACCAGTCCGGCAAACCCGAGAATTTCTCCGCGCGTCGCGTCGAACTCGACGGTCTTGGCCGGATACCGGCTGGAGCGCGCGTTGCGGACCTTGAAAAAGCCCGGCGTCTTGGTCGTCGTTGAAGTCGTGTAGGAGCTTTTGATTTCGCGCCCGACCATCAGGCTGACGATGCGGTCATGGCTGACCTCGGCCAGCGGCAGTTCGCCGGCATTCTTGCCATCGCGCAAAACGACGACCCGATCCGCGCAATGCTCAATCTCACCCAGACGATGCGAGATGTAGATGACGCTGACCCCCTGCTCGCTCAATTCACAGACCAGTTCCAGCAGCCGATCCGTCTCTTGCAAGGTCAGGCTGGATGTGGGCTCGTCCATGATGATGATCCGGGAGTTGAGCGAGAGCGCCTTCGCGATTTCGACCATCTGCTGCTGCGCGAGCGGCAGCCGGTCCAAACGGGTGCGACTGGAGACATCCAGCCCGAGGCGTTTCAGCAAGGGCTCGGTGTCCGCATGAATCTTTTTCGAATTGATCAGTCCAATGGAGTTTTTCGGTTCACGGCCAAGAAAGACGTTGGCCGCCACGTCCAGATTATCGAGCACGTTCAGTTCCTGATGAATGAACGCAATCCCATACTTCATCGCATCGGTGACGTTATTGATTTTCACGGGCTGGCCGTCGATCAGGATTTCGCCGCCGCCGGGCTGATACACGCCGCCGAGGATTTTCATGAGCGTGGACTTGCCCGCGCCGTTCTCGCCGCAGAGCGCGAGGACTTCGCCCTTGCCGACCTCGAGGCTGACATTGTCCAGGGCGATGACGCCGGGGAATCTTTTGGAGACTCCCCGCATGGAAAGTAATGTTGACATAATTTTTAACCGCTAATCCGCGCTAATTGACGCTAATCTTTTCCAGCGGGATGAATTCGGACAACGTGAACCGCTTCCATTCGAGTGTGTCTTTATGGCCGAAGTTAATAAGATAGCCAACTGGCTGCTGGGTAATCCGCATATAATTTATCAGTTGCGCCTCATGTTCGGGTGCCAGTTGCGAAACTGATTTCAACTCCGTCACCAGACAACCAAATGCAATCAAATCGGGAACGTATCGCTTCTTCAACTCGCGACCTTTGTAGAAGCATTTCAATTCCTGCTTGGTTCGAAAAGGAATTGCACGCAGTTCCAATTCGATTTCCAAGCTCTCCTGGTAAATTTCCTCGGCCAGGCCAAACCCCATTTCATTATAAACTTCAAAGGCCGCACCCATCAGCTTGTAACCTTCATCCTTGTAGATTTCCGGTTTCATAGATTAGCGCGGATTAGCGAAGATTAGCGGTTAAGTTTGTTATTTTCCGGTGATTTTCGCGAGATCGGCCTTGAACGCCGCGATGTCGTCCTTCTTCAGGTTGCGGGTGGCCACGATCTGCTTGCCGCCGGCGAGCGCTTCTTTGTCGCCGCCGAGATATTTCGCCATCTTGGTGATGGACTGCTTGCCGAATTCATAAGGCTGCTGCACCACCGTGCCGTAGATGTCGCCGCTGGCCACGCCGTCGAGCGTCTCGGCGTTTTCGTCGAAGCAGACGATCTTCACCTTGCCCGCCTGGCCGGCGGAGCGGACCGCGTTCAGGATCGCCGGGCCGTTGTAATTGTAGAGCCCGACGAGCATGGAGATGTCGGGATATTTCACCAGTGTGTCTTCGGCATTCTTCTGGGCGCGCACGTTGTCGGTGTCGTCCGTGCGGAGGTCAATGACTTCGACCTTGGAGCCTTCGAGTTCCTTTTTGATGCCACCGAAACGATCCTTCGAGTTCTGCGCATCCGCGTAGCCGACGAATACCATGATCTTGCCGCCATTCGGCAAGGCTTCCTTGATCAGCTTGCCGGCCTCGACACCCGCCGCAAAATTGTCCGTGCCGATGTAGCAGACGCGCTTGCTGTCCGCCGCGTCGCTGTCAACGCAGATGAGCAGCGTGTTCGCGGCGATCTTGTTCAGAAAATCAATCTGGTTCTTCGGATCAATCGGGCTGACGGCAATACCATCCACGCCCTTGGCCACCAGGTCGTCGAGAATCTGCTGTTGCTCGGCGGCGCTGCCGGTGGAGGGGATGCGGAAATCCACCTCGACGTTGCCAAGATCCTTTTGTGCCGCCTCACAGCCGGTGCGGGCGATGGTCCAGAACGTCGCCGCGTTGTTGGAGACAAACGCGAGCTTCAGTTTTTTGCCGGACGCCGGGGCGTTGCCGCCATCAACATTTGGCTGGGGAGCTTCGGATTTGCCGCAGCCGGAGACAAACGCTCCGACGCACAGGGCCAGCAGAAGGGACTGGATTTTTTTCATGATCGTTTTCTTGTTGGGTTCAGTTTTTTTAGTCCGCGATGAATTTATAAATGATCGTGTTCTCGTAGGTCTGTCCGGGCTTCAATTCGGTCGTGGGAAATGCGGGATGGTTCGGGGAATCCGGAAAATGCTGCGGCTCGAAGCAGAAGCCATCACGGAACTGATACACCTTGCCGTCCTTGCCGGTGATGGTGCCATCGAGAAAATTGCCCGAATAAAACTGCACGCCCGGCGACGTGCTCCAGACTTCCATCGTGCGGCCGGTCGTCGGTTCATAAACGCTCGCTGCGAGTGAAATTCCTTCGGCCTTCTTGTTCAAAACCCAGTTGTGGTCATAGCCACCGCCAAAAGCGATTTGTTCGTTATTGGTGCTGTTGATGCGCGCGCCGATCGCGGTGGGCGTGCGGAAATCAAACGGCGTTCCCGCCACCGGGCGCAGTTCGCCGGTCGGGATCAAGGTGCTGTCCACCGGCGTGAATTTATCCGCGTTGATGTAAACCACGTGACCCAGCACGTCGCCGTTGCCGCGCAGATTGAAATACGAATGATGCGTGAGATTGACGACTGTTTTCTGGTCGGCGGTCGCGGAGAATTCCACCTTCAGAGTATTGTTCTCCGTGACACTGTAAACCGCCGTCACGAACAAATTGCCCGGATAACCTTCCTCGCCGTTCCGGCTCACATAAGTCAGGATCAGCGACGGCCCGTTTGCGGTCGGCATCGGCCGGGCCGTCCACACAACCTTGTCAAAACCCTTCAAGCCGCCGTGCAGCGAGTTCGGAATATTGTTCGTCGCCAAAGTATATTCCACTCCGTCGAGCGAAAATTTTCCCTTGGCGATGCGGTTGCCGTAGCGGCCGATCAACGCGCCGAAATACGGCGAGCTTTTCAGATAGCCGTCGAGGTTGTCGTAGCCGAGGACGACGTCGTCAAAATTGCCGTGCTTGTCCGGCACCTTGAGCGACGTGACGATGCCGCCGTAAGTCATGATCTTCGCCTCCATGCCGTGGCTGTTGCGGAGGGTGTAGAGTTCGACCGGCGTGCCGTCGGGCAGCTGGCCGAATGCGGATTCGGTGATGGTTCCTTTGGGGGAGTGTGACATAAGAGAGCAACCGGTGAAACTCGCTGCAACGATGGCCGCCGCCGTGAGGGTGATAACGTGGATGATTTTTTTCATGGTTCGTTTGGTGGTTGGAAATTTATTTCTGGCCATAATAAGCACCCGGCCCGTGTTTGCGAAGAAAATGTTTATCCAAGAGGTGGGATTGCATCGGTTTAAATTTTGGATTAATCTTTAACGTTTCGCTCGCAAGCTGCGCGATGAATTCCAGCACGCCCGCATTGTGAACGGCGTCCGCCACGTCCCTGCCCCAAGTGAACGGCCCGTGGCTCGCCACCAGGACAGCGGGATGGTGCATCGGATCAAACTTCAATTTCTTGAACGTCCCTACGATGACTTTGCCGGTGTTGGCTTCGTAATCGCTCCTGATTTCGGCCGGCTTCAACAAGCGCGTGCACGGCACATCGCCATACCAGTAATCCGCCTGCGTCGTGCCGTAACTCGGCAACCCGCGCTGTGCTTGCGCCCACGCCGTCGCGAACAGGCTGTGCGTGTGTGCCACGCCGCCGATCTTCGGGAACGCGCGATACAGCACCAGATGCGTGTCCGTGTCCGAACTCGGCTTGAGGTTGCCGTCCGCGACCTTGCCGGTGGCGAGCGACACCACGACCATGTGCTTGGGCATCATGCCGTCGTAAGGCACGCCACTGGGCTTGATGACCATGAGGCCGCGCGCGCGATCCACGCCGCTGGCGTTGCCCCACGTTTCGATGACCAGCCCTTTGCGAACCAGATCCAGGTTCGCCCGGCAGACTTCGGCTTTTAATTTTTCCAGCATAAAATTCAACAGTTTTTAACCACGGATGGACACGGATGAACTACCGACCTGGAACACCACCGCGATAAGATTCAATAGATGCAAGCGCGTTGCTTGCCGTATTTGAAACTTCAGTGTTCTTATCCTTCAGTGCCAACCGCAACGCTGGCACGGCATCAAATGGTTGTTCTGATAGCGGCTTGTAAGCGCTCATAAAAAAGAAACAGCGACAAATTCGGACTCGCGCTTTTGCTGAAGCATGTGGGAGCGCGTTGGCAAGAGCAGGAATCGAGAGCGAGTGTGGAATGTCATTGTCCACGAAAAAATACGACACTGCCTTATCTCCAACTTCTTCATCGTTGCCAATCAAAAGTTTTAAGACCGCTGGCATAACCACGACCGCATTCGAGTGAAATGTCGGCAGCCATTCGAGCGCGGAAAACTGCACTCCAGAGTGACCTTTGGTCAACAAAGTGTTAAATGCAGGAAGTGAGTCATCTCCAATGTAAGCCAGTGCCCTGACACATTCGTCGTAGCGTTTGTAATCGCGGAAGGTGAGTGCAAACTTGGTAAGTTGAGGGATCGCTGGACGCGCTTCAGCGCCAAGGTAATTGAAAATCATTGCCGCCGCTTCAACACGTGACGGGCTATACCAAAGCGGTGGCTTGTAATCTTGTTTTGATTCGCCTTTGGGTGGTTTCTGGTCGCAAATCCAATTAAGAAGAATCGGTATGGCGTTCGTGCCAATGTGCCTGATGGCAACAATTGCCGGCGGTTCCTTGCCTGCCATTATGGGCTCAGTAAAATCAATTTGACTGGCCCACTCAGAAAACGAACGCCCCTGATAACTTGGCTCACTTTCGCCAGCCTTGGCAGGCAACACCGCAAGGACGGCAGCCAGTAAAAGCAAAATCCATTTCAAGTGCTTAATCATGCCGTGCGCGTCTTGGACTGCGGTGGCAGAGCGCAGCGGCGACACCGCTTTCGCGGACACGAAGCGCAGCGAACATTCCACCCGTCCCGCCCGGACCAAAGCGGCGTAGCGCTTCGCTTCCCGCGGCACTCCAAGAAGCTCTGCGTTGCTCCGCGTCCTCTGCATCTCGGCGTTTAGTTTCATTTTTGAATCCGTGTTTATCCGTGTCCATCCGTGGTTAAAATTATTCTCTCACCCGCCCACGAATCTCAATCAGCTTCTTCATCACGCCGTAAAGATTTCCGCCGCCGTCCTGCGTGCCAAAGGCGTCGTGCAGTTGTTTGTAGAGCGAATAAAGCTCCTTGTAAACCGCGTGGGCTTTCGGGTTCGGCTTGTAAACCGTCGGCTTCAGGCCGGTCATCTTCTTCTGCGCCGTGGCGTAATCCTTGTGCGCACCCGCCACGACCGCTGCCGCGATGGCCGAACCGAGCGCGCAGGTTTGCGCCGAGCGGCTGATCTTCATCGGACGACCCGTCACGTCCGCATAAATCTGCATGACCAGCGGGCTTTTCTCCGCGATGCCACCGCAGTTCACGACCGACGAAATCTTCACGCCATATTCTTCAAACCGATTGATGATGGTCAAAGCCCCAAACGCCGTTGCCTCGATGAGTGCGCGGTAAATCTCCGCCGGCGTTGTGTAAAGCGTCTGGCCGATGAGCAGGCCGGTGAGCCGTTGATCCACGAGAATCGTGCGGTTGCCATTGTTCCAGTCCAACGCGAGCAGGCCGCTTTCGCCGGGCTGCAATTTCAACGCACCGATCGTGAGGTCCTCGTGTGTAGCGGAACGCCGAGCACCGTCTCGGTCCGTTTCAGAATTTGTTTTGGAACTGGCCGACACGGTGGTCGGCGCTCCGGGCTGGATGTAATTGACGAGCCAGTTGAACAGATCACCCACCGCTGACTGCCCGGCTTCGAGTCCGAAATATCCCGGCAACACGCTGCCGTCTACGATGCCGCAAACGCCCGGCACATCAGCGAGCGTTTGATCGTTCGCCCGCACGGCGATGTCGCAGGTGCTCGTGCCGATGATCTTCACGAGCGTTCCCGGCGCGACGCCGGAACCGACCGCGCCGAGATGCGCGTCGAACGCGCCGACGGCCACGGGAATTCCCACCGTCAATCCCGTCTTTTTCGCCCATGCTGAGGTGAGTCCACCGACCGCGCGGTCTATCGAGTGAACGCGCGTTGTGAGTCGCGGGCGAAGTTTGCCGAGCTTCGGATTCAGTTTGGATAGAAACGCTTCGTCAGGATAACCGCCCCACTTGGCGTTCCACATCGCCTTGTGACCGGCGGCGCAGACGCCGGCGATGAATTTGTCCGGATGCTCCATGCCGGTGAGCGCGGCCGGAACAAAATCAGAAAGTTCCACCCAGGAATGCGCGGCGTTGAACACTTCCGGCGCGGTGCGCAGGCATTTCAGAATCTTGCTCCAGAACCATTCGCTCGAGTAGGTGCCGCCGCATTTGGCGAGATATTGCGGGCGCATCTTCTTTGCCAGCGCGGTGATCTCGGCTGCTTCGTTGACACCGGTGTGATCCTTCCACAACCACGCCATCGCCGCCGGATGGTTTCCAAATTTTTTGCTGAACGCGAGCGGCTGACCGTTCGCATCCACGGGCAGTGGCGTGCTGCCGGTCGTGTCCACGCCGATGCCGATGACTTGGGCGGGACTGAAACCCTTCACGCTTTTCTCCGCGGCGGCGAGCGCCTGCTTGATGGTGATCTCCGCGCCCTTGACGTAATCCGCCGGATGCTGCCGTGCGAGATTCGGATCACGCGCGAGGATCACGCCCCGCGTGCCGTGCGAATAAGTCCAGACGGCGGCGGCGACTTCCGCGCCGTTGGCGACGTTGACGATGAGGGCGCGAACCGAATTCGTGCCGTAATCGAGACCGATGGTGTAGTGAGTAGCCATAAGACGTTTCAGTGGGAGGTGGACCGCAGCCTTGAATTACAATTATTTCCAAAACTGCCACTTCCTTTTTGTTTCGACCGCATCGAAGCCGAATTCAGGCGGAGGAGTTGTTCCATCTAGCGGATGAAAACGCAAAGTGCTGCGAGGAGGTGTTGCCTTCCCTTCATTAAACTGTTTTGCCCGAAACAAAACTTTGCGGGGGCCATCAATGGTCTCGCCATTTTTTATCACCGCACCTGCACCGGCCAGGTAAAGAGAAGTGTTTCCCAAAAATAAACCAATGTCGTCCAGGCTAAAATGGTCGCTGCGAAAACAAGTCTCTATGTCATCCAAGTCGAGTTGCTGCATTCCAACTGTATCCATCATCATCCAACCATCATTTAATTTGAAAATGCGCCTGTTCGCCCACAAATCCACTGGTGGCAGGTTTGTTTTGCGGTAGTGCTCAATCACCTTTTCCATGAACGCGCGTTCAGCCAGCAACTCCCCGTTTGGATTGAAATAGCAAAGCGCAGCAGAATGCCTCAGCAATTCCATCACAATACGAGTAAGGAAATTCATTTCATCAACCGGCTTGTAATCTTTGGGCATTACAGGGGCATTTTCAGTCGCGCCGAAAACGTAACTAATACGAACGCGAATGAAGCCTTGGTGCTGCGCCGCAACTTGTGGTCCTTGCTTAAACCCATGGCAATGCTGCACTGCACGTTCAAGGTTTCCCGGAAAAGAAAACGGCCCAAATTGTCCCATTCCCCAAGCTCCAAAGAGCAAAGTTTCATTCTTGGCGTCGCCCATTCTATCCGGCCAAACCTGATCAACAATGTCAATCGAGACGTAGCCATTTACTTCCGGCCGATACTCGACAATGAACGAAGGTCCCCCGAATTCCCAATGTTCGAACTCGTCTTTGCGTTTGACGATCTTGAACGTCCCCAACAGAGGCTCGATGTCGTCAAGTGTGACTTTCTGTTTTAGCAAAACAGTCACACCTTGCGTAAAAAAACCTTTTGTTGGCATTTGAATTTGGAGGTTGCTTGCTGAATCAGGCCGCCCAGCCGCTCTTCAACCCATAAGCCGCATCGTTCCAGACCAGTTCCTGTTTGAACTGGCGCAGCTTCGTGTCCGCGTCAATCACGACCACTTCCAACCCGGCCATCGCACCGAAATCCTCAAGCATCTCCGTCGTGACCGCCTGGCTGAAACCAGTGTGATGCGCGCCGCCCGCGTAAATCCACGCCGCGCAGGCGTCCTCGAAATTGGGACGGCATTTCCACACGGCTTGCGCCACGGGCAGTTTCGGCATCGCGTGTTCAGGCGCGACGACATCCACTTCATTGATGAGCAACCGGAAGCGGTTGCCGAAATCCATGAGGGACGCGTTCAGCGCCGGCCCGGCCGGCGTGTTAAAGACCAAGCGCGCCGGATCCGCCTTGCCGCCAATGCCCAGCGGATGCACCTGCAATGAAATCTTTCCGTCCGCGATGCTCGGGCAAATCTCCAGCATGTGCGAACCGAGGACGAGCTTGCCGCCCGGGCTCATGTGATAGGTGTAATCCTCCATGAACGACGTGCCGCCTTGGAGGCCGCTGGCCATGATCTTCATCGCCCGGACGAGCGCGGAGGTTTTCCAATCGCCTTCCCCGCCGAAGCCGAAGCCCGCCGCCATCATGCGCTGCGAGCCGACGCCCGGCAACTGCGCCAGCCCGTGCAAATCTTCAAACGTATCGGTGTAACCTTTGAATCCGCCCGCGGTGAGAAACTGCTCGATGCCCAGCTCGATGCGCGCGGCTTCGCGGACGGATTTGTGGCGCTTGCCGCCTTTGCGCAGGTCGGCGGACATTTCGTAAGCCGCCTCGTAAGCTTTGCACAATCCGTCCACTTCCTTTTCGGAAATGGCGTTGACGACTTTCACGAGGTCGCCGACGCCATGCGTGTTGACAGAGAATCCAAATTTCATCTGCGCGGAAACCTTGTCGCCGTCGGTCACGGCCACTTCGCGCATGTTGTCGCCGAAGCGGACGAACTTCGCGGTTTGCCAGTCGGCCCACGCGGCGGCGGCCCGCGCCCAGGCCCCGAGTTTTTCCTGCGTGGATGTTTCCTGCCAGAACCCCACGACCACCTTGCGATTCAAACGCATCCGGCTCCAGATGAAACCATGTTCACGGTCGCCATGCGCGGCCTGGTTCATGTTCATGAAATCCATGTCAATCGTCGCCCACGGGATGTCGCGATTGTATTGCGTGTGCAGATGCGCGACCGGCTTGCGCAGTTGCTTGAGGCCGTTGATCCACATCTTCGACGGCGAGAACGTGTGGCACCAGGTGATGAGGCCGATACATTTCACGGCGTTGTTCGCGGCCTGGCAAAGTTCGGTGATCGCATCCGGCGAAACCATGACCGGCTTGAAAACGACTTTGACCGGGATCGCATCGGCGGCATTGAGCGCCTTGGCGATCTCTTGAGAATGCTGCGCGACAGCCTTGAGGGTTTCCGGCCCATAAAGATGCTGGCTGCCGGTGACAAACCAGACTTCGTATTGCTTGAGATTGATGGCCATAATTTTTTGAACCGCTAATCCGCGCTAATCTTCGCTGATGGAATTTGATTAGCGCCGATCAGCGAAGATTAGCGGTTAAGCTATTTAGATGAATTCGTTGATCAGATTTTCCAAAAATTCCTGCCGGCCGCTGGTGTTCGCCGAGATCTCGCCCTTCTTCAGGATGTAGGTTTCCAGCTCCTTCATCGTCGCCTTGCCGGACTCAATCCGCGCACCGATGCCGGAATCCCAGGACGAGTAACGCTGCTTCACGAAATCTGCCAGGCGACCGTCCTGCCGGATTGCCGTCGCGATTTTCAACCCGCGTGCAAACGCATCCATGCCGCCAATGTGCGCGTAGAACAGATCCAGCGGCTCGAAGCTCTCACGCCGCACCTTCGCGTCAAAGTTCACGCCGCCGGTCTTGAGCCCGCCGTATTTCAAGATGGCCAACATCGAGTAGGTCGTCAGATAAATGTTCGTCGGGAATTGATCAGTGTCCCAGCCAAGCAATTCGTCGCCCGTGTTCGCGTCAATCGAGCCCAGTGCATTGGCCGCCCCCGCCACTTCCAGTTCGTGCTGCATCGTATGGCCGGCCAGCGTGGCGTGGTTGGTTTCGATGTTCAGCTTGAAGTGCGGCAGCAGATCAAACTCGCGCAGGAAATTCAGGCACGCGGCCGCGTCGGAATCGTATTGGTGCTTGGTCGGTTCCTTCGGCTTCGGCTCGATGTAAAATTGTCCCTTGAAGCCGATCTGCTTTTTGTAGGCGACGGCCAGGTGCAGCAATCTGGCCAAGTGCTCCTGCTCGCGTTTCATGTCGGTATTGAGCAGCGTCATGTAGCCTTCGCGACCGCCCCAGAACGTGTAGCCTTCACCGCCGAGTTCGTGCGTCACTTCCATGGCCTTCTTCACCTGCGCGGCGGCGTAGGCAAAGACGTCCGCATTGCAGCTCGTGCTCGCGCCGTGAACGAAGCGGGGATTGGAGAACAGATTCGCCGTGCCCCAAAGCAACTTGATGCCGGTGCGCTCCTGTTCTTCCTTCAACACCTTGGCAACGGCGTCGAAATTCTTGTTCGACTCGGCGAGTGTCCTGCCTTCCGGCGCGACGTCACGGTCATGCCAGCAATAATACGGAGCGCCGAGCTTCGAGATGAACTCGAAGGCGACGCGGACGCGCTTCTGGGCATTGCTGACGGAATTGCTGCCGTCGTCCCAGGGACGTTGCATCGTGCCGGCGCCAAAGGGATCGCTGCCGGTGCCACGGAAGGTGTGCCAATAGACCACGGCGAACCGCAGATGGTCGCGCATGGTTTTGCCTTCGATGATTTCGGCGGCGTTGTAATGTTTGAAGGCGAGCGGATTGCGGGATTGGGATCCTTCGTAGGAGATGTTCTGGATATCGGCAAAGGTTGTTTTCATTTTTTGGTGACGGTGCGAAGTGATACTAGGGATTACCCACCTGGCACACAACGCCACTTTGCGAAAAAAAACCGCCAATTTGCGGCTAGGCGTTCACGGCCGACCGCGAGCCCATCTGCCGCCGGTAGGTCAGCGGACTGACCTGCTTGCCCGCGCGAAAATAGCGGGCGAAGTGTTGCACATCCGGAAAGCCAAGCGATTCGGCGATGTCACTCACCGGCATATGCGTTTCCACCAGCAGGCGCGCGATCTGGTCCGTGCGCACGCGGCGGATCTCCGTCTGGACGGAAGAATTGAACTCGCGACGGAAGCGCCGCTCCAGCACGCGGCGTGAAAGCCCCGCCGCCTTCGCCACTTCGGCCACCGCCACCGGTCCGCGCGTGTGATCACGGATAAAACGCATCGCGCGCGCCACTGCGCCATCTTCCACGGCCACGACGTCGGTGGAACGGCGCGCGACAATGTGCGTGGCCTGCACGATGATTTGCGGCGGCGTGCCGCGCAGCTTGCGCATCAAGTGATCCAGCGCCTGCGCGGATTCGTAACCGGCACGCTCGAAATTGACCGCCACGCTCGACATGGCCGGGTCGGCGAGACCGCACACGACCTCGTCATTGTCTGCCCCGATGACACCGACAGCGTCGGGCACGGCGATCCCGGCCAGCTTGCACGCTTCCAGAACCTGGACGCCGATGTCATCGTTGCACGCCATGACGCCCACCGGTTTGGGCAGCGACTCCAGCCACTTCGCCATCGCCCGGCGTTCCTTGGGCCAGTTGATTTGCGCGGGTGGCGGCGTTAAATATTCCCCCGCCTCGAATCCGGCGGCGTGGATGTGATCAGAAAATGATTTGGCGCGCTGCTCCGCCCAAGGCGTGCGGCGGTAACTGCAGCAGGCAAAATTCTTGAAGCCGCAGCGCAGGAGGTGCTCGGCGGCCATGCGGCCGATTTTGGGTGAATCGGTAATGACGTTGATGAGGCCGGGAATTTCCTTGCGGCTGTAGCCCACGACAATCGCGGGGATGCCGAAGGCGCGGGCTTCACGAAGTTTGTCCACGTCACGCAGGATGATGCCGTCGGCGTCGAGCGTCTTCAACATCGGCCCAACTTTCTCCAGACCGCCCGGCTCCCAAAAGAACGACCACGGGCCGTGATAACGGGCATAATTCGCCACCCCGTTAAGAATCGCGCGCCCGGAGGCGCGCGAGGATTCCACGAGCAAAACGATTTTGGGTATCCGCGCCATCGGCCGACAGCTTATCAGCGGAGCGTAGAATGGCAGCGAAAAACAGCCGCCCGCCATCACAATAACCCGAATCCAAATTTAGCCGGGACTAAAAAGACGAATGTCACGCCTCGGCGTGACATTCGTATGAATACCATCCCCGCAAAAATTCATTTATGGGCCGACCAGAATGCGGAAGAACTGGACTGGCACTGCCCCGTTCGTGTCAGTAAAGCTGAACGGCATGGCCACCGGATTGGTCGTGAGAATTGAACTCCAGCCTCCTGTCGCCAGATTCGTCGAAACTTGCACGGTATAATCCGGCCCGACCTGACCACTGACAATCATGGAGAATTGTCCGCCGGCATGCGACGAAGAATCCATGCTCGGCTGCGTGAGCGGATTCACTGTCACAGTGAAGTTGTTCGTCGCGCTCAAGTTCGGCGTGCCATTGTCGGACGCCACGACGCTCACCGGATTTGCCGAATTCTCCTGGGCCACGGTCGGACGCCAGGTGAACACGCCGCTGCTCGGATTGATCACCGCGCCGGAGGGGCCGGTGGGCAGCGAATAGGTCAGCGTCTGTGCTGGCATATCAGAATCGGTTGCCGTGCAGGTCACGGCCAGGTTCACCCCGACGTTGATGGCGATGTTCGTGCCGGCGGGCGGCGCGGTGAAGACCGGCGCGGTGTTCACCGGTAGCGGCGGCAACCAGCCAGAGAACCAGGTTACGACATTGGTAGCAGCCAGCAGACGCGGGTCGTTGCTGGGAACGCCAATCGTCTGGATATTGGCAAATGAGATGGCGTTGGCGCCGGTGATATCCTTGTTGTTGTTCTGCCAGAAAACATAGGAGTTCGAAAGCACAGTCGTCGGGGTGACATAAGCGTTGGTGTCAAAAAGGCAATTGACCCAGGAATCCAAGCCGCCGACGGTGCCGTTCGATCCAGCCAACGTGATGCCGGTCACACCAGCATCCGCCTCAAACACGCAATTCACGAAGGAAAACCCGCAAGCTGAATAGGTGGTGCCATTGGGGTTTACCCAGGGAGTCGTGGCGCTCAAAGCGCCGGACGTGATCGTGCGCGCGGCCGTCAGGTTATACGAGCCGGAGAGCGTGTTGGTTAGAGTGTGGAACACACAACTGTCGAAATAGCCAACGCCCTGTCCCCAGACGTAGTCAAAGTTACCCACGACTTTGCAATTGTAGAAGTAACCTTGCGAGGTGCCGGCATTGATCAGAATGGTGTCTTGACGGCTGACAACGTCGCAGTTGTTCACCACGCACCGCAAACCGCTGTTATAAATCAGCAGGGTTTCAGCTTGCGAACCGCCCTGCGGCGTGCCGTTGGTCAGGGTCAGGTTTTCAATCGTGACGTCGCTGGCATTGACCTTGAACGCCATGCGGCCGGCGGTGGTGCCGGTGAGGTTATTGTTGTTGGGATAACCCACGACCGTTCCCGTGCGGCTTTGTCCGCGAAAGGTGACATTGCTTTTTCCGGAGATATTGACGATTTCGACATAGTTGCCGTTGTTGATGTTAATGACCGTGTAGTTGGTGTTGCCAGGGAGGATGGAATCCACCGCGCCCTGCACGGTCACAAAGTCTCCGCTGCCATCGGCCGCCACCACCAGGTTGGTCGGATTAACCTGACCGGTCGACTTGGTGGTGAACTGCCAGGCATTCGTGTCGGAAATGCCGGCAAAATACGCGCCGGTACTGTCCCTGACGATGCCGTTGTCCAGCGTCACATAATAAGTCTGGTTGCTCGTCATGACGCCGGAATGCGGGTAAATCGCCGCTGTGTTGCCGGTGATGATGACCGGGAAATAGTTGATCACTTGAGTGTCGCCGGAGAACAAACTATGCGGCTGGATGTTGTTCGTCAGGTTGATCCCGCCGCTGACCACCACGGTGTTGGAACTCATGTCAATCGTGTCCACCGGCGTGACGGAGTTGGTCACGTTATAGATGCGGATTTTGCCGGAGTTGACGATTGAAATTGGGCCGTTGAAGGTGGCATAAAGCGGCGTGTCATAGCAAACACTCGTCGCACTATTGGTCGGTGAGAAGGCCGTTGCCGCCAAGGTTGTAGAATTAACCACGAGCGAGGCATTCACACTGGTAGCCGAGCCGGCGGCGTTGCTGGCCACAAGCGAGTAGGTTCCAATATCCGAACCTTGCGCGCTCGCAATCATGAGTGTGCCGCCGGTCTCGCCGGAAATGGCCGCCCCGTTTTTATACCATTGCAAGGTCGGTGTCGGCACGCCGGTGGCACCTGAGGTGAAGACCGCCGCACTGCCAGCATTGAGCACAAGGTTGGTCGGCTGCGGGGTGATGACGGGTGTCACGATGACCGTCAGCGTCGCGCTGTTGGTGACCATGCCTGCAACATTGGTCGCAATAACTGAAATTATAGTTCCATCCAGACCATAGGAAACACTGTTCAGCGTGAGCGAAGAACTGGTTGCCCCGGCAACATCCACCCCGTTGGTCTGCCACTGGAAGGCGGGAGCCGGATTGGCAATGGTGACCGTGGTGTTGAATGTGACATTGTTTCCGGCAATGACCGTCTTATTGGTCGGCCCGGTGATGACCGGAGAGATATTGCCCACAAATAAACTCGCCACGCGGCTGGTCACCGAGCTGGAGTCATTGGTGATGACAACCCCGTAATAGCCCGAATCAGAACCTTGGACGCTGGCGATCATGAAGAAAGCATTCGTGGCATCGGGCTGCGCCACAGGTGAGGAGCCAATGCCGTCGGCGTAGCGATACCATTGATAAGTGACCAAGGGCAGGCCCGTGGCGGTGACGGTGAAGGTGACGGGATCATTGGTCGAGGCAACGGCATCTGCCGGCTGGCTGGTGATGACCACCTGCGGACTGACCACCAGATTGATTTGACCGGGCGTGCTGTCATCAATCGCAAAGGACGCGCCAATTGAACCGCCGACAATAATCGGAGTGGATTTAAACGAACCCGTCTTTGTCCCCGTGTATTGGATCAGTGTATAAGTTCCCACCACGAGCGGTGAACCCAAGGCACTGATGGAAATCGTGCTGTTCGTCTGGATGGTCAGGTTTCCGTTCACCACCAGCAGGTCGCTGACACCGGGTGAATTGGCGATCTCAAACAAGTTGGTCGAGCCGCTTTCCAAGATAAGGTTTGTAGCCAGCGTCAGGGTTCCAACACTGGTGCCGGGCGAAATCGTGCCGCCAATTTTGACCGTCACCGGGCCGGAAATTAATCCCGTCCCGCCCAATGTGCCGCCAAAGACCGTAAAGAAGCCGCCGCCCAAATAATTTGTAGTCCCACTCACGCCGCTGAGAGAATTCGTCCCGTTGACCAACACCACGCCGTTGCTCACGATGGTGGGGCCGTTGTAGACATTGTTCGCGGCAAGGGTGAGAGTTCCGCCGCCGATTTTGGTAATACCGCCCCAATCGCCCAAATTGACACCGGTAAATGGAGAATTGTAACCACCGTTGCCTTTGATGGGAGCCGCTTGGGTAAGCTTAGTGCCGCCGGCAACATCAAAAATGCCGCCCACCCCGTTCAAGATGATTGACCGTGAACTGGAAGCATCAGTGCCGGTGTAACGCAGCGCGCCATTGTTCATGATGAGCGGTCCGCCGGCCAGCTTGGACAAATCACGGACTTCAACCGTGCCACCGTTGAGATAATTGGCGCCGGTCAGGTTGTCGGTGCCGGTGATGATTAATTTGCCTGTGCCGGATTTGGTCAGCGAGGTGGCGGCACCATTGTCGGCCAACGTTGAACTGATGGTCAAATCAGCAGTGGCATATTGGTGAACAATCAAGTCCGCCCCACTGGCACCTTTCAGCGTCCCGCCAGTAATGGCTGTCGCGCCGTTGCCGGTGACCAGCAGACCACCGCTGGTAATCGTCAACGTGCCGTCGAGCGTAACCGTGGAGGCGGCAGTCAGACGTAAAGAATTGATATTTGTGCCATCACCCACATTGGACGCCGTGCTTGCATTCAACGTGACGTTACTGTTGGCACCCCAATTTGCAGGAGTTGTGTTAGCTTGATAAGCTCCAGCCGCAATCGCTGCGAAGGTCGTTCCCCTTGCCCAGTCACTGGCATTCCAAGTCGCCCAACCGCCGAGGATGCCACCGGCATTGTTGACGTTTGTCGTCGTAAAACTGGCAGATGCGGAGCCTCCATTGGGAGTGCCGGTTCCACCGTCAATGGTGCTGCCGATTGCGCGAGTAATTCCATTCATGGTCAATGAAATTCCGCTGGCTGTGCCCGTGTTGGTGGCAAGCAGCAAATTGGCTCCGGCATTAAGACTCGTGGCAGCGACAACTTCTGTCCGGCCAGAGCCGCCTTGAGACCTGAGAAAAAGCGTGCCACCGCCCAAGGTCAGCGTGGTCGTGTTGATCAACCGGCCGCGAACCGCAGAATCGCCATACAGCCCGGGATTGAGGTAATCCAAAAGCAAGGTGCCTCCATTAAGCGTCACAAGCAGACCTTGAACGCCTGAACTGCTGCCGGTCCCGCCTTGAACTATCACCGTTCCCGCCGTTGATTTGACAGTGAAATTGGTGGGATTGGCGCTGCTTGCAATCCTGGGATAAGCCAGCAAGCCACTGCGGGCGTCAAAGTTGGTAAAAACAAGGGTGGCTCCAGAATTTGAGGCACCCAAGACCCCGTTGTTATCCACCGTCATGCGGTCGAGTGTGATGGTCTTGCCTGACGCTGCACCATTCGTTACCGCGCCACCGTTAATCGTCAAAGTCGATCCTGTGGAAATTGGGGACGCGGAAACGAAGTTAAGCACGCCGCCCGAATTAACCACGACATTACCATTCAACTGCACCCGGCCGTCGGACGTCGCGGCCAGATTGACTGTGCCTCCATTGATGATGGTTGGTCCAACATTTGTGTTATTGGCCGGGGGAATGAGCACCAATGTGCCGCTTCCTGCTTTGGTGAAACTCGTGCCTCCAAGGATAAGCGTATTGGTGGCAGTAACACCGCTGGCAACAGTGACCGTCGGATTACCCGTAAAAACCAGGGCACCACCGCTGCTGTTGATATTGTAACTGCCGCTGCCGGCGCCGTTATATGTGATGTTGGAGACAATCACTCCGGTGACGTTGGTGATCGTGATCGTGCCGGCGGCGCCATTGGCTGCTCCAATAATCGCGCTGTCACCAGCAACCCAGCCGTTATCACTCGCGCCATTGGACCATTTGGTGGCAGTGCTGCCCCAGTTACCGGCTCCATCCGTCGGCGCGGCCGGGTTGGCACCACTGGCGTCCCAGGTCACCAGCGCACCTTGGGCCGTCCTGCCCAAAAACAGCAAGGCTGTCAACAGGAGGATAAATACCCGGGCAATGCCGATAGTCGAATTGTGACGATCTACAAAGGTCGGGGATGAGGTTGGAGTAGGATTTGAGTTGTTCATAGGATTTAACAAATCACCACCTTGGAATTCATGGGCATAACAATCCGTGGGGATTGCTGGGTGGTAAATTGAAGACCACCGTAACATCGGCTTCGGAGCTTTCAACGGTTGGTTTCTGCAAAATATTTTGAAATTTAGGCACTGATGAGTTTATCCGCAGGAGATTCGCTCGAGGAGAATTTGAGCTGGCGGAAGAAATAAAATGGTGCCCCGGGGGGGATTCGAACCCACGACCAACCCCGAAAGCTTTCGGGGCTGCCCTACCGCACGATGTTCCCGCCACGCTGCTCCAACAAATACAGCGCAAGTTGTGGATTCTTCTTTCGCTTTAGTTCGCGTTCCATGGTCCGCGCGTCTGCCAGCGTGGCAACCTCCAAAGACGCTGCAAGTCTCAAGTCACCGCCCAATCGCTTTGTCGAGTGTGTCTGTCCGCTGCGATGCTGTTGAATGCGCCGTTCCAAATCGGTGGTGGAACCGATATAATGACGGCCGGAGGCACCGCGAAGAATATAAACCCAAGCAATGATGGAAGATGGTGCCCCGGGGGGGATTCGAACCCACGACCAATTGATTAAGAGTCAACTGCTCTACCAACTGAGCTACCGAGGCGACCAACGAAGCGACAAATTGCCTTTTCTTTCCGTCCCAGTCCAGCATGGACTTGAAACGCGAGCCAACCCCGAAAGCTTTCGGGGCTGCTCTACCAACTGAGCGACCGAGGCAACCAACCATTCAGCCCTAAGCCAGAGCCAAAACGGAGGGGAAATGTAAACTGAACTGAAGGTGCACGGCAAGTTTTATCGCACGCCGTTTTGGTTGCCTTGCCCGGTTGCCCGATTATTTAACCGCTTTGAACATCGCCAGACATGATTGGGCAACACCTGCAGATAAAATTCGCGCTTCCCGGCTCTCGGGTGATTCGTGTCTTTCGTGGTTGATTCAACTGCATGTTTCCGGCTTAGAAGGGAAACGGCTTGAGAGTTTTGACCTTGCGGGTGGCCGCGTTCTTTTCAGGCAAGGTCCACATCTCGTGGCAATGCTCGCAGTAGCATTGATGGTCGATGAGGCGGAAAATGATCCCCAGATGCAGCACCACCGTTGGCGTGATGAATTTGCGGGTCATTTGCGGATAATTTACCTGTAACGAACCGCAGGAGGGGCAATGCATCGCCTGTTGCAAAACAGCCGGCGTGTCCTTGGCCAGAAGTTCCCTGGCCGCCCGGAATGCATTGCCATGCACCTGCACCCGATACGTCACGCGCGGCGGACGCAGAAACAAAAAATGCCGGAACAGTTTGTCGTCGTGAGTTCTGGACTCGAGCCTGTGGCCCATGAAAAATGTTTCAAGAGCTTTCCCATCGCCCAAGTTTTCAAACACGGCCACGTCAGTCCACGATTCATGTCTTCGTGAAGGTTTCATGATTACCACTCGCCCAAATGCTCCCGTCCGTCAACCGGTGACTTTTGCGGAAAGGCGGCAGGCGGCAGGTAAAATGTTCCGACCCATGAAGCGCGGAATCTTGTTCTTGCAGACTGCCGTTAAGCCAGTTCCTTCGCGTAAGCAAACAGCGCCGGCGCGCCGCCCGTATGCCAGAACAAAACCGTCTCGTCTTTTTTGAAAACACCTTTGCGGATCAAATCCACCAGCGCGCCGAATGCGCGTCCGGCATAAACCGGGTCGAGCACGATGCCCTCGCTCCGCGCCAAGAGCCGGATGGCATCCCGTTCCAGATTGCCGACCACGCCATAGCCTTCCCCTTTGTAACCATAAACGACCTTCACGTCGTCACGCGTGACGCGCACGGGCGAACCGATGTAGGTTGCGCAGTCGTTCGCGATTTGGGCAACTTCGGTTTCGTATTCGAAATGTTCGGGATCGTTCTTATCAATCGAAAGTCCGTGCAACTGGCAGGTGAAACCCGTGATCCGCGCACCGAGCACAATGCCCGCCTGGGTGCCGCCGCTGCTGGTGCCGAAGAGAATGTGGTCCACGCGCCGCCCGCTTGTGCGCAACTGCTCTGCCAGTTCGAGCATGGCCACGACATAGCCCGTCGCGCCCACGCCATTCGAGCCGCCGACGGGAATTAAATACGGCTTGCGACCTTGCGCTCGCAACTGCGCGTCCAACTCCGACAACTTTGCCGCGCGTTGTGAACGCTCGATCCAGTGCAAGTTCGCGCCGAGCAATTCATTCAACAGCAGATTGCCATTGGCCTGCTCCGGCTTCTTGCCATTGAGAATCAGTTCACACCACAACCCAGCCTTCGCCGCCGCCGCCGCAGTCTGGCGGCAATGATTGGATTGCACCGCGCCCAGCGTGATGAGCGTATCGGCTCCCTGCTCCAGCGCCTGGCCGACAAGAAATTCCAGCTTGCGCGTCTTGTTACCGCCGAGCGCCAATCCGGTCTGGTCATCTCGTTTGATGAGAATCTCCGGACCGGCGAGCTGACGCGAAAGGGCTTTGAGTTCTTCCAGGGGCGTGGGTAGATGCGCCAGCGGAAAGCGCGGCAAGGAATCAATTCGCATCGCGTTTGGGGAATTGCTTCAGCCCGACCTCGTGAGCGATGTCATCAAACTCCTCGCGACTGACTTCATCAAGCTGCTTGCCGCGGGCCTTGAGCTTTTCGTTGATCTTGATGGCCTTCTCGGTCATCACGTCGTGCGTCTCCTGCGTTCCGCCGACGAGCGCAAAGTTCGGCCCGGTGGTGATGCGCTTGTTACCGTCGGAATCCAGGCCGACGCCGAGGATGGCGGCTTTGCGTTTCTTTTTGGCGTTGGCCATGATGCAGCCTAAAGCCGGTCAACGAACGGGTCAAGAACGACACGGAATTTTCAAGGCCGTGAGACGCGAACCACGTGAAAAGTTTTCTGAAAGCCCGTCAAGGCTGGCATATTTGTAGAATGCAGAATCAATGAATTTTCAAGCTCCGTCAGGAGCGACATCTGCGCATGGCGGATGTAATATGCCGCTCCTGACGGAGCTTCGATTTTCTTGCGGTGCGTTTTCTACAATGATGCCACACCTACGGCGTTCTGAAACTCCGCCTCACTGCCCTAGAGCGCGGTAAAATTTTTGGCCCGCATTCAGGTTGGTGTCCGTGAACTGCCAGTTGCCGCTAGCATCCGCATTGTTAGTGCGAATGGATTTCCAGCTTATCGGCGGCGTTAGATTGGTGGCTGATTGCAGGAGGTAGGGATAAAATGGCGAGCCGGTGAACTGCATTTGTAATCCAGTTGCGACATTTTGGACGGACAAATTTTGAGGCGGAAGAAATACAAATAGGAACACTGTCGAACTCGTTATGCCGCCATAATTATTCGTAACCACTACAAAATAATTCGTCGTGTTTGCACTTGTAACCGATGACAGCGACAAGGTCGAATTAGTCTCGTCGGACAAAATCGTGTTGATAGTGGGCGGCGGATCAATCTGGACCAGGGGTGGGGTCGTATAGCCGGAGCCTTGGTTATTTATGGTGATTGAGAATACGGTGCCAAATAGGAGCTCTGCTGTTCCTGAAGCCCCGCTACCACTGCCTCCGACAAAACGCACTTGCGGTGTTGAGGCATACCCTGTCCCTGGGTCTAGCACAAACGCCGACTGCACATGTCCACCAGAAACAAACGGAAAGGCTGTGGCACCACGTCCGGAACTCGTGAACCATTGATAATTGAATGGCGGATTATTGGTGACAGAAACACTAAAATTGGTCGTGCCACCAGCGGGCGCGGTGACACTGACGGGCTGAACTATAATCCCTGGTGGCGAAAGAACGGTCAATGAAACGACGCTGCTGGTCACACTGCCGGAAGGACTGGTGATGACCACTTCATAATTCCCCGCATTAGTGGCCGTCACGTTATACAATTGCAAACCCGGCACCCGGCCTAAATCCACTTTGCGAATTGTTGAAGACCCATAGCCAGCAATATAGAGATTGCCATACGAATCCAGTCCCACGCCATGTGGCTGATAGAGATTGGCATTGGTGGCCATACCACCATCACCGGCATATCCGCTGCCTCCAGCACCAGCCACGGTTGTAATGATTCCCCCAGCATCCACCATGCGGATACGGTTATTTAGGGAATCGGAAATAAAGACGTCACCATAAGCGTCCACAGCCACGCCATTCGGTTGGTTCAGACTGGCGTTGGTGGCGGCTCCGCCGTCACCTGAAAAGCCGGCGCTGTTGGTTCCAGCAATAGTTGTAATAATGCCATTCGTATCTACCTTGCGGATACGGTTGTTACCCGAATCGGCAATAAACAAATTTCCGAATCCATCAACGGCCACCGCAGCAGGAGCACTGGACAATTTGGCGTTGACCGCCAACCCGCCGTCGCCAGCAAAGCCTGCGGTGTTGGTTCCCGCCACCGTCGTTATGACGCCATTGGTGTCGATTTTGCGAATCCGAAAGTTGTGCCAGTCAGCAATAAACAAATTGCCCAAACCGTCCGCAGCCACACTCGTTGGGACATTCAACTTGGCGTTGGCCGCCAGGCCTCCGTCCCCTGAAAAACCGGCGCTGTTGGTTCCCGCCAAAGTTGAAATGATCCCATTTGTATCCACTTTGCGGATTCGTTGGCCACTCGTAATATAAAAATTCCCAAAACCGTCTACAGCTACAGAGGTGGGCGGTGCTCCGGCATTGGTAGCCATGCTTCCATCACCAGAATAAGTGCTAGCCCCATTTCCAGCGACCGTTTGAATAATGCCAATCAATCCACCGGCGGTGTTGACAAAATTTGTATCCACCATCCGAATCCGGTTGTTTGAGGAGTCAGCAATAAAAAGTTCACCGGCAGAATCAACAGCCACCCCGGATGGAAACCATAAGACGGCACTGGTGGCCAATCCACCATCGCCGGAAAAAGCAGATCCGCTGCCACCTCCCGCCACAGTGTTAATCAAGTTGTTTCGGTTCGGCAGATTGGTGCCGTTCATTCGCCATTGATACATGAACTGTCCAACGCCCGTCACCATGACGTTAAACGTCACATTGCTACCATAAACCGCAGTTTGATTCGTCGGTTGACCGGTGATGATTGGCTGCGCGGCACAGGCCAGCGCGAGAAACAATCCCAGTCCAACTGCCAGAAATTTACCTCCAACAACTTTCATGAACCAAATCAAACCAAACTACGAATGGCAGTCAATGAATTAATCCGCAAACGGAATAAACTTTTGCCCGGCATTGCAGGGTGCGTGACACTTTGGAAAGACAACTCGCTGCGTTTCTCCGCAAGAAACGCGGCGACATGACTTTTTTCGACCATGCCGCGGCGCTGGCGGACATACATGGCGTGGAGGTTTATCACGAGACGCACCGGAGTCGCGCGTTGTTCTGCCTGCCGGCAACGATGGAAATTCTGGCCGCGCGTCCGAAGCTCAAGCTGGTTGCGGATTTCTCGCACTGGTGCTGTGTGCATGAAACCTTGCTGGCCGATCAGCCGGAACGCCTCGAACGCGCGATGCATAACGCCCACGCCATCCACGGACGCATTGGTTTTCCAGAAGGCCCGCAAATTCCCGACCCGCGCAACCCGATCTGGCAGCCTACCATGGACGTATTTCTAAGCTGGTGGAAGCGCATCGCCGAACTGCGCCGCGCCGAAGGCTGCGTCATGCTGCCCGTCACCCCGGAATTCGGTCCCGCCCCCTACATGACCGTGCTGCCGCACACGCACAAGCCCATCGCCGATTTGTGGGAGGTGAATTGCTTCATGCGCGACTGGTTGCAGCAAAGTTTGTAAGGCGAATCGCTTGGGACCTTGGAATCTTGCACATACGAATCAGGCGGGCACCGTTAATTGCTTGCCGTTGTCGGCGGCGTTGATCCTTAACAAAAACGGCACGGCGGTTCGGGCCCATTCCTTCGCCGTCGGATAACTCGAGGCCCCGCCGGCAAAGCAACTTTGCAGCATGTCGGTGTTGATGATGCCGGGATTGAGCGGCATGGCGGCCATCCCGGACGGCAATTCCTGCGCGAGTGATTGCGTGAGTCCCTCGATCGCCCACTTCGTCGCGCAATAGGGCGCGACTTCCGCGTCGGTCGAGCGACCCCAGCCGGAACTGAAATTCACGATGACACCCCTGCCCTGTTGAATCATCGCCGGCACGAAGTGGCGGATGACGTTCGCCACGCCCTTGATGTTCACGTCAATCACGTCGGAAAATTCCGACGCAGGAACTTCCCACAACGGCGCGTTGCGATTGATGAGCGCGGCATTGTTCAGCAGCAAATCCGGCGGTGTGTGTGTGACCAAAACTCTTTTCGCCCAGACGGCGACTTGCGCGTCGTCGGCCACGTCCACAACACCGAAAGCATTCGGTGCCGGAAATTGTTTCTGCAACTGCGCGATGTCCTTTGCCGAACGTCCGCAGCCGAGGACGGTGTGGCCAAGCCGGATGAATTCCTCCGCCATCGCGCGGCCGAGTCCGCGTGAAACGCCGGTGATGAGGATGGTTTTCATGCTGTCGTAGCGGCTTTCGGCAGAAAGCCGGAATATTTGTTTGCCGAAAATGTGTGGCGGTCTGCCGACGCGCCGCCACGCTCAATCGCGCGGATCGAACTTTGATTCACGGGCAAGATGTTCCCACAACTTCTTCTCCGCGTCGGAAACTTTTGCCGGCACAATGATCTTGGTGACGATCATCAGGTCGCCGCGCGTGCCTTCGCGTAGCGGCAGGCCACGGCTGCGCACCCGTAACTTTTGACCGCTTTGGGTGCCGGCGGATATTTTGATTTTCACCGGGCCGTCGAGGGTCGGGACGGAAATCTCCGCGCCCAACACCGCTTCCCAGGGCGCCAGTTCGAGTTCGTGGATGAGGTTGTGCCCGTCCACGTCAAATTCAGGATGCTTGGCCAGCCGCACGCGCAGATACAGGTCGCCCGCAGTGCCACCGTTGGCTCCCGGGGAGCCGCGCCCGGCGAGCCGCAATTTCTGCCCTTCGGTCACGCCCGGTGGCACCTTGACCTGATGCGTCTCGGTTTTGACAGTGCGCCCGACGGGATGCCGCACATTGACCTCGCGCACCGAACCGCGCAGGGCCTCATCCAGCGTGACCATGATGTCGCCCTCGATGTCCGCGCCCCGTTCGGCAAAATCACCGCCCGACGGACCGCGAGACTGCCCGAAGCCGGCCGGCCCACGCCGCGTGCTGCCAAAGATCTGCTCGAAGAAATCACTGAAACCAGTGCCGCCAAAGTGCGTTTCAAAATCCTCGGGGCTCATCCCGCGACCACCGCGAAACGGCTGACCGCCGGCCCCATGGCCGAAACCGGGCGGCGGGCGGAACTCTGACCCGGATTTCCAGTCGGCGCCCAGTTCGTCGTATTGCTTGCGCTTGGCAGAGTCACCGAGCACTTCGTAAGCCTCGTTGATCTCCTTGAACTTTTCCTCGGACTTCTTTTTGTCCTTGGCGACGTCAGGATGATATTGCCGCGCGAGTTTGCGAAAGGCCTTCTTGATCTCGTCGTCCGTCGCGGTGCGCGGCACGCCGAGGCTCTGGTAATAATCTTTGTATTGCACGGGCATAAAACTGATTCGCGGAAGAATGTGCCTGTAAGCGGGGGTTTGTCAAAGTCCGGACGTATAAAAAATATCGCGCGAAACCCGCAGGCCTCGCGCGACAAGATCCGTTACCGGCGGATTATTTCTTCTTCGTGTCCTTCTCCTTCTTCACATTGTTCACGCTCAAGTAGTGCGTGCCGCCCCGTTCACCGCTGCGCCGCCAGAATTTGAGGAGGATCTGGTCGCCTTTGGCCTGCTCGCAAAGCTTGACCGCGGAATCAGCATCTTCCACCGGCTTGCGATTGATCTCCACAATGACATCGTCCTTTTGCAGGCCGGCGTCGGCGGCGTTGGAATCCTCGGCCACTTCGTCCACGAGCGCGCCTTGAATGTAATCGGGGATTTTTAATTCCTGCCGTGCGTCCTTGTCCAAATCGGCGACGGTCACGCCATCCAGGGCATCGGTCTTGGAATTGTCCACATTCGCATCCATCTGCCCGCCGGAGCTGCCGGCGAATTGTTTTGGCAGTTCGCCAAGTGTGACATTCAGGGTTTTACTGGCTCCGCTGCGGATCAATTTCACGCTGGCGGAACTTCCCGGGGAACATTCCGACACCGTCAACTGGAGGGTGTGACTGTCGGCGATGGGTTTGCCATTGAAGGCGATGATGACGTCGCCGGATTTGATGCCGGATTTTTCAGCGGCCCCGTTGGGCATCACATCGTCCACCAGCGCGCCGCTCTGATCGGGTAGGTTAAAATGTTTCGCCAGTTCGGCGTCCACGTCCTGCAACGAGATGCCGAGATAGCCGCGCATGACTTTGCCGCCGGTGATGAGGCGTTCCATGACGCGCCGCGCCATGTTCCCCGGCACGGCGAAACCGACGCCTTCGCTGCCGCCGCTGCGGGTGGCGATCCAGGTGTTGATACCGACCAACCGGCCTTCGGCGTCAATGAGCGCGCCGCCGGAATTGCCGGGATTGATCGCGGCGTCGGTCTGGATGAAATTTTCATAGCCGTTAGCGCCGTTGATGCCGTAGCCGTGACGGCCCAATCCGCTGATGATGCCCATCGTCACCGTCTGTCCGACGCCGAACGGATTGCCGATGGCGAGGACGACATCGCCAATTTCAAGCTGGTCGCTGTCGGCCAGCGTCACCGCGGGAAGATCGGTGGCATCAATCTTCAAAACCGCCACGTCCGTCTGCGGATCGGTGCCGATGACTCTTGCGGTGTATTCCTTCTTGTCGTCATCGGCGATGGTCACCTTGAGTTCATCCGCGCCGCTGACGACGTGGTTCGCGGTCAGGATGTAGCCATCGGGCGAGACAATGACGCCGGAGCCGAGCCCCTGCTCCTTGCGCGAACGCGGCTGGCCATCGTCCGGAAACTGGTCGCCGAAAAACTGCCGGAACATGGGATTGTTGCGGAACGGATTCCGCATTGGCTGTTCCTGGATGATGCGCGTGGAGTAGATGTTCACCACGCTGGGCGCGGCTTTTTTCACGATGGGCGCGAAACTCGTGCCCAGCTTCACGTCACGCACCAGCGGCGTGTTCGAAACTTTGATGTTGGGCGGCGCATCCTTGGCCCACAACGTCAAATGGAACACACCCACGACAAGCAGCGAACCGGCAACCGCTGATAAAAACCCGGCGAAAGGTCGAGGAAACAGTTTCATAACTTCGGTAAAATGGACACCGAAGCGACGCGAACGTTCAAACGTCCCGGATCACTTTGACTGCGGCTGGGCTTGCTGCAATTTCTGCACATCCTCGGGCTTGAGCGTTTCGATCTTCGCGCCCTTCTTCATCTCCTCGGCGGACGGCACCTTGATGATGTCGCTGGTCAGCGGCTGCGGCGGCGCGGCGGGCGGAGGCGGGGCCTGCACGGAAAGCAGCTCGACTTCGAAAACCAGGACGGAATTCGGCGGGATTCCGCGTTGTCCGTTTTCGCCATAAGCGAGGTCGGACGGGATGAACAATTTCCACTTGGAACCCGTCTTCATCAGCTGCAAGGCCTCGGTCCAGCCCTTGATCACGCCGTTGACCGGGAACTGCGCCGGCTGGCCGCGCTTGTAAGAACTGTCGAATTCAGTGCCGTCCAGAAGCGTGCCGCGATAATTCACGGAGACAACATCGCTGGCGGCAGGCATCGCTCCAGTGCCTTCCGCCAGCACCGTGTATTGCAGGCCGTCCGGCAGGGTGATCACACCGGCATTGCCTTTATTCTTTGAGAGAAAGGCTTCGCCCTCCGCCTTGCTCTTCTCGGCCTTTTCGGCCTGCATTTTTTGCTGTTTGATTTTGAAGGTCTTCTGGAACTCGGTGAGCGTTTCCTGCATTTCGGCCTGGGAGAGCAGCGTCGTGCCGCCCGTCTGAACGTCCTTGATGGCGTGGGCGGCGATGTCGGGATCCACTTCCAGACCCTGCTGTTGCCAGTTGTGGCCGAGCATCATGCCGATGGCATAACTCACGCGTGACTTCTCATCGCTCAAAATGTTCGTGCCGCCGGCGAACAGCGGTGCGGCAATCCCCAGGGAAAAAATTACGGCCAATACAGTTGTTTTCATATTTGTTGAGTTCAAGAACGCACATTGTGGTAAGTTCAACCAAAAATGCAATTCGGTTTTTAAACAATTATGGCAGAGAAACGTTCAAATTGTTTTCCCTGCTGAACACATTGCGCTATACTAGGTCGAAGTTTGCAAATCATCATGCGCCATCTAAAGATCAAAACGCTCGCGGTCGGCACGTCGCTCCTCCTGCTCGGCTTTCCCCTCCTCATCCAGCTCATCGCCGGCCCGGCCACGACCGCCACCACTCCCGAGTCGCTGGCGCCCGGCCCGAACGATGCGCGCATCGCCTATGTCACCGCGCGTCTGCTGGAGGAGTTTCACTACCTGCAACAGCCGCTGGACGCGGAGATGTCGGAACGCTTTCTGGATGGCTACCTTCAAACGCTGGATCCGCGTCGGGAAAACTTTCTGCAGTCAGACATCGCCAGCTTCGCCCACTTCCGCACCAATCTCGACCACCTGACCATAACAACCAACGGACTGGCCGACCTCACCCCCGCGTTTGAGATTTACGACCGCTACCTTGAACGTCTCCGTGAACATAATGCTTATGTGGAGGAACAGCTCAAACAGGACAAGTTCAAGTTTACCGGCGACGACCGGATCCAGATTGACCGCCGGCAGGCGCCGTATCCCAAGGATCTGGACGAGGCGAAAAAACTCTGGCGCGACCAATTGCGCTACCAGTATCTGCAGGAAAAACTGGCCCGGGAAATTTCGCCGACCAACAGCAACATTCTGATGCCGCTGACCAAGTCCAACCTGACGGGGATCGCCGAGACCCTGGCGAAACATTACCGGTGGAATTTCCACATGGCCACCAACTGGGACAGCACCGATGTGTTGCAGGCCTACCTCAACGGCCTCGCTCACGCCTACGATCCCCATACGGATTATCTGAACAACGCGCACGCGCAGGATTTTTCCATCAACATGAGCCTGTCGCTTTTCGGCATCGGCGCGCAACTGACGGAAGACGACGGCTATTGCACCATCAGCAAACTCCTTCGCGGCGGCCCGGCGGACAAAAGCAAGCTATTGAACGAAAAGGACCGCATCGTCGCGGTTTCCCAAGGCGCCAAACCGCCGGTGGATGTGGTGGACATGGAACTCGGCAAAGTCGTCCAACTCATCCGCGGCCCGAAGGGAACCGAGGTGCGATTGACCATCAGCCCGGCGGACGACCGCACCGCGCGCAAGGTGGTGACGCTCGTTCGGGACGAAATCAAACTCGAAGATTCCGAGGCCAAGGCGAAACTCATCGAAATGCCCAATGCCCGCGGCGGAACCGATCGCATCGGCGTCATTGATTTGCCATCGTTTTATGCCACGATTGACCTGCCCGGCAGCTCGAATCATTCCAGCAAAAGCACCACCACGGATGTCGCCAAGCTGATCAAAAAGCTGAAGCAGGAAAAGGTGGACGGGATTGTTCTGGATTTGCGGAGCAACCCCGGCGGCTCGCTCGAGGAGGCCGTCAAGTTCACCGGATTGTTCATCAAAGACGGACCGGTCGTGCTGGCCCGCACGCCGGACGGTAATGTCAACGTGGACAGTGATACCGACTCGTCCCAGCTCTACAGCGGACCGCTGGTGGTGCTCGTGAACCGGTTCAGTGCATCCGCTGCTGAGATTGCCGCCGCCGCATTGCAGGACTACGGACGCGCCGTGATCATTGGCGACACCTCCACCCACGGCAAAGGCACCGTGCAAAACCTGAATCCGCTCCGGCCTTTCATCTCCACTGCCACCAACGACCCCGGCACGGTCAAAATCACCATCCGGAAATTCTACCGGGTCAGCGGCGCTTCCACGCAACTCAAGGGCGTGGTGCCCGACATCATCCTGCCGGACGTGCTGAATTATTCGCCGGACATCGGTGAATCTTCGCAGGACAACCCGCTGCCGTGGGACACCATTCCCAGCGCCCGATATGACAAGCTGAACATGGTGGAACCGTATCTCGGCGACCTCCGCCAGCATTCCGATGCACGGGTGATGACCAATCAGGATTTTGCATACATCCAGCAGGACATCCAGCAGTTCAAAAAAATGCAGGCCGATAAAACCGCGTCGCTAAACGAAAAAGACCAGATCAAGGAGCGGCAGTCGAATCAGGCACGCCAAAAAGCGCGGGACAAGGAACGGGAATCGCGGAAAACGTCGGGAGCAAAAGTCTATGAAATCACGGTCAAAAATTCCGAGCTGCCCGGTTTGCCTGATCCGCTTGGCACAATGACGGTCAATTCGGCGTCCGTCACAAATACCGCCAAGGCATCGGTCGAGCCGGCCACATCAGCGACGGTTGGTTCCACCGACACCATCACTGAAGCAGTTGATAAAAAATCGCCACCACCGGTGGATCCGGCGCTCGACGAGACGCAACACATTCTTCAAGACTACATCAAGCTCCTGGCCGCCGGCCGCACCTTGATCGCACAGTGATTTCGAATCTATGAAGACATTCACCGCCTTTATTTGCGTGGTGCTGGCAGCAAGCGCAGTCTCTGCCCAGGGAGTTTATAACATGGCCAAGCAGCGAGCCAAAAATGCTTCCGCCCAGGAAGCGCAGCACCAGGAAGCGCTCAATCCGACTCCGCCGGCGGCCCCGGCGCCCCCGCCCCCCAGCAATCCGCAGCCCAACCCGGCACTGGAAGCGACCCTGCAAAACATCGCCAATTTGCGCGCGGATTTTCAAAAGTTTAACACCAATCCCACGAACAAGCAGCCGCTGATCAAGGATCTGACCGCAGCGGCTCAAGGCACGAAGGCGAATCCGGCATCCGTGTCCAGGCTGGCCGATCATTTGTCGGCGGCCATTGCTGGCAATCAAAAATTGCCGGCCCAACATCAGAAGCTGGCGCAGAACATCCACGCCATTTTCAACAGTTCGCATCTTTCGCCGTCACAACAGCAGATGATGTTCGACGGCGTGCAAAAAATGCTGCTGGAAGGCGGTGTGTCGTCGGACGACACGAGCAAGGTGATTAGCGACCTCAAGACGATTGCCGCCGAAACCAAATAAAACGATGCCGCAGGTTAAATGCCCGACTTGTAAAAAATCCGGCGACTGGTTCGCCGGCAAGTTCGGCCCGTTTTGTTCGCAGCGCTGCAAACTGGTGGACTTGGGCAAGTGGTTCAACGCCGAACATGCCATCTCCGAGCCGTTGCGTCCGGAGCATTTTGAACAGTTCGCGGAACTGGCGCCCGGCGAACATCTGGATAAACCGGAGGCGGATTGACGGAAAAGGGTGTAAGGTTTCCCGGTTCTGGCGCGACACAGCGGCAGACATTGAAACAAAATGAAACAAATCCTCCCATTCCTGCTGGCTGTTGGCGCCCTGAGTTTATCCTGTTCACGCGCCGACCCACCGGCCCAAACCATCAAACCCGTCATGAATACCAACGAAATTAGTGCATCCACGCCAAGTCAGACTGAAATCGCCGATTTCGGCGGCGGGTGTTTCTGGTGTATGGAAGCCGTCTTTGAACGCCTGCCCGGCGTTGTTTCTGTGACCAGCGGCTTTGCCGGCGGCACCACGGAAAATCCGACCTACCAGCAGGTCTGCACCGAAACCACCGGCCACGCTGAAGTCACGGAGATCGAATTCGATCCCGCGAAAATCTCCTACGCCAGACTGTTGGAAGTCTTCTGGCAGGCGCACGACCCAACCACCTTGAACCGTCAGGGGGCGGATGTCGGCACCTCGTATCGCTCCATCATTTTGTATCGCGACAAGCAGCAGCAGCTCATCGCGGAGAAATCAAAATTGGAGGCGCAGAAAGATTTCCACAATCCGATCGTCACGGAAATCGCGCCGCTCAAGAAATTTTACAAGGCCGAGGATTATCACCAGGAATACTACGACAACAATTCCAGCGCGGGCTATTGCCGGGTGGTCATCGCGCCCAAGCTGGAAAAGTTGGAATCAAAAAAGGTGATTCAGGCCGAACCGCAGACGAAGAAATAGCGGGGCGACGGGTTATGGCCTGCTGTTGGCAACCGGTTGTTCATGATAGGGCATTCCGGCCCGATAGAGCGGTAGCAGCTGATTATTGATGTCCGCCAGGTGCAACTCGCCATTGGCGTTCGCCAGTCTGACCGCCGATTCTGCCGTGGTGACAGCTTCGGTGTATCTTCCTGCTTCGGCATATGCCGCCGCGAGTGTGCTGACCATGCCGGTTTGTTTGAAAGCCGTCAGATGACAAGCCTGCTCCGCATGTTGAATCGCCTCGGCACCGTTGCGTAGCGTCGCGTCCGCACTCGTGGCCAGAATCCACGCCAGATTGTTCCGCGATTCCGGCAGGTTGGGTTTGACCGCTAAAATTTTACGGAATTGATCTGCTGCCCGGCGCGAATCGCCGGTTTGATACAGGAGCCCAGCCAAATCCATCCGGATTTGAATGTCAGGTTTCGTGCTTAAGCATTGCGCCGTTTGTAGATGGAGAACGGCTTCCTGGTTTCTCCCTTGATGGGCTAATGCCTCCGCGAAGCGCCGATGTGCCATGGGGTCCCCCGGCTTAAGGTTAATTGCGGCCCAAAAGTGAGCCTCCGCCTCCTTAAAATTCCCATTCATGGCCAACGCCTGGCCAAGGTTTACGTGCGCACCGGCGTTATCCGCATCCGTCTGCACGGCGGTCAAAAAATGGGCGGTGGCTTCCGTGTAATTATTTCGTTTTGCCAAAATAACTCCCAGATCGTTGTGGGCGACGGAAGCCGCCGGATTTTTTGCCAGAGTATCGCGTAACAAGATTTCCTCGGAAACGAACACTTGCGCACGTTGATGGGTCAAAATGGAAAATATCAGGATTAAAAAAATGCCGGCACCTCTGAGAATTTTGGCATTTGCGCCATAGGCGAGTGCGGCGGTGGCCAGCACCACTGGCGCGATCAGCGGCAAGTATTCGAGATGATCCGAGACCTGCCACATCGTCAGGAATTGCGAATCGAAAAACCCGAGCGCGGGAAACAAAGTGACAATAAAACATCCCAATCCAAACAGAACATGCCGGCCCCAACCACGGCGAAACTTCCAGCAAATTGCAAAGCCGGCGAGCAAAAGCAGCGCTGGAAGAAACGATGCCATCGCAGTTGGGTCATGTTGCCATCGTGGGTAAACAACATTGAGATTGGCGGGCAGAAGCGCTTTGCCCAGATAAAACCATATCGCCCGGCCCGCGATGGCCAGTTTTTCCAAAAGGCTTTCAAACGGAAGGGTCGCCCCGACACTTGCCAGGGCCTGGTGTTTTTGAAACCAGACGGACATCATACCGAAGGCCAGCGACAAGATGAAGTAGGGACTGGTTTTCAGAATATCCTGCCGGGTGATTCGCCCGCGTTGCCAGAGCGCGCAACCCAGCAATACCACCGGCAGCATGACCGTTGACGTTTTGCTCAACAGCGCCAGCACAAAGGCGATCAGCGAAAAACCATACCACAGCGCGACCGGGGCTTGCCAACGAAGATTGATGGTTGGCTTATGGTTGATGGATTGCTGGGAAAGATTTTCGTAGCGGAGGTATAGCCAAAAGCTCAAAATGAAAAATGGCAGGGAAAGCGTGTTCTTGATCTCCGCAATGCGCGCGACAGAATTGACGCAGACGGGGTGAACCGCAAATAACGCCGCCGCCAGCCATGCGCCAGGAATTTTGAGTTGCGCCAGCAGACGCCATAACAAAACGGCGCTCAACGCGTGCAGCGCCATGTTTATGGCATGATAGCAACCGGGATGTTCGCCCCACGCCAGCCATTGCAG
This sequence comes from Verrucomicrobiia bacterium, assembly GCA_035577265.1. Lineage (GTDB taxonomy): Bacteria > Verrucomicrobiota > Verrucomicrobiia > Limisphaerales > UBA11358 > UBA11358. Next base: position 35,987 of record DATLVR010000142.1, on the reverse strand, counting down.
CCACAGGCCGAAGGTGGACAATGTGAAATCCGTTTGAAACCAGATATTCAGCGGACTGAGTTCCCCATTCGTCAGCGGATTGTCTTCATAGATCAGCCGGTGATCGTCCATCAAAAAGTTTCCCGGCAGGATCGGGTTATAGACAATCAACACGAGCACAAAAATGAAAAGCATGCCCAAACCGAGGCGGGCTGGGCTTTCTGCGACTTTGCTTGCCAGGACAATATGAGATTCAAACCAGCTTTTAAGAGTTATGAGCAAACTCGGCGAGTCATCCACGGATCTCGCGATAATTGTCTTGCTGCTTTTCACATGGTTTTCAAGCCGGAGACTAACGTGCGCATGACCTGCCCGACTACTGCCCTTTGGGGCAGTAGCCGGAAAATGTCGAAGAAATGCCACATGCTGCGCTTGAAGTTTGCTAAAGAGCTTCTGGCGCATCCTATCCGGTGTCTTGTTCGTGGAATATGCCGCTCGAAAACGGGACGGGATTAAAAGACAAAGAAAGCGGTTCTCAGGGCTAATCGGACATGTTCAAGCCGCCAGGACCCCATCCGACGAGAAAGTATGGGCTGGAGACCGATAGACTGAGGTCGGAAGCAGAAAAGCCCGGAGCTTTCGCCCCGGGCTTTGGTAGCAGTCAATTTCCGATTAGGGGAGTTGGTGGGCCGGGGTCACACCTACGCTCAGATTGCAGGCCGGGCTGGCGGCCACGGTGGTAACAGTATAAGTGCCGTTAGCCGGGCAGCCGGGGATGTTGCTCGCCGAGTTCAACTTGATGTAAGGCTTCACGTCGTCGAGGGTGACGACGGAGGTGCTGACTTTCTTGTTTTCCAACGCCCACTGGTTGATCGCCGCGTCAATCTGGCGGAGGTTGTTGATGCACGCATTGGCCTGTGAGGTGGCACGGGCCTTGACGAAGTTCGGAATCGCAATCGCGGCCAGCAAGCCGATGATGGCGACCACGATCATGATTTCGACCAGCGTGAAACCCGCATTACGGACGTTTTTCGTTGTTTTCATTTTTATTGCTCTTTCTCTGTTTGTTGTGCGGTGTGAACTTCGCGACGGGCGGGTTATATGATGACACTTTGTTCACTTGAATTGCCCGTCGCAACCGCAATGAGTTCAGTCTAGCAGCCCCAGAGCCAGAACCTGCCAGCGCGTCATGCCCTTTGGGGAAGGTTGTGAAAACCGGGGCAAATCCATGCCCGGCGCAATATCCGCTGAAAAATCACTTCGGCAGCTGGCGCTTGAACAGGCCGGCTTCCTCGACCAGTCGGGTCAGTTCCGCCACCGATTGCACCAGCAGCTTTCGCGTCAAGTTTGTCCGGTGAAGCTTCACCGTGCGCTCGTTGATGCCAAGGTCCGCGGCGATCTGCTTGTTCATCCGGCCCAACACGACCTGTTCCAGCACCTCCAACTCGCGCGATGTCAACGCATCGAATCTCCCGCGTAATATCCCAAGGCGTCCACGTTTCGTCCGTTCCTGCACGTCTCGCTCCAAGGCCCGGCGGACGGCATCCACCAGTTTTTCCGCCGAACCAAGCTTGGTCAAAAAATCCTCCGCTCCGTGCCTCATCGCATTCACTGTCGTCGGAATATCCCCTTGTGCCGAGATGAAAACGACCGGCAGTGGATTGACGGATTTTGCGAGCGCCGTTTGCAGTTCCAGGCCGCCCAGCACGGGCATGTTTAAATCAGTCAGGACGCAGCCGGACATTTCTGGAGTGAGCTGTTCAAGAAATTTCTTGGCCGACTCAAACGACTGCACCGGAAAACCCGCCGCCCGCAGCAGCCACGACACGGACTTCAGGAACGACGGGTCATCGTCCACCACAAAAACCGTGCCTGATTGGGATGGTGAATTCATGAATCAACCGGCATTCGCCGGCAACGTAAATTTGAAAACGGCACCGCGCCCGGTGTTGTTTTCACCGTAGATTTTCCCGCCGTGCGCTTCAATGATTGTCTGTGAAATCGCGAGCCCCATTCCCATGCCGTTCGATTTGGTGGTGAAGAATGGTTCAAACAGATGCTCCAGCTTGTCCGGTGGAATCCCGGAGCCACAATCTTTCACGGCCACTTGAACATTTCCATCTTTCAACCATTCGGCAATCACCACCAGTTCCCGTTCGGACTTTTTGACGCCGGTCATCGCATCCATGCCGTTCAAGATCAAATTCAACACCACCTGCTGCAGATGCACGCGGTCGCCGCGCGCCGTCGGCAACAACGCCGGCATTTGCAGGCTCAGCTTGACTGATCGCGCCTGTGCATCCGGCCGGGTCAGCGCGACGGTTTCTGTCAGCAGTTCGCCAAGGTTCAACGGTTTCAATTCAAGGTTGCGGCGTTTTAACAGCGATCTCATCCGGTCTATCACCTGACCGGCCCGCTCGACATCTTTGCGGATTTCCGCCGAGATGGCCCGGATCTCCTCCAAGTCGGGCTTTTCATTTTGCAGAAAAATGTCCGCAGCCTGGGCCTTTCGCAAGATGGCTCCCAGTGGCTGGTTCAGTTCATGCGCCAGGGTGGATGTCAGCTGCCCCATGGTCGAAACGCGGGAAACGTGCGCCAGTTCCGTCCGCTGATTCAGAATTTCCGCCTCGGCGCGGCGCCGCTTCCTCCGCTGCGCGAGCAGTTCGGTGATCGTGCCGGTTTGCGCCAGAAAGACCGCCAACAAAATCAAAAGCAGATCTCTGTGCTGGCCCCACAAGGTCTCCGGACGGTAGCGGATCACAACGTCGGGCGGTATGCGGCCCTCCAAGATGTGCCAATGCTGCAACGCCCGCCAATCCACCATCGGGGTTCCCTTCGTCGCCACCTCGACGGGCGGCATTTTCAAATCGGCACCATTGAGCACGCGGAGCGCCAGTTGCCCTGACCGCACACCGAGGTCTTCAGAATCCACCACCGACCCGCCCACCGCACCAGTGCCAAGCACCCAACGCCCCAACACATAGACCGGCACACTGGCGGACGGTGCCAGCATCTCGGCGAGCTGCGCCATGTAAACGGTCTCACCGCTCACGTCGCGCAAAACCGTGCTCAATAAAACCACCGAGCCTTCCGGCAGCAACCGGGCAGCCCGCCGCATGTCCGCAATGGACCGGTTGGTCCAGTATTCAAATTGAACCCCAGCCAGTGCCTGTGATGCTTCGGCAATCCGGCCAAGCGTTGTGCGATCCACGTCCGAGTTGCCTCCGATGACCACTACGCGACGCGTATCCGGTTGCAGGCGCATGATGAGCCCCAGAGTGCCCCGAAGATCAAACCGTTGCACAATCCCAGTAACCCTGGACTTGCTGATCGCCGGCGGCACGTCCATCTCGTTGACCGCCACAAAGACAACCGGCACGTTTGGAAATAATGCATTGGGCAGCTCTCCTGCGAGCACATAGTTCCGCGAAGGGAACGCCAGGATGAGATCAGGTTTCTGGCCGGCGTATTTTTTGCCCAGATAATCCCGAAATAGTTCAAAGTGCTCCTCGTCTGAAAAATGGCTGGCATCCAGATGCTCGGTAAAGAACTCAAGCCGGTTGGTGCTGAATCCTTGCATTTCCGCCCGCACGGCCTGTTCCAGGATGATGTTCCCCGGCGCGTCCCTGCCTTCGTTGAACAGCATCAAGATTCTTTTGGGACGTGAACTCTCCAAGCCGGTGGCCCCTTGCGCCAAGATTTCAAAATTACTGAAGAGGGCAAATGCGAAAACGGCAATGTGAACCTGTCGAGGCTGCCTGATGAGCAGGACGAAAAAAAGTTGTATGAGATTAAAGTATCGCACGGCCTATCGTCGTGGGTTCTGGGATGATACGATTCGGGTCATTCACCAAGGCATAGCCGAAATCTTCCCAAAAAGATAATAAAAAAACGGCGAACTGTTTCCAGTCCGTCGTTTTGAATTTTGACTTCGCGATTCTTGACGCCGCCCAGTGAATCCCGCAGCCTGCGCGGGTGCCAACCGAAAAAGCCCGGCTCTCTCCCCTGCCCTTGCTGGCGGTCGCGCTATTTTCCGGCATCGTGCTGTTTCATCTGGCGAACGCGCTCACTGGCCGCTCGTTTTTCCGCGCCTCGCATCTCGGCGCCGCGCTGGAGTATGCGCGCGGCCCGATCAATTTGTTCAGGCCGGTCATGGTGGGCTTCAACGCAAACGGCACGCCCGCCGCGCTGGAATTCCCAGTCTGGCAGGCGGTGGCAGGTCTCGCCTTCAAAGCCGCCCATTCCACCTGGTATGGCTGGGCGAATCTCGTCTCGCTGTTTTTTTTCGCCACGGGACTCTGGCCGCTGTTCCAGCTCGCGCGGCAATATGTCGGCGCGCGTGCGGCGTGGTGGAGCATGGTGTTCTTCCTCGCCCAGCCGCTCATCATCGTCCTGGCCGGCGAAGCTGCCACCGACGGCTTCTGTCTCGTCGCCATGTTGTGGTTTCTCTTCTGCGCCGACCAAATGATCCGGACGAAAAAAATCTCCTGGTGGCTGCCGACAGCCTGCTTCGCGGCGTTGAGCGCGGTTACCAAACTTCCCTTCTTCATGACCGCCGGTTTGTGCAGCCTTTTTATTCTGCTCGGCAGCAGCGTCCGTTCGCCGCGCGCCTGGATTCTGCTCGGTAGCGCGGGCGGCGTGGCGGCGATCGTTTTTTTCGCCTGGTCGCACTACGCCGATGCTCTTTCCGCTCAGGCGCTGTATCCGTATCAGGAGTTGCGGTTGTCGCAAAACCCCAGCATGGTCTTCTGGTTTTTTGGCGACCTGCACTACCGCCTCAGCCCGGCCCATTGGTTCAAGGGCGGCTGGCGGTTCCTCCATGCGACCCTCGGCGCCCTGCCGATGTTCCTGCTGCTCGCGGCGGCGCTGCTGCGTCCGGGCAACCGCATGCCGAAAGCTTGGCTGCTCGCCACGTTGCCGACCACGTTGATCTTCACGCACCTCGTTCTCGAACATTGGCATTACTATCTGATGTGCTGTCCCGCGGTCGCGATGCTGTGCGGCGCGACGCTCGCGCGCTGGGAAAATTTTTGGACGCAGGAAATGCCGCGGCCGTGTCTGCGGACGGTCCTGGCGGGATTGATTTTAGTTTTTTCGGCCGTTGACGGCATCGTCGCCATGAAAGTTTCCCTGCTTTACGACCCGTTCAAAAAGAACCTCGCCACCGTCATTCACGAAAAAACGAAGCCGGCTGACAAGCTGATCGTTTTCGATCCGGACGATTGGGGCGGCGAAATCTTGTTCCGCTCGGATCGAAACGGCTTGTGCATCTTCAGCCTGGAAAATCGGCCGGGCGTTTCCACGGCGAAAGGCCTCACCGAACTGCTCACCAACGAGGCGGACTTGAGCCGGCTAAAGGCTCTCGGCTACAACAAGCTCGTGCTGCTGGGCGAATCGCCCGTGCGCTATGCCGTCGAAGCCGCGAATCCCAACAGTCAGAAGGTGCGCCGCCATTTTCCGGAAATGATTTCTTCGACCGTGGATACCTGGCCGGTGGTCTATCGCTCCGAAGACATGTTGATCAAAGACATTCCATGACGGAACGCCGAGCACCGGTTCGGCAAGAGCGGTTTCAATCAAGTTGTAGCCGCAGTGTGAACCGCAACCTGAATCATTCCGCGAGGTTTTGGCCTGCGGCAGCCCAGGACGCTGACGCGCTACTTGCTCAACCCAGGACAGCTTTTCGGCTACAGTTTTTGGATGCTGCTCTAAAATTCAACGCGCCGATTCGGAGAACGGCGCTCCATAAAAAAACCGGCGACTCTTGCGAATCGCCGGTTTGAATTGAAATCCCGCTTACAGGCCTTTGCTGATGATGTATTTCAGCAGGTCGCCGACGCGGTTGGAATAACCCCATTCGTTGTCATACCAGCTCACGAGCTTGAAGAAGCGCTTGTTGAGTTCGATGCCGGAGCCGGCGTCGAAGATGGAGGACGATTTGCTGTGGATGAAATCGCTGCTCACCACTTCATCCGGCGTCCATTCCAAAATGCCTTTGAGATACGTCTCGCTGGCCTTCTTCATCGCGGCGGAGATCTCGGCGTAGCTGGTGTCCTTGACCGTCTTCACGGTGAGGTCCACCACGGAAACCGTCGGGGTCGGCACGCGGAACGCCATGCCGGTGAGCTTGCCTTTGACTTCCGGGCAGACCAGCGCCACGGCCTTGGCCGCGCCGGTGGTGGACGGAATGATGTTGATGGCCGCGCTGCGTCCACCTTTCCAGTCCTTCTTGCTCGGGCCGTCCACGGTCTTCTGTGTGGCGGTGTAGCTGTGGATGGTCGTCATCAAACCTTCCTCGATGCCGAATCCTTCCTTGAGCAAAACGTGGACGACCGGCGCGAGGCAGTTCGTGGTGCAGCTCGCGTTGGAAATGCAATGATGCTTCGCCGCGTCATACTTCTCGTGGTTGACGCCGATGACGACGGTGATGTCTTCATTCTTGGCCGGGGCGGAAATGATGACTTTCTTCGCGCCCGCCGTGATATGGCCGTAAGCGGACTTGGGATTCGCCTTGTCGCAGTCGGTGAAGAGGCCGGTGGATTCGATGACCACGTCCACGCCCAATGCCTTCCACGGCAATTCCGCCGGGGTGCGGGCGCTGACCACGAGGACATCCTTGCCGTTGACGATCAACACATCGTCCTCGGTTTTGTCGGCGGAAGATTTCTTCGAGTCGACCGTGCCGGCAAAGCGGCCCTGGATGGAATCGTATTTGAGCAGGTAAGCGAGGTTGTCCGCGGGAACAATGTCCCCGACCGCGACGACTTCGACTTCCTTGCCGAGAAGGCCCTGTTCGGCGATCGCGCGGAACACCAAGCGACCGATGCGACCGAACCCGTTGATTGCGACTTTGACTGCCATAATTATTTGATTTCGATTTTTGTGGTGGAATAAATTTCCTCAAACCAATCTGGAAATTCTACCTGGGAACCACGCACCGTCAACGAAGAATTCCAGGACGCCATTGCGAAAACCCCGCCATTGGTTGCCCGATTCCGTCAAGGGGTCACCGGGCTTGCCCCGCCTTTTCCAGTGCCGGCCGGGTATCGGTGAGCTCGGCGGAGGCCGCGTGCCGGCCGAGCAATTCCGCGAGGTTGTAGTGGGTGTAGCGCGTCTGGCTGGCGGGATATTGCGAATCCGCATTGGCCACCCAGAAATCCAGCGTTTCAGGTTCGAACAGCACGGAATGAATGTTGGACGTCATGCACACCGGACGCGTCATCAGGTCGCGCGCCGAATTCTCATCGAAGGTTCCGTAACCCGCCTGGATGCGGCGGAGCAATTCCTTAAAGCGGTCGCCGCCGGAAATGGCGGCCACGTCCTTGATCGCTTCCGGAATCCGGGGATCATTCTGGCCGGCCCAAAGGATTTCAAACTCCGTGGGGGTGGCGTGAACCGACACGGCCCGCCGCGTGTTGCCGTCGGAGATGACATAATAATACTCGCAGGTGCGCGGACTGCGACGCATGATTTCAAGCGCGTCATCAACGGTGTCCGCCTTTTCCATCACTTCGCGGACGAGCTCGGCCATGGGCTTGCCATCCCACCGGCCTTCACCGCGCCCGCCCATCTCGCCAATGGCCACACGCTTTTCGTTCAGGGCGGTCACGGAGCCGACAAACCCGGCGTAGCTGATGTTCACCCACGCATGTCCGTAGTCCGGCTGCGAGACAATCACCACGGCGTTCTGCTCCAATCCCTGGCCGCGGAAATAATCCAGGATGCGTCCATGATACAGCCGGCCCTCGCGCGTGGCGTCTCCATACATGGCGAAGCCGCTGCAATGAAAGAGTTCCGGGAACAGGTTGGCCATCCGGACCTCCTGCTGGGGAACACCGGCCGCCTGGGCGAGGGCATCCATTTCGCACAGGTAGCGCGGATCCATGTGCGGCAACAAACGCTGCTGGGCCTGTTCCATGTCGCCGAAGAACCAGGTTCCCATGGCCAGGGAGCCGCCGATGCCCAGTCCGAAAAGCACATTCCGCGTGTTGTTTCGGACGGGTTTCTTCAGCAACACGCCATGCTGATGCCCCATCTCCTCCGGCGTCCCCTTCACGAACAACACCCGCGTGCCATCAATGAGTTCAAGCCGCCCCTTCCCCTCGGTGGCCACCACGCGGCGTTCGCCGGTTGCCGGTCCAAGCGCGGGAATCTTTTCGCCCAGCAAAGCCACCCGTGCCGACAAGCAGTTCAGCAAGTGGGAGAGAGCAACGATTTGGACGTGGTCCTCCGGGCCGGGCCGGAACTCCCACTGCCCGGGAGGCGGTGCGGATTGATAACCCAGCGATTCAAAATCCACCTGTACGCACACGCCGCTGTCGTTGGTGTAACGGATGCGCTGCGGCCATAAGTCAGTGCTCCGCAGCCAGAGCTGAACCTGTCCGGGCGGCAGGTGGCGCGCGAGCCGGGAATGAGGACGCCGGGTCGCTGCGATGACATGGCACAGATTGGTGCCCACCGATTCATCCGGCAGCCGCGCCATTTGCAACACCATCGGGACACGCTTCAATTTCCACTCGCTGACCGGCAGCCGCAGCGGTTTCATCCGGCTGTGATCAATGCTGTCGGGCTGCGAATTGAAGCGCGGAACGCCAGGCTGGCCGAGCAGGCAAAAATGTTTCGCGGCGTTGTAAACCCACAGTTCCTGCCCGTCACGTCCCAATTGGAACTCCAGTTGATCGATCCACACCTTCACATGCAGGCGGTCGGGTGGCTGGAATGACAGTTCAAACTCGCGTCCTTCGAGCCCGCTGCCGATCCCTTTGGCCTCGGTGATTTTGATGCGCGCCTCGACGGCGCGGTCGCCAGCACCGGCCGGGGGTTCAACGGCGTGGTGAATCTGAGTGAGACTGCCGACAAGCATTCCCTGTGGCGTCTCGCGACCATACCGCCACGCGCAGCCCGGCAGCAAACCGGTCAGCGCGATGACCAGAAGCAATAACGATGCGCGCCTCAGTATCACCATAACTCGCTGCTTAAATTTCCTACGAATCACAAAAAATCAAAGGGAAAATTGCATGGCATTTTCTTGCACGGGATGAATTTGGGGGCATGTTCAAAACTTGGAGAGCCATGACGCATTGTGCGCAGGCTGTTGACCACACGGCTTTCCGCAGAGCTGGCTTATGAATCGCTGGGCGCAATTAACCATGGGTCTGTTGGGATTGTGGTCGCAGTGCGGCTGCCTCCACTTGCAGCAAGGGACTGAACGTCCCGCGCCACCCCCACTCCCGGCATCGTTGCGAGTTTCATTCCCGCGCCCGGATTATTCGACCGTGACGGTTCGGGAGGTTGAAGTCGAATCGTGCCGGGACTATCGCCGCATCCGGTTTGAACTGAGGGCGCCGGCACTGCCGCGTGGGACCAATGCCGTGGTCTTTGATTACTATCAGCTCCCGGCCAGGCGCAGCCCGGTGATCTTGATTCTGCCCATCGCCGGCGGAACCGACTATCGGGCCGAGGAAATCTTCGCGCGCCATTTTACGCGTCACGGTTTCGCCGCGATCATTGCTCACCGATGGAATATGCCTCGCGAATTCGACGCGGGGACTGTTGACCGGTGGCTGCGTGTATCGGTGGAGGAAAACCAGATGGCGCTGGACTGGGTTGAGAGCCGGCCGGAACTCGATGCCGGCAGGATCGGTTTGTTGGGCATCAGCATGGGCGGGATCCGCGGGGTGTTGTTGACGGCGCTTGACCCGCGCATCAAGGCTTCCGTGCTGGGACTGACCGGGGGTGATTTGCCGGCCATTCTGGCGCACAGCACGGATCGCGGCGTCACGGGGCGTCGCGAAGAAGCGCTCAAACGGACCGGGCGGACCCTCGATGAATTTGAGGCAATACTTCGGGAATCCATCACGTGCGAGCCAAATGTCTTTGCCGCGCACATGGATCCCCACCGGGTGTTGCTGGTTCTCGGCGTGTTCGACCATGTGGTTCCGTTCAAGCTGGGCTGGAAATTGCGCGAGCATCTGGGAAAGCCGGAGACGATGCTGCTACCGACGGGACATCTGACCGCCGTGCTGGCCATTCCCACGATACAAATGCAAAGCGTCAAGTTCTTCGAATCGCGGATGGGCATCGGCCACGCGCCAAGTGAGCCCAAAATCTTGCGTTCCCCACACGATGTCGGCCGGCAATGACGGTGCCCCGCGAATGCCGGCCCGTTCCAGCTGCTTTGGGTGGCACGAATGAACCGGCTCCAATCGAACGACCACAGGACTGATGCAAAGGCTGGTTTCAGAATCGGTTTCCGCATACGCACGACAACCTTTTGAGGTATATGCGGCAAATGGCTGCGCTCCGTGTTTCCAGGCCGGGACAAAACGATCAGTAGCCAATACCAAGAACCCCTTCGCACCGCCTTCGCGCCGAAGTATCAGCCGTGCCCGCGGACGGCATCAAAGAATTTCCGGAAAACTGTTGGTTGACGGCGCGGCCGGCAGCGCATGGGTTGAAATGGCCGGCGCGTCCGGCACGCTGATGGCGTTGGTGAAATTCAAAACCGTCAATTGATTGGTGCTGTCCAGGACGATCTCCGGTTTGTCCTTGTAGTTTTTGATCTTGCCGCTGATCTCGATGGATTTTCCTTTCAGCGCATTCGCATCGCCGTAATAGCTGCTCTTGCCGTGGATGATCACGATGGCAAACGGCGAATTCGGAAATGGCTGGTCGAGATTCAAAAAAGTCACGCTGGGCCGGATGGTGACCTGCACGACCTTGCCGGTCACAATCATGGTTTGGTCGTAATAATTGGTCGCATCCAGCGTCCCGATTTTCATTGGTGCTGCGCTTTCGGTTTTCGATGCCGCCGGCGAGTTGGTATCAGCCGCGGACGCATTGATGACAAATATCAGGGCGGCAAGAATCGGGAAAAACATTCTCATGCAAACATAGGACGTTATTTGCCGCGCTTCGGCAACAAAAAATACCAGGCCCCTGGCGAATAGGGCGCATGCCTGAGACTGCCACCGCCCTTGCTGGCCTTACGGAGCGCCGATCTGCGATCCGGCGTGTTTCCGCGCCAAATTCAATGCCGGCCGGGTCAGAGACCGGCGCTCCAGGGACCGTGTCAATATGCGCCCTGGCGAATAAGCGGCTTAAATGCCGCAGACCCGCCGGTAAAGCGCTTCGTAACGCGGCACGATGACTTCAGCGGAGAAGTATTCGCGAACGCGTTGCTGGGCAGCGCGGCCAAATTGAGAACGTCGCACTGGATCATCGATCAGATTCTCCACCGCCCGCGCGAGAGTCATCGGGTCTTCCGACGCAACCAAGGTTCCCGTCACGTTGTCCGCGATCACTTCAGGAATGCCGCCGACGCTCCGGGCGACGCTCGGACACGCAAACGTCATCGCTTCCAGGATGCTCAGACAAAAACTTTCCGATTCCGACGTGAACAAACCGAGATCGGCGGCTTGCAGATAATCTTCGATGTCATTGATCTTCTCCCGGACAATCACTCGATCCTCGAGTCCCAGCCGCCGGACATCGCTGATGAACGGCTCGAAGTCGCCGCCGGCGAGAATCACGAGCTTGAATGAATCACGCCGCCGGATGCGCGCCACCGTCTCCAGCAACAGATCAATCCGTTTCACCGGACGCAAATTGGAGGAGTGGATGATCACCGCTTCATCTTTGACTCCCAGTTCGCGCCGCACCTCATCGCGGGTGCGTTTGGGTGGACGCGGCGAAAAGAAATTGTGGATGACTTCCATCGGATCATTGAACGCGAGCACCTGCTGGGTTTCCGATTTCAAAAACGCGGACACCGTGGTCACCGCATCTGAGCAACTGAGCGCATGGTGAATGGCGGGCCGGTAGCCGGGATCCTGGCCGAGCAACGTGGTGTCCGTGCCATGCAACGTGGTGACCACACACGGCTGTTGTTCCGGCGGCAGCATTGCCCGCGCGAGGATGGCCGCCGTGGCGTGCGGCACGGCGTAGTGGACGTGGAGCACGTCGAGGCCGTGGTCGCGGCTGACTTCGGCCATCCGCACCGACAGCGGCAGCGTATAATCGGGATACTTGAAAAGTTGATATTCGTTGATCACCACTGGATGGAAATGAATTCCCGGAACATCCACCGGCAGGCGAAACGGCCGCTCGTAACTGATGAAATGGACTTCATGCCCGCGCAACGCCAGTTCCTCGCCGAGGCTCGTGGCCAGGATGCCGCTCCCGCCGACGGTCGGATAGCAGGTGATGCCGATTTTCAGCGGGCGAAGATTGGCCATATCAAAAACGTCGCGCACTGCGATTCAGCTGCGGCAGCGAATCCAGCACAAGCGGATCATTTGGAAACAACGCGATCGCGTGGCCGATTCCGGCACGCAATCCATTCAGGCGCGCGCGCGCAAGCTGCAGTTCGATATAATTGCGCGCACTCACTTGGGACACGTGCGCGTTCATCGCGGCAGTCCAGGCAGCAACGATTTCCGGCGCAGAGATGTCAATCAGCACGGGCGTGATATCCTGCGGCTCGGCTTCGGGTGTGACAGCGTAATAAAACAATTGATCAATCGCGTACGGTGCAGATTTGCGCAATTCCTTCAAGCCGCCGTAACGTGCGAGGCGCGCGGCGTCGCGCACCATCCGTCCCAGCTTCGCGTGGTCGGGGTGCTGGTTTTCGACCAGACTCGGCGCCAGCACGATGCCCGGTTGCATGCGGCGAAGGATGCCAGCCAGCTGGATGGCGTGTGCGGCCCGCACTTCAAGGTGCGAATCGCCGTCGAGTCCGATGAATTCAACCGTTGCGCCAAGCAGAGCGGCAGCTTTTTTCGCTTCCGCGGTCCGTTGCTTGGGGGTGCCATGAGTTCCCGCCTCGCCGCGCGAGCAGATGACAAAATGAACCTTGCGACCGGCGCGGGCTTCCTTGGCAATCACGCCACCACAGGCGAATTCAAGGTCATCGGGATGCGCACCAAAGGCGAGCAGCGGCGCGAGCGCCCCCTCACCCCGTCCCTCTCCCCCAATGGGGGAGAGGGTGTCCGAAGGACGGGTGAGGGGGCGCTTCATTTCACGAGATTTCGGTGTAGGCTTCATCGGATCGGTCTATGGTATCACGGCATACAAAAGTGATTTCCGGCGCATCTTCCCGCCGAAGATAGGCTTGTTCCCCTGCCCCGGCAACGTAATGCGTGCAATGCACCACGGATTGCATCCAGCGCAACCGGGTGTCGCGCGCCGGACTGATCTGCTCCTTGGTGAACGCATTCAACGGCAGTGTCACGAAAGAATTTCCTCCTTCGTGGAGCTTGAACTCTCCGGCTGTGAATCTGGCGCGGACAATTTCGCCTTCGTATGGAACATCCGCAAAAAATTCCGAAACCTCGCACGCCGTGCGCCGGACATCCGGGTCACTGGAGCGCACCACGCGGATGCCTTCGAGCAAACCCAGGTGACGATACATCTCCAGACAAAAGTCCGCCACGTTGGTGGCGGAAACCTGTTTGAAAATTTCAATCGGCGGGCGGGCGAGATAGTTCGGCAATTGCAAAATGGTTTTGCCCTGCCAGTCGGCCGCAATCCGTTTGAGATGGAGCGGAGAAAATTTCCGCTGAACTTTGTTTTCGACGGCAAAGTTGAGCACTGCCGGCTCGTTGGTCTGGCGATGACGCAGGGTGGTTCGCGTTTCGCGCGGGTCATGATCGCTGTCGTGATAGAAGAAAACAATCGCGCCGCCGATCTCTTTTTGCAGGCGGCGTGCGGTCTGAATTTTGGCGACGAGAAACCGTTTCGGGAAAAACCCGCAGGGTTGCTGACCGAAGCAGATGACGGGCGCTGCGCTCATATTGTATCTGGTTGTGTTTTGGCTTTGTCGCCGAATATCACTTGCAGAATAACACTGAAGATGACGCAAGCGGCGACACCAATGGGATTGAGCCAGAGATATCCGATTTCGTGGCTCGGATACGCTTTCCCAAGAAAGAACAGGGCCAGAATGAGAATTTGCGCCGCCAGCGCCGCATAAAACACCGCCCCGCCTCCCACCCCTTTCAGAAAAAATGCCACCACAAACACGCCGAGGAGCGCCGGATAAAAAATGGAGGCCACGATGTTCAGTCCTTCGATGAGATTTTCGGCGGAACTCACGAAGAGCGCAAAACCAATCGCGAAGATTCCCCAAATGGCAGTGAACCATTTGGCGTTGCGCACGTTTCGGGCCTCGTCATGGGCGGCCAGCGGGCGGAAATGCCGCCACAGATCAATCGTGCTCGTCGTGCCAAGCGCGTTCAGTTCGCCGGCCTTGGAGGAAAGGGCAGAGGCGAACATCACTGCGATCAGCAAGCCGATCACGCCATGCGGAAGTTGCGTCAGGATGAAAGTAATGAAGACATAATCCGAATCCTTGATCTGCGCGTTGGGATCCACCGTTTTCAATGTGTCACGCGCTTCCTGGCGCACGGCGTCCGCCGCCGCTTGGGCCCCGGCCATCGCACGACGCGCGGCGGTTTCCTCGGCGGCGTTTCCATGATCGCGGGCGGCCACCCACGCGCGAATCTTCTCCTGCTGGCTGGTATGCAGCACGGCATATTTTTCCTCGATAACTTTCAGTGGCGCGCCTTGCGGCCCGTCCACATGGCGCCGCCATTCGGTTTGATTGAAGAACACCGGCGTGTCCGGCTGGAATTGATAGAAGACAAACAGCAGTGCTCCCAGCATGACGATGAAGAACTGCATCGGGATTTTGAACACGGCGTTAAACATCAAACCCAGCCGGCCTTCGCGCAATGCCGCGCCGCCGATGTAACGTTGCACCTGCGACTGGTCGGTGCCGAAATAGGAGAGCGACAAAAACAGTCCGCCCAGCACCCCGCTCCAAAAGGTGTAACGCCGTTTCAAGTCCGGCGTGAAGTCCACCGCCTGCAATTTCCCCATCGCCCCGGCGATATGCAGCGCGTCGGCGGGCAGTTTCGTCAGCAACACTACAAACGCGGTAATCATGCCGCCGAAGATGACGGCCATCTGCAATTTCTGGGTGAGGTTCACCGCGGCGCTTCCGCCGGTGACGGTGTAAATGATCACGAGGATCCCGGTGAAAATGATGGTGAGATCGAGCCGCCAGCCCAGCACGGTCGAAAGGATGATGGCCGGCGCGTAAATCGTGATGCCCGCCTGCAAGCCGCGTTGCAAAAGAAAAATGGAAGCGCCGAATAGCCGCGCCCTGGCGTCGAAGCGTTTTCCCAGATACTCATAGGCCGTGTAAACTCCGAGTTTGCGATAAATCGGCAGGAACGCCACGCAGACAATGATCAACGCGAGCGGCAGACCGAAATAATTCTGGATGAATGCGATTCCGCTTTCATAGGCCTGGCCGGGCAGCGAGAGATACGTGATGGTGCTCGCCTGGGTGGCCATGACGGACAGTCCGATCGTCAGCCAGCCGGTGTTGCGATTGCCCTTGAGATACGTGTTGAGATTATCGGTGTGCCGCGTGCACCACGTGCCATAGGCGGCGATGCCCACCATGGTCACGAGCAACACAATCCAGTCGAGCGGGTTCATCTTGGAATGACTTGGACTGAAGCTGCCCCCTCGCCCGTCAAAGGGGAGAGGGCCGGGGTGAGGGGTGGAAACGGGAGTGGATTCACCGATGCAAGTCGAGTATCAAACGAACCTTCCCACCCCGCAATCCCTCTCCCCTCCGAGGGGCGAGGGAGGCCGGCCAATGAAAGTTCGTGGCTCATGCGAAGTAGCGTGAAAACACCGTGAGAAAAACAACGGCCAGCACGAAGCAGGCAAAGACGAACAGGTAGATCCCGCGCCACGAACAAAAGCCCGGCACGCCGGGTGATTTGTCGTCGGTGACAGGCTCAGGCGACGGCGGCTTCATTTGCCCAAAGAAATTAAATTTGCAAACAAGCGGTAAGCCCCCGGAACTCCGGCCGGCAGTTCGCGGAAAAATACGAGGCCGGTGTAAACAAAATACCCTTTGCCATATTGCGCCACGAGCAGTCCGCCTTTGAGCGGCGATTCGCCGGCATCATTGCACGCGAGGATTGGCGTGAAATGCTCGTCCCACTGGTTCGGGAAATAAATGCCGCGCTCCTGCACCCAGCCGTCAAAATCCGCCGGCGTGATTTTGTTCGGCGTATTCAATACCGGATGATCCGGTGCCAGAAACGTCATCGCCGCGTTTTCATCCGTCACCCGGTCCCCCGACAGCTTCAGACTGTAGGGCGCAAGCTGATCGGGCTTCAAATCGTTGCCGGGCCGGTTGTATTGTTCAATGAGATTGCCGCCGGAGGAAACATAGTCGAAGAGCGCGGGCATGCGGGACACAAGATCCTTGCGGACATTGAACGCCCGCACGCCAATCACCACCGCGTCGAAATCTTTCAGCCGGTTCGTCGTCAAATCCTCAGTCTCGAGCAGCGTCACCTCGCAGCCCATCTGTTTGATGGCATCCGCCACCGTGTCACCCGCACCAGCGATGTAACCGACGCGTTTTCCACGGACCGTGAGATCAAGACTGACGGCTTTCAGGCTCGCAATCGGCTGGAGCAATTGCCGCGGAATGTGCGGATAAGAAATCTCGTCGCGCTGGTTGCGGTAGCGGATGCCGCCGATTTCCGCGCTGGCGATTATTTTCGCCGACGCGGACTGCGCCGGAGCGGTGACGGTGAAATTAAATTTCTTCCGCTCGCCGACAGCGGCAAGAACAAACGATTGTTTCGCCGGCAAAATTTTCCAACCGTCAGGAGCGTCCAGCGAAAGTTCACCTCTGATATCCGCGCGTGCGGCGGCGATTTCAATCCTCACATCCCGCGAAGATCCGGGCGTAAACAGGACAACTTCATTTTCGCAATGGAGCGACACCGGCGGGATGACTTTCAATGTGCGACGCGCCTCAAATGACGATGGAATCCACGGCAAAAGATGGTTCATCCCGGATTTTGCAGAATCGTATAAGGCTTCAACTGGTTCGTCCACGATTGTCAGAGTCTGGCCGACGATTGCAAAAATATATTGAACCACAAAGGCTGGCGGGTTTTCAGGCTGGCCAATCAGCGTTGCATCATCAACGCGAAATGTTCCAAGTGCCGGTTCTTCGCGCAACCAGTAGGGTTGGCTCAATAAACTGTCAGTCGGTAAAGTTTGTGTGACTTGGATGACAGCGGGATCATCAGTGCGAAGTGCGACTGAAGTCTTTTGTTCGCGTTGTGTTGCTGGAAAACGAACTGCCATCCATCGGACCGGAAACCTCGAAGTCAAATTGACGGAGAGATTCAATTTAAATTTTTCTCCGGGGACAACATCAGCTTGTGATATGCCGGTCGTCACCGAAAGACCCAGGCAGGCCTGCAAAATTTTGTCGAGCAGTTTGCGCTTTTCCTCAACCAGCGGTCCGTCGTGCATGGCGGCCAGATTTTTTCGCAGCTTGAGCAACGCGTCCACGCTCGCGGACGGATTTTTCGGATCAAACTTTGCAATGATTTCATCGGCCAGCTTGCCGATTTCCGCGCCGCCGGGCACGCGGCTCCACGTCGTATCCACCCCGTCCATGATGTCGTTGGTCGCGGAGTCGCCGGCGAGCAGTTGAAACGATTCCGTTCGCGCGCCGCCACCGCCGCCGCCGCGAAAGTTGTCGAAGCCCTGCGTCTTGTGCATCGCGCGACTGCGGCCGGCCAGATCGTTGAACGAAATTCCCAGCACCGGATCGTTGCCGCTGATTTCCATTCTTATGTCGTTCGTATTATTTCCACCGCGGCCATTCACAAATATCCGCTTCGGCTGCCACGGGGCGAGCTGCTGTTCCGGAAACGCCTTGGGGTCACCGGCGAGTTTGAATGCCTCAAGACCCAAAACCGCCGACGCCGTGTGGTGCCCATGCGTTCCGCCCGGTTGGGTGGAAAAACGCGTGATGATCACGTCAGGACGAAATTCCCGGATGACCCGCACCACATCCGAGAGAACCTCCTGCTCGTTCCAAATATTCAGCGTCTCGCGATAATCCTTGGAAAAGCCGAAATCAATCGCGCGCGTAAAAAATTGCTGGCCGCCGTCCAGACGCCGGGCGGCGAGCAGTTCCTGCGTGCGCGCCACACCAAGTTTTTCACCGAAGTCAGGACCGAGCACGTTTTGACCGCCATCCCCGCGCGTGAGCGAGAGGTAGGCGGTGCGCTCATTGCGTCCGCGTGCCAGATAGGCGATCAAAAGGGTGTTTTCGTCATCGGGATGCGCCGCGACGTAAAGCACGCTGCCCATCTCGCGAAAACTTTTCAGTTCCTGGAGAATCGCAGCGGAAGAAACGGGTTCGGCGGCGATTGCCGGAATGGCAAACACCGCCGCGACGATGGCGAGCGAGACTGCGAGCCTTGAGACGGAAGCAAGTGGCGTCATCACTTCAGGCTCGCAATGAGATCTTCGTTCATCTTCACGTAGCCGGTGTCGTTGGCTTTTATCGCGAGTTCGGTGGAAAGCTTCGCGGCCGCGATGGCGCCTTCCTTGTCGCCCAGCTTGGCCAGGATCTTCGCTTTCAGATGCTCGATGTAATGCGCATCACGCTGGGCGATGGCGGCATTCACCCATTTTTTTGCCTGCTCCAAATCCTGTCCGTGATCGTAGTAAAACATGGCGGCCTGGTAGTAAGGCTTCTGTCCGCCTTCAGCCGCCATCACCGCTTCAATCTGCGGCACCAGCTTGCTGGTCAAATCAAGCTGCACTTTGATCGGCACGACGGTTTTGTCCCAGAGCAGGTTCAACACCGCTGATTCATCGCGCAGATGATTGAACTCGATGGTGAATGTCTCGATGGACGTGTCCGACAAATTCACGGGCTTGGTTTTAAAACGGACGACATCGTCTTTCTCGTCATAGGCGGTGCCGGATTTCCCCACACCCTTGTTGAGGATGATGGTCCACTCGTCTTCACCCGGAATCGTGTGGAGCGCGTAGGAACCGGCGGCGACTTCGGTGCCATTCAGTTTCACCGGCGTGCTGAAGGTGATCTTGGTGGCGGCATTGGCTCCGGTGCGCCAGACCTGGCCGAACGGAACCAGGCTGCCAAAAATCTGGCGGTCCTTCATGCTGGGGCGGGAGTAAACAATTTCAATGTCCGTCAGCCCGACACGTTGTTTCAAAGTGCAGGCCGGACTGGGCGACGGAAAATCAACCTTCGGTGCCTGGGCAAACACGGCCAGTCCGCAGACGCAGATCAATGAGCAGAGGAATAATTTTGATTTCATAGATGGATTCGAGTTTGAATGGTCGCAAGTTTTAACAAGTTATTTCACACCGGTAAACGCCACGGAATACTGGGTGTCTTCCCACATCAATTTGATCAACCCGCCGCCGGCCGGGTTTTTGCCGACCGACATGGTGAACTGATCCACTGGCTTCTCCAGCGCGTCTTTCTTCAGGTCAACCCGCGCCAGATCCTGCTTTTCGTCATACGCACCCGGGCCCAGGCCCCATTGTCCGACCTGCTTGTTGATGATCAGCTTGGCCGAACCGTCTTCCGCCGGCAGCGTGAACAGCGTGTAAGCGCCGGCCGGAACCGTCGTCCCACCGATCTCGATGGACTTTTGCGTGACGAGCAGCGTGGCTTCGTCGGCACCGGTGCGCCAGACTTTGCCGTAGGGCACCAGGCCGCCCCAGATTTTCCGGGCCTCACCGCTTTTGGGGTCCTTGGTATAGGGACGGCCATAGACCAGGGTGACGCGGCCGCCATCAATGACGGCGCTGACGGTTTCATGGGGACTGACCCGTTTTTGCTGGGCCATCAATGGCAGGGCGCAGACAAGCAAGGCGGCGACAACCAGGAGGGATTTGATTTTATTCATAATGTTGAGGGGTTTGGGTGAAATGCTTCAGACGTTTTACTGGGAGTGAAGGTAACAAGCCATCCTTTTGTGCAGGATGGGAGGCGGACAATGATGTGCGAGTGGCCAGGAAAACCGCCCGGTTGCATGCACAAGGTGATCTTGAACCATGCATCTGTAGACCAGATGGGAACGATTCAATTCAAAATAAACCGGCGCCATCGGGAACGGCGCAGCTTAATACTGCCTTCGATGTAAATTCTGCGAGGCACTGGAACGCCGCGTTTACGCGGCAGCAGCGTTATTGGGACAATGGCTGCCGCCTGAAGGCGGCGTTCCGAGGTAGACGCCCAAGCCGGAGCACCCTGCCCGTCTCATACCGATTTGTTTTCAATATGACACGAAATCCCCTCACCCGGCCAGAGGCCACCCTCTCCCCCAGCGGGGGAGAGGGCCGGGGTGAGGGGGCGTTCGTTGTAGATTGAACGCAATTTGGTATTACTCATTCCGGGCCGACAAGTATCGTTCGGCATCAATCGCCGCCGCGCAACCCGCCCCCGCCGCCGTGATGGCCTGCCGGTAAACGTGGTCCGCACAGTCGCCCGCCACAAACACGCCGGACACGTTTGTCATCGTGCCTTCCTTGGGAACGATGAAGCCGTTCGCATCGGTTTCAATCTGGCCCTTGAAGATGTCCGTGTTCGGCCCGTGCCCGATGGCGATGAACACGCCCGCACACGGCAGGACGGATTCCGCCCCGGTCTTGAGATGCTTCAATTTCACACCCGTGACCTTGTCCTGGTTCACGTCAAGAATTTCCGTCACGGCCGAATCCCAGACCGGCTGGATTTTGGTGTGCGTGTGGACACGCTCCTGCATGATCTTGGAAGCGCGCAGGGAATCGCGGCGATGCACCAGATGCACCACCGAACCGAATCGCGTCAAATACAGCGCCTCTTCGCATGCCGAATCGCCGCCGCCCACGACCACGAGCGGCTGATTGCGGAACACGGGCAATGCGCCGTCGCAGGTGGCGCAATACGTCACACCCTTGGTCTCCAATAAATCTTCGCCGGGCACATCCAGGTGCTTGTGGCTCGCTCCCGTCGCAATGATGACAGTTTCGGCTTCAACTTTTTCACCATCCACCGTCAGCACGAACGGCTGCCGGGAAAAATCCACGGCCTCGACGAGACCGAAGCTGGCGCGCGCGCCGAAACGCTCGGCCTGTTTCTGCATCCGGGTCATGAGTTCGTAGCCATCCACCCCTTCGGGAAAGCCGGGAAAGTTTTCGACGATGCTGGTGGTGGTGAGCAGGCCGCCGGGCTGTTTGCCGGTCAGCACGAGCGGGGCGAGTTGCGCGCGCGCCGTGTAAAGCGCCGCCGTCCAGCCCGCGCAACCCGATCCGATGATGACAACTTTTTCCATAAGGGACGCGCAAGGTAGTGGGCCGGCGCGCAACTTGCAAGCACGCGGCACCTCGCCACACGAGCCGAGGCCGGGGAACGCGGCGCCATCATTACATCATTATCGAGAGTTGCCGTCGTCGCGGCCTCGATCCATCCGCTTATCTGGCTAACCTGCTGAGCGACCGTAAAATTCTTTCTCACCGGTTGCGCGGGACACCGACGAGTTCACTCTTACTTTGGTTTCCTCACGACTACTTCAACTGGCAAACGGCCAACCATCAATTGCGAGTTGTCCTTTGGGTCTGGCAACGTAAGAAGCCACCGCGTCCCGTCAGCCACGAGATTTCCTTCTGAACTGTATTTGTATCCTTCGATGTTTATGTCCCGCACATCGCTGTCGCTCTTTTGCAATTCTTCCAAACTTGGCGGCAGGTGGCCACTCTTTGTTTGGAACATTTCCAAGGCAACGAGTAGCCGCCTCATCTCTGCATTGTGCTTGGCGGATAGAGCTCG
This sequence comes from Verrucomicrobiia bacterium, assembly GCA_035577265.1. Classification (GTDB taxonomy): domain Bacteria; phylum Verrucomicrobiota; class Verrucomicrobiia; order Limisphaerales; family UBA11358; genus UBA11358. The sequence continues at coordinate 14,320 of DATLVR010000142.1, read as the reverse complement.
CTGCTGATTAGTCTCGCCGCCGCAACCAGTGGTAAAAACAAGTGAGGAGACAAAGGCTGCGATGATGCGGATGAACTGAAGTCGGTTCATAGGCTTACAACCGTAAAACGTTTTGTTCTCATCATTCTATTTATGGCCTACCTTTCGGTTTTCATTTCACTGGATGAACCCAGCCTTTCGTAGCAATCCTTACAGATGTCATTACCTGAACAAAATTGGTTGTGAAACCGGACGGCATAGAAACCGCGACTAGGGCAGCCTTGGTGGTTGTGTTTGTTCCCGCATAATAAGCAGCCAACTGTTGATCTTGATAGTTATATCTCAGAGTGATGTATTCAATGCCTTCCCCCTCCAGATCAGTGTATTTGGCGCCGCTGGAATAGGTATTGTCTTCACTTACAATATTCCCTGATAAATCAAACAAGACAGTCTTTGTAACAAAATCCGACTTTCGCATTTTCCAATCTTCCTGATTGTCTGTGCTCCGATACAAAAACCAATCATCATCTATGATTGGAAGGCTCACTTTCTCACGCACAACGTTGGCGCTCGCCATTTGATCAGTAGTTAGTCGGGTGTGGGCTGCAGGATAGGATGATATTTTTGGCGGCGATGGCTTCTGATCCTTATTGTCGCATGAAACCATGAAAACACCGACCGCAATGCATAATAGGAGAGATAAAGCTTTCATAAGTTTTTAGGGAAGGTCATTTCCATCCGCATCACAACTGGAGATTTGCGGTGTCTGAGGCACGAACTGATGACCGATCCCAACATCACTCTACACACTATTGATTTTTAACTATCTGACTGACGGGTTGGGTTCTACGGCTTTCACCGGAAAAGAACAAGACTGATTTAATCGTATCGGAATGAATTTGCCGTTTACGCGTTTTGCCGATTAAGATGCGCCCGAAATGATCATCTCCCGGCCAGCCTGGTTCGCCGTCGTCCTCGTTTTCCTTTGCGCACAGCTGCCTGGCCGCGCGCAATCGCCGGTCACCAATTTGTGGACGCTGCAGGTCTCGCGTTACGGCGGCGATTCCTCCCCGGCTCTCGCGACCGATGGCACCATTTGTCAGGGGACTTTCGACGGCAAGCTCGTCGCCGTCACGCCGCAGGGACAAATCAAATGGACGTTCAAGGCCGGGCGCGAAATCAAATCCTCCCCCGCCGTGGCGGAGGACGGGACGATCTATTTCGGATCGCGCGACTGGAACTGTTACGCCGTCACGCCCGCGCAACCCGATCCGATGATGACAACTTTCTCCATAAGGGACGCGCTGTTTATTGACCGCCGCGCAACTTGCAAGCGTGTGCATTTCCGGCTGCCGCCACCCGATCCGGACAAACAAACCGCCGGAATCATGGCTCACACAAACTTCACACGCTGTGTCCCAATTCCCGCCATTTTTGGAGTTTGTATATCAACGCGCGGCGGCTGATGCCGAGCACGCGGGCAGTCTCCGTCCGATTGGAGTCGTGCTGACGCAGGGCCTGCATGATGGCCTGGCGCTCAATCTCATCCAAGCGTTCCCGATCACCCGTTTCCGGCACGCCGGAGGGTTGCGCCGAGGCGCGCACGCGCGTCGGCAGATGTTCCGGCAAAATCAGCTCGCTGCGGGAAAGCAGGACGGCCCGCTCCATGGCATTTCGCAACTCGCGGACGTTCCCCGGCCACGGATAATTTTCCAGGCAGGCCCCCGCTGATTCGGAAAAACGCGCCCGATCCTTGGTAAATTCCTTGATGAACCGCCCGGCCAGCGGCAAAATGTCTTCCCGCCGCTCCCGCAGCGGCGGAATGTTCAGTTCGACCACGCTCAGGCGGTAAAACAGATCTTCCCGAAAACGCCCGGCTTTGACTTCATCTTCCAGATTGCGGTTGCTGGCGGCCAGAATGCGCGCATCCGTCCGGATTTCACGGTTGGACCCGACGCGCTGGAAACGTCCGTCCTGGGTCACGCGCAATAATTTGGCCTGCAACGCCGGGGACATCTCGGCGATTTCGTCCAGGAAAACCGTGCCGTGATCCGCCTCTTCAAAACGCCCGATGCGTTGCGCGTGCGCGCCGGTGAACGCGCCTTTCTCATGGCCGAACAGTTCGCTTTCCAACAGCGCCTCGGGAATGGCCGCGCAATTGATTTTGATCATCCGCCCGGCGGCGCGCAAACTCCAGGCATGCATCACGTCCGCCAGAATTTCCTTGCCCACACCGCTTTCGCCAGTGATGAGCACCCGCGTCTCGGACGGGGCGATCAGTGACGCGTCGCGAAACACGGCCTGCATCAGCGGACTCCGGGCGATGACCGATTCCGGCAATCGTTTTTCTTCGTAGTGCAGCGGCGCGTGCTGGGACATCCCGACGGCCTGCCGGACGGAAGCCAGCAATTCATCCAGATCAATCGGCTTGGAGAGATAATTGACCGCCCCATCGCGCATGGCGGCGACGGCGTCGCGCACATCCGTAAAGGCCGTAACCAGCAACACCGGCAGGGTCGCGTGCTCCTGGCGGGCGAGCCGGAGCGTTTCCAATCCCGTCAGTCCGGGCATGCGCACATCGGAAACCATCATGTGGAATGTTCCCGTGCGGAGGGTGGACAGGGCCTGCTGGCCGGAATCCACCACCACCGTGGCAAAGCCCTGGCTGCGCAAAAAGGAATTCAGCAGGCTGCGTTGCCCCGCGTCGTCGTCCACAATCAGGATGCGCGGCGTTTCGGCGTGAGGTTTGCGGGTTTCGGGCGGCACGCTCACAAGGTAGCCGAATCAGACGGCGAGTTTCAAGTGGGTGATGCGGAACAAGGCGCCTTTGGGCTCGTTGGGAAGGTATTCAATCTCCCAGCCGTGCGCCTGAACGATGTGCAAAACAACGGCCAGGCCCAGGCCGGTCCCCTTTTGGTGGGTGGTAAAATAGGGTTTGAAAATTTCCCCACGATTTTCCGGCGGCACGCCGGGCCCGTCGTCACTGATTTCCAGGCACGCCTCGGACGCGCTGGTGCGTCGCGCGAGAAATTGAATCCGGCCGCTCCCGCCCACGGCCTGAAAGGCGTTGAGCAACAGGTTGAACAAGGCCTGCCGCAGCAACTGCTCGTCGGCTTCGATGGAAAGCGGCTCGCCCTGGATCGCCACCGCGATTTTCTTTTCCTCGAGGTCAAAGCTCAGCGCGCGGATGACTTCGCTCACAGCGGCATTGAGCGCGAGACTGGAACGCCGGATTTCGCGCGGGCGCGAGTAGTTGATGAATTCGTTCAATTGCACCGTGACCTTGTCCGCCTGATCCATGATGGCGCGGGATTGTTCGCGGACCTCCGCCGGCGCGTCGTTCTGTTTGGAGATCATCTGCGCCATGCCCCGGATGATGTTGAGGGGATTGCGCGTTTCGTGCGCCAGGCCCGCGATGGCGAGGTTCATTTCCTTGAGATGCGTATTCAATTCGCTGGCGCGAATGAGGCGGATATGAAGTTCCGAGGTCTTGGAGATGTTGCGCCACGCCAACCCGACGCCGATGACGGAAAGCCCGGCAAAAAAGATGATCACGCAGCGCAACAACAGATCATGCGCGCAAAAGACCTGGAAGTGCTCCGTGGACATGACCAGCACCAGACCGTGCAATTCGCGTTTGGCAACCAGCGCCTTGTATTCGGTTTCACCCATCGAGCGCAGCCAGGGCGGACGGCGCGAACCGCGCGATCGGTTTTCGGAATCGGGCAGCAGCGGTGGCGGCCCCAAATTGCCGGCCGCATTGTTGGTGTCCGGTGAGTAAGGCAAATTGGTTGCATCGGGGGGTTCGGGGCGGGGAAAATTTCGTTCGCCGCCGCGCATGGCATTGGTCAGATTGCGGAAGGAAGGGAGGACGACGGTGGGATTGTTGGTCACACCTTCGGCCACGCTCACGCCCTCGACGGGATTCACGAAGGTCACGCTGCTCGCGCCCCAGTGCTCGCCTTCCTGTGTGAATGCCTTTTGATCAAAATTGGTTGCGCCGACGGAGACAACCGGGTCCCCGGCGGTGTTCAGCAACATGACCGAAATCAGTTCGCTGGTTTTGACCAGTTCGTTGGTGCGGACGTTGACGAGCAAGTTCAGCACCGGTTCGAGGCGGTCCTGCACGACCGCGCCACGAAAGCGCAACGCCCGGATGACCGCGCTCAGCGTGTTGGCGATCTCTTTGGAACGATTCCGCAAATCCGTCTTGGCCACCTCGCGGACCCGGAGGTGTTCCTCGACCTGCCACGCGACGACGAAAATCCAGACCCCCAGCAGCAGGCCGTAGATCAAAGGGCTATTTCGCCGGGGTTGCATCACGCATTCAGTTACGCATCGGATGGTGAAAAAGGCAATTCGTCTTACGGTGTTTGCTTCACCGGCAGGCGATCCAGATAACGATTCAGCTCCTGCTCGGAAATTGAATTGGTGATCATCTGCGACTGGTCGGTTTCGTGCGTGGCCATCGCGGCGAGCTGGGAGGGCATGTTGACGATGTGCGGCGTCAGAAAAATCAACAGCTCGCCTTTCTGGTTCGACTTGGCCGTAAATTTGAACAGCTGGCCGAGCACCGGGATGTCACCCAAAAGCGGAATCTTGCTTTCATTGGAGGATTTTTGATTGGAGATCAGGCCGCCGATGACCACCGGCTGGCCGTCAGGCGTCACGACCACGGTGTTGGCGGATCGCTTGTTGAGATTGGGTGCGAACACGGCGGACGAAATGATGCTGCCACCTTGAATCACCTGGCCGGGCGTCGAAGTGTCAATGGAGGTGATCTGCGGCTCGAGGATCATTTGCACCAGGCTGTTCGCGCCGATAAACGGGGTGACGTCCAGTTGGATGCCGACATTCTGGTAGCTTCCATTAATGATCGGAACCGTGGTGGCGCTGTTGCCGACCGAAGTCAAGCTGACACTGTTGGGCAGGTAAATGCTCTGGCCGACGACAATCTCCGCCATCTGGCCGTCACGCGCGAGAATGGACGGACGTGACAGGATCTCCGCCTTGCCGGCGGTGGCGAGCGCCTGGATGGTCGCGGTGAAGTCATTGCCCATGACTTGATAAATACCACCACTCCCGGTCGCCCCCGTCAGCGACTGGGGCAGACCGAAGTCGTGAGTCACATTCACGCTCTGATTGACCGGGGTCACGGCTCCGGTGGAAAGATTGGTGGTATAGCCAATGAGCTTCGAAAAATTGTCGTTGAGGCCGGTGTAGCTGCCTTGAACCCCGATGGCGGACGCCTTGTTGTCATTCACTTCCACGAAGACCACCTTGATGAGCACCTGCGGTTCGGGGGCATCGAGACTGGCAAGAACCTTCTGGATTTGCTCGGCGGTCTCCTTGTCGGCAATGACGATGATGTTGTGCGTCACCGGATCCACGGAAATGGTCGCGCTGCCCACCGTGCCGTTGTTGTTGTATTGGCCGCCGCTGGTGGTGGCGCTGCGGTTGGCGTTGTTATTCCCGCCGCCGCCAAAGCCGCCGAAACCACCGAATCCGCCAAACCCGCCACCGCCACCACCGGTGCGTTGCTGGGCATGAAGGACCAGCGTGGCGCACCACAGAAAAACCAGCGCGCCGCCCAGAGGTTTTAAATAGTTTGTTTTCATAGTCTGCCTTTTCATTTAAAAATTTCCTGTTTTAGAAACCGGTTCGTCCGCCCACGCCGCCACCCGTTGTGCCGCCCAAGCCGGTGGTGGTGGTCGTCGTGCCCATCGTGGTCGTGGCGTTCTGGGCGCGTTGCTGGAGCGCGCTATTCTGCGACGACGAACTCGTGCCGCTGCGCGAGGATGTGCTGCTGGACTGGAACATATTTTGCAGCACCTGCACTGCCTGCTGCGGATCGCCGTTCATCATCGTGAACACATGAACGTTTTGGTCGCGGTCCGAAGGCACGTCCAGATCGGTCATCATGCTCGCAATCTGTTCCATTAAATCCTTGGGTGCCGTCACGATGACCGCCTGGATGCGGTTGTCGGCCACCGCCGTGACTTGTGTCGCCTTTTTGACGCGGTCGTTCGCAGCGCTATTGCCACCTCCGCCGCCGGCATTCGCCATCATGCGCGCCATGAATCCACCACCGCCTCCACCACCGCCACCGCCACCCCGAAACGAGATGGGCGATTGCGCGCTGCTGCCCGAAGAACTCGGGAAAACACTGCTCAGCTCGCTGGCCACGTCCGCCGGACTGGCGAATTTCAGACGGAACACGCGGATTTCCGTTTCCGCCTCGGCGCTGTCGTCCACCGCCCTGATGATCTCGGCCAAATGGCGGATGTTGGCCTGCGTGTCGGTGACGATGATGGAATTGCCGGTCTCATTGGCCACCACCGTCGCCTGCGAGGAAGCGAACAGCGACAAATCCGACACCAACTGGCGGGCTTCCACAAACCGGATGGGAATGATCTGCGTCACAATCTCGTCGTTCTTCGGGATGTTGGCCGGGATGTTTCCGGTCTTCACCGGGATGTTGCGCGTCTTCGCATCGTTTTTTTCCACGATGGTCAGCGTCCGGCCGTCGCGGATGGCGGCATAATTGTTCTTGTTCAACTGGCTGTTTAGCAGATCCACCGCCTCCTCCTTGGTCACGGGATGGGTGCTGATGATGGTGACGTTCCCATTGACGTGCGTTTCCAGGACGATGATGAAACCGGCGGCGTCGCTCAAATAATTCAGGACCATCTCCAGCGGCGCGTTGCGGAAATTCATCCGCAGCTCGTTCGAGTTCGTGCCAATCGCCTGCGCGGGCGGCATGAACGCGGAGGCCAACGCTTCCGCCGCATTTTGGGTCGGCACAATCACCGTGGACTCGACGGGCTTTTTTTCCGCCGGTTCAGTTTCGGTTGGCGGTGTCGCGTCCTGTCCATTCAGCGCGCCTTGATCCTGCGCCGTTGCCTCCGGCGGCGGGATTCCCGCATCGGGTGGCGGCGTGACCTGGGCCGGTGGCGCGGCCAGATTGCCATTTTCTTCGGGCTGGTTGTTTGTCGTTTGCGCAAACGCTGACAGCCCGGACAGGCAGATGGCCGCCAGCATGCCAAGGAGGATTATTTTCATTTTAATTCCTGTTCTCTTTGTTGCATGAGTTTTTTCAAAATATCGTTCGGTTCACCGGCGGAACTGGCGGCGGCAGGAGCGGCGGCTGAACCGGTGTCCGCGCCGGACTCTCCCGACGACGCACTTCCGGTCGCGCTGGAGCCGGAGCCCAATTCAACCATTCCGGCCGGCTGCCAATGCCCACCTTCCTGCCGCATCATTTCACCGATCTTCATCTGCACCGATTCGTTTTGGTCGGCACTTTGTAATTTGACACCGGCGAGGGTGACTTCCGTAACCGTGTAACCGGCGATGTCGCCCGAAGCGGGAAGCACTTTCCGCAGACCGGCATTGTTCCCGTCGAAAAACGCGAACATCCCCTTTCCGTAACTCATCGTGCCGACCAGCGTGAATGCCGGCGCCGCCCGTTGCGTCCGCGTCGTCCGGACCGTGCTGCGCGTCCGGCCCTCCCGCGAATTGCGCGGATACCGGTTGGGGTCAAAAATATTCCGCTCGGTGATGAACCGGCTGAATGACGCGTAATCCGTCGGGCCGGCCACCGGGTTGGACTGCGCGGCGGCAAAAAATCCATTCGCCAGCGCGAGCACCAGCACAATCCAAAATTGATATCGCGTCCGTTTCATTTCTTTGTGGATTGGAGCAGCGCCAGCCCGCTGAGTTGCATGCCGAGCGTGAGTTGCTGGCCCGCGTTGTCGCGCGCGCTCAGTTCGACCGAGTCGAGTTTCAGCGCCGACGGGCCTTTTTCGATGCGGTAAATGAGCTGGCTCAACGTGCCCAGCGTGCCGGTCGCCTCCACGCGGCAGTTGAGCGTCATGTAATTGGTCGAATCATTTTTCCATTGCGGCATGATGCTGATGATTTCCGAGCCGCTGCCGCGCGCCCAGTTGTCGAGCGACTTGAGCATCTGCTGCTCGGCGAGCGAGGTGTTGTCCGGCAGGGAATTCGTGAGCATGCCGCTCCAGCGGCTCCGGACGCCCGCCTCGCGTGCGACCAGTTTTTTTCCGTCGCCGACCCGCGTGCGCAACTCCCGGATCTGCGCCGAACGGTCCGACCACAGGCCGGCCAGCGGCGTGATGATATAATTCACGCCCACGAACAAACCCGCCGCGACGATGGTCAGCACGATCAGGAACTGCTGGCGTTGTTCCGGTTTCATCGCATGCCTCCGTTGCCGTATTGGAAATTAAAGGTGAACTGCATCGGTGCTTTTCCCCGGATCTGGTCCAGCTTCACGCCGCTCACGCCGTCCGCCAGCCGGAGTTTCGCCTGCATGGCCAGCACCGCCGCGTAATCGCGCGCGTTGCCGGAGCAACTCACCGTGTTGTCGTCGCGAATCTCAATCGTCTTGGCCGTCACCACGCCGTCCTCGGGAAACGCCAGCGACAACTGACGCAATATCGCAAGGTCGCGGAATGAATCGTCGAACCAGGGGCGATATTGCCGGATGTTGTTCTGCACCGCTTCCAGTTCCAAAACTTTCGCCGACATCCCCGCCCATTGCGAACGCAGCCGCCACAACTGCACCTGCTGGATGAAAAACAGTCCGGCGACAATCACCGCGATGCCCGCCGCGACCGCGCCAATCGTCCGCATCCGGCCCGACGAATACCTCGCGGCGAATTGTTCGATCAACGTCGGCTTGGGCGGCAAAAAATTAAATGCGGGCGATTGCCCCGCCAGCAGACGCGCCGCGAGACTGAACGCCGCCGACACCACCGTCGCCGGCGGAATCCGCATGCCAAATTCGTCTGCGGCATACGCGGAAACAACTTCGACCTGCAAACCCGCCGGCTCGAAACGCAATTCCATTTCGTCCGCGAGCTGCTGCGCCAGCTCGCGCGGCCCGAAAATGCGGATGCGCTTCACCGCGTCGCTTAATTCGCCGGGCAACTGGCCCAGCGTGATGCGCGATTCGCGGGCGACGAGATCGGGATGCAACGCGCGGCGGGCACCGTCGTTTTCAATTACGCCTTCAAGCGCCCGCAATGCCGCCACGCCGCCGCCGCCGGTGATTTGCAAGGACACCGTGCTTTCACCAACCGCGAGGGCAAGCACGCCGCGGGAATTTTTCGCCGCCGGCGGCTGCAACCCCGCGAGTCCCAGCGCAAAGCTGACCGCTTTTAATTTTGCGGCGGCCAGAACCTGTTCCAGGGTCGCGATGTGCGCGCTGGAAATACCGGCGAGCAGGACGTGCTGTTTTTCCGCCGCGAGCAGACAGCGCGAATCGGCCAGTTGCAACGTCGCGACATCGGTGGAAAAACCGCGCTCAGCCTCCATCTGCAACAAGCTCGCCGCGTCAGCCTCCGGCAATGGCGGCAATTCCGTATGCGCCGTCAAAACCCACTTCAGCGGCAGGCCGAAGATACAATTGCGTTCGCGCACTCCGGCGGCATCGAGTTGGTTGCGGATTTCGCGCCCGACGAGTTCTGGCGCGGCGCTCAGTGGATCGAGTGTCAGCACGATGGAAAAGCTCTGCTGCACTTGCAGTGAGCCGTTGACGAGGCGCAGCACCACGCCCTCAAGCCGGCCGCCGTCCAGCGCCAGCCCGAGCACGCCCGCCAGCCGTTTGCGTTTTCGGAAATTGATTTTCAGGATATTGCTCATTGCGTTTCTTTCGCGACCAGGGATTCCCGCGTCTTGTCACCCAGCGCCCAGCCGAGCCGGCTCAAGTCCTGGCGATAGAGAATTTTCGGCGTGCCATCGCTGAGGTCGAAAATGAATTTCACGCGCCGGTAGCCGCGCCCGAATGGACCGACCGCCGCGATGTCGGCGGTGAATTGAAAACTTTTCGTCGTGACATAATCGCCGCGCGCGAGCGCCGTGATCACCGGACTGTTGTTGCCCAGAGCGTCAATCAACCAGCCGATGGAATTGAGGTTGTCGGGATTCTGCCCGCGATAAGTGATCAGCGTTTGCGCCGCGCCCGACGCCGTCTGTTCGCCCACATTCAGGCCCTCAAACAACGCCGTCAACACATCGTAGCCGGCGGTGTTGACGTTCACGCGGCCGCGAAAATAATTGTTCGTGCTTGTGGTGATGTCGTTGTAAATCTTCGCGAAGTCCACCGTGCTCATGCCAAAATTCCGGCAGCGAAGGGCCAGATCCAGAACGCCGTTGAAATTATTGACCCGGCCCGGCGCGTTGTGAACATAGCGATAGATGTCCGTGGCCATCGTGTTGGCGTTGCCGACGCCTTCGGTCTGAAAAAAGGCGCGCAACTGCGTTTCCGTCGCCGTGTTCATATTTGTCAGCGCGGTGCCGTCGGAATGAAAATTCGGTTCGCGCGTATAGACCGTCGTGTATTCAAAGAGGCCGGAGTTCAATTCACCCGTGCCGGTGGTATCCTTTTCGTTCGCGTCCAGCACGCCGTTGCGGTTGAGGTCGTCACCGGCCAGCAGGTCCACGGTCGCGCCATAAACGAGCCGCAATTCGTCCACGGTTTCCAGGGGCGCATTTTTCGGCAGATAACCGAGCGCCGCGTAATTGAGCGACACGCTGCCATTCGTGCCGCGCCAGTCCATGACGGCATCGGCAAAATCAATTGGCATGTCCGGCAAATACGAAAGCACGTTGGTGTTGACGTTGTTCAGGTTCAATTTCCCGCCCTCGTCCACCAGCCCAAACGTCGGCTCGGTGGAGCTTTGGCCGGTCGCAGCCGGGCCGGTGGTGTCGCGACCAATGAGCCAGAATTTCGCGTCGCCAACCGGGACGGCCGCGCAGACGAACTGGTTGGTGGCCGGCACCGCGCCATTCGTGGCATAATTTTGCAGCACATAGCTGACGTAGCGCGCCGCACCTTCGATGGCCTCATCCGCCGCCAGTCCGCTGACGCGGTTGTCCGATGCGCGCAACTCGTAAGCCATCGTGTTGGCGAAATACAGCGCGATGCTCACCAGCCCGATGGCCACCCACAGCACGATGATGAGAACGGAACCATTTTCGGATTTTGGGGAACATCGAACATTCAACAGGGAACATTCAACATCGAATGAATACGCGCGCCCGCCATCGCCACCGTTGGGCGTTGGGCGTCCGGCGTTGAATGTTGAATGTTGAATTTTCATTTCAACCGCCCGGGGTCCTCGTCAGGACCTTGTTCGTCCGCGACACGGAATCAATCGGCACCAGTATTTCAACCGGCCCCGCGTGGTTGTTCCCCGACATCTGGATGTCCACGCGGACGGCCAGCGGCAGATTGGTGCTCGTCGAAGTCATGCCGCTCGTGTCCCACGTGTCCTGCCATTGCGCGCCGTCGTAGCAGGAAAATTTGATGCTCGCCACGCCGCTCAGCATGAGTTGCTCCTCGACTTCCGGCACCGTGATCGTCAGAAGATTCCGCGCCACGCTGCGGACCAGATCTTTGCCGGCCGCCGCGCGGTCGGCCGGTTGCTTCAATCCGTAGGTCACGCGCTGGATGTCGCCCCACGGCGCGCTGGCACTCAAGGCACCGGTCGCGGTGAACAGCTCAATGGCCACCGGCTCGGACACGCCAACGCTGTTCAAGTTGCCGACTCGAAAATTTCCGGACAAAACCTTGGTCGTGCCGTTGGTCGGCGTCACGGCGCATTGCAGGTCGCGGCGCAGATACGTCATCGCCTGGTCCATCGGCGCGGCGGCGTCCACGATATCGCTCGTCGCATCGCGCAGGCGCAACGCGGCGAAGAGCACGGCGTTGACGGCGACCAGCACAATGGCGGCCACGCCGATGGCGAGAATCATCTCGACCAGCGTGAAGGCGCGGACGTGAGGCGTGAGGCGTGAGGCGTGAGGGGAGGGTTTCATGTTTTCCTCACGCATCACGTCCCACTCGTCACCGCGTTGTTGTTCATTCTAATTTTCACTGTCGCGAACTCATGTTTGCCGCTGGCTGTGCCGACTGCCCGGGTTGCGTCGGCAAATTTGCCAGCGTGCTCAGCTTCACCGAATAATCTTTGCCCTGCGCCTGATACTTCACTTCCGCCGTCAGCAACTCCATCGCATCCTGCGGCCAGGCCTGGCTGGACAACGTCCAGCGGAAATCGAGCGCGCCTTCCGACACGTTTCCGCTTTGCACGCCGTTGTTCCAATTGCTCAGCACGAGGCTCTCGTTCAGAACCCGGTCGGCGATGCGGGCCGCCGCTCCCTTCCGCGCGGCGACCTCGCCCGCGAGACTCGAAACATGCAACGCCTCGATTGCCGCCGGAATGACAATGGCCAGAAACAGCATCGCCGCCAGCACCTCGGCCAGCGTGAACCCCTGGGAGCGCCGGCGTCCCGCCGGCGTGTTTCGTCGGGCGCAAAACTGCAACACGCCGGCGGGACGCCGGCGCTCCCGGCAACAAGGCGTCACCAAATTTTTATTGCTTGCTGTCGCTAATTTCATAACCCGTCCGGTTGCGTTTTCCGATCAGCCAGCGCGAAATGCCGGCGGAATCCGTCAACTGCAGTGTCTGCGGACTGTTTTCATCCACCATGCCGTCCGCCAAAAAGCGGATCGCCGGCAAACCGTTGAACGTGGTCGGCGCGCCCAGGCCGGCATTCAGCACGGCGATCTGCAAGGTCGAATCCACCGACAAATTTTCCGACTTGGCATCGCCGGACTTCCCGGTTGTTTCCGCCTGCAACCCGTAGGTGTTTTGCTTTTCATCCACCCACAGCACCATGGTCATGCCTTCGGAAACCGCGCGGCTCTGGGCCGCGTGCATCAGCGCATTCAGCCGCCGCGCCTCGGAATCCAGCGCGCGGCCACGGATGAAATTCGCCATCGCCGGCGCCGCGAGCGACGTGATGATCACGAGCAACGCCAGCACGAGAATCAATTCGATCAACGTGAACGCGCGGGCGAATGATGAATAACGAATTTCAAATGACGACTTCGTGCCGGACAGTCGTGTGTCCGGCATTCGTAATTCGTAATTCGGCATTCGTAATTTCATTCACTTCGTCCAGCTGACCACATCATCGTCAGTGCCCTCCTTGGCATCGGGTCCGACCGACAGCAGATCGTAGGAGCTTTGGTTGTGTTTGCCGGGGTAATAATAGACGTAGTTGTTGCCCCACGGATCCATCGGGATTTTGTCCAGATACGGCCCGCGCCAGTTCTTGGCGTTGCCCGGCTGCTGGACCAGGTCCTGCAGGCTCTTGGGATAAAAACCGTTGTCCACCTCGAAGGCGTCGAGCGCCGATTTGATGCCGCCGCTGATGTCCGCGTGCGCGGCCGTTGCGCGCGCCTGTTCGCTGCGCCCCATGATTTTGGGCAGCACCAGCGCCGCGAGGATGCCGATGATGGTGACGACCAGCAGCATTTCGACGAGCGTGAACGCCTGGCTCAATTTGTTCTTTGGAACGATCGGTGTCTTGATTTTGATTTTCATAAATGAGTGTCGGGGCTATTTGATGTAATCCTGCAACGAGAAAATGGGCAGCAACATGCTGATGAAAATGGTGCCGATGAAACCGGCGATCAAAAACAGCATCAGCGGCTCGGCGAACGCCACGGCGGTTTTCAGGTTGCGGTCCAGATCCACCTCGGTGACGGCGGCGACGCGCACCAGCTCGCTGTCCAGCTTGCCGCTTTCTTCCGCGACCGAGATCATTTCCAGCACCGCGCCGGTAAAAAGACTTTTACATTCCGCGAGGCTCTGGCCCAGCCGGCCGCCCTGCTGCACGCGTTCAATGGAACGATTGACGGCGTCCACGAGGATCTGGTTGCCAATGGATCGGCGCGCAACGTTCAAGCCCTGCACCAGCGGCACGCCCGCGCCCAGCAGCGTGCCAAGCATCCGGCAGAAACGCGCCATCGCGAATTGCGCAATGAGCGGACCAACGAGCGGCGATTTTAAAACCAAGCCTTCCCAGGTGCGTTTGCCTTTTTCAGAAATGAACCAGCTTCGCGCCAGAAAACCGGCGAGCCCCAGGCCGGCCGCGACAAAAAATCCGTAAGAGCGGACCACGTGGCTCAGGCCGATGACCAGTTGCGTGATGACCGGCAGCGAACCGTGGACGCTCGCAAAAACTTTCTGGAATTTCGGAATGAAAAACACCAGCAAAACCGTCAGCACGACCAGCGCGAGACAGAACAGGATGCACGGATAGATCATCGCCGTGACGACTTTTGACCGCAGATCCTTTTCGCGCGTTTGAAAATCGGCGATCTGCGCCAGCACCACGTCGAGGAATCCGCCCGCCTCGCCCGCCTCGACCATCGCGACATAGACGCGCGGAAAGGTTTCCGGCGATTTCGCCATCGCGTCGGCCAGCGACATGCCGTCCACCACGAGGTCGTGGACTTCCTTCCACC
>DATLVR010000141.1:0-133002 GCA_035577265.1 Verrucomicrobiia bacterium | reverse complement strand
CTCCATGTGGGATATTTTTCGAGCCGAGGCGCCTTTGATGACTCTGGTGCAACCTGAACGGGTTGACGATTTTGTCCAGAGCATGCTCGCCTTTTATCAGGAATCGCCCATGCGCGCGCTGCCCATGTGGCCCCTGGCCAGCCAGGAAACCAGCTGCATGATCGGTTACCATGCGGTGCCAATTATTTTGGACGCTTACGAAAAGGGGTTTCACGGCTTCGATGCCGGACTGGCCTATCAAGCCATGCGGGACACGGCCATGAGCGGTCGCAATCGGCAGGATGAATATCAACGACTGGGCTATGTGCCCTATGTGGCTGGCAAGACCGAAGCCACTTCGCGAACCTTGGAATTCTCGTATGACGACTGGTGTATTGCCCGAATGGCCAAGGCACTGGGGAAAACCGGGGATGCCCGGTTGTTCACAAAACGATCCCAGTCTTACCAAAACCTGTGGGATGCGAAGACACAATTGTTCCGTTCCAAAAATGCCGACGGAGCTTTTCGTGAACCGTTTGATCCCAAAGAAGTCGCCTCGGACAACACTCTTGCGGCCGGGGATTTTACCGAGGCCAATGCGTGGCAATACACTTTTTCCGTCATGCATGATGTGCCGGGCCTGATCAAGCTCTACGGAGGAAATCAGGCATTCATCGACAAACTGGACCAGCTTTTCAACCAGGATTCCGACATGTCGCATTGGAGAATCGACGTGTCTGGCCTGATTGGTCAATACGCCCAAGGCAACGAACCGTGTCACCACGTTGCCTATCTCTATGCCCTGGCCGGCGCTCAATACAAAACGGCACAACGCGTCCACCAGATCCTGCTTACGCAGTATGACAACACTCCCGAAGGTCTGTGTGGGAATGATGACTGCGGACAGATTTCAGCCTGGTATGTTTTCAGTGCCATCGGACTTTATCTGGTAAATCCCGCCAACGGAGTTTATGTGATTGGAAGCCCTTTGGTCGAAAAGGCAACCCTCCAGCTTGATCCGAAATATTACCCAGGGGGCACTTTCACCATCATCGCGCGCAATGCATCCAACCAGAACATCTACGTCAAATCAGCCCGACTCAACGGCAAACCATTGGAACACCCGTGGATCACGCATCAGGAGATCGTGGCCGGCGGAACTTTAGAATTGGAAATGGACATTCTCCCGAACAAAGCCTGGGGGGCCAGCTTTTAACCTGGTTCTGCGGGTATGTTTGGTTAAGCGAAGCGCACTTTTTTATGAAGCTAATTACGATGATTGGGATGGCGTTGGTTTCAGTTGCCTTGACCGGCCAGGCTAAAACCGGGACGTTTGGCATTGAATCCCTGGATCTGCGATATGTTGATCAGGGCTGGGGTTATCCGCAGGTGAATAAGTCTCTGGACGGGCACGCGATAACGATTGCCGGACAGAAATTTGAACATGGACTTGGCACTCATGCTGCCAGCACCTTCCGGATTGACCTGGGTGGAGCGGCAGAACGTTTCACTGCCATGGTGGGAGTTGATGACGATGTCAAACATAGGGGAGGAAGCGTCATCTTCAGGGTGGTCGGGGATGGCAAGGTGCTTTGGGAGAGCGGTGTGATGCGGGCCGGCACCCCCGCCAAAGCGGTGAATGTGGAATTACGGGGCGTCAAGCAGATGGTATTGAACGTGGGTGATGCTGATGATGGCACCAGCTGGGATCATGCGGACTGGGCCGAGGCGGAAATCAGCATGGCGGCAGGGCAACCCAAATCATTCGGTCCGCCACAGGAATCCGCTGTGATATTGACGCCAAAGCCTCTACCCGAACCTCGCATCAACGGCGCACGCGTCCTCGGAGTCCGCCCAGGATCGCCATTCCTCTTCACCGTTCCCGCGAGTGGAGATCGTCCCATGACCTTCACTGCCGATCCTCTGCCGGCTGGGTTGAAACTTGACCCGCAGACCGGTCAGATGACCGGCACGATCGGGAACAAAGGCGTCTATGTTGTCACCCTCAAAGCGAAAAACGCGCTGGGAGAGGCGGAGCGATCGTTGAAAATTGTGTGCGGGGATACCATTGCGTTGACCCCGCCGTTGGGCTGGAATAGTTGGAACTGCTTTGGGCGTGATGTAACCGCGGCCGATGTTCGCGCCGCGGCCGACGCCATGGTTGCGAGTGGCCTGATTGAACACGGCTGGACCTACATCAATATTGACGATTGCTGGCAGGGCGGACGCGACACCAACGGAAATATCCTGTCCAGCGACAAGTTCCCGGACATGAAAGCGTTGACGGATTACGTCCACGGCAAGGGCCTGAAAATCGGCATCTACTCTTCTCCCGGCCCACAGACCTGCGCCCATTATGAGGGCAGCTACCGCCACGAGGAACAGGACGCCCGCCGTTACGCTGAATGGGGGTTTGATTATTTAAAATATGACTGGTGTAGCTACGACCAGATAGCGCCCAGCCCCGATCACGATCAGCTGATGAAGCCGTATCAAGTGATGAGTGCGGCCTTGAATAGTGTGCCGCGGGACGTTGTCTTCAGTCTTTGCCAATACGGGATGGGGAATGTTTGGGAATGGGGTGCGCAAGCTGGCGGGAACTGTTGGCGCACCGGTGGAGACATCACCGACACATGGTCCAGCATGTCCGTCAATGGCTTTCGCCAGGCCGGGCTTGAGAAATTTGCCGGACCAGGGCATTGGAATGACCCGGACATGTTGGTGGTGGGTTACGTTGGCTGGAGTGCCAAGGTGCGCCCAACCCGCCTCCTGCCCAACGAGCAATACACCCATATCAGCCTTTGGTGTTTACTCGGTTCGCCATTGCTCATTGGATGCGACATGACAAAATTGGACGCATTCACCCTGTCTTTGCTGACTAACGAGGAGGTTCTCGCACTTGATCAAGATCCACTTGGCCGTCAAGCCGCCCGTGTCGCCAAAGCGGGGCAGACGGAAGTCTGGTCCAAGGACTTGGAGGATGGGTCAAAAGCCGTTGGCTTGTTCAATCTCGGCGAAGAGGAAGCCCCGGCGACCGTAAAATGGCCTGCTCTTGGCCTTGCCGGTCCGCAAACGGTGCGCAATCTCTGGAGACAGAAAGACTTGGGAACATTCAATGGCGAGTTTCAGGCTTCGGTGCCACGTCATGGCGTGGTTTTAATCAGGTTGATCCCAAGATGACAGGATGAAACATGGCGTCGAACACGCCCGATTTTGTTTCATTGGTCCCAAGGCTTGCCAGGTTCGGTAAAGGAGAAGGTCATTGAGTCTGCCTCAAAACGCCTGGCTTTGAGCACATGCAAATCACCAAAAAGCACATTGACCTGGCGGCCATGTCCGACTGGCACCAGCCCAAATAGAGTGTCGGCAGTATAGTTGTCGGGGTCTGCGTCTTGGGTTGGAAATGGAAAATTGCAGTCTCCGGAAAGGATATATTGAGCGGGCAGGAGAATGTGACGCAGCGGCAACGAAGCGGGTTGTGCGCCGGCCTCTTCAAAAGCGGCGCGCGCCCCCATGAAGTAGCTGAAGTGGGACTGATAATAAAACTCGCTATAGGAAGGGCAGGTCAAGATTTGTGGCCCGGACTTCTGGGGAAACAGGACTTTGGTCCAAGCCACCTCATTTGTGCTGTCCCACGGCACTGCTGCATGAGCCGCTGGTAAAAGTTCATTATTATCAGCGCCGTAAACCGTCATCGCCAAACCGAGTTGTCTAAGCTGTGATAAACACTGGCTGGTTCTGGCAGAGGTTTTTGCGCCAGCGAAAACCGCCAATAGCAGGGAGGTCAATACCACTATAATCGCCACAACGACCAGCATTTCTACAAGTGTAAACGCCCCTCTCCCAACATGGCGCTGCACCATACAGGATGGGGGTTTAACATTGGCCGATGTTGATCTCAAATCATTATGAATGGTAGTATGCCGAAAAAAATATGCCATCAATCGATTTTGTCAATGTCATCCGACAAATGGGTGCCAGCGGCTGGCGCTGAACAGCCAGGATGGCGTCACCCCGGCAAAAGTTTTTTATTTTTAAGGTTTTCGAATGAAAATACCACCACAACTCCATCACCTTCAAAAAAAACTAACCCGCCTCTCATTTTGGCTATAATAGATTGAAACAGCGAATTAACACACATGAAATTGACCCGTTATCTGTCTGATCAATCCAAATTGAATCTAACGCACCAGATTAAGAGCCAGGGGTCGAAGTGGATGTTTTAAGCTCAAACAAAATGTAAATTGCTTTAAATTCGCAACTTTCGTAATTATGCAACCAACTCCACTCATCGTCCGCAAAAAGGCTGCTTTCACCCTCATTGAACTCCTGGTGGTTATTGCGATCATCGCGATTCTCGCGGCAATGCTCCTGCCAGCATTGTCGGCGGCCAAGAAAAAGGCGGTGGCGATAAATGACATCAATAATTGCAAGCAGACCATGTTGGCAATGACCATGTATTGCGCGGACAATAATGATTACATGCCGCAGCCAGGTTGGGGGGTGGTTCAAGACAACTGGGTGGCCAGCGGTGATCTTACCCCGTATAATCATCCACATACCACCAGTGGTTTTCAGGGTGATTACACCAACCAATTATGTTTTTTTAATGGCACCGCCCCAGCCACCAGACCGGGCCAGCTTTATCAATATCTCAAAACTGAAAAAGTGTTGCAGTGTCCGGCGGACGTGGTTGATGCCAATTATATTAAACGTTATGAAATACTCACCAGCTATGTCTGGAATGGTGCCGTGGTTGGTTATCCAGCGGCAAATTCAACAGCCTATGTCGAGCCCTTTAAATTATTAAGATTTAAACCAACCAGTATTTTGGAATGGGAGAATGACGAAACAGACACGTCTGTGGGCACATGGAATGATTTTTCAAACTATCCGTATCAACCGATTTCCAAGCGGCATGGAAAATCAGCCCAAGTTGGAAGAGTGGATGGCAGCGCCGCCCGTATTCCGATGATGGAGATCAATGCCATGGTGGCTGACACCGGCGCGAATGATATCTGGTGTAATCCGGGCACTGCGAACGGTCACTAATGGGGCTGGCCGGCCTTGCAAAACATCGCCGAACACTGACCTGTCCGGTGTTGAACCACCACTGACGAACAATGCACTTGGCCGAAAAGTCGTTATTTCCAGTATAAGTCGCCATGGCGACTGCCACGATACTGTGATGATGGCGTGTTTTTGATCAACTTTGAACACGCATTTAATCATTGGCGTCAGGAGGTCGAGCCGCCAGGTGCGGGCGTGCCGGCCAACATCCGCCCTTGCCGCAGCGGTGCAGGTCGTGAGGCGCACTGTTTACATTCACCCAATTCAATGAATGTTGATACACGAACCGGTAATATTCATTTGAATGAAGACATAATGAATCGTAGAAAAATGCTCGGAATAATAGGGGCGGCCTTGGCGGCCGGAAGCGCAGGCTTGGTTCAGTCAGCTTCTCCAAAAACAGATCCGGGATCTGGATTGCGGATATTTGATGTGAAGGAATATGGGGCCATTGGCAATGGCAACGTGCTGGATACGGCGTCCATCAATCGGGCGATTGATGACTGCCATGCGCGAGGGGGAGGAGTTGCTTATGTTCCGCCTGGAATTTATTTGTCCGGCACAGTTATTCTGAAGAGCAACGTGACGCTTTATCTGGAGGCTGGTGCCACGCTGTTGGGAAGCAAGAACATCAGGGATTATGCGTTGCAGGCGGGGACTTCGCTGTTGGGGGACGCGAACCAGAAGCACCTTGTTTTTGCGCGAGACGCCGAGAACATCGGTCTGGCCGGCCCCGGACGGATTGACGGCCAGGGTTCATCCTTTTGGGTGCCCAGCGGACGCGTGGTGCCGCCGCCAGCGGAGAGTTGGCAGGATGTGGCTACCTATGACTGGAAACCGCTCGACCGTCCCTCGCCACTTCTGGAATTCTACAATTGCAAAAACCTTCGCATCGAGGGGGTGCAGATTGAAAACGCCGCCGGATGGACTCTCCGGCCGGTTCATTGCGACAACGTGTTCATCCGGGGCATCACCATCCGGAATCCCGTAATCGGACCTAACACCGATGGCATTGATCCCACTGGCTGTCACAATGTGTTCATTTCCGATTGCTTGATCGCCACCGGTGATGATGCGATTTGCCTCAAGAGCGAAAGCCCATATGGCGGCGATGTGCGCGTGTCAAAAAACATTACCATCTCCAACTGTGTGCTGACGGGCTGCTGCAACGGCCTGAAATTTGGCACGGCGACGTTCGGCGGCTTTGAAAATGTGGTGTTCACCAACTCGGTCATTTTCAACGAGGATGTTGATTTGAAGGAGCGCATCATTGCGGGCATCGCTTTGGAAATGGTGGACGGCGGTTCATTGGAAGGCGTGGTGATTTCCAACATTCGGATGCAACGGGTGCGGACGCCGGTTTTTATCCGTCGCGGCAATCGGACTCCGCGTTCCGATGGCACGCCGGGCACGTTGCGTGGCATCATGATTGAGAATATTCACGCAACCGGATCCATTCTCACCAGTTCGATCACGGGCCTTCCCGGTTTTGACGTGGAGGACGTGACCTTATCGAACATCAGAATTGATAGTGAGGAGCGTGGCAAAGCCGGGTGGGTTGAACGGGATATTCCTGAATTATCATCGTCCTATCCTGAGGCCCGCATGTTTGGACGGTTGCCAGCTTATGGTTTCTACTGCCGCCATGTGAAGGGTCTTCGACTGAAGCAGGTTGAACTCAAGTCGTCCGCCGGTGAAATGCGGCCGGCGCTCCTCTGCGACGACGTGAAGGATATTGAGGTTGATGGCTTGCGAAGCTCATCCATCGAGGGATCTCAACCGGTCATAAAATTAATTCAGACCCGACAAGCGTTGTTTCAAGGCTGTTCGGCCCCGGCAGATACCAAGACGTTTCTTGAGGTGGCGGGCGATAAATCCGAACATATTGTCTTGCTGAACAATGAGCTTAGCCGGGCGGATAAAATAACGCAGGCAAAACCGGAGGTGCCAAAGGACGCTGTAATTCTTTCTGGGAATGTGACCGCCACACGGTCTCCGAGTCGCACAAATTCAAGCAAGGCATAGATTGAGTTGCTTCGCCCAAGCCTGTGTCGAAACCCCGGTGCCACCGGGAGAACCTCCCGTGCGCCTGCCCGGTCAAGCCGCGCCCGCGCGCCGCGCAGAACAACTCGCGCACGGCGTCGAGCTGCATCCCACCATCCTGCCCGCGCTCATTCCGTGGGCGGAAGCATTGAAGGTAAAGCTGCCGGTTAGTCTTTGAAAAATTCGGCGGCGATATGGGTTGCCACCGTAACGGAACGCCGGGAACCGTCTCGGCAAGTTGAAACCAATGCTGTTTCAGGCCGAGACGGCGCTCGGCGCTCCAAACCATACCGTCACGAAAAATTCGTGTTCATTCGCGTTCATTCGTGGTTAAACTTTCCGCGCCCTTATGGAATACGAAGCTGTCATCGGTCTGGAAACTCACGTCCAGCTCAAAACTAAATCGAAGATGTGGTGCGGTTGCGCCAACACGTTCGGCTCCGAGCCGAACACCAACGTCTGCCCGGTCTGCCTGGGTATGCCCGGCGTGCTGCCCGTGCCGAACGACGAGGCGCTGCGCCTGACGGTGCTGACGGGTTATCTCCTGAACTGTGAAATCCCGCGCTTCGCCAAGTTCGACCGCAAAAGTTATTTCTATCCCGACGCGCCCAAGAATTACCAGCTCACCCAATACGACAAGCCCAGCACGGCAAACGGTTTCGTGGATTTTGAATTCACCGGCGCCGGTTCCACGAACGGCATGGGCCGCGTGCGCATCACCCGGGCGCACCTCGAAGAAGACGTGGGCAAGAATTCCCATCTCGAGCGGTTCAGCGGCGTGGACTTCAACCGCGCCGGCGTGCCGCTCATGGAAATCGTTTCCGAGCCGGACATCACCAGCTCCGACATGGCCTACGAATATCTCAACGCGCTCTTGGATATCTTGAAATATGGCGGCGTGAGCGATTGCGACATGGAAAAAGGCATGGTGCGCTGCGACGTGAACATTAGCGTGCGCCCTGTCGGCACCAAGGAACTCGGCGCGAAGATCGAGATCAAGAACATGAACAGCTTTTCCGGCGTGCGTCGCGCGCTGGACTACGAAATCCCGCGCCAGATTGCGGCGGTGAAGCGCGGTGAAAAGCTCATCCAATCCACCCGCCGCTGGGACGACGAGGCGGGCATCACGGATGAGATGCGCACGAAAGAACACGCGCACGACTACCGCTATTTTCCCGATCCCGACCTGATGCCGCTCGCGCCGACGGATGCGTGGCTGGCCGAAGTGAAGTCGCGTGTGGTGGAATTGCCGCTGGCGCGCAAACAGCGTTTCATGCGCGAGTATCAACTGCCCGCGCCGGACGCGGAATCGTTTGTGAACGACGTGCCGCTGGGAAATTATTTTGAAAATCTCGCGAAGCAGTCCAAGAATCCCAAAGCCGTCGCCAATTGGGTAATCAACAATCTGCGGGCGAAACTGACGGAGGCAAATATGGTAGGGACGCATTCCACCGCGTCCGAAAATTTTGATGGGGACGCGGTGGAACGCGTCCCTGCTATCACGCTCGCCAATCTTAAATTCAAGCCCGAAGCGTTGCTGGAACTCGTTGCCCTCGTCGAAGCCAAAACCATCAGCAGCGCCGCGGCGCAGCAGGTGTTCGTTGAAATGTTCGACACCGGCAAGGCGCCCGCCGTGATCGTGCAGGAAAAAGGCCTGGCCCAGGTCAGCGACACCGGCGCGATTGAAAAATTCTGCGACGAAGCCATCGCCGCGAATCCCGCGCCCGTGGCCGACTACAAGGCCGGCAAAGTCGCCGCACTCAATTCGCTCAAGGGACAGGTGATGAAACTTTCCAAAGGCAAAGCCAATCCCGCGCTCGTCGGCGAGATTCTGGAGCGGAAGCTAAAAGGCTGAGGCCTCATGGCCTGAATTGCCAAGTTCAGTGCCGCTGCCGGAAACATCCGGTGAAAACAACAATTGCCTTTAAAAATTTCCCAACCGTCCCGCCTACCCGACGAGACGGCTCTGCCGCACATGGTCAATCCTCATGGAGCCGATCCGGAAAAGATGCTTACAGGGCCTGCCCGATAATAGAGAATAAGCGCGTAGGTATGCTTCTTCGCGCTAACCGTCACTTCAAATGAACCGGTTGGAATAGACGCACTAAAAGGGAACCCTTGGAACGTCAACGTATCGGGCACGATGACATATTTGCCCGGCGTCAGGGATACCGTAAATGCGCCATTTGCATCAGTGTTGAAGTGGCCGACCTCGTGGCCTGAGTGCGCGGCCAAAACCGTAAACGAGGTGGCAACTGGCAGCATCACATCGCCGACGCCGATGCTGAGCCACTCTCCCGGCTCTACTTCAATGGGTGTGGGTGTGCCGTAGGAAATGTAAAGCGCGGCCCGCCCTTGGATGCCGGTGTTGGGTGGTGCAGCCAGTAATGCCGGTGCGGTCGTTGCGAGCAGGACAGCCGCCAGCCCGAGTCTCAGTGTTTGAATGATCTTCTTTTTCATGGTGTTTTTTTTGTTTTTTTTGTGGATTGAGCGCCGCGAAAGTCATCAATAAAATCATGGATTTGTTGCCGGTGTAAAAAACTGCATCGTGCCTGTCTGGCCGTTTGGGAATATGGAATTAATGTTCACGATCCAGCCGCTAAAACCTGCCACCACATAAGGCGAGGTGGAAGGGTCGGAAAGGTCGGAAAGCGGAATCGTCAACACCGCCGGATTGTTTCCGAGGATAAAAGTTCCGCTCGTCGCATTTTGGTTTGCATCCAGCACGGTCAACGTCACCGAACTGCCGGCCGGCGCAATGGTCGAATCCATGGCCACGATCAGATTGTCGCCGGAGACGAAGGCCGGGATCGCCGGGTCGGGGACCGTGGTTCCCGGTGAGGCCGCTGGTGCCGTTGATTCAATTTGCGGTTGGACCAGCGGCGGAACCTGCGTGCCGGCAGCGGTGTTATCCGCCGTCTGCCGGCCGGACCCAACTTGGGACTGAATCTGCGGCTGGCTGAAAACAGTCTGGCTGCCCGGAAGCAAATCTATGAAGTCAACCCCGCCGAAGGTGACAGGTATTGGCGGAAAATTACCGCCAGTTTGCGTGGCGGATGTTGAACCGGCCGGCAGCCAGCCAAGCTCGCGCGCCAGCGCGGTCAAGACGGCCCGCTGCAAGCCTGGTGAGAGCGGCGCCGTGCTGCCCTTGCCGCTGGTCGTTGAAGCGGAAGACAGATGATAAAATTTAATCCGGTTTGATTCGCCCAGGAGCGCGTGCTGTTGGGCCAGTGAACGGGATAGTTGTGTCGTTACCGTTTCCAATCGCGCAATTTTTCCCCGCAATTCCATGATCTCCCGGGCGCGAGCCTGCAACAGCTCAACGGCAGCATTCGTGGCGCTGGCAACCAGGGAAGGTGCGGCAACCGGCTTTGGCGGCGGTTCGGCGGAAGTGGCGACAGCGATTTCGCCGGGCGGGATTTTTAATTTCGCCGCTGCCGGGACGTCATGCCGGTTCAACAAAAAGGCGTAGAACACCCAGCCCATTAAACACGCCACGGCCACCGCCCAGCCGCTACGCAGCCAGCCAAACCCAAAGGCCCGGAAAGCCAGCTTTGGCCGGGTTTCCCTCACCACGGCCTTTTCGATGCGCTGCCAGACTTCCGGCGGCGGGCGACGGCGGGGTGAGGCTGTCGCCACAGCCACCATGCCCGTTTCCAGTTCGTCGACGAGCGCCTGCAATTCGACAGAAGCGGCCATGCGCGATTCAAACTCGCGTCGTTCGGCGGCGCTGAATTCGCCCAAGACATAACGCAGCGCCTCGTTTTCGTTGGATGAAACGTCAGCCATGATAATCCTTCAAAATTTTGCGCAAGGCCAGCAGGCCGCGCCGGATGCGGGCCTTGACCGTGCCGAGCGGTTCGCCGACCGCAGTCGCGATTTCCTCGTGCGTCCAGCCACGAAAAAACGCCAGTTGCAACGCGTGGCCCTGTTCTTCCGGCAAATGGTTCAAGGCTGAAGCGCAGGCGTCGGCAAGATCATCGCGCTCCATTGGGCGAAAACCGTTCACTTCCAACTCAAGCGCTACCAGTTCCCGTTCATACGCGGCGTGGCCGAGGTTGCGGCGTGAACGGGCGCGCAGCCGGTCCACCGCCCGCCCGCGCGCGATCATGATGATCCACGCCACCGGAGATGACCGTGCGGGATCGAACTGTCCCGCCCGCCGCCAGATTTGAATAAAAGCATCCTGCATGACTTCCTGCGCTTCCATTTCGTGAACCAGCATCCGGACCAGCAGCGAATAAATCAGCCCGCTCCGGCGGCGATACAGCGCTGCGAACGCGTGCTGGTCGCCCCCGGCAATGAGCGCCAGCAGACGGGCATCTTCACAGGCTTCCAAGTCAAGCGGTTCCCTGCGCTCGTTGAATTGCATTATTTGGTTTTCAGCCGGTTCCACGCAAAACTTGTCCTTTGCTAGTGAGTATATCCGTCACGGGGGCGACTTTGGATGCAAAAAAATTTCTGCGAATCAAAATCACTGTCAATCGCAAACGGGAAGATCAATTTTCAAAGCCGGCCAGGTCGCCGCGTTAAATTCGCTCAAGGCTGGCGATGCGTAGCGGCGTCTCGGCAGAGCGCCGCAAACTTTAAAACGAAGAGTGCGGCTTTCTGCCGAAAGCCGCTACGAACAATTTACGGCAATAATCTGACGCGATAAAAAACGGCGTTGGTCGCCGGCGCGTTGGTGATGGTTGCGACAAGGTTGGTTGTCACCAGATCACCCGTGAGATCATTCCAATTTGTATCCCCGAGCGAATTGTTGAACTGAACGCGATAGGTGCGGTTCGGAATCGTCGGCCAGGTCAGCTTGAATTGGCCGTTGTTCACCGCGCCGATGCTCAAGCTGGGCGGCGCCAGCACCGCAGTCATCTTGCGGATCATCCCGTCGCTTTTGCTCAAAACGTAGATCTCGTTGTCGTCGCCAAGCGCGAAGCGGATGTCCGCGCGGCCTCCGCCGTAAGGCACCCCATCGGGGTCATTGCCGCCCGTGTTGGCGGCACTGCCGGGGAGCGCGGCCGCCGTGCCGCCGCGCTGGTGATATTCCTCGGATACGATGTCAAACATCCGGCGCTGCACGGGATAGTTGGTCGGATCGTAGGGGCTGTCGAAGACGACCTGGATTTCATGGATCGCGGCCGTGTTGGTGCGGACGCCGTCGTCGGTGGCAATCATTTCTGCCAAGTCGGCATAAAAAATCCGGCCATTGGGAATGTCGCCAAAAATATATTTGCCGTAAAGCTGCGGCATCAGTTTGCCGCGATAAACAAATCCGCTGGAGATCGCGTCCCCATCGCGATGGCTGTAATTGGCGACGGGATAATTCGGCGTGACCTGCGCGACCAGGCCGGTGACGGTGAGCAGGTCCGGAGCGGGAAAATTGGAACTGACCTGGCTGCCGGTCTTGCCATTGTTGGAAGTGCCGGTCACGAACAACTGCTCCGTGCCTTCGCGCTCGGCGTAACCGTAGTTCACCCCTTTGTGGATGATGTTCACTTCTTCCCACGAATGCAGCCCGATGTCGTCCTCGATGATTTTGTTTGAAAGAACGTCCCAGCTGATGCGATGGCAATTGCGGAAGCCATAGGCAAAAATTTCCTTCCGCGCGCCGGTGAGATTCGTGAACACGCCGTTGTTGGTGACGAACGGATTCGGGTCGATGCCGGTCGTCGGAATGCGGTAGCATCCGTTGCTGCTCAAGTCATCGCCGGGACGCAGATTCAGGTCCGGTGTGATGCGAAGGATTTTCCCCTGCAACGCATCGAGGCGTTGAGGAATCGTGTGCGTGCCGACCGCTTCACCCGCGCCGCCGTCGCCGTTGGCGATGTAGAGATTCCGATAGTCGGCATCGCCGGGATGCGCGAGCGGATTGAACAGCAGATCGCCCATCGGATGGATGTTGCTGCTGAAACCAACACGCATGATCTCCCGCGCCGTGCCCTCAAACGTCGTGTTGGCGATGTTCGTATCCGTCCATTCAACGAGGACAGCGATGCGCGAGACCGAGCCGACCGGCGGATTGATGGCGCCCGAGGTCGTGTAGCCGTTTGTATTGAAGCCGGGCAAGGAGCCATTCGTCGGGCCAAGCGTCGGACTAGTGGTCGTCTCCATGTGGACGGTGTAAAAAATCCCGTTCGTCGCGTAGCCGGGATCAAATTGAAACGTGTTCATGCCACCCGCAAAGCCGGGGTCGTTGTCAAAGCGCGGGAAGACCTCCTCGAAATTGATGTATTTCGTCCAGCCGTTCGTGGAAAACGGATTCGATTTGTCCACGATGTAGAGATTCCGGTTCTGGTCGCAGATGAAGTAGCGCGAGCCGAAGCCAGGCGCGTTCGTGGGCTCGGCGCGCAGGAAATTGATGCGTGCCAGCTGATCGGAAAAAATGATCGGATTGGTCGGCGAATAGGCCACGCCCGTCAGTGTGCGGCTCGACAACGGTGCGCGCGCATAATTTTCCAGCAAGACTGCGGTGCCGTCCTTCGCCACCTGCGGACCGGCGGGGTATTGCGCGAGAGCCGGGCGTGCAAAGAGCGCAAACACACAGCAAAAAATTTGGATAATTCGCCAAAAGAACATGGGGTCGTGGGTCCAACAATGCTTCAGCCCGGCTTCTGGCGCAAGTTTTTGGCATGAATTTTCTTCCCTGCGCACGCCGATGTTTTACCTTCTTGCGCGAAATGTTTTCTTCGCAAATCAAATCAGTTCATTTTACGGGCATCGGCGGCACGGCCATGGCGAGCGCGGCGGCGGCGATGCAGGACAAAGGCTTTCAAGTCACCGGCTCCGACCAGAATGTCTATGAGCCGATGGCGTCGTTCCTCGCGTCAAAAAAAATCACCGTGATGAACGGCTACGACGAACGGAATCTCGCGCAGCAGCCCGATCTCGTCGTCATCGGCAACGCCATTTCCCGCGGCAATCCCGAGGCCGAATATGTCCTCGACCACAAGCTGCGCCACACGTCCCTGCCGGCGCTGTTGGCGGAGTTCTTCATCCGGGGCAAACGCTCACTCGTCGTCAGCGGCACGCATGGCAAGACCACGACGACCTCGCTGCTGACGTGGGTCTTCGAGCACAACGGTTTCAATCCGAGCTATCTCATCGGCGGCATCCCGAACAATTTTTCGCAGGGCGCGCGGTTCACGGACAGCGAATGGTTCATCATCGAGGGCGATGAATACGACACCGCGTTCTTTGACAAGCGCAGCAAGTTCATCCATTACCAGCCGGAAGTCGCCATCATCAACAACCTCGAATACGACCACGCGGACATCTTTGAAAATCTGGCCGCGATCAAAAAAACCTTCTCGCACTTCATCCGGCTCGTGCCGCGCAACGGCCTGCTGCTCGGCAACGGCGATGACGCGAATCTCACGCCGCTGTTAGACGTCACGCACTGCCCGGTGAAGCGCTTCGGCCTCGGCGCGGACAATGCGGTGCAGGGTTTCAACCTGACCTTCGGCCCGACGGCGACGACGTTTGAGATCCCGAGTTTTAAATTTCATCTGGAGCTGGGCGGGGAATTCAACGTGCGCAACGCGCTTGCGGTCATCGGCGCGGCGAAACATTGCGGTCTCTCGAACAAACAAATCCAGTCCGCGTTCGCCACATTCAAGGGCATCAAGCGGCGCATGGAGGTCAAGGGCATCGCTGGCGGCGTGACAGTCATTGACGATTTCGGGCATCATCCGACGGCCATCCGCGAGACGATGCGGGCGTTGCGGGTCCGTTACGCGAAGGAAAAAATCTGGGCGATCTTCGAGCCGCGCACGAACACCACGCGGCGGAATTATTTTCAGAACGAACTCGCCGAGTCCTTCGTGGATGCGGATGGCGTGATCGTCTCGCAGGTGGCGCGCCTGGAACTGCTCGCGCCGGAAGAACGCCTCAATCCGGAAAAACTGATGCTGGACATCGGCGCGACCGGCAAGCCGACGGCGTATCTGCCGGATGCGGATTCAATCGTCGCGCACCTGGCACAAAAGGTCCAGGGCGGCGACGTGGTGGTGGTGTTCAGCAACGGCGGGTTTGGCGGGATTCACGGGAAATTGCTGGAACGATTCAAGCGCCGGTAAGCCGAAGTTGCGTAGCGGCAGGCATCCTGCCTGCTGTGGAACCGTGGCGTCCCGCCCGGCGGATAAAGCTTACAATTGCATTGCAGGCCGGGAGATTTCCGGTGCGCTTGGAAAAAAGGCAATCCTTCCGGGCGGCAAGATGCCGCCCTCTAAGCCGGAACGATGCAGTCAAACCACGGATGGACACGGATAAACACGGATGAAGACCGGAGCAAAGACCACTTCAGCGAACTTGGTAGAAGGCACCGATCGGTGAACGCATTTTCGATTCAGAAAGCCGTTTCCAATCCGTGTTTATCCGTGTCCATCCGTGGTTAAAACTTTTTTCCACCGAATCGTTCCGGCTAAGGCAGGCAGGATGCCCGCCGCTACCCTGGCGAACGTCCACATCCGCTCCATTTCAATCCACCGTTCCGCTTCAATGTTCGACGAGGCGATAGTAGCGCGCGTTGTAATTCGACTGGCCGCTGTCCTGGAGCTGCAACATTCCGTTTGTGAGGCTTAACGCCGTTGGCAGGGTGACCCAGTCCACGAGGTTGGTGCTGGCCTGCGCTTCGAAGTTCGCCAGGTCGGAAGGCGAGAGCAGGCCGCCGTTGGCATCCGTCGAGGTCAACTGGAACGTGCCGTCGGGCAACAGCTTCGCTGAACCGAGCAATTGTGGAACGAGCACATTCAAAATTGCATTGCTGCTGATGGTGCTGCCGCCGGGCGGCTGTTTGGCCTCGGTGACCGTCACGGAGTAGGTTCCGACTTGCGCACGGCCGACGTTGTTCAAGGTTAACACGGAGCTGCTGCCGATGCCGTTGATGAGATTGCCATTGATCCGCCATTGGTAGGTCAATCCATACTCCGGCCGGCCAACGGCCGTGACGCGGAACGTGACATTGGTTCCCATGTTCACGGTCTGGCTGACCGGTTGCAGTGTGATCATCGGCGGGTCTGGAAGGAACGTAAACTGATCCAGCCACGCAGCATCCTGGCCGACATCGAAGGAGGAATCTTTCGAGTAACGCCATTGCAAAACATTCGTGCCGGACGCGACGGGGATGCTGACCTGCTGCCAGTCCACTTCGCCGGAGATACCCGCCTGCACGGTCCCGTTCACGCGGAATTCCAGCGTGTCAAAAAATTGTTCAGAGGAAACTTTCCACCAGAACGTGTAGCGGCCGGGCCAGTTCGTGCCGACGGTCGTCTGCAAAATGGTTTCCTGCAACGTGCCGATGCCGCCGCTGCGCACGGCATCCACGCCGTCGTGCGTGACGTTCGTTTCACCAAACCATGGTGCCGCGCCGGTGGTGGTCCAGTTCCGGTTGGTCGCGTCGAGTGCCTCGCCGAGCGAATAGAACGCGGTGATCTTGGCGGGCTTGCTGATGGCGATGCCGTAACTATTGCTGGCAATGAGCTGGTAAGTGCCGGGCGGAACGGGAATCGGCGCGCCGGTGACCAGTCTGCCACCCAGAGATAATGTGTCATTAGTTGCGCTGGGCATGTTGGTGCCATTCAACTGCCATTGATAGCGCATCGGTTGAACGCCGGCACACTTGGCGGCGAGAATGACATTCGTCACGGCATTCACCGGAATCGCCCGATTCCACGGTTGGACAGTGAAGGCCGGCGCACGCGTGCCGAAGAGCGCGAGGTCATGGTCGCCGCCATCGGCAATAGCGATGACGTTGGCGAGATCCGCCGGCGCGGTGATCGTGGTCTGTCCGTTATACGCGCCCAGGGTCACCACTGTGCCATCGTTGCGCAGCAGCGTGCTGTGATTCGCCGCCGCTGCGATAGCCACGATGTTCGTCAGGTTGGGGGCAATGGTGGTCTGCCCGTAAGTGTTGTTGCCCCAGCCAACGACGGTCCCGTTCGCGCGCAGCGCCAGAAAATGCTGAACCCCGCAGGCGATGGCCACGATGTTGGTCACATTGAATGGAGGCTGCCCGCCAATGAAACCCCAGGTGACCACGGAACCGTCCGCACGCAGCGCCATGCTGGTCTGCGCACTGGCGGCGATGGCAACGACGTTGGTCGCCGCAGCATTGGTCGTCTGCAAATACGTGTTTTGTCCCCAGCCGGTGATGGTGCCATCCGCTTTCAGCGCGAGGTCGTGATAATCGCCGCAGGCGATGGCGGTGACGCTGTTCAATCCGGCCGGCACATTGGTTTCACCATAAACATTGTAGCCGGCGGTAAACACGGTGCCGTCGGATTTCAACGCCAGGCTATCCTGATAACCGGCAGCGATGGCGGTGACGATGGAGTTGCTCAAGGCCGTAAAATTGGTTTCGCCAAAACCTTGAGTCGCCAGCGTCCAGCTGGAAATTTTCCCGTCCGACTTGAGGACCAGATAATGACCGAGCGAAGAACCCGTTCCGGCATTCCCCACCGCAATGGCGGTGGCGTTGGTCACATTGAGGCTGCCGGGCGGATCGGCGGCAAGCGTGCCCCACGCCTTCGCGAACAGCACGCGCACGGCCACCGGCGCGCTGGTCAGTCCCGCGAACTGGTTGCTGACGGCAACAAAATAATTCCCCGTGTGGAGCACCAGCGCCGGATCCATCGTTAGCGTGCCGTTCGTCGCACCACCAACAGCGGTATAATTATTGTTTGTCCGCGAGAAAAACCATTGGTAACGCAGCGGGCCATTGCCGAGAACCGTGGGGCTGCCGACGGTGAACTTGCCACCTTGATATACATTGGTCGCTGAAGCCGTCGTCTGACTCAAGATGGTTAGCGTGTTGTTGCTGACGACGGTCAACGGAGCGGCCAGACTCAAGGCGGTGCTGATGCTGTTGCTGACGAACAACTGGTAACTGCCGGCGTAGGCGAACTGGAGATTCGAGATGACCAAACTGGTGCTCGTGGCTCCGGGAATGTTTGTGCCATTCAGCAGCCATTGATAGCTCAACGGTTGCGCACCGACGGCGTCGCCATGCAACGTCACATCGCGCCCGATGAAAGTCGTGAGGCCGACGGGCGGGTGCAAGATGACCGGGCTGCCGTCGGTGACCAAAGCGAGGCCGTGGAACGGCGCGGCGGCTCCGGCGATGGAAGTCAGATTGGTCAAGGCGGCGGGCGGATTCGTTTGACCAAATCCATTGTCACCAAAGGCCACAACTTTTCCGTTGGATCGGATGGCCAGGCCAAAATTTTCTCCGGAATTGTTGCCGGCGGAAATGGCGACGATATTCGTCAAGCTCGTTGGAAGATTGGTGATCGTGCCGCTGCCCCAGGCGATCACCTTACCATCGGCACGCAATGCCATCGCGTAGGTATAGCCGGCGGCAACTGCGATCACATTGGTCGCGGAACTGGGGACGTTGGTCACCGCGCTGATGCCGGACACGAAAACCTTGCCGTCACTCCGCAATGCCACCGCGTTGTTGTATCCGCACGCAATCGCCGTGATCTGGTTCAGTGCGGACGGAAAATCTGGGAACGGTATGATGCCCCAGTTGGTGAGCGTCCCTTCCGCGCGCAAGGCGTAGCCAAAACCCACCGAAGACCCCCTTCCGGCTGCGACCGCCACAATGTTACTCAAGGCTGGTGCAGAAATTCCGTTCCAGCCGACCACGCTGCCGTCAGAACGCAATGCGAAATTTCCAGCGTTGCCAGCTGTGGCCAACGCAACGACGTTACTGGCACTGGTGGGAATGTTCGTGGCGGATCCGCTACCCCACGCGGCGACGGTGCCATCCGTGCGCACGGCAAAGCTCGCGCCAACATTTCCACCGATGGCGAAATTTCCTGCGACAGCCATGACATTGCTTAATCCCGGCGGTGGTAAACATTCGTTGTTCAGGTTTCTGCCCCAGGCGGCGACGGGGCCGAAGGTCAGTTGTACACCCGCGCTGACGGTTCCACCGACCGAGTTGCTTGCGACGAGCTGATAGAACCCAAGGTGGTTGGTATTGATTGCACTGATGGTGTAGTTCGCGCTGGTCGCGCCGGGAATATTCGTGCCGTTCAACTGCCATTGATAATAACTGGGTGCGGGATTGCCCGTAGCCGCCGCGCTGAAGGTCGTTGGCAAGCCGGGCGGCACGGAACGACCAATCGGCTGCGTCGAAATCGTGGGCGGCACCAGCACATTCAGCACGGCGGCGGCGCTGCTGGCGGAACCCAAAAAATTGGTGGCAGCCAGTGTGTAACTTCCCGCATCCGCCGTGGTGATGTTGGAAACGGTCAAACTTGCCGTCGTCGAACCGCTGATCCGGCCGTCATCCACCAGCGGGGCGCCGTTGAAAAACCATTGAAAACTCATCGGCAGCGCGCCAGTGAGCGTGGCACCGAAGCTGGCGTTACTGGTGACCACCACGGATTGATCCGCGGGCTGCACGACAAACGCCGGCGGCGTCAGATGGTTCAGATGGAAGACCAGGTTGCCCGTGTGCGCACCGTAACCGCCGGCGAGAATGGAATACGTTGTCCCGGCGGTCGTCGGGAGGGTGACCTGGGAGGTCACGCCGCCGGTGTCGTCGTTGCACGTCACTTCCGTCAGCGCATCGCACGCGCCGGTGTAAATGGCCAGGCCGGTGTCGAAGTCGCTGCCAAACGTATCCACGATGAGCACGCCGTTCACCGGCGCGGTGAATTGATACCAGACGCCATTGCCAAAACCGTCCACGCAACCGGGCAGCGGGTCGCCAAACGAGGTGGCCTTGGCCGTGGACTGCGTGTTCGTGTAAATGAAACCGGTGGCGACCACGGCCCCGCTGCACAGATCATTGGAAATGCTGTCAATCACCTTGAGCGTCGAGTTGGTGCTGGCCGCGAAGCCGTAGGCATTCGTAACGAGGCAGCTGAACTTGCTGCCGGAATCGGAGAGCTGCGCGTTGTTCAGCGTGTAGCTGAAATTCGTCGCGCCGGGAATCAATGCGCCGTCACGGCTCCAGAAATAACTCAACGGGTCGCTGCCACTCACGTTCACAATGAACGTCGCCGGATGGCCCAGCAGCACGACCTGGCTGGGTGTCTGGGAAAGAATGGTGGGCGGCACCGCCGGCACCACGACGGTCAGGACGGCGTTGGAACTCGGCGCCGTGCCATACAGATTCGTCACCAGCACGGAGTAGTTGCCGGCCTGACTGACCTGGATGTTGGTCAGCGTCAGCGTGGCATTGGTCGCTCCGCTGATGTTGGTCCCGTTGAAATTCCACTGATAGGACAAAGGCTGGGCACCCGTGGCAGCCACGCTGAAACCTGTTCCGCCCCCGGCCAACACGGTCTGGTTGGTGGGCTGCGTCAGAATGACGGGCGCCAGGTTGATCACACATTTGCCCAGACTGCCGGCGCCATAGATGGCCTGGATTTCGCCGGCGGACAGGGCGCGGTTATACAAACTGATCTCGTCAATATCACCGAGGAACGGAAAATTATTTGCGCCATCGTTGAGGTTCCCGATGCCGACGCCGGGAGATTGACCGGCCTGCAGGCTGCCAAATGGCCGGATGGTGGTGTTGGTCTGCACGGCCAGCACGCCGTTGGTGTAAATGCTCAAGGTTCCAGAACTGCCGTCCAGGGTGGCGGCCAGATGCGTCCAGGCAAAGTAATTCATCGGCGCTTCCACAAACACGCTGTTGCCGCCTGCATCACAGATGGCGAAAATCGTGTTGCTCGATTGCATCGAAACGGAATAGGGATCCAGACCGGGACGTTGATCGCCCCGCCAGAAAATCATGTAGCCGTCGCCGCGCGGCCGGATCCAGCCTTCAATCGTCAGGGAGTTGGTCAAGGCGTAGGCCGGCTGGTCCGCGATCTGGATGCCGGAGTAAGTGCCGTAGGCTAAATTTTCCGGATCAAACGCATACGCCCGGTCAACCACGCCGTTGGAAAACGCGACGTTTTGATTCACGCCGTTGTTTGCGGCAATGCTGTCGAGCGTGCTGCCATCGCCTTTCCACCAACCCACCAGACCGGCCGGCGGCACCGTGCAACCGGGCTGGGCGGTCGTTGGCGTCACGGAAACATCGTCCAGCGTGAGGCCGCAAAACGTCGGCGAGGTGGCCTGGAAACGGATGCGCGTGTTGGTGCTCGTGGCGGTCACGACCTGCTCGTAATAAATCCAGCCCATGTTCGTTTTGGAATGCCCGGTGATGTCAAAACTCAAATTGGCCAGCAACATCCCGTTCCAATAAGCGTTGGCGGTTTTCAATGTCGGCGACTCGCATTCCGGATTGCCCGCGTAAGCAAAACGGACTTTGTAATTTTGTCCGGGCACCGTGGGAACGTCCTGGTAGATGGTGCCGATCTCATCGAAGATGCCGTTCATGTCGAGCGACTGCGTGCCTTCGGCCGCCTGCCAGTAAGTGCCGTTGATCTCCACCGTGCCGCTTTCCACCACCCAACCCGGCATGGCAACTTCCGTGGAAAAAACCTGGTAAGGATAGATGCCCGGCGGATTTTCAAAGCCGCCATTGACCAGCAACGAGGCGGGCGGCGGCGGCGTGTTGGTGCCAAACGGTGCCACGTTTTGATAAATCTGGACGGTGTTGTCGTAATAGTTGCCGAAAACGATGTCCGGACGGCCGTCTCCTTCGAGGTCGCCGACGGCGATGCCCCAGGCGTTCCAGCCCGTCCCGAAATCCACGCGCGGCGCGAATGAATTTGCCGTAAACGTTCCGGGCGTGCTGGTGTTTTGGAAAATCGCCATGTAGCTGTTGAGTTCGCCGACGACGGCGAGGTCGGGCTTGCCGTCGCCGTTGAAGTCCGCGACGGATACGCTGTGCATCCAGCCGGGTGTGCCAAAATCCACCCGCGGCGCAAATGAATTGGTCGTCAACAATCCACCGCCGCTGAGGTTCCGGAAAACATTGACGGAATCGCCCGTGCCCGAGCCGGTCACCAGGTCGAGTTTGCCGTCGCCGTCCAGATCCACGGCGATGATGGTCGAGGTGTTGCCGCCACCGCCGGATATTTCAAAGTATGGCGCAAACGAGTTCGACGCGATGACGCCGGGGGTGGCGAGGTTTTGATAGACGGCAACCGTGCCGCTGTCCGAATTGGCCACCGCCAAATCAGGTTTGCCGTCGCCGTCCAAATCCGCGACGACCGCTTCGTAGGGTCCGCCCGGAGCAGCGAGACTTACCGCCGGTGCGAAGGAATTTGTATTCAACGCTCCCGTTGTGCCGACATTCTTGTAAATCGAAATGGTTTTCGCACCGTAGTTCAAAGCCACGATGTCCACACGGCCGTCGCCGTCCAAATCCGTTGCGGTGGCGAAGCGCGTGTCATAGCTCGTGCTCAAAGTGAACGGCGCTTCAAATGAGTTCGTTGTGAGGTTACCGGGCGCGGCGATGTTGTGGAAAATGGAAATGTGGTCGCTGTTCGCGTCGCACACGATCAAATCCAGTTTGCCGTCGCCGTCCAAATCAACAGCATGAAGGCGGTAAGAACTGCCGACGACCCCGTTGGTCGACGGATTCAAATCGAGGCGCGGTACGAACGAGGCCGGGCCGAGCAGCGCGCCGTTGGTGCTGATGTTCCGGTAAATGGAAATGAAATTGTTGTAACCGTTGACGAATGCGATGTCCGGTTTGCCGTCGCCGTCGAGGTCCGCGATGACCATGGATTGTGGGCCGTTGGTGCCGGGCAGATTAAAGCTGGGCGCAAAGCTACTGGTGGTGATGTTCGAGCCGTTGCCGGTGAACGTGGGGTCAAACGGCTGGCCCGAACTGGCGGTCAGCCCGCCCACCGTGACCGTGATTGGCGCAAACGTCGCTCCGGCGGGAACCGTCACCCAAAGATTCGTCTGACTAGCCGATGACACGATTGCCTGCACCGCCCCGAAGTAAACGATGTTGGAAGCGGCAGAAGCACTGAAGTTGGTTCCGGAAAGGGTGATGGTGGTTCCCGGAGTGCCAATGTTTGGAACGAGTCTGGTGATGACTGGGGAGTTGATGGTGGGTGGAGTGACCACGAGCGGTGTCTGGTTTCGATAAATCGAAATGGTGCCATCATAGAAGTTGCCGAATGCGATGTCCGGCCGGCCATCGCCGTCCAGATCCCCAATGGCGACGCCCACGGGATTAAAGCCGGCGGTGTAGTCCACTCGGGCCGCCAGCGACGCGGTCGTGAAGCTTCCCGGCGTGCTGATGTTCTTGAAGATCGAGAACACGCTGGGACCCTGGGATGCCAGCGCAATATCCAGCTTGCCGTCGCCGTCCAGATCGGCCAGCGCAAGGGTGTTTACCCAGCCTGCTGCAAAATCCACCCGGGCTGCAAACGAACTCGTGGTAATACTTCCAGCCGTGGCCGTGTTCCGATACACGGAAATCGCCTGGGAACCTGAGATTGAGCCAGCGCCCGTCACCAGATCCAGTTTGCCGTCGCCGTCCATGTCGCCGATCGCGATTGAGCCAACTGTTGACAAGGCCGGGAAGTCCACTTTGGCAGCAAACGAGTTGGTCGTGATGTTGCTTCCCGCGCCGGTGTTTCGGAGCACGGAAATTGTGTTGTCGTTGTAATTGGCCACCGCCAGATCCGGTTTGTCGTCCCCATCCAAATCCCCGATGGCCACGCCAAGCGGACCACTGCCTGCGATAAAATTAACTCTGGCGGAAAAGGCGATTTTTCCGATGGTGCTCGCATTCTGGAAAACCGAAATCGTATTGTCGCCATTGTTCGCCGCCACAATCTCCGGCCGACCGTCGCCATTCAAATCCCGCACCGCCAGGCCGCGCATGACATTCCCGCCTGAAAAATCCTGGCGGGCGGCAAAGGAGTTGGTCGTAAGACTCCCCGGCGAACTGATGTTTCTTAAGATGGAAATGACATTACTGTCCGCATTTTCCGCAATAATGTCGAGCCGGCCATCGCCATCTAAATCCGCGGCACCGATCACATACGGGCTGGTTCCGCTGCTCGGCAGCAACGGCACATCAACCCGCGCCGCAAAGGACCCCGCCGTCAGTGAACCGGTCGTGCTGATGTTTCGATAGAGGGAAACCGTGCCGATGGAAGCATTGGCGATGATTAAATCCGACTTGCCGTCCCCATCCAAATCCGCAAACACAACCTGGGACGTTCCCGCTCCGGCGTCCAGATCCAAGCGTGCCGCCAGCGAAGCGTTGGTTATCTGGCCGTTGCCGGGGAAGGTGGGCATAAACGGCTGGCCAGCATAGGCGGTCAAGCCATTCACCGTCACCGTGATTGGCACAAAGGTCGCGCCGACTGGAACCGTCACCAACAAACTGGTCGGGTTTGCCGATGAAACCGCTGCCCGCACCGCACCAAAATAAACAACGTTGGAAGCAGCGGTCGCGCTGAAGTTGGTGCCGGAAAGGGTGATGTTCGCGCCGACGATCCCTGAATTCGGACTGAGGTTGCTGATGATGGGAACGGGTTGCGAATACACGGGCACGGCCACCAGCGCTGCCAGCATGGTGAATCCCATGGAGAGATATTTCCCGGGTGAAAATACAAAGTTCCTTGTCATGATCTTTTCCTTCTAAAACCACCCGTCCCGCCAAAGTGGAATCACGTGTGGCTGGGAGTTACTGCGGGCTGTTGCATTCACCTTACCTGAAAGGCCCTATCTGGCAATCAAATAAACTGATGATTGGGGCTGGCTATTTGATTTTTTGGCGCTTGCCACACTTTTTCTGGCACATGAATTGCGAGCTTTCAGGGTATGGCAAAAAAAGTAAACGCATTGAGATTGGCGCAGATTTCCCACGGGCACGCGGAAGTCACGAACCGCCTGCCCACGCCGCTCTCCCCCGCGCTTTATCTGACACAGTTGCGATTGCCCAGGTGGAACATCATGCCCATCAAAAGAAAGCTGCCAATTGCCATAGGTGATGAAACCAAAGCGGAGATGGAATATCCGGTGAAGATCACCCTTCTTGGCTAAAGTCAGGACACCGCGTGTCCCGAATCGGTCCAGTAAAATTTGGCCTGCGCTTAACCCGCCAAAATCAACCTCCGGGCGCCATCGGGAATCCGGTTTCAACCGCATCAATCACGTAGCGCCGCTCCCAGACCCATTTTACACCTCTTACGGGCTTTCCGAACCGCCGGGGAGCAGTTATGTTTCGCGCCAGATTTATGCCGCAACCGAAAATTGCCAGCCCCGCCATGCCCGCCGAACTGGGCTACACTTTTCCCGCGGAATGGGAAAAACACGCGGCAACGTGGCTTGGCTGGCCGCACAACGCCAGCGACTGGCCCGGCAAGTTCGAGGTCATCCCATGGGTGTATGGCGAGATGGTCCGGAAAATTTCCGCCGGAGAAAATGTCCGGCTCATCGTCCGGCACAAGATGGATGAGAATGTTGCCCGCCGCGTTTTCAAACACGTCGGTGTGGACTTGCGGAAGATCCAATTCGTCATGCACCCGACGAACCGCGGCTGGACGCGCGACACCGGCCCGATCTTTGTCAAACGCAAGCTCCCCAAAACCCGGACCCAAGACGCCAGAACCGAGACCGCCATCGCCCATTTTCATTTCAACGGCTGGGCCAAATACGACAACTGGCGCAAGGACACGAAAGTTCCCGAGACCGCCGCGCGCCTGCTCGGCAAAGAACTTTTCCACGCCACGCACAACGGCAGGCCGTTCGTGATCGAAGGCGGCGGCATTGAATTGAACGGATGCGGCACGCTGATCTCCACCGAGGAATGTTATCTCGACCCGAAAATCCAGGTGCGCAACCCCGGGCTCGGCAAAAGGGAAATCGAAACGACGCTGAAAAATTATCTCGGCGTCACGAATATTCTCTGGCTCGCCAAAGGCCCGAAAGGCGACGATACGCATGGCCATATTGATGACATTTGCCGTTTCGTGAACGCCCGGACGCTCGTGCTCGTGCGCGAAAAAAATCCCAAGGACGAGAATTACCGGCCGCTCGCGGAAAACTGGGATCGCATCAAAGATTTCCGGCTCGAAGACGGCAAAAAGCCCGACGTCCTGGAGCTGCCCATGCCGTCGCCCCTGTATTTTGACGGCGTGCGGCTGCCGGCGAGCTACGCGAATTTTTACATCTGCAACGCCGCCGTCATCGTCCCAACCTTCAACGACCCGAACGACCGCGTGGCGCTCGGCATCCTGGGCGAGTTGTTCAAAGACCGGCCGGTCGTCGGCATCCACGCCGTGGATCTGGTCTGGGGCTTCGGCTCGCTGCACTGCCTCACGCAACAGCAACCGGCGTGAATTTTAAACAACAAAGAAACAAAGCAACGAAGTCCGGATTCGGCTTTGCTCCTTCGTTGCTTTGTCGTTCAACTTAAGCGCAACCTTCCGCCTGTGCCGCCGCAAGAAATTGCCGCAGCACCTGCAGGCGCGGTTCGGCCAGCGCTCGTGAAGTTGAAAGTTTTAATTGTCCCGGCAAAGTGTCCGCATTTTTCTGCAAGACCTTCAGCGCATCGGGAAAAGTTTTAAAACGCGTGTCGCGACCGATTTTACAGACCGTTCGCAATACGGTCACGGCACCCAACTGCTCCAGGATGTCCGCGTCCCGCAGGATGACGCCCTCGATGGTCGTGGGAGTATCCTGCGGCTGATGCGTGCGGATGGCTTCGACCACGGCGGGAATTTTTTCGGCAGGAAAACCGAAGCATGTGAGAATCTCCGGCGTCCGTTTCATCGAATAAGCCACGCAATCCCACTTCGCCAGCGCCTCGGGATCCTCGGGCCGATGGCCGACGAACACGCCAAGATCATGCAGCCAGACGGCGGCGAACACCACGTCGTCATCATAGCTCTGGCCCGCACCGATGGCGCGGGTCAATTCATAGAGCCTCGGCTGGTGACTGAACTTATCCACCGGCCTGGCCTGCTGGCGGATGTAAGCAATGAGGGCGGGGCGAAAATCTGGTGGTTTCACGCGCCGAGTTTGCGGGACAGTGCCGGAAAATCCAGCAGAACGTTGTTCATGGCCATTTGGAAAAATTCTCGACATTAGGCTGTATGCAGCCTACATTCGGCCTATGAAAATTGCCAGCCGTCCTCGTTTGCGAAAATCAAAGGTGGATCTGCAGTCGCAACTGTTCACCTTGAGCAACGCCAAAACGTATTTAGGCCGCTTGATAGAAAAGGCGGGGCAAGGCGAGACGGTTTATATCGTCAAGGGGCACCGCCGGTTTGTTTTGCAGGCCGTTCCCGAGTTCGAGCCGATTCCGGTGCGTCCGTCCGGATTTTTTGCCAGCGCTTACAGCCAGGCGGAGATTCAGGAAGACAATCGCCTCGCCAAAGCCTCGGTGGTCCGCGCGCCGAAAGACCTCGAATAAAAAAGGAACGCCGTGAAGCAGTGGGACATTTTCATGTTTCCGTTCAGCAAGGAAAAGCGGCATCCCGCCGTCATCATTTCCAATGACGAAACCTGCCAGAATCCCGACATTGAAGAAGTCAACGCGCTGCTTTGCACCTCAGCCAGAGTGAATCGCGGCGCGAAATCCACCGAGGAAGTTTTGGACGAGGCCAACGGGCTGGATTGGAAGACCATGGTGCGCTGCGATAAGATTCATCTGCTGCCCAAGGCGCGCTTCGACGACAGAAAAGGCCATGTCACCGAGGAACGACGCTATCTGATTGCCCGGAAAATGGTGGAAGTGTTGCGGCTGCCGATCCATCGTCGATAGTGGTTTGAAAATCCCAAAGGGATTTCGTCATCCAGCCCAAGGTTGGCGCGGCAGCGCCTACCTTGGGTTCACGTTCGGAAATGGAAACAACCTCAACGAGGTTGTGGCCGATTTTATGTGCGCCGTGCGGAAACGGAATGGCCGCAACCGCGTTGCGGTTGGAAATTTTTGTCGGACGCTGACCTAGGGTAGCTCGTCCCTCGCAACCGCTGGGCTTTGGGACGGAATCCCGTTGGGATTCGGATGGGCCTCGCACCGTTTGCGCCGGGACGCCGCAGACGGGATGATTTTTTCTGGACAAAATTTTTGGCGGGCGCAAAGTCAAAAAAAGAAATTCATGCCACATCACAGCAAAGCTTCCAATGGTTCCCAAAAATGCTGCGACAATCTTCTTAATTCGCTACGCATTCTAATTCCAGATGTGGCTCGTTTCCAATCACAGGAAACGTGCGCCCTTTACGTTCCTGGAAAGAATCGTTTTGCACACATCTATCACCGGGGGAAAGCAGCCGTTATTCGAGTTTATTTTCGTGGCGACATTCCGCAGCCAATTTCAGATCTAGATGGTTCGATTGTCGTCCATCGTAGAGAGAAAACTGAAAAAGGCTGGGATAAAGAATTCCCATTTTTTGCTTCGATTTCGACTGATAAATCCATTTCTGCCCTTGCAAAGCTAATTGCTGTTGTCGCTTACCCACTGTCTGAAAAAAAGCGGAAAGGTTCCTCGGCAGGCGAATTGGCGGACAGCACTCTTGTAGCAGACATTAAAACCATCATATCGGACAAGACAGCAGATCCAACAACTGTGCAAGCGCTCGTCTACGCTCGCGTTGGACAAGGTAAATTTGGACTGGCAGTTCGTGAACTCTGGAATAACCGCTGTTCGGTTACTGGCTCATCTACAAAAGTTGCTCTTGAAGCATCACATATCAAATCGTGGGCAGATTCAAGCGATGCTCAACGGCTCGATCCAAACAACGGCCTACTTCTGACAGCCAACCTGCACAAATTATTCGATGCCCGTTTAATTTCATTCGACGATTCTGGAAAGATGCTTGTTTCGTCAAAACTTTCCCAATCGGAACAAGAAATTTTAGGCGTCATTGGGAAAAAACTTTCCAAGAAACCATCTATTGAAACCGCTAATTATCTGTCACATCACAGAACTAAATTTTTGAAATAGACGATTGCATCACCGCCTCGACGCAGCGGCCGCAAATGGTCGGATGCTCCGCGTTCTGGCCTATGTCCGTTTCCCAATGCCAGCAACGCTCGCATTTCTGGCCTTCGGCGCGCACCACCTCGACTTCCGCCACGCCATTGCCGATCAATTCCACTTCGAGTTGGGAAACGTTCGCCAGTTCGCGAAGATATTCGAGATGCGTCTTTGCGTCCACGAGCAATGGGTCGGTGCCGCGCAGGATGGCCCGGGCTTCAAGCGATTTGCCGATGGTCTTGGCCTGGCGCGCCTTTTCCAGTTCCGGCAGCAGTTTCTCGCGCAACGTGAATAGTCCCGTCCACGCGCCGGCTTCGGCTGCGGAACGGACCAATGGCTTCGGCTGCCAGTTCGCCTCATGCACCGAGCCGGTCGGTTTGCCGGGCACAAATTCC
Organism: Verrucomicrobiia bacterium; assembly: GCA_035577265.1. Classification (GTDB taxonomy): domain Bacteria; phylum Verrucomicrobiota; class Verrucomicrobiia; order Limisphaerales; family UBA11358; genus UBA11358. Next base: position 103,655 of record DATLVR010000141.1, on the reverse strand, counting down.
CACGCTTCGTCCGCCGTGAAGGCGAGGATGGGCGCGAGCATCTGGCACAGGCCGGTCACCAGCCGGTGCAGCGCGGTCTGCGTGGAGCGGCGGCGCGGCGAATTCGCGGCGTCGGTGTAAAGCCGGTCTTTGATGACGTCGTGATAGACTGACGAGAGTTCCACAGCAATGAACTGGCTCAACTTTTGATAAACGACGTGGAATTCGTATTGGTCGTAGGCGGCAAGCACCTCGGCTTCGAGCTTCGCGAATTCGCCCAGAATCCAGCGGTCCAGGCCGGTCAATTCGTCGTCGGGCACGGAATGTTTCGCCGGATCAAAATCGTAAAGATTCGAGAGCTGATACCGCAGAGAATTGCGGATGCCGCGATAGGTCTCGCCCACCTTGTTGATGCGTTCCTCGCTCACGACGATGTCGCTGCGGTAATCCTGCGACGCGACCCACAGCCGCACGACGTCCGCGCCGTATTTTTTTACGTAGGCTTCGGCGGTTTGCGGTTTTTCGTAAGCGCCCTGCTTGCTCTTGGAAATCTTTTCGCGGTCGGCGTCCACCATGAAACCGTGGGTCAATACGGTCTTGAACGGTGCCGCGCCGTTGCCCGCCAGCGAGAGCAGCAGCGAAGATTGAAACCAGCCGCGATGTTGGTCGCTGCCTTCGAAATAGACATCGGCCTGCCAATCTTCGGTAGGGACGCGTTCCACCGCGTCCCCATCTTTTTTGATTGAGGTTTGGGACGCGGTGGAACGCGTCATGTGATTCAACTCGGCGCGGCGCATCAACACGGCGCGCGAGGAACTGCCGGAATCAATCCACACGTCGAGCGTGTCGTTGGATTTGGCAACGGCTTCGGCACCGCTCCAATTCGCCGGCTTTACGAGCGACCAGAGTTCCCCGGCGGATTTCTCAAACCAGATGTTGGACCCGTGCTTCTCGATGAGGTCAGCGGCGTTCCGAACGATTTGGGCGTCCAGTATCGGCTCGCCCTTCGCATCATAAAACGCGGGAATCGGCACGCCCCAGGTGCGCTGGCGGCTGATGCACCAGTCGGGCCGCGATTGCACCGCACCTTTGATGCGGTTGACGCCCCAGTCGGGAATCCATTTCACGCGGTCAATTTCGGTGAGGGCTTCTTGCCGGAATGTAGCAGCCGAGGTAACGAGGCTCTGATCCATTTCGGATTTCGGATTTCGGATTTCGGAATTGGTAGTGAGCCTCCTTACGTCGGCTGCTACATGATCTATTTTGATGAACCATTGATCCATCGCGCGGAAGATGATGGGCGTCTTGCTGCGCCAGCAATGCGGATAGCTGTGATGATAATTCTCCTGATGCAGCAGCGCGTGGCGGACGCGAAGTTCGTGCAAGACCGCTTCGTTGGCGTCGCTTTTGCCATGCTTTTCCAGAATGGATTTGCCGACCATTTCCGCGGGCATCTGCTGCTCGACGGGCAATTCATTTGAGTAGGCAAATTTTCCGTCATCATCCACGGGCGAGTAAATCGGCAGTCCGTTTTGACGACCGAGATTGTAGTCGTCCAGACCGTGGCCGGGCGCGATGTGAACGAAGCCCGTGCCGGTGTCGCTGGTGACAAAATCGGCGGCGAAGGCTTTGCCGGTGCGATTACAGAACGGATGCTGATACTCGATCGTTGCAAGCTGCTCGACTGGGAATGGCGTCTCGGAGTAGCTGGTCCAGCCGCATTTCTCGGCTACGATCGGCAGCAATCCGCGAAAGACGATGAAATTTTCTTCGCCGACTTTGGCAGTGATATATTGCAGCTTTTCATTGTAAGCGACGGCGAGATTCGCGGGCAACGTCCATGGCGTCGTCGTCCAAATCACGATAAACGTCCTCGGCTGGCCGACGACGGGGAACTTCACGAACACGCTCTGGCTGACGTGATCTTGATATTCAACCTCGGCTTCCGCCAGCGCGGTGCGGCAGGGAATGCTCCAATACACCGGCTTCTTCCCGCGATAAACAAAGCCTTTGGCAACAATGTCCGCAAAGAGGCGCAGTTCGTCAGCCTCGTATTCCTTGTTCAGCGTCAGGTAGGGGTTTTCCCAATCGCCGAGAACGCCGAGGCGTTTGAATTGCGTGCGCTGGAGATCAATGTATTTGCGGGCGTAGATTTCGCAGGCTTTGCGGATCGTGGCGGCATCAGCGGAGGTGTCGCCCGCTTTGCGCATATCCTGGCTGACTTTGAATTCAATCGGCAGGCCGTGACAATCCCAGCCGGGAATGTAGGGTGCGTCCAAACCCCGCAGGGTTTTGTATTTGATGATGATGTCCTTGAGAATCTTGTTCAACGCGGTGCCGATGTGGACGTCACCGTTGGCGAACGGCGGCCCGTCATGGAGCACGAACCTGGGTGCATCGGCGCGGGCAGCCTGAATCCTGGCGTAAAGATCAGCCTGCTGCCATTTTTCCAGGCGCTGCGGCTCGCGCGTGACGAGGTCGGCCCGCATGGCAAAGTCGGTGCGCGGGAGATTGAGTGTGTCTTTGTATTCCATTGCAATTTTGGAGAGCAGACGGTAACAGCCGGAAAAATAGGTGTCAACGAAGGCACACGGGTGTTATTGCCTCAATTGACTCAAAACATGGGACTATAAAGAAAAAAAACCGGGCCAAGCGGTCAGAAGGTGACCGAGAGGCCCGGGGAATTTAGAATGAGTAAAACGTGGGATCACGGAGAACTCCAATCTGCGCCTTTACCGGAGCGCAAACCGAAAATGTAAAATCAAAGATCATGGTGCAACGCTCGACTACCAAGTCCACTTACTTCGCGCTGCAACTGTGATCATTAAATCATGGATGCTTATTATTGTCAAACATGTTTTACAGATATAAGAGTTACTGTTCATAAACACCCTGGCTGATAAGCAACCCGGGCAGGGCGGTTGACCATTCATTCGGCCAAGGCAACCGGCTTTGCCGGTTCATCCGGCGGCGAATCCCGGGGAAAAATCCTGTTTACAGAAAAGCTTCGAGTGCTAGCATCGTCCTCAAGTCCGCAAGGCACGTTATGAAAAAAATTGAAGCCATCATCAAACCGTTCAAGCTGGAAGAGGTGAAATCGGCATTGGCAGAATTGGGAATCCAAGGGTTGACCGTGTCCGAGGTCAAAGGTTTCGGCCGCCAGAAAGGGCACACGGAGATTTATCGCGGCAGCGAATACGCCGTGGATTTTTTGCCGAAGATCAAAATTGAACTGGTGGTGGCGGACGCACAGGTGACGGCCGTGGTGGAGGGGATTGTGAAAGGGGCCAAGACGGGAAAGATCGGCGACGGAAAAATTTTTGTGAGTTCGGTGGAGAGCGTGCTTCGCATTCGCACGGGCGAAACGGGTGAACAGGCGGTTTGACTTGGGAACGGCGCGTGGTGGATGAAAACCAAGAGGAACATTGATTTTATTGGCCGGGAGACGCTTGTGAATAACTTGCGAACAAAAGTTAATATGTTGTCCTCGAAACTGTCGGCCCGTTTTCATAAAACATCCAAGCCAACAACATCTGACCCGGGGCGTTTCATCGTTTGGAGTAAGTCAGTGGCGGCTCGGCCCTTTTGATGTATTTTAAGTAATTGCCTTTTAATTACTTGCGGTTTCAAGGAGGTGGATTTTGTGGCAGGCAGATTTGGATTGATGTCCGGAAGCGCCGGACACACAGTCCTTGGCGGGCGGGTCAGTCGGCAAAACCGCCGCCAAAATATGAATTTAGAGCTAGGTGAATAAAACGCTTGGATAACAAGCCAGTTGACGTAATGGAAATGCAACATTCGGCAGAAAAAATTTGGAGTTCAGCGCAGGAACATCTTCGTTCCAAGTTGACTGCCGACACCTACAACATGTGGTTCGCGTCCCTGCGCGCCAGTGCGGTGGACAACAGCCACGTGACGCTGGAGGCCACGAATGAATTTTGCGAGGTCTGGCTCAAGGACAATTATTTGAGCCTGTTGCAGGATGCGATTGCGATCGCCGCCGGAAAACAGTTGGAAATCAAATTCAAACCCGCGCCCGGGACGGTGCCGATGACCGCGGCTCCTGCCCCGGCACCGCCGAAAGCTAAAACCACTGCGGCCGCCCAGGATCGCGCGGCTGCCAATGGCGAACCGCATTTCAATCCCAAGAACACCTTTGAGTCGTTCGTGGTCGGCAACAACAATAACTTTGCGTTCGCGGCCGCCAAAGCCGTCGCGGAAGCCCCGGGAAAATCCTATAATCCGCTGTTTCTTTATGGCGGCGTCGGTTTGGGCAAGACGCACTTGCTGCATGCCATCGGCCAGCACGTGGCCGCCAGCAAGAAAGGCGCGCGGGTTGCCTACCTTTCGTCCGAGAAATTCACCAACGAATACATTGACGGCATCCAAAACAACCAGCTCGCCAAATTCCGCAAGAAATACCGGCAGACCGATGTGCTGTTGATTGACGACATCCAGTTTCTGGCCGGCAAGGAACGGATTCAGGAGGAGTTTTTCCATACGTTCAACGCCTTGCACGAAGCGCATAAGCAAATCGTGCTGACTTGTGACCGGCCGGCCAGCGAAATTCAAGGGCTGGAACATCGTCTCGTCTCGCGTTTCGAATGGGGCTTGGTCACGGATCTGCAGCCGCCGGACGTGGAAATGCGCCAGGCCATTCTCAATAAAAAGGCGCAAGCCATGGGCGTCACGCTGCCGGATGACGTGATGAATTTTCTGGCCAACCGCATCCGCACCAACGTCCGCCGCCTCGAGGGCGCGCTCATCCGCGTGGCCTCCTATGTTTCGCTGACCGGCAAGAAATTGACCATTGAAGTCGTCGAAGGCTTGCTGCGCGAAATTCTGCACGAAGAAGGCCGCTACTCCATCAGCGTGGAAGTGATTCAGAAGAAAGTTGCCGAGCATTTTGACATCCGTCTGGCCGACATGACCAGCAAGCGCCGGCCGGAGAACATCGCTTTCCCGCGGCAGATCGCCATGTATCTCACGCGCCAGATGACTGAAAGCTCGCTCAACACCATCGGCGAAGCCTACGGCGGTCGCGATCACGGCACGGTGTTGCACGCCTGCCGCCTCGTCAAAGACCGCATGGAAGTGGACGCCAACGTCCGCCAGGTCGTCCACTATCTCGAAAAGCAGTTGATGCGTTAAACGGCTGGATGGCTTTTTGCCATTGGCTGCGGCACAATGCGCTTTGATCAGCATGAGCCGCCGACATCTTCTTTTTTTGCTAGGAGCTGCCCTTGTTATCCTTGGCTCCATCCGGGGCGGATGGTTCCTTCCAGCAATCTGGCTTGGGTTTAATTTCCTCATTCTTGGTTTTGCTCACGCACGTGGCTGGCACAAGATTTTTGGCAAGCAGGCAGATGGAACCATTTCACTCCTAGGATGGCTCTTCTTTCTCCCGCTGCTGATTTACACTTTGATTGTCTGGCACCTCATTCGCCTGTTCAGCCGTGAACCGGCGCAAAATAGTGTCACGGAAAAACTGGTTGTTGGCAGACGATTGCTCAAAGCCGAAATCAACGGGGAGTTCGACAACATAGTTGATCTCACGGCGGAATTTCCCGAACCAAAAGTTATTCGATATTCGCCAGCATATCGCGATTTCCCAATTCTCGACGGCGCTGCGCCCGCACCAGAAGCGTTGCACAGGGCTGTCGCGAGCCTGAAGCCAGGCCGGGTCTTTGTTCATTGCGCACAAGGCCACGGGCGAACAGGTCTTTTTGCATTGCCGGTGCTGCTTCATTTAGGCGTCGCACACGATGTCGAAGCTGGCCTGCAAATGTTGTCGTTGGCCCGGCCGGGCATCCGTTTAAGCAAGGAACAGCACCGTTGCATTCAAATTTATGCGGCACAGTTTGCCCAAGGCATTGCCGACAATCCCGACATCGTTGCAAAATAGGTTTCCTCTTTCGTCACAGTTTGTGCATTTTTGTGGCCAACAATGCCGGTCATCGAAGTCATCAATCTCACCAAGGCCTTTCGCACTTACAAAAAGCAGCCGGGCTTTGCGGGCGCTGTCAAAGGCTTGTTTCGCCGGCAATACGAGCAGACCGTTGCCGTCAACGAAGTCGGCTTCAAGATTGAACCCGGCGAACTCGTCGGCTTTCTCGGCCCGAACGGCGCGGGCAAGACCACCACGCTCAAAATGCTCGCCGGTTTGCTTTATCCCACGAGCGGCACAGCCAAAGTTCTCGGCTACACACCGTGGGAACGCGCCGATGGTTATCGCCGCCAGTTCGCGTTGTTGCTCGGCCAGAAAAACCAGCTTTGGTGGGATTTGCCCGCGCGCGAATCACTGGAGTTGAACGCAAAGATTTACGGCATTCCCAAAGACCGTTTTGAGCGCACCGTGGCCGAAATGAGTGAAATGCTCACCGTTCGCGACAAACTCAACGTGAGCGTCCGCGAACTTTCCCTCGGCGAACGCATGAAGATGGAGCTCATCGCGTCGCTGCTGCACGAACCCAAGGTGCTTTTCCTGGATGAGCCGACCATCGGCCTGGATGTGACTTCGCAGAAGACCGTCCGCGATTTCATCCGCCGCCACAACGCCGAACGCAGAACCACGATTTTGCTGACCAGTCATTACATGGCCGATATCCAGGCGTTGTGCGAGCGTGTCATCATCATTGACCACGGCAAGATTTTCTTCGACGGCAAGTTGAGCGAGATCGTGGACCGCTTCGCCGATTTCAAATTCGTCACCATTCAGTGCGAGAAGGCGAACGAATATCCGGCGGAAAAACTGGCTCCTTACGGTGAAGTCGTCGAAAAAACTCCCGACGCCATCACACTCAAAGTCAAGCGCGACCGCGTCATCCCGACGTGCAAGGCGCTGTTGGATGAACTGCCCGTCAGCGACATTGACATCCAGGAAGTGCCGATCGAGGACGTGATCCGCCAGATTTTTGCGCGTTGAGGAGCGCGGCCGGCTCGTCCGCGTTGGGGTTCAGGCTTTAACCTGTCCCGACTGGCGAGTTGGAGCCTGAACTCCAACAAACTCGCGGGCGAGCCGCCCGCGCTCCGAGTCAATCGCAGGAAACCGTCCGGCTGGATGCCCATTCACGGGTTGCCTCCACTTTTTCCTTCATCACAACGGACAGCGGACGCGTTTGCCGGATTTCCGCCAGCAGATCGTCTTGCGCCATATCGTGGCCTTGGGCACGGGCCGTGTAAGTGGCGGACACGATCGCCTGTTCGATTTCCGAGCCGGAAAATCCGTCGGTGGCTTGAACCAACGAATCCAAATCGAACCCGGCGGAATCAAAGGAACGCTTGCGGAAATGGATGTTCAGGATGTCGCGCCGGTTTTGCGTTGTCGGCAAATCCACGAAAAAAATCTCGTCGAACCGGCCTTTGCGAACCAGTTCTGGCGGCAGGCGCATGATGTCGTTGGCCGTGGCGACCACGAACACGGGCTTTTTGCGTTCGGACATCCACGTCAAAAAAGTGCCCAGCATCCGGCGCGACAAACCATCGTCATCGTCCTGCACCGCCACGCCCTTTTCGATTTCGTCCAGCCACAGGACGCAGGGCGACATCACTTCGGCGGTCTCGAACGCCTTGCGCAGGTTGCGTTCCGTCTCGCCGTAATACTTGTTGTAGAGCACGCCGAAATCCAGCCGCAGCAAGGGCACGCCGAAAATCCCGGCGGTCGCCTTGGCCACGAGGCTTTTGCCGCAACCTTGCACACCCAGAAGGAGCAACCCGCGGGGCGGATCAAGATGAACTTCGTCATCGTCAACCAGGAAAAAATCTTTACGGACATTCAGCCAGTTGCGCAACCGCTGCATCCCGCCGATTTCCGAAAATTTCGCGGTCTCATATTCAAAGGACAGGACGCTGTCGCGTTCGAGGAGTTCATATTTCGCCCGCATCACCTCGGGCATTTCGGATTCGGAAATCACGCCATCGTCCTGGATGGCTTTGTAGGCCAGCCGCCGCGCGTCGGTCGCCGTCAGCCCGACCAGATTGCGCACGAGCAGATCCACCGCCTTGTTCGTGGTTTGCACGTCGCGGCGGCCATGCTCCGCGCCCCATTCGCCCGCCACGTCATAAACAATGGCGCGCAGTTCGCCGTGGGTCGGCAACGGCAGCCGGAAGCGGGCGGTGAACGGCTGGAGTTCCTCGGGAATTTTGAGTGCGAAGCCGACCAGCACCACCGTCGAATAATGCTTCGGATACGTCAACGCGATGTCCTTGAGATAGCGCACATGCACCGCGTCCTGCAGATACGGATGGAAATCCAGCAGCACGAACAGGCAGTTGTTCGCCGAGGTTTTGATGTAATTCAACACCTCCTGCGATTTCGTCACCGATTGTGACGGCTGGTCATTCGGGTCGAATGCCTGCAAGCCTTCCGTGATCGTCCAGCGGAAGGCCTTGAGCTGAAATTTTTGAGCGATCTGGCGCACCATCCGGACAATCTGCGGCTCCTCGTTGCTTTCCATCGCGATGAGCGGTGTGCGTGAGCGGATGATCACCTCCAAATCGCGGAGGGGGCTTTCCGTGATCATCGTGCGCGCCGAGGCCAGGTTTGCAGACGGCAAATTCAAGGTGTGTAAGCCTCGCGCAAAAGCGACCACGTTCAAGGAAAAAATCTGGAATTGCCGGATAAAAATGATCAAACTTCCGCATGGATACATTTCTTCAAGCAGCCATCGAGGAGGCAAAAAAAGGCCTGTCGGCAGGCGGCATCCCCATCGGCTCGGTGCTGGTGCTGGACGGAAAAATCATCGGCCGCGGCCACAACCAGCGCGTGCAGCACGGCAGCGTGATTCATCACGCGGAGATGAACTGTCTCGAAAATGCCGGAAGGCTCAAGGCCTCGGTCTATCAGCGCTGCATCCTTTACTCGACGCTTTCGCCCTGCCCGATGTGCAGCGGCGCGGCGCTGCTCTACAAGATTCCGCACATCATCGTCGGCGAAAACAAAACCTTTCAGGGCCCGGAGGCCTATGTCCGTTCGCAGGGTGTGAAGGTGGAAATTCTCCAAGACCCGGCGTGCATCAAACTGATGGAAGATTTCATTGCCGCGCGCCCGGAACTGTGGAACGAAGACATCGGCGTGTGAAGATTCCCAGGTAGTGGCACGGGCGTCCCGCCCGTGAGTTTCTGGTTGGGCGACATCTTGCTTGGCCTGAAACACACGGGCGGGACGCCCGTGCCACTACTCGCGTGTGAATTAACCGGGAAATTATAATAGGAGAATCCGGCTGAATCCGTCAGACTGCGCTCAATATTATGCGTGCTGAAACTGTTGCCAAACTTATCGGGGTCGCCATCCTCATCTTCGTCATCGTCATCGCTCTGTCCACTAGCAGCTATGTCGTGCAACCGGGCGAACGCGGCATCGAGGTCACACTCGGCAAGGTGTCACCCGTATTCAAGCCGGAAGGCTTCGGCTTCAAGACGCCGTTCATCACCACCATCGTGCCGGTGACCATTCGCCAGCAGACCAAGGAGGTCACCGCCGCCTGTTATTCCTCCGACCTGCAGCAGGTGAAGATGGAATTGCGCGTGCTGTATCGCATCCCGGAAGCTTCCGTCGTGCAGATTTATCAGGGCTACGCCGGTGATCCGTTCGACAGCTTGATCGCGCCGCGCGTGCAGGAAGCCTTGAAAGAAGTGACCGCCATGGAAAGCGCCGAGCAGATCGTCAAGAATCGTGAAGTGATAAAAGGCAAGGCGCTCGTCGCGGCCCAGAAAAAAATCGGCGCCATGCTGCTCGTGGAAGATGTGGTCATCCAGAACATTGACCTCTCGCCCGAGCTCGAAACCGCCATCGAGGCCAAGATGGTCCAGGAACAGGAGGCCGCGAAGGCGAAATTTACCCAGCAGAAAGCACAGATCGAAGCCGACACCGTGGTCATCAAGGCCAAGGGCGACGCGGAATCCATCCGCATCCGCGGCGAAGCGCTCAAGCAGACGCCCGCGTTCATTGATCTGCAGATCGTGGAAAAATGGGACGGCAAAGCACCACTGTATGTCGGTGGGGCCAGCGGTGGCGGCGTGAACATGCTGTTGCCGGCGGTGGATCTGAAGAAATAACTCGCGGCCTCCGTGCCGCGAAAGCCCAATCCATGAACCCGCGCTGGATCGCCTTTTTAAAACTCGTCGCCCTGCTGATTGTGGTGACGGTCTTGATATTGCTTTTCCCGCCCGCGCATGAATTCGTGGCCATGGCCGCGCGCGATTTGCGCTATTTCTGGTGGTTGATCCTGCTGCTGGCGCTGGCCGTGTGGTTGATTTGGGGTTTGGGACGAAAGAAAAAATAAGCACCAAGCACCAACATCCAAACTCCAGAGAAACCTCAAATTCCAAATTCCAAAAACGCAAATTTGATATTGGAAGCTTGGAATTTCTCCGGATATTGGAGCTTGAAGTTGGGAGCTTCGCGCTCGCGCGTTACGCCGCCTCCGCGTCCTGCTTCCGGCGCACGATCGGCTGGATTTCGCCGCGCACGACCTGCCGCGTGATTTTGACATGGATGATGTCGCTGTAGTCCGGCGCGTCGAACATCACGTCGAGCATCAGCTTCTCAATCAGCCCGCGCAAGGCCCGCGCGCCCGTGCCCTTTTTCAACGCCTGCGCCGCCAGCTCGCGTTGCGCGTCCGGCGTGAATTCCAGCTCCACGCCTTCCATCGCCATGAGTTTGGCGAACTGTTTGGTGAGCGCGTTCTTCGGTTCCGCAAGAACGGAAATCATCTGATCCTCGGTCAATTCCGCGAGCGTCGTGACAATCGGCAGGCGCCCGACGAATTCGGGAATAAACCCGGCTTGCAACAAATCCTCCGGTTCGATGTGCTGCAAAATCTCATCGCGCAGGCCGTGTGCCGCCTTGTGCGTTTCGTGATGCATGGCGCTGAATCCCATCGCGTGCCGGCCCAGCCGCCGTTGGATGACTTTCTCCAGACCGACAAACGCCCCGCCGCAGATGAACAAAATGTCCGTCGTGTCCACGCGGATGTATTCCTGCTGCGGATGTTTGCGTCCGCCCTGCGGCGGCACGTTGCAAATCGTTCCCTCGAGAATCTTCAGCAACGCCTGCTGCACGCCCTCCCCGCTCACATCGCGCGTGATGGATGCGCTTTCCGAACGCCGCGCGATCTTGTCAATCTCGTCAATGTAAACAATGCCGCGCTGCGCCCGCTTCACGTCGTAATCCGCATTTTGGAGCAGGCGCAAAACGATGTTCTCCACGTCTTCGCCCACATAACCGGCCTCGGTCAGCGTCGTCGCGTCGGCAATGGCGAAGGGCACGTCGAGAATTTTTGCGAGCGTCCGCGCGAGCAGGGTTTTGCCCGAACCGGTCGGGCCGATCATCAAAATGTTGCTCTTCTCGATTTCAACCCCGGCATGCGGATCAACCGGCGCCGACTTCGCGGTTTCATTGGAATCCTTTGCCGGCTCCGGCCGGATGCGCTTGTAGTGATTATGAACCGCAACTGCCAGGGTCTTCTTCGCCTGGTCCTGCCCGATGCAATACAGGTCGAGTTGGCGCTTGATTTCCGCCGGTCGCGGCACGGTGAACTTCGGTTGCTTTTTCTCGGCTTTGATCAGCAGTTCACGATCAAGGACGTTTTTGCAAAGGATGATGCAGTTGTCGCAGATGTAAACGCCCGGCCCCGAGATGAGCTTGCGGACTTCCGCGTGCGACTTGCCGCAGAAACTGCACATCGTCAGGTTGGTCGGGCGGGCCATAGGGATTAAACAATCACCGAAGTTTTCTCCACACCGGGAATTTCTTTGCGCGATTGCACCACGTGATCCACGAGGCCGTAGTTTTTCGCTTCCTCGGCCGTCATGAAATTATCGCGGTCGCAATCCTTCTCCACCTGTTCCACCGGCTTGCCCGTGTGCTTCGAAAGGATTGCGTTCAGCGTCTGCTTGAGCTTGAGCATGTGTTTCACGCGGATTTCCACGTCGCTCGCCTGGCCTTCCGCGCCGCCGAGCACCTGATGGATCATGACGTTCGCGTTCGGCAGCGCGTAACGCTTGCCCTTCGCGCCCGCCGCCAGCAGCACCGCCCCCATGCTCGCCGCCTGCCCGACGCAGTAGGTGTTCACGTCGCAGGTCATGTATTGGATCGTGTCATAAATCGCCAGCCCCGCCGTGACGCTGCCGCCGGGCGAATTGATGTAAAGATGAATGTCCTTCTTGGGATCGGACATCTGGAGAAACAGCAGCTGCGCGATGATGATGTTCGCCACCGTGTCATCCACCGGCGTGCCGAGAAAAAGAATGCGATCCACGAGCAGGCGGGAATAAATATCCCAGCTCCGCTCACCGCGGCCCGTCTGTTCTACCACAATCGGAACGTAATAATTTTGCATCCGGAATAACTACTCCATTTTCGCCGCAAGTAAAGTCGTGAAGTTCCAACCATAGATGCACACGGATGCACACGGATAAAAATTAAACGCAGAGGCGCAGAGAACGCGGAGAAACGCAGAATAAAAAACTCCGCGACTCTTTGCGGCCTCTGCGCTCTGCGTTTTGCCCCATCCGTGTTCATCCGTGCCGATCCGTGGTTAAAAAGGTTTTCCAGATCAACACAAACGCGCTGGCGAAATCCTGCGGCTTTTCATTCACCCACGTCGTCACCGCATCCGGTGCGAACCACGCGCCCGTCTCGATCTCGTCCGGATGCAGCACGAACGGCCCTTCACTTTCGCAGCGGTAAATCCAGCAGAATTCCCAACCCGTTTCCTTGCGCGCATCAATCTTGAACAGCCGCTGCGGCGCCTGTGTCAGATGCAAACCGATCTCTTCGCGCACCTCGCGCACCGCGCACGCATCGTAATCCTCCCCCGTGTCCAGATGGCCGGAGGACGACGAATCCCACTTGCCTTTGGCCGTGTCCTTGAGCATGGAACGCTTCTGGAGAAAAACTTCGCCGCGCGCATTGAACACCAGCACATGCACCGCGCGATGCCACAGTCCGCGCGCATGAACCTCCTTGCGCGGCGCCTGCCCGATCACCTCGTCTCGTTCGTTGACCACATCAAAAATTTCTTCGCTCATATTTTTGCAACAAAGAAACAAAGTAACGAAGCCAAGCCAAGCCTGAGCTTTGTAGTCAGCGTCTTAATTCGACCGGAGCGCGGCTGTGTCGCGGAGACCAGCCGCAGCCGCTTCGCAACGAGTGGCTTGTGAGAATGATTCAACACGACCCTGCATTCGGACGTGCTGCGGCTGGTCTGCGACACGGCCACGCTCCCCAGATGCCGAATCAAGCCACCGCTCCTTTGTTCCTTCGTTACTTGGTTGTTTATTTTTATTCTGTCGGAAAATGTTCCCGCACTTTCTCGCGCAAAAGCTCGATCAAACTTGTGTCCATAAATTCGTAATCGTCGGAAATGAAAAGGCAGACGCACCGTTTCGCCGCCAGTTCTTCCGGATATTTTTGCCGCAACCGTTCCTTGTGCCGCTTCTCCATCACCACAATCACATCGGCCCAGCCTAGCTGTCCGGCGGTCACTTTGATGCGCGCACTTTCTTCGGTTCCCGCCGAGCGGACATCCCATGCTGGCTCGCTCTTGAAAACCGTTTCTGCCGTCAGACTACGCCGCTTGTTGCGACTGCAAACAAACAGGATTTTTAAACGTGAGGGTTTCAAGCGGCAAGCAACTTGGTCAAACCAACGAACTGTTCCAAACTCAATTTCTCCGCGCGCTCCATTGGCGAGATTTTTAGTTCCGCAAACGCGGCCGCCAGTTTGTCCGCCGCCCAATCCTGTTTCAACAGTTTCAGCATCATCTTGCGCCGTTGCGAGAAACCGCGCTTGACGATTTTCACAAAAACGGGACGGAGATTTTCCGGCAGCAACGGCGTCGCGCGGCGCACCAGGCACACGCACGCGGAGTCCACATCGGGCGACGGGAAAAAGCATTCCGGCGGAATCTTGAAGCTGCCGCGCGGCTCGAAATCAATCTGCACCAGCAGCGTCAGGATGCCGTAATCGTCATCGTCCGCCTGTGCCATCAAGCGTTTGGCGACTTCCAACTGCAAGGTGACGACCATCATCTTTGGCGCGCGCGGACCGGCGGCGAGTTCCACCAAGATCGGCGAGGCGACGGAATACGGCAGATTCGCGACGAGCTTCCAATCGCTCCAGTCGCGCTGCTCGCGCTTGATGTAACCGAGCGCGTCGTCGTGGATCAAAAATAAATTGTCCGGGGAGTTAGTGTCGTCGCCAGATTTGTCCTCCCTCACCCCGTTTTCTGGTGGAGTGCGCCCGTCCCCGGGCGCTGCAGCGGCTTTTACCAAACCTGCATTCGTATTTGCGAAGTCGTTGCTGCCTGGCACGTCGCTGCGCCCGGGGACGGGCGCACTCCGGTTCAAAGGTTCATCTGCCCCGTGCAGGGACGAATCCGGAAGTGTTGAATTTACGAGCGTATCCAAAGTGTTCTCCCTCTCCCCGGGGGAGAGGGCCGGCTCGTCGCGCCGTAGTTCGTCGGAGGCGGAGGTGAGGGCGGGCATCCCTTCTTTTGTCTCCAAACCAAACCGTTCGCACAAAAACTCCACAAGCCGTGCATCCATCTCGATCGCCAGCACCTCGCCCGCTTTCTCGATGAGCAATTCCGTCAATGGCCCCAGCCCCGGCCCAATTTCTAAAACTTTATCCGTCGGCGTCAATTCCGCCGCGTCCACGATGCGGCGGAGCTGGTTGCCGTCGTGCAAAAAGTTCTGGCCGAGCGAGCGCGTCAATTGAATGTCGCGTTTCGCCAGCAATGACCGCATTTCAGTGAGAGTCATGGGGAAAATTTAACCACGAATGGACACGAATGGACACGGATATAAAAACCAAACGCAGAGGCGCAGAGAACGCGGAGAAACGCAGAATAAAAATCTCCGCGACTCTTTGCGGCCTCTGCGCCTCTGCGTTTGCCCCATCCGTGTTTATCTGTGTCCATCCGTGGTTAAAACTTTTTTGAGCGCGCCGACGGCTTTCGTCAGTTGCGCCTTGGTGATGGTCAGCGGCGGGGTGAAGCTGATGACGTTGCCGTATTCTCCTTCGGGGAGAAAAACATAGCCACGATGCAACAGCGTTTTGATCGCGGCCAACGCCGCGACGGTCGCGGGTTTGCCATTGGGCAAAGTTAATTCAATCCCGACCATCAAGCCGAGGCCACGGATAGTTGATAGTTGATAGTTAATAGTTGATAGGAGTTCCAAAAGATGCGCGCCGAGCGCCGCGCTGCGTTCACAAAGTTTGAGCCGGCGGATTTCAGAGATTTGTGCCAGCGCCATGGCACAGCCGACCGGATGGCCAAGGAACGTGCTGGTGTGAATTGCCTCGCCAGTCGAGGCAGGCCAGGCGGCATCCATCAAGTCGGCGCGGCCCACGCAGGCGGACAGCGGAAAGCCGCCGGTGAGCGCCTTGCCCAGACAGATCACATCGGGAATCACGCCGGAGTGTTCGCAGGCGAACCATTTTCCAGTGCGGCCAAAGCCGGTGTAGATCTCGTCGAGGATCAACAACGCGCCGTGTTCGTCGCACAGTTTGCGGAGCAGCGGGAGAAATTCTTCGGGCGGAAGGTTGATGCCGCCGCGCGCTTGAATTGGCTCGACGAGAATCGCGCCGATTTTATGGCGTCGAAAAATCTGGCGAATCCATTTCTCGATTTGCGAAAGATGCTCAGCTTCGGTTGGAAATTTCACGAAGTGCCCAAACTCGCGCAATTGCGAGCGAAACGGACTGCGAAAATGTTCGCGGTGCGTGGCGTTGAGCGCGCCGTAGCCGAGTCCGTGATACGCGCCCTCAAACGCGATGACACCCCGCTTGCCGGTGGCAAGCATTGCCGTCTTGAGCGCAGACTCGACGGCTTCGAAACCGGAGTTGGAGAAAATGACCTTGCCGGTGATCACGGGGTTTGGCGTCTGGGATCTGGGGTCTGGGGATTTGAGGTCTGGGGGGTTGCTCCAGCGCTCAAAAGTGATGCGGCTCAACTCACGCGCGAGTTGCGCTTTGAGCGCGTGCGGATGCACGTCGCCCATCGCGTGCAGGAGTCTGGCCATCTGCTTTTGTCCTGCTTTGACAACGTTTGGATTCGCGTGGCCGGCGGCGGCGACACCGAACGCGGCGGTCAGGTCCAGATACTTTTTCCCTTCCGCGTCCCAGACGTGAACGCCTTTGGCGCGTTCCCAGACAATCGGCCAGGAGCCGTCCGGCTCGGTGAACAGCACGTTGCGCGATTCGTAGTCGCGCAACAGTTGGATGGTTTGGCGGGTGGTCATTACTTGCCGGGGAAAAACGCAGAGGCGCGGAGAACGCAGAGGTTCGCCGGGAAAAATTCCAAAATAAACCCTGCGCTTCTCTGCGTCCTCCGCGCCTCTGCGTTGAATGCGTTTGGTTTCATCTCAAACGCCTCGCTGTTCCGGCGGCCAGATGATTTTGTGTTGCTGGATTTGAAAGCGGACGGGCAGCGCGTCGGCAATGATCCGCTCGGCCAGATTGCGTCGCGTAATGGGCGTCATGCCGGCGGGGACCTGTTTCAACACCTTGCTTTGCTGCTCCGGCGTGAGCGGATGCACCCAGGAAAAAAGCAGCGGACAGATGCCGTCCAGCTTGTGCGCGACAATCTGTTGTTTGGCCCACTCATAATCTTCCATGGTGCCGATGACGAATTTGATTTCGTCGGTGGCTTTCAGGTGGGCGATGTTCTCGAAACGGTTGCGGGCGACCTCGCCGCTGGCGGGGCATTTCAAATCCATGATGCGCCGGACGCGCGGATCAATTTGCGAAATATCATGCGCACCACTGGTCTCAATCAAAACCGTGAAGCCGGCGTCGCAGAGCGATTTCATCAGGGGCAGGGAATTCTTCTGGAGCAAGGGTTCGCCGCCGGTCAGCTCGACCAAAGGAAGTTGAGAGTTGCGAGTTGAGGGTTGAGAGTTTGAAAACGGTGCGGCCTGCCGTTTCACTTCAGCCAGAATTTCCGCGAGCGTTTTCTTTTTGCCCTCGGTAAAAGCATAGGCGGTGTCGCAGTAGGAGCAGCGGAGGTCGCAGGCGGTGAGCCGGATGAAAATGCACGGCAGCCCGGCAAAGGTGCTTTCGCCTTGCAGGCTCAGATAGATTTCGTTAATGACGAGCGTTTCAGACACATGGACAGTGTAACGGGTCGGAGCGAAAAGGAAATGTCCCTGATTTGATTTGCGGCGGTTAACGGCTATCTTCCGGCCATGCAGATTTATGACCACCCCACCTTTCGGATGGCCAGCCGGCAGTTCGATCTCGTGGCGGATCACCTGCAAATCCCAGTGGCCGAGCGCGACCGTCTCAAATACCCCAAACGGTCGCTGACCGTCGCGGTACCGATCCGGCGCGATGACGGTTCGACGCAAGTGTTCGCCGGCTATCGGGTGCAGCATCATCTCACGCTCGGCCCGACGAAGGGCGGTCTGCGTTTTCACCCCGACGTAACGCTGGGTGAAGTCGCGGCCCTGGCGATGTGGATGAGTTGGAAATGCGCATTGACCGGATTGCCTTACGGCGGGGCCAAGGGCGGCATCACGTGCGATCCGGGCGCGATGTCCAGAGGCGAACTGGAGCGTCTGACGCGGCGATACACACAGGAAATGATTTCGTTCATCGGGCCGCAGGTGGATGTGATGGCGCCCGATGTGGGCACGAATGAACAGACGATGGCGTGGATGATGGACACGTATTCCACACATGCGGGACACAGCGTGCCCAGCATTGTCACGGGCAAGCCGATCGGGCTTGGCGGATCGGTCGGCCGGCGTGAAGCCACCGGGCGCGGGGTCGGCTATCTGGTCAACCGGGCCACGGACACGCTGGGTTTGGACATGAACAAGGCCACGGCCGTGGTGCAGGGCTTTGGCAACGTCGGTTCGGTGACGGCCTTTTCGTTGGCGCGTTACGGCGCAAAAATCATCGCCGTGAGCGACGTTACCGGCGGCATCCACAATCCGAAGGGCATCGATTTGTGGAAACTGGAAAAGCATCTTGCCGAAAAGAAACTGATCACCGGTTTTCCCGATGCGGAACGGATCACCAACGAGGAATTGCTTTTGCTGCCTTGTGACATCCTGGTGCCGGCGGCGATGGAACGCCAGATCACCGGAGCCAATGCCGGAAAAATCCAATGCCGCATTCTCGCCGAAGCGGCGAACGGTCCGACCACGCCGGAAGCGGACGTGATCCTTGACCAGCGCCCGGAGATTTTCATCATTCCGGACATCCTGTGCAATGCCGGTGGCGTGGTGGTGAGCTACTTCGAATGGGTGCAGGATCTGCAGAGTTTTTTCTGGAGCGAAACCGAGGTGGTGGACAAACTGTTCCGCATCTTGGAAACCGCATGGACGCAAATTTTGAATTTGAGCCGGAAAGAGAAAATCTCCATGCGCCTGGCGGCATTGAGCGTCGGGGTCAAGCGCGTGCAGGAGGCCAAACACATGCGCGGATTGTTTCCTTAAGATATGAGCGACGGGAATAAAACCGGCCGACATTAACCAGCTGTTCATGAAAAATTCGAGTTGCACCCGGATCGCCAATGTTTGCGTGATATTGGCGGTCTTTTTGTCCTTTGGCAGGATTGGCCGCGCATCCAATCTGGACACCATCGGCGTGACCGTGTTGCGCGCGGTCACAACCAATCTGGATGGAACCGGCATCCACGTCGGCCAACCGGAGGCCTACAACGGCGATAATGGCAGCCCGAACAGTTGGGAGGTCAATCCCACCAACGTCGCCCAACCTGCCGCGCTTTTCACTTACATTTCCGATCTGGGCACCAGCACCAGCTTTCCCAATTCCGTTGGCGACTGGTCATCCCACGCGGATGCCGTGGGCAACAATTTTTACGGCCTCCCCAACGGCGTGGCGACCAACGTGGCCCATGTGAACAACTACGACGCGAATTATTACGTGGAACTTGGCTTCTCGGTTTTGGGCCCGAATACGAACTGGGTCTGTTCGCTGTCCGGGGCGAACAGCAGCGATGAAATCGTCAATCAAAGTTTTATTTTCGGCTTGGTTCCCAGCCAGATTTCCGTGCCGGCGCAGCAGGCGATTGACTCGGCTTATGACAACTACGCGGCGACAAATCACACGCTTTTCATCTCGGGCGCGGGGAATTACGGACCTGCCAGCGGCAGCGTGTGTCCGCCTTCGACATGTTACAACGGCATCAGCGTCGGCGCCTATGGATCGTCCGTTTCGAGCGTTGGACCGACGGAGGACAACGGCCGCTGCAAGCCCGACATCACCTCGCCGGGCCTGGCGGGTCTGACAAGTTTTTCCACACCCTATGTTTCTGGCGCGGCGGCGGTGCTGAAGCAGGCCGGATTGCGCGGCGACGGCGGGAGCGGGAGCAGCACAAATGCCGCCGCCGACATCCGCATGGTGAAGGCATTGCTGCTAAACGGCGCGGTGAAGCCGGCCGACTGGACCAATGCCAATTCCACGCCGCTGGATGCACGTTACGGCGCGGGCGTGCTGAATATTTTCAATTCCTACAAACAACTCGCCGGGGGCAGGCAGGGCTGCATTGTTTCCAACCTTGTCACCATTGGCGCGGCGCATTTGCCCACCGGCGCGGCGGGCACGGTGAGCGCCTTGAGCGGTTGGGATTTTGCCACGAACACCAGCAGCACCAGCAATGACCGGGTGCACCATTATTACTTCAATGTGACCAACAACGTGAGCGCCGTAAAGTTCACCGCCACCGCCACGCTGGTCTGGAACCGGCAACCGGGTAAAACCGCCATAAACAACCTGGATCTGTTTCTCTACGACTGCGCCAACAGCAATCTCGTCATGTGCAGCACGAGTCTGGTGGACAATGTCGAACATATCTACATTCCGAAACTCGCGCAGGGCCGATACGATTTGCAGGTCTGGAAGGCGGGCGGCACGGGCATCGTCAGTGCGGCAGAACCTTACGCGCTGGCTTTTGAATTTTTCTCGGACACCGTGAGCCTCAGCCAATCCGGGACGAACACCGTAATCGCTTGGCCGGTTTATCCAGCCAGCTTCCTGGTTGAAAGCGCGACCAATTTAGTTTCGCCGGTCTGGATCACGAACAATCTGCCGGTGGCCACCATCACGAACGGCAACAATCGCATTTTGCTGCCGGCGACGAATGCAAACCAGTTCTTCCGGCTGCGCCGCCCGGATTTTTGAAACCGAGCGAGTCGAGTGCGAAATGCCTGCCGATCCGGTAGCTGTTGGCGATGGCCGCCGTGATGAAATTTTTCCCGAGCTCCACCGCGTGCGGCAAATCATGACCCAGTGCCAGTGCCGCGCAGATCGCCGCTGAATACGTGCAACCGGTGCCGTGCGTGGAAACGCCTTTGACGAATGGCGCCGACAGGAGCAACTCGGTTTCGCCGTCGTAGAAAACGTCAATCGCCTCGCGGGAGTTTTTCAGGTGTCCGCCTTTCAGCAGGACCGCGCAGCCATAGCGCGCATGGATGGTGCGCGCCGCGTCGCGCATTTTTTCGGGCGAATTCATTTTTGATCCGGACAGGATTTCCGCCTCGTCGAGGTTCGGCGTGACGAGGCCGGCGAGCGGCAGCAACTTTTCCTGCAGGACTTTTTCCGCCGCCGGCTGCAGGAGCCGGGCGCCGCTGGTGGAAACCATCACCGGGTCGACGACCAAGTGCTTGCGCACGGCCACCTTGCCAAAAAATCCCGCGACGACCTTGATGTTTTCAACCGAAAACAACATTCCGGTTTTCACCGCCGCCGGATCCAGTTCTTCAAACACGGCTTCAATTTGCTGCCGCAGCATTCTGGGGGAACACGGTTCCACGCCCAGGACACGTCTGGGATTTTGCGCAGTCAGGCAGGCGATGGCGCTGGTGCCGTGGACTCCGAGCGCCGCGAACGTTTTCAAATCGGCCTGGATGCCGGCACCGCCGCCGCTGTCGGAACCGGCGATGGTGAGGGCGACAGCAAGTTTTCGGAACGATTTCATGGGAACGTTGCGGAGTCGGGAAAATCTATTTTGCAATGGTGGCGTGTTGCTGCAACCAGCGGAGATCTTGATTGCCGCCGCCAGAAATGAACCGGATATGGTCGCCATCGCCTCCGGTTACATTGAGCCAGTTGGGATCCGGTGACGGGCCGGTGACAGTGGTGGTGTGGGCCAAATCCCAAGTCTGCGCATTTGACCACCGATGCGATTCAACATGGCCATCGGCGAAAGCCACGTTGCCCGCACGATTATGTTCCACGGACGGCCGATGGAAAAAAATAAACGAACCCGTGACAACCTCAAACGCCGGAAAGCAGACGCTGACGGGAGAGGTATCAATGAACGTGAACAGTTCAGTAGAATTATGGGCGGCCACATCGGAACTTTTGCGGAAAACCACATAGGCCGGGTCATTGTTGTTAAGCAATCCAAATTCCCAGTTCATATACGCATTCAACGCATACGTTCGGATGCGGGGTTGAAAGCCGCCGCCAATGTCACGCAAGCTCCGATCAGCCGGGCAGCGGTAAATGGCGGAGGTCTTTAAGTATTCGGCAAAAAGGGCAAATTGCGGATCGGTTAAAAAACCGAGGTTGCCAAAGGCCGAAGTATTATTATGGTCATCGCCGGCAACCCAGCTTTTTTTTGCCGGATCGGTGCCATAACCATTGGAGACCAGATGCTCGGCGTTGTCACCCGAATAAAGGAATCCGGTCAGCGCCAGTTGCTTCAGATTGTTCAAACATTGGATCCGCTGGGCCTGGGCTTTGGCACGGGAAAGCACCGGCAGCAGCAGCGCAGCCAATATGGCAATGATGGCGACGACAACCAGCAGTTCAATCAGAGTGAAGGCTGCGGGTTGCCGGAGTGATCCTGGAGCCGGAACATTCAACGACGGCAGACTATCATTGAACACGATTCCGACAAGCCAAGAAGCATCTTTGAACCCCAACCCGTCAGATTCATAGCAAGCGCATGGGCGAAGACAAAGTCGCGGAGCTTCTCGTGGAACCGGCGTGCGCTTGGACTTGAAAGATGAAAATCCGTTCAAGACGCGGGCTAACGCAAACGGCACCCGGACGATTGAGGGTTTAAGCATAGTGCGGCCCGCGGGTCTTACGCATGAGAATTTCGACCTGACCCTGCACCAGAAAATCCGGCAACTCGCCGACACGCTGGTAGCCGAGCAGTTTGTAGAATGTTTTCGCGCGATGGTTGAACGAGGAAACGCAGAGAAACACGTTCGGGCTTTGGCGCAGAATCCGTTCCTCCGCGAAGCCCATCAGCCGCGCCCCCCAACCCGCGTCCGCGCCAGTCAGGATGCACGGCTACGGTCTGGATGCAGCCATTCAGCGGACCGGCGAGGTGCAAAATCAGCACACCGACGAATTGATTGCCAAAAGTCGCGACATGGGCTTCGCGCGACGAGTCCATCAGGCTTTTAAAAATCCGCTCGTGCGTGAGTCCGAGTCTGAGCCACGGTTCGGACACCGCCATGAAATCAGCGCAAAAGCGTGCTTCCGCCGCACCTGCCAGGGACCGGATGACAACATCGTTCATTCATTTGCAAAGATGAAGATTGTGGCCCGCGGAAACAACTTTGAACTTTGAACGCGGCCATTTGAATTTATATTGGGCGCATGGACAAAAACAAAGTCGCGGAAATTCTCGTGGAGATCGGCACGCTCTTGGAATTGAAAGGCGAAAACCCATTCAAGACGCGCGCCTACACGAACGGCGCGCGGACGATTGAAGGATTAAACGAGTCATTGGCCACGCTGGTCGCAGAAAAACGGCTGGGCGAAATCAAAGGCATCGGCGAGGCGCTCGAACAAAAAATCACCGAACTCGTCGAGACGGGCAAATTGAAATACTACGACGATTTGAAAGCGTCGATTCCGCCGGGATTGATCGAGATGCTGGAGATTTCCGGTCTTGGCCCGAAGAAGATCCAGGCCATGAACAAACAGCTGGGTATTGATTCGATCGAAAAACTGGAGGCGGCCTGCAAGGCGGGCAAGGTGGCAGAGCTGGATGGGTTTGGTGAGAAGACGCAGGCGAACATTTTGGAGGGCATCGAGCGGAAGCGGACTTACGCCAGCAAACATCTGCTGGCGGATGCCCTGCGGGCAGCCGAACCATTACTGGAAGATTTGCGCGAGCATCCCGACGTGATCCGCTGCAGCACGGCGGGGAGTTTGCGGCGGTTCAAGGAGGTTTGCGGCGACATTGATCTGCTGGCGTCATCGAAGAAACCCATTGATGTCATTGAGTATTTTTCGTCCCTCTCCGGCATCATCAAGGTCATCGCCAAAGGGGAAACCAAGGCGAGCGTGATCCTGGACGGCGGCATCCAGTGCGACCTGCGCGTGGTGAGCGACAAGGAATTTCCGTTCGCGCTGGCGTATTTTACCGGGAGCAAGGAACACAACATCGTGATGCGGCAACGGGCGATCCAGCGCGGTTTGCGACTGAATGAATATGGCCTGTTCAAATCCAAAGAAGAGACACGCGATGCGAAACTGCTCGTGCCGTGCCAGGATGAGACGGAGATTTTTCAGAAGCTGGACCTGATTTTCGTGCCGCCGGAATTGCGCGAGGACCACGGCGAATTTTCGGCGGCGGAGCAAAATGACCTGCCGAAGCTGATTGAATGGACGGATTTGAAAGGCGCGTTGCACAACCATTCCAATTGGAGCGACGGACACAACACGCTGGAGGAAATCGCGGCTTACATGGAGGAATTGGGCCTTGAATACTGGGCGATCACGGATCACTCGAAAGCCTCGTATCAGGCCAACGGGCTGGATGCGCAACGATTACGCGAGCAGATTCTGGAGATTGGACAGTTGAACAAAAAAATCGCGGGGCGCGGCAGCAACTTCAGATTGTTGACGGGCAGTGAGGTGGACATTTTGAAGGATCGCCTGGATTTCGATGATGATTTGCTGGCGGAACTGGACGTGGTCGTGGCCAGCCTCCATGTCCCCTCCAGCAGTGAGGCGGAGAACACCAAACGCATTATTCGCGCGGTGGAAAATCCATTCGTCCACATGATCGGGCACCTGACCGGGCGGTTGCTGTTGGAACGTGAGCCGTATCCAGTGAACGTTCCGGCGGTGATCGATGCCTGCGCGGCAACGGGAACGTGGATTGAGTTGAATTGCAATCCGTATCGGTTTGATTTGGACTGGCGGCACTGGCCTTACGCAAAAAGCAAAGGCGTGCAGTGTGTCATCAACCCTGACTCGCACCGTAATGAACACGCGGGATTTCTTCGGTTGGGGGTGGGAATGGCGCGGAAAGGCTGGCTGCAAAAGTCGGACGTGATCAACACCCTTCCCCTAAAACTGCTCCAAAAAGAACTGGGACGCCGGCGTGCCAACTCTAAGCTCTAGAACAAAAGCTGGTCAATGATAGTGGTTTTCGGCTGGTTAATTGTGGAAAATTGTTTTGACGGGGTACTTGTCCGGCTGCTAGTTTTGCGTAACGTCAAAAGCTCTTAACATTTTTTGAATGAAAAGGGGTTCAGACAGTCGATATAACGTCCAAACTTGATATGAAGAAATTGTTTCTCTCTGTGGGGCTTGTGGCCGCCGGAACGGCGGGTCTTCAAGCGGCATACGCGCCCGACCAAGGTTCAATGGACGCCACCAGAATGTGGAGCCTCTCCGGCTCGCTTCGCGGCTTTTACGACAACAACTACACCACCGGCAACAAGCAAAGCGGCAGCGGCGGCTTTGAGGTCAGCCCGCAAGTCAGCATCAACGTGCCGATGCAGCAGACGGAGTTTGGAATGCGGTTCACTTACGGGCTTTACTATTATCAGGCTCGTGAAAACGAGAACCAAGATTCGATCGACCAGACGTTTCAGACCGATTTGTGGCTGGATCACGCGTTCTCGGAGCGCTGGCAAGTGCGTGTAAACGATTCATTTATTTACGCCCAAAATCCCCAGTTGAACACCGGGGGAGCCGTTTCCAATCCCTTCCGCACGTCGCAGAGCTATATCGCCAACAATGGCGCGGTCACACTGCACACAGATTGGACGAGGGAGTTCAGCACTTCGATTTACTACCAAAGCGCATTTTACCAGTATGAAGACAACAACGGTGATCAGTTCGACCCCAGTCTCGCGGGCGAACTCAACCGATTGGGCAATACGGCCGGGATTGATTTCCAGTGGCATCAAAGTCCGACGACCATGTTTTTCGTCGGCGGCAATTTCAACCAGGTGAATTATACCGGAGACCAGGGGATTGGGGTTGATCCAGTCACCGGCAAAGTCTACGTTAGCGATTCGCGCAACAGCCGTTCCGAGGCTGTCTATGTCGGCACTACGCATAATTTCACCCCGAATCTGACTTTCACCGGGAGGTTTGGCGCCCAGTATACTGACTATTATAACGATTCGACACAGAACCCGGCGTGGAATCCGTATGGCAATTTGTCCCTGACCTATACCTACCAACCCGGTTGTTTTGCTGAAATCGGTTTTAATCAATCCATGAACTCGACCGATGAGGTTTCGGTGAATTCCAATAACGGCAGCATCACCGTGTCGCAAGAAAGTTCGGTGATTTACGGATCCATCAACCACCAAATCACCCCCAAGTTGAGGGGATCACTCATTGGGCAGGTTCAATTTTCATCTTTCAATGGCGGGACTTACGACGGCGACGTGGACGATTTTTACAGTGCCGGCGTGAATTTTACCTACGCGTTCAACCGGCATTTCTCGGTCGATATCGGGGATAACTTTGACCAGTTAAATTCTCAAGTGCCCGGGCGTGGTTACAACCGGAACGAAGTCTATGCCGGGGTGACGGCCACTTATTAATGACGAAATCTCACCGGACATTTTGAACGTCCCTATGGGAGCCAGGTCTGAGCACAAGGCTCCCATTATTTTTTACGACTATGGATTCCCCCCAAAACCAGCCGCCGCCGGAAGCCAGACTGCATTTTCTGGACTACTGGCGCATCATCCGCATCCGCAAGGCGATCATCATCACGGTGTTTTTGATCACGGCGATCATCGCGACGGCGGTGACTTTCGTGCTGCCGGTTTCTTATTCGAGCACCGCTCAAATCAATATTGAGGCCGACGAGGCAACGGACGTTACCAAGATGAGCGGCGGCGGCGGCGCGGAACCCGGCTACAACCCTTATTTTCTACAAACCCAGCTCGAAATCCTCAAAGGTCCGGCGGTGCTAAACCGGGTGGTGGAGGCTCTGCAATTGAATACCGTCTGGGGTAAAAAATATGGAGTGGATTCCTTCAAGACTTCTGAAACGGTGGAGTTTTTGAAAAACCAGATGACGCTGGATCCGGTCCGGAATACCACCCTGGTCGGAATCACGGTTTACAGTGGGGATAAAACTGAAGCCGCCGCCCTGGCCAATGCCATCGCCAAGGCGTATCACGATTACCGGGTGGAACGGCACAATCAAAAAACCGTGGGTGGCATCAAGGTTTTGCAGGATGAATATAAAGCTCAAAGTGAAGAGATCAAAGCGATCCGGGCCAACGTGGACAAGCTGCGCAAGGATCTCGCCATCGTTGATACCGACCCGCAATCATTTCTCCCGACCCCCACACTGAACCAGGAACAACTGCGCCATTATCACGAAATGATGATGGAAGGCCAGACCCGTTATAATCAGATCAATGAGACATTGACGCAGCTCAAGGCCTTGGATCCGGCCAAATTGAGAGATGTTCTGCCGACGCTCAATCCGGATGGCACGCTGTCCGGCCTCTTGGACAAATTGCACGAATCTGAGCAGTCCTTTGTCACCATGACCAATGACTATTCCCTGGATCATCCCAACGTCATCCGCGTCCAATCCATGATCAACCAGGTGAACAAGCAGGTTGACGACCGGATTGCCGGCATCATGATCGGGATCGAAAACAAATTGAACACGGAGAAAGCTGCGCTCGACACGCTCATCCAGGAAGTGGACCTTTCAACAAAAAAGGATCAGGACGAAGCGGAGCGGGGCCAGCCCTACTGGGAAGAAAAGCGCAAACTGGCGAACTTGGAGGATTATCACAGGCTCCTGGCGATCAAGGTTGAAACTGAAAAAATTGACCTGGCCATTCCGAGAACTACCGTCGTGGAACAGACAGCACAAGCTGAACCCGGCAAAGCCCCGGTGCGGCCGAACAAAACGCTGAACATCACTCTGGGTCTGATTTTCGGCCTCATTGTCGGCGTCGGTCTTGCCTTCTTCATTGAGTATCTCGATACCAGCGTCAAGACCATTGACGACGTGGAGCGGGCCTTCCAGGCACCCGTGCTTGGCGTCATCCCGCAGAATGTCGGCTATCTGATCGATGAAGGTCCGGAAAGCCGTTACGCCGAGGCTTACCGGGTCCTGCGCACCAACATCCTGTTTGCGCGCAAAGATGAAAAACTCACCACCATCGTGGTCGTCAGCGCCGGTGCGGGCGAAGGCAAATCCACCACGACGTTGAACCTGGCCACAGTATTTGCGCAAGCCGGCCAGCGCGTGTTGGTGGTGGATTCGGATCTGCGCCGCCCGACGTTGCACAAACTGTTGCATGTCACCAACGACATTGGCCTCACGAATTACCTCCTCAAACAGAATACGCTGGCCGAGGTCATCCAGACCACCGGTGCGGCCACGCTGAACTTCATGGCCAGCGGCAAGCTCCCCAGCAGCTCGATGAGCATTTTGAATTCGGCGGCGATGAAGGACATGGTCGCCGATCTGAAACATCGTTACGACTTCATCTTCTTTGATTCACCGCCCATCCTGGGCGTGAGCGACGCCTCGGTTCTGGCCAGCGAAATGGACATGGTGGTTCAAGTGATCCAATACCGCCGTTATCCGCAGCCGATGAACCTCCGCGCCAAGCAGGTGATTGAAAAAGTCGGCGGCACCTTCCTCGGCATCGTGCTGAACAACATCAACATGTCGCAGGACGAAAGCTATTATTACTACAGCGGCTACTACCACGATTATTATTCCGGCAACGCCGAGGATCAAGAGGCTGCCGCGCCTAAAGACTCCGGGGATACGGATCAAGCTGGAATCAAACAAAAATATTGATTCCACCCCGGATTTTAACACGATTAGTTCTCATGAAATTATTTGTCCACCGACCATTTATTTTTTGCCTGTTTTTGGCCGGTTTAATGTTAAGCGGCTGTTCAACCGAGCAGCAAATGATGGCGCAGCCTGACGTTAGCAAGCAATCGCCGGCCCCGGTTCCACGCTTTCACGTCGGGGAAACGGTCAGCGTCCTTTTTTCCGGCACCCCGGATCCAATCGTGCCGCATGAGGAAAGTATCAAGGAAGATGGCGACATTACCCTGTCGTTGATCGGCCCGGTGCATGCCGTCGGGAAAACGGCCGGCGAATTGCAGAACGAAATCCACGACCTTTACGTTCCCAAATATTTTGTCCGCCTCACGGTGACGGTGAAACCCGGCGACCTCGTTTATTACGTCCGCGGCGAAGTCAAAGGTCCCGGTCGGCAGCTTTACGTCGGCGAAATCACCGTCACCAAAGCCATCGCCTCCGCCGGCGACTTCACCGACTTTGCCAACCACGGCAATGTATCGCTGACGCGCGCCAACGGCCAGCAGATCAAAGTGGATTGTGATGAGGCGCTGCGAAGCCCGTCCAAAGATCCGCGTGTCTATCCCGGCGACCAGATCGTCGTGAAACGCAGACTCTACTGATGATTCAGCTCAACATCCTTTCCGGAAAGCAGGCGGGCACCCACAAGGTTGCCCGCCATTTTCCTTTCTCCGTCGGACGCGCACCGGGAAATGAATTGCAATTGGAGGACGACGGCGTCTGGGACCAGCACCTCACCATCGAATTTCAACCTCACTTGGGATTCAATCTGACCACCGCGCCCAATGCCCTTGTCACCGTCAATGGCGAGCCGGCTCAAAACATCACCCTGCGCAACGGTGACACCATTTCGGTTGGATCCGTAAAGCTTCAGTTTTGGCTGGCTGCCGCCAGACAGGGCGGCTTGCGCGCCCGTGAAAGCCTTGTGTGGACGCTGCTGGCCCTGGTCACGCTTGGCCAGTTTGTTTTGCTTTACTGGCTGGTCCGTTAGTGCCGGAAATGCCGGGCGCCGGTGAAGGCCATGGCCACCCTGCGCTCGTCCGCCGCTGCGATCACTTCGGCATCCCGCACTGAACCACCTGGCTGAATCGCCGCCGTCGCACCCGCTTCCGCCGCCGCAATCAAACCGTCCGGGAACGGGAAAAAGGCGTCGCTGCAAACCACGCTGCCCGCCAGCGGAAGCTTTGCCTCACCCGCCTTCCACACCGCAATCCGGCTGGAATCCACCCGGCTCATCTGGCCCGCGCCAACACCCAACGTCCGGTCCGCGCCCGCATAGACGATCGCGTTGGACTTGACGTGCTTCACCACGCGCCAGCCGAACAACATCGCCTGCAATTCTGCCTCCGTAGGCTGGCGCTTGGTCACGACTTTCAAATCCGCGCGCGTGACAATTTTCAAATCGCGTTCCTGCAATAAAAATGATCCCGCGCCTACACCGCGCAAATCGAAACCGCCGCCTGCCAGCGGGGATTTCAAAACCTTCAGCAGCCGCAGATTTTTCTTTTTCTGCAACACCGCCAGCGCCTCGCTGGAAAAGTCCGGCGCGATGATTACCTCGCTGAAGATTTCCGCGATCGCCTCGGCGCATGCGCCGTCGAGCGGACGATTCACCGCGATGATGCCGCCGAACGGCGCCTGCCGGTCCGTGGCGAACGCTTTGTCCCACGCCTCGCGCAACGTGGCACCCTGCCCCACGCCGCAGGGATTGGTGTGCTTCAGAATCGCCAGCGTTGGCGCGTCTTTTTCAAATTCGGCGATCAGGTTCGCCGCCGCCGTCAGATCCAGAATATTATTATAGGAAAGCTCCTTGCCGTGCAGTTGCTGAAAAAATTCGTTGAACTTGCCGTATAGCGCGGCGGCCTGATGCGGATTTTCCCCGTAACGCAACGATTGCACGAGCGGTGCGGAAATTGCCAGCGTCGCGGGCAGCGTTGTCTTGTCGGTTGAAAATTCCTTCTGTAAATGCGCGGCAATCGCTCCGTCGTAAGCCGCTGTCCGTGCATAAACTTTTGCGCACAGCATGCGGCGTAATTCCAACGTCGTATCACCGCTCGCCGAAATCTGCTTCGCCACTTCCGCGTAATCTGCGGGGTCAACAATCACCGTGACGTTGTCGTGGTTTTTCGCCGCGCTGCGGAGCATCGAAGGCCCGCCGATGTCAATATTCTCAATCGCGTCGTGCAGACTGACGCCAGGCTTGGCGACCGTGGCCTCAAATGGATACAGATTCACGACCACCAGGTCAATCGGCGCGATGCCATGGGCTTTCACCGCCGCTTCGTGCGTGGCGTTGCCACGAATGTAGAGCAACCCTCCGTGAACTTTCGGATGCAGCGTCTTGACGCGGCCATCAAGCATTTCGGGAAAGCCGGTGTGTTCGCTGATGTCTTTGACGGTAAGGCCCGCGTCGCGCAATGCTTTGGCCGTGCCGCCGGTGGAAATGATTTCAACTCCTGCCTGCGCGAGAGTCTGGACGAAGGGAATCAGCCCGGCCTTGTCGGAAACAGAAATGAGTGCGCGTTGAATTTTTGCCATAGCGCGACAAAATCTCCGATACACACGGTTGCCGTCAATGGCAAATAAATCCCAAGCGGGATATTGGCTGCATCCCAGTCGGCTGGAGGCGCGGCAGCAATTCGTCATGAGTGACCGGGCTCAGCCAGTGGCGGCGTCCCACAATGACTTCCATACTTTGCAAAGTGTGGAAGTCTCATTCAGGAAGGCAGCGTCCCATGAGTCTCGGGACACACCAGTTTCAGAGCGTTTCTAACTTACAATCCGCCCGCCTTCATTGAGGAAGATGCCCTTGAAATTCATCTCCAGCGCCTGCGGATTGCTGGCCTTGGCCAGAGCTTCCTTCTCCGACACACGCCCCGCTTTGACCAGGTTGAACAGACATTGGTTGAAGGTGATCATGCCGTCATCCCCACCGGTTTCAACGGCGGCGGAAAGCTTGTCCAGCCGGTTTTCCTCCAGCATTTTTTTGACCAGCGGGGAGTTGGTCATGATCTCCAAGGCCGGGGTCATTTTGTTGTCCACCGTGGTGACCATGCGCTGACAGACCACGCCGCGCAAACAACCGGCCAGCTGGCGGCGGATCTGTTCGCGTTCATCCGCCTTGAAGAAATCCAGGATGCGCGTGATGGATTGCGCCGCCGTCGTCGTGTGCAGCGTGGAAAAAACCAGATGCCCCGTGTCCGCCGCGCTCATCGCGGCGGTGAAAGTGACGGCGTCGCGCATTTCCCCGAGCATGATGATGTCCGGGTCCTGGCGCAAAACGTGTTTTAACGCGCCGTAAAAATTTCCGGTGTCGAGTCCGACTTCACGCTGTTCGATGACCGACTGGTTGTCTTCAAAAACAAACTCGATCGGATCTTCAAGCGTGATGATGTGTTTTTTGAAATTGGCGTTCACATGTTCGATCATCGCGGCCAGTGTCGTGGATTTGCCGGAACCGGTCGAACCGGCGACCATCACGATCCCGCGCGGCGATTCGGCCAGTTGGGCGATCTGCGGGAGCAGGCCGAGCTTTTCAAAGCTCGGCACGGTGGCCTTTACATAGCGCATGGCCAGCGCCCAGGTGCCGCGCTGCTGGAAAACGTTCGTGCGAAAGCGTCCCAGCCCGGGAATGCTGTAGGAAAAATCCACCTCGCGATCTTCCTCCAGCTTTTTCTTCATATGCACCGGGGTCATGGCCTCCACCACGGTATTGAGCCATTGCTCGCTCGGCATTGGGCAGTCGATTGAAATCAATTCGCGGCTGATGCGGAAAATGACCGGGGTGCCGACCTTGACGTGGATATCCGACGCGCCGCCGTCAACGGCAGCCTTGAGAATTTTGTGAAAAAGTTCCATGCAGGCAGACTAAATCAAATTCCGCCGGACGCCAACCCAGAAAAAACTCCAAGCACCAACCTCCAGGCTCCGGAGAAATTTCAAACACCAAAACTCAAACGCTGGCCTGTGATTTGGATTGGATGTGGATGTCTGGAGCTTCTCCGGAGCTTGGAATTTGGAAGTTTATTTTCGTGTGTTTCGGGTGTTTCGTGGTTAGAAATCTGCCATGTCCAAACACAAAATCGGCATCATCGGCGGTAGCGGCCTGTATCATATTGAAGGTTTCACCAACCAGAAATGGGTGAAAGTCAAAACGCCGTTTGGCGCGCCGTCGGACGAATTGCTCACCGGCAAGCTCGCCGGACGCGACGTCGTTTTTCTGCCGCGCCACGGACGCGGCCATCGCATTCTGCCCAGCGAACTCAACCATCGCGCCAATCTCTGGGCCATGAAAAAGCTCGGCGTCGCGTGGATCATCAGCGTCAGCGCCGTCGGCTCGTTGCAGGCGAAATACAAGCCATGCGACATCGTTTTACCCGACCAGTTTCTCGATCGCACCAAGCGCGACTTTGAACACACGTTCTTCGGGCGCGGCATCGTCGGGCACATTGCCTTCGCCGATCCGATTGCGGAGGAACTGCGCCAGTTGCTGCTGAAGATTGCGCGTTCGCTCAAGGCGCGCGTCCACGACGGCGGCACGTATGTGAACATGGAAGGCCCGGCGTTCAGCACGCGCGCCGAATCCACCACGAATCACAAGCTCGGCTACGATGTCATCGGCATGACGAATCTGGGCGAGGCCAAGTGCGCCCGCGAAGCCGAGATCGCCTACGCCACGATGGCGATGATCACCGATTACGATTGCTGGAAAGTGGACGAGGCGCACGTCACCGTGGAGATGGTCATCGCCAACCTGATGAAAAACGCCGCGACCGCCAAGGCCATCATTGCCCGGGTCATTCCGCAAATCCCGGGCGAACCAAGCTGGCCGTGCCATTCCGCATTGAAGAACGCCATCATGACCGACCGGAAATGCTGGCCGAAGAAAACCATGGCGGAACTGAAGCCGATTTTGCAAAAATATCTTTAACCAAATCTCGCGTTCAAAATTCTCGCATCCTCTTTCATAATGTTATGTTGACAGAAACTTTGGCAATCGCACCGCTGCACGATGCTGTGCACGGGCTGTGATCTAACATCTAACCGGGCCATACCCATGCACGAACTTCCTTCAACTTTACATGAGCAGATCAAAAAGTTCTGCGCCGAAAGTGATGCGTTCATGAAAAATGGAGCACATCGGGAGGCGATCAATCGATTCAATCAAGCATACAAGCTCATTCCTGAGCCGAAGCAGGACTGGGCTGCATCTACTTGGGTGTTGTCCGCAATCGGAGACGCGTGCTTTGCATCTAATTTTTTCACCAGCGGAAAGGAGGCATTTGCATTTGCCATTCACTGCCCTGATGGCCTTGGAAACCCGTTTCTCCATCTGCGGCTTGGACAGTGCGAGTTTGAGTTGGGGCATCACGAGATGGCCGCAGAGGAATTGGCGCGTGCTTACATGGGGGCTGGCGATGAGATTTTCAAGCAAGAGGACGCCAAATATTTCACCTTTTTAAAGAGTCGGCTTAAACCACCTGCAGGACAGACATGGTAGGCCTAAGTCGCCGGAGTTAACGCCCATTGACTATCGAAGGCAACGTTACGAATACGACGTGGCTCGCTTTGTTCGTTGGTAAAAAGACTTTGCCGCCAGCCTGCCGGCTCGTTACTGTTCGCCCGTGATGTCTGCGATACTTGAATCACTCCAAGGCCACGAGCTGCGACGCTTTGAGGCCGGCCAGTTCGTCATCCGACAGGGCGAACAGACCAACGCGCTCTATTTTCTGATCGAAGGCGCCGTCGAAGTTTTGAAAGATGATGTGTGGGTCGCGCTCGCCGCCCAGCCCGGCCTGGTGTTCGGCGAAATGGCCGTGTTGCTCGGCGGCGCGCATACGGCCTCCGTGCGCGCCGTGAAACCGTGTTCCTTTTACATCGTCGAGCAGCCGCGTGAATTTCTGAAATCGTCGCCGGCCTTGTGCCTGCATGTCGCCGAAATGCTTGCCCGCCGGCTGGATGCGCTCAACAAATATCTCGTGAACGTGAAGCACCAGTATGAAGGCCACGATCACCTCGGCATGGTGGACGAAGTTTTGGAGGCGCTGATGCACCGCCAACCCACCGCCCGCGTCCGCCCCAAAGAATCCACCATTCGTCACGGCGAGTAGTGGAACGCCCGGCACCGTCCCGGCTCGATGTTGATTGAGTCTCGCGCAATACGGTAATGGAGCGCGGCGTTCACGCCTTGTCATTACCCACATCTTCCGCGGGCTTGCATGAACTGATCTGATATGCGATTTCATTGGTCAACAAAGGCTGTTTGGTTCTGGTTTCATCGGTCCCTCCTCCGGCCAAACCATGAACCTGACCTTGTCGACGCCCGCCCAGTGGGCGCAGCAGGAATTCGCGTTGGCCCAACTGGGGGACCCACGCCGCACCGATCGTCTTGTGAACATCGCCACACGCCTGGCTCAAAATCCCGGCGGCACACTGCCGCAAGCCCTGCCGTGCTGGAAGGAAGTCAAAGCGGCCTACCGCTTTTTCAGCCAGCCCAAGGTGGGACCGGTCACAGTGCAGACCCCGCATTGGGAAGCCACCCGCCGCCGGTGCCGCGAACCGGGCGAGTATCTGCTGATCGAAGATACGACCCAACTGGACTACTCCTTCCCCCCGGCCACCGAGGGTCTGGGACCGATTGGCAATGGCGGCGGTCGTGGCCTGCTGCTGCACACCACGCTGGCCGTGCGGGTGGAACAGTGGACGCTGGAGCAGCAGCCCGAAGGCATCGCCCTGGGATTGTTTTATCAACAAAGCTGGGTGCGCACCGGACCGCCCAAACGGGGCCGGGAAACCTGGCGGCAAAGGCTCAAACGCCCGCGCCAATCGCAATGCTGGACGGCGGCACTGGACCAGACGCCCCCGCCGCCGCCGGGCAGCCAGTGGATTTTTCTGGCCGACCGGGAAGCCGACTTCTACGAACCCATCGAACACTGTCAACGGCGCGGCGTGGACTTCATCATCCGCAGCTACCGGGATCGGGCGCAGACCGAGGTGCCGGAACATTTGCAGGAAGCGGCCGGACAACTGCCGGTGCGCGGCACGCTGAATGTGGCATTGCGGGCGCGCACCGGCGCAGCCGCGCGCACCGCCACCGTCCAACTGCGCAGCGGCACGCTCACGCTCAAAGGCCCCGAGCGCCCGGGGGACGCCAAGCCCGCTTTCACGGTGAACGTGGTGGCAGCGCGCGAACTCAACGCCCCGCCGGGAGTCCAAGCCTTGCATTGGATCCTGTTGACCTCGCTGCCCTGCGAACGCTGGGTGGAAGCCCAACGGATCGTGGGCCGCTACACCGCCCGGTGGTGGATCGAAGAATATCACAAAGCCCTCAAGAGCGGTGCCGGCGTGGAAGACAGCCAGTTGGCAGCGGCGTATCGGCTCGAAACCTTGACGGCGGTGCTGGCGATTGTGGCCGTCCGGTTGTTGAACGCGCAATGGCTGGCGCGGGCGCGACCCGACGAGGCGGTGGCAGCGGACGCCTTCGGACCGCAAGCCTTGGCGCTCCTGGCCGCCGAGTGGGGCGAGCCTCCCGGAGGATGGACGCAGCGCAGCGCATTGGTGGCCGTGGCACGCTTGGGCGGCTTTCTGGCGCGCAAAGGCGATGGCCAGCCCGGCTGGCAAACCATCTGGCGCGGCTGGCAACGGTTGATGTGGATGTGCCAAGGATTAGACACTTTGCAACATCCATGAAAACGATGTGGGTAATGACAAGGGCTAAAGCCCGCTTCAACGTCCAATGGCACGTGCCGCATAACACGCCAGCCCGCTGGCGGTTTCGACGTTGAAGCGGCGTTAAACGCCGCGTTCCGCTTACGCGGTTTTCGTGTCGCTCTATTTTACGAGCCTCAATCATTCAGTGTCAACTTGCCGAGACGGTGCTCGGCGCTCCATTCAGCGGAAAACCATGCCGCTATTCCACCGTGAGCTTCTTGACTGATTGCCCCTCCGCCGAAACCCATTCCGCTGTCATCGCGTCGAGGTCGAGGATGATATACGTGGGACTGGCCCCGGGCTGCTTGCCGGGATTGAAAACCCACGTCTTGCCGATGCGATCCACCCACGCGCCCTCGGCATAAAATGGTGAATTGTGGATATGACCGCTCAACACCATGTCCGGCTGGAACCGTTTGATCCACTCGAGCAACACCTCGTCGCCGCCAAATTTCTTGCCCGTCCAGCACACTGGCGAACCCGCCGGCGGCGCATGATAAACCCAGATCCAGCGGCCCCGGACCTTTTGCGCCTGCTCCGTGAGTTGCTGCTCCACTTCGGCCTGAGAGGCCGGCCCATCCCACCACGGGCAGATGGTCACGAGTGCGCCCGGTATTTCCACACTGTCGCCATCCACGAACAAACTTTCCGTCCGCGATGCCTGAATCCATTGCGCCACGGATTCATCCGCCGCGCTGCGACTGTCGCCGTCGTGATTGCCGGAGCTGACGAGCAGCCGCGTCTTCTGCCGGATGCGGCTCAGGTATTTTTCCACCACGACGATCTGCACGTCAAAATCGAGGCTGGAGGCCAGGTCGAGCAGATCGCCGCCGATGATCACAGGATCGAAGTTCGCGGCATTGGCGACCAGCCAGTCGAACTGCTTGAGCGCATAATGGAGGTCGGCTACGAAAAGCATCTTCATGCGATTGCGCGGAGTATGCGCCAGCCAATCCGCCGCGTCCAAGCTCAATCCACATGAGTCGGCTGGCGTCACTTTTCTCAAACTTAATGGCAGTAATTCGCCCATAAAAAACTTGGACGAGCAGTGCCTTTGTGGTGATGATTCTTCCATCATGCCACGCGTCGTATTCTGGTTTGTCACATTCTCGCTCTGCGCGGCTAACCTGTCATTCGCTGCCGAGAAAGCGGCGGCCACACTTTGGTATGCGCAACCCGCGGAAAAGTGGACGGAAGCGCTGCCCATCGGCAACGGCCGGATGGGCGCGATGATCTTCGGCGGCATTTTCGACGAGCGCATCCAATTCAACGAAGACACGCTGTGGAAAGGCCAGCCGCACGATTACGTCCGTGACGGCGCGGGCGAACATCTCACTGAGATCCGACAGTTGCTGGCAGCGGGAAACATCACAAATGCGATTACGCTGGCCCGGTCCAATTTTCTGAGCGACCCGGTCCGGCAAAAAGCTTATCAGCCGTTCGGCGATCTGCGCCTGCATTTTGAAGGCTCAGGAGATGTGACGAATTATTGGCGCGATCTAAATCTGGATACCGCCATCGCCAGCGTGAGCTATCGCCTGGGGAACGTGACGTTCAAGCGCGAAACGTTCGCCAGCCATCCGGATCGCGCCATCGTGATGCGGATCACCGCCGACAAGCCGGGGCAAATCAACTTCACACTCAAGTTGGACAGTCCACATACCAATTCACAGACGTTCGCAATCAAAACGAACACGCTGGCGTTGACGGGACAAGTCGAGGCGGGCGGGTTGAAATTCGAGTCCCGCGTGCGCGTGCGCAGCAACGGGGGGACCGTCAGCACGAATGGGAACACCATCGTGGTTGCGAATGCCGATTCCGCCACGTTGCTTCTGGTCGCCGCGACCAGTTTCAAGAATTTCCAGGACATCACCGCCGACCCCGCCAAAAGCTGCGCGGAAGAATTATCCAAAGTCAGCAAACAGAATTTCACCAACCTGCTCGCCGGTCACCTAGCCGATTATCAAAAACTTTTTGGCCGCGTATCCATTGATCTTGGATCCAGCGCGGCAGCGGATTTGCCGACGGATGATCGATTGAAAAAGGTTCGCGCCGCCGGACTGGAGACCGACCCGGCGCTGGCGGCGTTGTATTTCCAATATGGCCGCTACCTGCTGATCGCCAGCAGCCGGCCGGGCAGCCAGCCGGCGAATCTGCAAGGCGTATGGAATGAACTGCTCGATCCGCCGTGGGAAAGCAAATGGACGCTAAACATCAATTGCGAGATGAACTACTGGCCCGCCGAATTGTGCAACCTAAGCGAGTGCGCCGGGCCGTTGTTCGACATGATCGACGACCTCGCCGTCAGCGGCGCGCGCACGGCAAAAGAGCAATACAAATGTGATGGCTGGGTGGCGCATCACAACACCGACCTCTGGCGCGGCACGGCACCCATCAACAACATTGACGGCATCTGGCCGACAGGCGGAGCGTGGCTTTGCTATCACCTGTGGGAACATTATCTGTTCACCGGCGACAAAAGATTTCTCGCCCGCGCTTATCCCGTAATGAAGCAGGCGTCGGTGTTCTTCATGAATTACATGGTCGAAGATCCAAAAACCGGCTGGCTCATCACGTCGCCGTCGTTCTCGCCGGAACAAGGCACGCTCTGCATCGGGCCGACGATGGATCATCAAATCATCCGCGCCCTGATGGACGCCACTTTGGAAAGCGCCGCCATTTTGAAAACCGACGAGGATTTCGCCACGCAACTCGCCACCGTCCGCAAGCTGGTCGCGCCCGATCAGATCG
The DNA here is from genome assembly GCA_035577265.1 of Verrucomicrobiia bacterium. Taxonomy (GTDB): domain Bacteria; phylum Verrucomicrobiota; class Verrucomicrobiia; order Limisphaerales; family UBA11358; genus UBA11358. Next base: position 65,145 of record DATLVR010000141.1, on the reverse strand, counting down.
GGAAATACGGCCAGCTTCAGGAATGGCTCGAGGACAAGGACGTGCCGAACAACAACCATCGCCACATGTCGCCGCTGTTCGCCCTGTATCCCGGCGCAGAAATCACGCCCGCGAAAACCAATCTCTTTGCGGCGGCCAAACTCCTGCTGAAATGGCGCGGGGATGGCAGCACAGGCTGGAGTTACGCATGGCGCATCCCGCTCTGGGCGCGCGCCGGCGATGGCGATTTTGCCTTCCGCCAGTTAAACGGTCTGTTGCGAAAGCGCACGCTGCAGAATCTGTTCGACCTGTGCGGCCCATTCCAGATTGACGGCAACTTTGGCGGCTGCGCCGGCATCGCGGAAATGCTGCTGCAAAGCCAGCAACTTCAATTTCCCCAGAGCCAAGACCCAAAAAACCAGACCCGAATTCTGGATTTGTTGCCGGCGCTGCCGAACGCCTGGCCAACGGGCTCGGTGAAAGGTTTGTGTGCGCGTGGCGGATTTGAAGTTGACCTGACCTGGGCTGACGGCGCATTGACGAAAGCGGTGATCCGTTCAAAGCTCGGCAAGCCGTGCGTCATTCGTTACGGCGCACAGGAAATCGAGTTGAAAACCAAAGCGGGCAGCCAGGCCGCATTCGACGGAAAATTGCAACCGATCAAAATACCCGACTGAACATGCCAACGACCGCTCTAATTATTATGCGCGCCATTCAGCATCGCGCCGGAAATATCGGCGGTGGATTCCAGTGGTCAAAGGTTCACCAAAGACTCGTCTGTGCCCCGCTTCTGCTCTCACTTCTTCTTTCTGGTTGCGCGACCTCTCCGCAAAATTCGCCGGTTATGAAATCCGAATTCATCTACGAGACCGTGCCCTTCCCCTCCTGCCACGCCTCAACGATGGCGGAAACCAAATCTAGCCTCGTCGCCGCGTGGTTCGGCGGCACGGCGGAGCGCAATCCCGACGTGTGCATTTACGTTTCCCGAAATGAAGACGGCAAGTGGACCCCACCGGTCGCCGTCGCGGACGGGGTCGGTTTTACCACCAATCGCCTGCCAACCTGGAATCCGGTTTTGTTCCAGCCAAAAGCCGGCCCGTTAATGATGTTCTACAAAGTCGGCCCCAGCCCGGCAACGTGGTGGGGCATGATGACCACTTCGGCTGACGATGGAAAAACCTGGTCAAAGCCGGTGCGTTTGCCGGCCGGCATCCTTGGCCCGATCAAAAATAAACCCGTGCAGCTCGCGAATGGCGACATCCTCTCGCCCTGCAGCGTTGAGGGCGACGGCGGCTGGCGCGTGCATTTCGAGCGCAGCCGTGATGGTGGGAAAACGTGGACGACCACGTCGCCGGTGAATGACGGTAAGGAAATCGGCGCGATTCAGCCGAGCATCTTATTTCATGGCAACGGCAAGCTGCAATCGATTGGCCGCACGAAGGACGGCAAGATTTTCCAGATTTGGTCCAGCGACGACGGTTTGACCTGGGGCAAAATGACATTGACTGAACTGCCCAATCCGAATTCCGGCACGGATGCGGTGACGCTGCGCGATGGCCGCCAGCTTCTGGTTTACAACCACAACATCCGCACCGGCTCCAGCAACAAGGGTCGCAGCCCGCTCAACGTGGCCATCTCCAACGACGGCACCAACTGGCTCGCCGCGCTGGTCTTGGAGAACGATCTGACCGCACCGAATGGCTTTGCCTATCCCGCCGTGATCCAGACCAGCGACGGACTGGTCCACATCACCTATACCTGGGAACGCAAGCGCATCAAACACGTCGTGGTGAATCCAGCAAAGCTTTCGCTAAAACCGATTGTGAACGGTGAATGGCCGAAATGATTCCGGCTTCAGACTGATATCTTCAGTTCGCCGCCAGAGTAATTCACCGTCCTGGTTTCCCGGCCGCTGCCGGAAATGAAAACCAGGCAATATTCACGGCTGACAACGAGCCCGGGAAAACTTCCCCGCCGTGAGCCAATCGTGAGTTCGCCTCGAACCTCGTCCCAAGAAAACTCCACGAGCGCGAACGCGCCGCGTTCATAGTCATAGCCGTCACCGGCATCTTCGTAGAGTGTGAACGCCCCGTCCGCACCGCGATAAACCCGGATCTCATACGGCGCGGCCGGATGCTCATCCACGAACTGCATTGGCCCGGTCATCGGCAGAATTGAACCGGCACGCTGAATGTCAAACTGTCCAAGCTTGTTGAAAACGCCTGAAGGGACTTTATTTCTCCGTTCCCTCCGTTAGCTCCTGTTAAGCGGTTTTGTCCGGTTCAACCTTCACGAGCCGCTTGCTCCACTTGTTCGCCAGCACCAGGCCGCTGATTCATCAATCGACTGAAGATCGCTGCCATTTGTCCGGGTTTCGGGAGTAACAGACATAATATTGTGAATAACTTTTCGTTGTATTGTTGAACGAAAACGATTTAAGTGGCGAAGGAGTATCTCACTTCAGAAGTAAAATGATTATATATCACTAACCGCTTCACACCATTCAAGACCAAGAGGATATTCGTATGAAAAAGCTGTGCGCTTTCGTTATGGCTCCACGTGTATACCGCCAGGTTCAATTCCGCGATCCCCCGAATACGGATTTTCCACTCGCTCTCTCCCGAAACCAAAATTCCAAGCGACCGCCGCGCCCAGATTTATTGTCGCTCCTTCTGCTGGTGGCATCATGTTCAGGTCTGTTGTTCACGGCGAACCCGGCTCGGGCACAAGGCGCGCTCACCAACGGATGGAACCATACGGGCACCATCGCACCGGTTGGCGACTCTGACTCGTGGACGTTCTCGGCAAACGCCGGTGACCGGATCGTGGTGCGGATCGGAGAAATCTCGCAGACGAACAGCTTCGCCCCGCGCATCCGGCTGCTGAATCCGAGCGCGGTGCAGCAGGCAACCGCCAACGGTTCCGTGGCAGCGGAAATTGCGGTGACGGCCACCAACAGCGGCACGTTCACTGTGATCGCGGATGATTCCAACGGCACGACGGCGACAGGCACCTACCGGCTGACGCTGGCCAAATCGCCCGGCACCGTGACCATCACGCCGGGTGATGAGGGCGGGCCGATGACCAACGGCGTGATGCACACCGGCACGATCGACGCAGGCGATCTGGACATGTGGACATTCTCCGCCACAGCCGGCGACGGGATTGTCGTCAGGATCGGCAAGATCACGGACACCAGCGGCAATTTCACGCCATGGGTGCGGCTCTATTCGCCGGACGGCACGCTGCTGGATTCGGGTTTCGGCACATCAGCCGGCGAAGTCTCGGTGACAGCGACCAACAGCGGGACGTTCACTGTGGTGGCGGGCGACGGCAACGGCGCCTTGAGTGGAACCGGCACCTACCGGCTCACGCTGGCCAAGACCGGCGGCCCGGTGGTGGTCTCTGTCGGCGATGATGGCGGGCCGATGACCAACGGTGTGATGCACACGGGCACGATTGACACCGGCGATCTGGACATCTGGACGTTCAGCGCGAACACCGGAGATGCTCTCGTGGTCCGCATCGGCAAGATCACCGACACCAGCGCCAATTTCACGCCGTGGATCCGGCTTTATGGTCCTAATGGAAAATTGTTGGGCTCGGGCTTTGGAAGTTTGGCGGGCGAAGTCGCGGTGACGGCGACCAACAGCGGCATGTTCATCGTGGTGGCGGGCGACGGCAACGGCGCCTTGAGCGGAACCGGCAGCTACCGGCTCACGCTGGCCAAGACGGGCGATCCGGTGATTGTTTCCACCGGCGACGATGGCGGGCCGATGACCAACGACGTGATGCACACGGGAACCATTGCGACAGGCGACTTGGATTTGTGGACGTTCAATGCGAACAGCGGCGATGCCATCCTGGTGCGCATCGGCAAGATCACCGACACGAACACCTTCACGCCGTGGGTGCGCATTTATGGTCCGAACGGCAAGCTGCTGGATTCGGGATTCGGCTCGCTCGCCGGCGAAGTCACCGTCACGGCGACCAACACCGGGACTTTCCTTGTCGTGGCGAGCGACGGCAACGGCGTTTTGAGCGGGTCGGGCAACTATCGGCTCACACTGGCCAAGACGGGCGACCCGGTGGTCGTATCCGCTGGCGATGACGGTGGCCCGATGACCAACGACGTGATGCACACGGGAACCATTTTGACGGGAGATCTGGATGTGTGGACGTTCAGCGCGACCAGCGGCGATGCCCTTGTGGTGCGCATCGGCAAAATCACCGACACGAATACATTCACCCCTTGGATTCGGTTGTATGGGCCAAATGGCAAACTGTTGAGTTCTGGCTTTGGAAGTCTGGCGGGCGAAGTGACAGCGACGGCGACCAACAGTGGAACCTTCATCGTCGTGGCGAGCGACGGCAATGGCGCATTGAGCGGCTCGGGCGACTATCGACTCACGCTGGCCAAGACCGGTGACCCGGTGGTTGTTTCCCCCGGCGACGACGGCGGCCCGATGACTAATGGCGTGATGCATCAGGGAACCGTTTTGACAGGCGATCTGGATGTATGGAGCTTCAGTGCGACCACCGGAGATGCCATCGTGGTGCGCATCGGCAAAATCACGGACACGAACACGTTCACCCCGTGGGTGCGCATTTATGGCCCGAACGGGAAACTGCTGGATTCGGGCTTCGGCTCGCTCGCCGGCGAAGTCGTGGTGACGGCCACGAACAGCGGCACCTTCATCATCGTGGCGAGCGACGGCAACGGCAACTTGAGTGGTTCGGGAAATTATCGGTTAACCCTGGCCAAGACCGGTGATCCGGTGGTCGTTTCCGCCGGTGACGACGGCGGCCCGATGATAAATGGATATACCCACCTGGGAACCATCCTGACCGGCGATATGGATTTGTGGACGATCAACGCGAAGGCCGGCGACGCCTTGATTGTGCGCATGGGTGAGATCACCGACACGAACACGTTCACACCGTGGGTGCGCTTATATGGCCCCACCGGCACGCTGTTAAGCACCAGCTCTGGTGCGGTGGCCAGCGAGGCGACGGCGACCGCCGGCCCCAGCGGCGTCTATCTCGTCGTGGTCAGCGATGGCAACGGCATCTTGAGCGGTTCCGGCGATTATCGCCTGACGTTGGCCAAAACCGGCGATCCGATCGTGATTTCCGCCGGTGACGAAGGCGGGGCGCTGAACGGAACCGGCACTTACGACGGAACCATTAATACTGGCGATCTGGATGAATTTTATTTCACCGCATGCGTTGGCGACATTTTGGTGCTGCAGATGGACGAACTGGTGGGCGGCAGCAGCCTGACACCCTGGCTGCGACTCTATGGTCGCGACGGCGCGCTACTAAAATCCAGTTTCGGCGCAGCCACCGCGCAGATCATCGTGACGGCCACCAATGCCGGAACGTTCACCGTGCTGGCAGGGGATGCCAGCGGCGGGTTCTCGGGCACCGGCACCTACCGCCTGTCCGCGAACGGTCTTACCTCCGCATTGAAACTATGTGCTCCCATCGTTACGGGAACGAACGTCAATCTGACCGGCATCGGCGGTGTGACCAATGCGACGTTCATCCTGTTCACGCATACGAACCTTGCCATCCCCTTCGCACAATGGACACCGATCTTGACCAACCAGTTCGACCAGTTCGGCGTGTTCAGCCGGACGAATGTCTCCGCTCGCTACGAGGCCTATCGGTTTTTCCGGTTACTGGAACCATGATTAAAATCAGGGAGAATAGTCGATGGTTTCGCAACCCGTTTCGACGGGGCGAGAGATAACGAAAGCGACCCAGCCGCCGTTTGAGGCCATACAGCCTCCCGACCAATCCGCGCCCCGCTCGAGTCACTTTTCCGGCCGTTTGCTCCAGTAGTTCGCCACACCGAGCTGCTGATGTTCATTCCCGAAATGAAGATCGCCGCCAACAACCGGTCCATTCGAGCCCAAGCACGCCGCTAATTTGTAACGCTGCCAGGATGGAGACCCCCTTGACTTTTTTTGGGACCGGTGCTTGGATGATCACCGTGAAATAAGCCGTGCCGACTTAAAAAAGATGAAAGGTTTTGTCTTATGAAAATGATTTTTCCAGTTTCCCAGGCAAACGTATTGTTCACCGCATTCTGTTTGTCGCTGGTGCCGACAACCTCCGGTTTTGCGCAAGCTGGCGCTAGCAATACGATTCCCGTCGTCACCATCCGGGCGACCGTTGACCACGGCACTTGGGCCGGCGACCCGGCGGTCTTCACCGTGTTCCGCTCCGGCAGTCTCACGCCACCGCTCAACGTGTATTGCTGCATCAGCGGCACCGCCTCCAATGGCGTGGATTACCAGAGCATCGGCAATTTCGTTTCGCTCCCCGGCGGCGTCCTCTCGAACAACATCGTCATCAAGCCAATCAACCTGGGGCAGACGGATATCCGGACAGTCAAGGTGGATTTGTGCCCGTCGCCGCTCATGACCCCGGTCAATTACTCCATCGGCTCGCCGAGCAGCGCGACGGCCTATCTCACGCCGCCCGATGTCAGCAATCTGCCGCCGAAGGTCACCATCGTGAATCCGGCCAACGGCGCGGCGTTCTACGCGCCGACGAATATTTCGCTGATCGCCAAAGCCACCGATTCGAATGGCTCGATTGTGAACGTAGAATTTTTCGCCGGCACCACCGACTTGGGACCGGGCATCCCGGTCGTGCTCGATCCGCCCGGAGTGAACGGCGTAACGGGACCCGTGTATTTTCTGAACTGGCAAAACGTGCCGGCCAATGCTTATTCGCTGACCGCCGTGGCCACGGAAAACGACGGCCTCTCGACCACTTCCGCCCCGGTCAACATCACCGTTCTGACCGGCCCACCGCCAACCAATCGTCCGCCGGTCGTGGAAATTTCCTGGCCGACCAACGGCGCGACATTTTTCGGCCGCATCGTCTGTCCCCCGTGCGTCACCAACAATCCGCCCTGCGAATTGCCCTGTTACTTTGTGGGGCCCGACATCACCATTTGCGCCAGCGCCAGCGACCCGGACGATTTCGTGGCTACGGTGGAATTTTTCGCCAACGGCCACAGCCTCGGCACGCGCACCAACTGCCCGGCGTGCGCCAATCCCATCAATCCTTTCTGTCTGGTCTGGAGCAACCTGCCGCCAGCCAACAGTTATTCGCTGACCGCTGTGGCCACGGACAATGGCGGTCTCTCCACCACTTCCGCCCCGGTCAACATCACCGTTCTGGCCGGCCCGCCGCCGACCAATCGTCCGCCGGTCGTGCGGATCACCAGTCCGCCCAACGGTGCCGTCTTCCGCGCGCCGGTGAACATTCCAATTTTCAGCTACGCCGCCGACCCCGACGGTTTCGTGTCGGGCGTTGAATTTTTCGCCGGCAACAGCAGCCTCGGTTTCGGCCGTCGCGTGACCGCCGTCCCGCCGCCGCTTTGGTCCGGCTCGGTGATCAATCCCACAAATTTCTGGGAACTGACCTGGACCAATCCGCCTTTGGGAACCAACCTCGCCTTGACCGCTAGGGCCACTGACAACGGCAGCGCATCCACCGTTTCCGGCCCCGTGCAGATCAGCATCCTGCCGTCGCCGCCACCGCCCACGAACCGGCCGCCGCTGATCAGCATCGTTGCCACCGACCCGGTGGCCATTGAAGGCACGAACTGCTGGCCGTGGCCCGGCCTGCCCACCCCCAGTTCAACGTGGAGCAACTGGGTGGCGGCGGGCGTCAATTACCGGTTCTTCACCAATTGCGGTCCCAAAAACGCCACGTTCACCGTGTTCCGTTCCGGTGCCACCAACGACAGCCTCGACGTGGCCTACGCCATCGGCGGCACCGCCACCAACGGCGTGGATTACGTGGCGCTGCCCGGTCTCGTGACCGTTCCGGCGGGTGGGCGCCGCGCGGAAATCACCGTCATGCCGCTGGACGACGACCTGCCGGACCTCACCAGCACGGTCATCCTCAAACTGGTTCCCGACACCACCGGCACCAATTATCTGCTTGGTTATCCGCGGGCGGCCGCCGCCATCATTCTTGACAGTCAGTCGCCGCGAGCCGTCAACGGTCTGATGCCCGGCGCCGTCTTCAACATCAGCGCCAGCGGCCCCGACGGCGCGTGGTTCCATGTTGAATATTCCAGTGACATGATTCACTGGACGCCCGTCTGCACCAACCAGGTCGTCAACGGCCGGATTGATTTCGTGGATCCGGACGCCGCCACCAGCCCGGCGCGTTTTTATCGCACCGTGCCCGAAGCCGGCCCACCGGCGCAGTAAGAATTGATCCGGTATGATTCTCGCGGCAATTCCTCGGGAATTATTGTTTCACCGGCCGTTTGCTCCAGTAATTCGCCAGCCCGAAGCAGAATCGTGGCAGAAGGCATGGCCAGCCACCGGCCCGGAACGAAACGCCACGCGCAACTTTGACGCCGATTGTCTAAACGGGTTGCAGAAAATCTTCATCCAGGACTTCGCGCACCTTGCGCGCCAAGGCGGTCGTCAAGTAGGGTTTTTGAAGGAAAGCAATGCCCGGCCGCAGCACCTCGTGATGTCCCAGGGCATCCTCGGCATATCCCGATGAAAAGATGATTTTCACGTCCGGATGAGAGTTGCGGAGGGAATCCGTCATTTCTTTGCCGCCCATGACCGGCATGACGACATCCGTCAGCACGAGGTCAATTTTGCCTTCATGCTGCCGGGCGGCGCGCAGGCCTTCCTCGCCGTTGGCCGCTTCGACCACCGTGTAGCCGTTCATCCGCAACGTGGCGACCGCCAGTTCGCGCACCATGGACTCGTCCTCGACAAACAGGACCGTCTCGCTGCCACCGGTCAGCCCGTTTGTGTTGATACGAACGCGAGCCGGCTCCGGTGCTGGTTGCACCTGCGGAAAATAGATTTTGAAGGTCGTGCCTTTTCCCAATTCGCTCTGCACGCTGATGTGGCCGTTATTTTGTTTAACAATCCCGAAGCAAGTCGCCAGCCCCAGTCCCGTGCCTTTGCCCGGAGGTTTGGTGGTAAAAAAGGGTTCAAACAGGTGGGCTTTGACTTCTTCACTCATCCCCGTGCCAGTGTCGGTGATGGTTATCATGACGTAATCACCCGCATCCAGATAATGAAAATGCTTCGGACGGTTTTTTCCCAACGTGGTGTTGGCGATCATGAGCATCAATTTGCCGCCGGCGGGCATGGCATCGCGGGCGTTGACCGCCAGGTTCATGATCACCTGCTCGATCTGGCCGGCATCGGCCTTGATGTGCCCGGCTGCCGGGTCAAGCAGCGTGCGGAACTCGATGTCTTCCCCGATGATACGGCGCAACATATTTTCGATATTGAGGACAACCGCGCTGAGGTTCAGCACCCGCGGTTCAATCACTTGTTTGCGACTGAAAGTCAGCAGTTGCCGCGTCAGCACCGCCGCCATGTAGGCCGCCTTCTCGATTTGTTCGGCGTGTTTACGCCGTGGATCATCGGCGCCCAGTTGTCTTAGCAAGAGTTCGCCGTGACCCGTGATGGTGGTCAGAATATTGTTGAAGTCATGGGCGACACCGGCGGCGAGCCGGCCCACGGCCTCGAGTTTTTGGGCTTGCTGCAGTTGCTCCTCGCTTTGGCGCAATGCTGCTTCGGCGGCTTTGCGGGCCACCCGCGTCTGCGCCTCGCGCAACTCGCGGTCGATCGCGGGCGCGAGCCGCGCCAGTCTGCGCTTCATGATGAAGTCATGCGCGCCCGCCTTCATCGCAGTCACGGCCGCCTCCTCGCTGACCACGGCGGATACCAGGATGAATGGGAGGTCGTGCCCGCTTTCTTTGACCAGTTGCAACGCCTCGAACCCGCCGAAGTTCGGCATTTCATAATCCGAAATGACGATGTCCCAAGCCTGGCTCTGGAGCGCCGACTTCATGGCCGGTGCCGTGCTGACACGCTTGTAAACCGTCTCGTAGCCGGCTTTCCGCAGGGTGTGCAACAAAAGCACAACATCATTTTCCGAATCATCGGCGATTAACGCCCGCAAGGCCTTTTTCGCGACGCCCGGTGGGCCTGAATCACTTTGCTTAGGCGGCATGATGGTTTCCATTGACTCCTCCCGCCTCGCCCGCGAGGGTGAAGCAAAATGTTGCACCTTGATTGACGACGCCCTCAGCCCAGATTTTGCCGCGATGACGATGAACGACTCTCTGCACGGTCGCCAGCCCGATGCCCGTGCCACGAAACTCACACTGGTCGTGCAGACGTTTGAAGGGCGTGAACAAGTTATTCGCACGCGCCATGTCAAAACCCGCGCCGTCGTCGCGCACAAAATAGGTTCTGGCACCGTTTGACTGGGGCAGCGCCCCGAATTCAATGCGCGCCCGTGGACGCTTTGCCGTGAATTTCCACGCGTTGCCGAACAGGTTCTCCAGCGCGACCCGCAACAACTGGGCGTCGCCCTCGGCGGTCAGTCCCTCGGCAATGACCCAATCCACCAGACGATCCGGGTTTTTCTGCTTGAGATCGGCGGCCACGGCATTCGCCAGAGCACTCAGATCAAAATGATCCACCAGCAATTCATTACGCATCATGTTGGACAACGCCAGCAAGGCATCGATGATGTCCTGCATGTGCTGGCAGCTCCCCCGTAGTCGCTGAACGTAGTCCAAGCCTTCCGCATCGAGCCGGTTGGCGTAATCCTCCATCAGGATGAGGCTGAAGCTGTCGATGTTCTGAAGGGGGGAACGCAAATCATGCGAAACCGAATAGCTGAACGCCTCCAGTTCTTTGTTGGCGTTTTCCAGCTCAATGGCGCGGTGTTCCAGTTCCTTGTTCAATTTGAAGATTTGTTCCTCCGCTTGTTTGCGCTCGGTGATGTTGCGGATTGCGCTGGTGACAAACAATCCCTTTTCGCCGGCCAAAGGCTGTGTGCTCACCTCGATCGGAAACTCGCGACCGTCCTTGTGCAAGCCACAAAACTCCATCGCCGTTGCCGGAACGCGACCGCTGCGCTGGCCAAAGTGCGCGGCGTAATATTGTCGCTGGGTTTGTCGGAAGCGTTCCGGGACCAGCAGAGCCATATTTTCACCTTGCAATTCTCGTTCGCTATAACCAAATAGTTTCCGCGTGTGGGCGTTGCTGCTGACAATCTTGCCTTCCGCGTTGACAATGATCAGGGCGTCCGGCATCGAACCCAGTAACCGGTCCAGCTTTTCCTCCGCCTTTCTGCGGCCATGCATGGCGCGCAGTGCGCACACGCCGCACGCCAGCAAGAGCACATCGGCCAGCACACTTCCGGACACAGTGATCAGGGCTACATGCTCCGCCTTCACCGCCACGGATGCTTCTTCCTGGTCCAGCAACGCCCGTTGCTCCTTGTCCATCGTGCTGAACGCGGTCCGGATCTGCTCCATCAACGCATTCCCCTTGTCGGTCAGGCTCCGCTGGCCGAAACCTCTAAACAGATTTTTGTCACCCAGCTCCACCATGTCCTTCATCACCTTGAGATGTTGGGCGATCACGGGCTCAATCGCCGCGACAGATTGAAGCGGACCGGGGTCGTCTCGAAGAAGAGCCTTGAGTTCGTCCACTTGCAGAGGCACCGCTTGAGCGGCAGTGTAAAACGGACTCAGATGCGACTGTTTGCCGGAGATGGCGAAGCTGCGTGCAGCGCTTTCCACCTCACTCAAACAGGTGGCGATGTCACCCAGCTTTTCCAAAACTTTGCGGGTGTGCGTGACCGCTTGCGTGTTCACACACAGCTGTTTTCCAGCCTCGCGCGAAATGCCTACGACCGCCACCAAACTCAAGATCACCAAAATGAAGACCGCTCCCCACAATATTCCACGCATGGAGTATCGCCGCGCCCATTTTTGGGACAGTTCCTCAGATGGTGCCTTTCCGGCACCGTTTCCGCCATTGTTCGCGCTGCTTTTTTCTTGACCCAAACTCACTCCCGCAACAAAGCTATTTTTATGCCTTACCGGCGATTTAATGGGCCGCGCAGTGGTGACGAGGCTTTTAAAGGAGTGGCGGTTTCCGCTTTTAAGGACTTAAGTTGTGATTTTAAAGAACCCCTCTTCGCTTCAGTTCAAAAGCGCGGAACGAATCCAAACGCAACACTCGCTCGCCGCCAGGGGGGACCCGTAATCGAGGTTGCAATTCTAAGGCTGGCCTTCTCACTACTACGGCTTTCATCCTCATCCAACTTAGTAAATTTTTCCACTCACACCGCGGCCTGCTGCTGAACTTTCACGGGCCGTTTGCTCCAATAATTCGCCAGCACCGAGCCGCTGATGTTCATCCACGGAATGAAGATCGCCGCCGCCACGTTGCCGTTGCTGCCTCGCGTCGGTGAACGATCAATATGTCCCCTACGTCCGGCCGCAGGAGAATGGTAATAAAGAAGATGTGCGCTGGCTGGAACTGACCGATACGAATGGCCGCGGTCTTAAAATTTCCACCGCCGAAAATCCATTTTCGTTTTCCGCGCTGCACTTCACCGTCGCCGACCCGGTGTCGGTCCGACATGATTTTGAATTGAAGCCGCGACCGGAAATCATCGTCTCCCTCGACGCAAAGATGTGCGGTTTGGGCAATAGCAGTTGCGGGCCGGGCGTGCTGGAGCGGTATGCGGTGCCGCCGCAACCATGCGGGCTGCATTTACGGTTTCATCCTGTCTTAAACAGCCGCAACCGAGAGTGAAATTGAATTCAGGTGAAACGGGTAATATTTGCTTTCGTGTTCTCCGCATGCGCAGTATGTTCGCATACGCACGGGTTAAGATTTTTTCTTGCTCGCAACTTTTATGAACAAAAGGCCAGCGGCATCGCGAACCCAGAAAGCCGGGCGCAGAAATGTCAACGGCGCACAGGTCCGGTTGAAATCGGCCGCGGACCGGTCCCTGCCCCGCAGGCCAGCGACAAAGGGCGGATCATTCCCCGTCAGTGGCACCAGAGGCATCGTTAAAAAGAATTCATCCCGCAAGCCAGCGTCCGCCCCCAACAGGTTGAGGACGCGCGCCGAACGTTTGATCGGCACGATCCGGCGCGAGATCAAGCAGATGCCGGCGGAAGACGTGCAGCGACTGGTGCATGAGTTGCAGGTCCACCAGATCGAACTGGAGATGCAGAACGATGAATTGCGCCAGACGCAACGCGAACTGGAGGCGGCACGCGAACGGCTGGTCCTGCCCTACGATGCCGCCCCCGTTGGATTTCTGACGCTGGACGTCAAGGGCGTCATTCTCGAAACCAACCTGGCCACCGCGCGCCTGCTCGATGTTGCCCGGGCCAATTTGGCCGGAGAAAAGCTGACCCGGTTTATCGCTCCGGAATCCCAAAACACCTTTGTTCTGCATCGCCGGGGTGTTTTTGGGAGTGGAGCCATCCAGACCTGTGAACTCGAGATGTTGACGCCGGCCGGGCACCGGTTCGAGGCCCGGCTGGAATCCGTGGTGGATCACTCGGGGTCGAATCATGCAAAAAAATGCCTGATGATTTTGAGCGACGTCACCGAGCGCAAGCGCGTCGAGGAATCCCTGCGCGTGAGTGAAGCCAGCTCGCGGGCGCAGCGAATGGAGTTGGAGACGCTGATGAATGCAATCCCGGCCGCCGTTTTGATTGCCCAGGATGCGGCCTGCGAGCGGATAACCGGCAATCCGGCCGCCCTGGAGTTGCTCCGCCAAACCGAGGGAGACATTCCTTCGGCCAGCGTCCGCGGAAATGAGCGCCCGCAATATCAGTTCTGGTCAAACGGCCGGCGGCTGGAACCGGAAGAATTGCCGATGCAACGGGCGGCGGCAACCGGGCGCGCGGTGAAGGACGTGGAGACAGAGATCGTTTTTTCCAACGGCGAAAAGCGCCACCTCCTCGGCAGTGCCCTGCCGCTCTTCGATGAGTCGGGCGCGGTGTGCGGATGCGTTGGCGCCTCCCTGGACATCACCGAGCGCAAGCGCGTCGAGGAATCTTTGCGCGATAAGCAGCAGCAATTGAAACTGGTCTTGCAGGACGCGAACATCGGCCTGTGGAACTGGAATCTCAAGACCGACAAGGTGGATTACTCGCGCGAGTGGAAATCTCAACTGGGTTATGAAGAGGATGAGATCGGCGACCCGCTGGAGGAATGGTTGAAGCGGCTGCACCCGGATGATTACACCCCGACGCTCAAGAAGCATCGGCAGTTCATCAAGCATCCCTGGCCGGACTTCGAGGTGGAGTTCCGGTTGCGGCACAAGGATGGCTCCTGGCGCTGGATTCTTTCACGCGCCACGCTCGTCAGCGATACGGACGGAAAGCCCCTCCGGATGATGGGGGTCCATGTGGACGTCACTGATCGAAAGGAAGCGGAAGAGGCGCTGCGCCAGTCGCGGGATGAACTGGAACGGCGCGTGCAGGAGCGGACGGCTGAGTTGACCGAGGCCAACGCCGCCTTGATGGCGGAGATCATCGAACGCAAGCAAGCCGATGCCGCTTTGCGGGAGTCCAGTCTGTTCAACCAGCAAATCATTGTCGGCGCACACGAGGGCATTATCGTCAATGACCGCGATCTGAAACATGTGGTTTGGAACCCGTTCATGGAGAAGTTGACCGGGGTGTCCGCCGCGGAAGTCATCGGCAAGCACCCGGAGGAGGTTTTTCCCTTCCTGCGTGATGCGGGCGTCATCGATCACATGAACCGCGCCTTGGCGGGTGAAACGCCCCCCCCGGTGGAAGTTCATTTTCACGTGCCGCAAAGCGGACGCTCCGGCTGGGCATCCAACGCGAGCAGTCCGCTTCGGAACGCCAAGGGTAAAATCATTGGGACGATTACCATTGTCCACAACATCACCGAGCGCAAGCAAGCAGAGGAAGCCCTGAAAGCCCGCGAGGCGCAACTGCATTCCTTCGTGCAGCAGGCTCCGGCACCCATCGCCATGTTCGACCGAAACATGAATTATCTGGCCCACAGCCAGCGCTGGAAAAGCGATCTTCATCCCGCCCCAACCAACCTTACCGGACGCAACCATTACGAGGTCAACCCGGATCTCCCGGAGCACTGGAAGGCGGCCCACCGGATGGGACTGGAGGGGAAACCCCAAGCCAGCGACGAGGAGCTATGGCTCCAGGCGGATGGGACCAAGGTCTGGCTGCGTTGGAGCGTGAGTCCCTGGCAAGATACCCACGGAAAAATCGGCGGCATCATGATGCTGGTGGAAAACATCACCGCGCGGAAGGAAGCCGAAGAAGCGCTCCGGCTCTTTCAAACTCTGGTGGACCAATCGAGCGACACCCTGGAAGTCATTGATCCAAAATCCGGGCGCTTTCTCGACGTGAACAAGAACGGCCCCGCCGAACTGGGCTGCACTCGCGAGGAATATTTGGCGCTCCGGGTGACGGATATCGACCCGACCTTCTCCGTGGCGAAATGGCTGGAATTGGCCGAGAAAATACGCGTCAACGGCTCGCAAAGAGGCGAAGGGGTCCACCGGCGCAAGGACGGCACCACGTTTCCGATTGAATTCAGCGCGAAATGGGTTCATCTCGACCGGGACTACATTGTGACCGTGGTCCGCGACATCACCGAGCGCCGGCGGGCGGAGGAGGCTCTGCGCAAGAGCGAAGCGCGGCTCAATGCCATCATGGACAACAGCCCGGCGATGATCTTCCTCAAAGACACGAAAGGCCGCTATCAGCACTTCAACCACCGGCTCGGCGAGGTTTTCCATCTGTCATTGGAGAAATCGGTGGGCAAGACGGAAGCCCAGCTTTTCCCGCCGGCGCAAGCGGCCGCTTGCCGGGTCAATGACCGAAAAATGCTTAAAGCGGGAATGCCCATGGACTTCGAGGAGGTGACAATTCAAGACGACGGTCCGCACACCAGCCTCGTCACCAAATTCCCGCTGCGGGATGCCGACGGGAAGATTTACGCCATCGGCGGCATCGTCACTGACATCACGGAACGCAAGAGGACCGAAAAGCGCATCGCTCAACTCAACCGCGTGCAGACGATTCTGGCGGATATCGATCGGGCGATTGTCCGCACCCCCGATCAGCAGAAGCTTCTGGACGAGGTTTGCCGGGTGGCCGTGCAAAAAGGCGGTTTCAAACTCGCCTGGATTGGCATGGCGTCACCAGACGGAGTTGTCCAACCGGTCGCCATGGCCGGCGCGACCGAATATCTGGAAGGTTTCCACGCGGTGACGAACAATGTGCCTGAAGGCCGCGGACCGGCGGGAACCGCCATCCGCGAAAACCGGATGGTTGTGATCGAAGATATTTCCACAGACGCGCGCATGGGCCCGTGGCGCAGCCGCGCCTTGCAAATGGGATTATACTACGCGGCCGCATTTCCCATCCGGGCCTCAGAAAAGGTCGTGGGGGCATTCACGGTCTACACGTCCCAGGCGGGCTCCTTTGATGAAAGTGAACTGCGCCTCCTGACCCAGGTCAGTGACGAAATTTCCTATGCGCTTACGGCGATGACTGCTGTCACCGCCCGCAAACAAGCGGAAGAGGCCCTCATCCGCAGTGAGCATAATCTATCGGTTTTTTTCAACCAGGCGCCCGTCGGACTGGTCTGGTTATCGGTCGGCGGCACCATTCTGCGTGCGAATCTGACGCAGCTAAATCTGCTGGGCTACCCGGAGAAAGATTACCTGGGACAATCGTTCCTTGGGTTCAGCGGGGAACCGGCTCAGGGTCTCGAGTTGCTGCGACGGCTGGCGGCCAAAGAGACTGTCCAAAATTTCCCGATGACCCAGCGCCGCAAGGACGGCACAATCCGGCACGTGTTGGTGGATGCCAACTCGTTCTGGAGCGACAGCCAGTTTCAATATTCCTCCATCTTTTTCCGTGACATCACGGACCGCATCGAACTGGAACGGGGCGTTCTGCAAGTCAGCGAGCGGGAACACCGTCACATCGCGCAGGACCTGCATGACGGGCTGGGCCAGCTTCTGGCCGGCACCGCCTACCTGACCGGCACGTTACGTCAAAAACTCGCCGCCAAATCCCTCCCGGAATCCCGGGATCTGGGCAGGATCCTTGAAGTGATCAACGAAGCCATCGCGCAAACGCGCAGCCTGGCCCGCGGCCTGCATCCGGTGGAACCGGAGCCGAATGGTTTGATGGTGGCGCTCCAGGCGTTGGCCGCCCGGACCAAAAAACTATTCCACGTCCGCTGCCGTTTTATCTGTTCTCAACCGGTATTGATTGAGGACAGCGCGGTGGCGACCCACTTGTTCCGGATCGCACAAGAAGCCATCACCAACGCCATCAAGCACAGCAAACCCGGACGCATCGAAATCAATCTGGCCGAAACGCCCGATCAGGTCAGTCTCGCGATCAAGGACAATGGCGCGGGAATGCCGGCCCGGCAGCGGAAGAAACCAGGTCTGGGATTGCGCATCATGCGTTATCGTGCCGGAATGATCGGCGGATCATTGGCCATTGAAAAAGAAGCCGCTGGCGGAACCGCCGTTGTCTGCACTGTGCCGGTGTCGTTGGAAAAAAGTCACCCCGGGAAAAATGTTGAAAAGGACTAATATGGCAAAAAGTAAATCCATCGCCCCCAAAGCTGCGGGCCAAAAAAAAGTTTTGATCGTGGACGACCACCCCCTGATGCGGGAAGGCTTGTGCGGCGTGATCAATCACGAGCCGGACCTGATCGTTTGCGGTGTGGCGGAGAACGCCCACCAGGCCATGGAGGCCATCCCCAAGCTGCTGCCCGATCTGGCGCTGGTGGACATCACCCTGCCCGGAAAAAACGGGCTGGAACTCGTCAAGGATCTCAAGGTGATCCATCCGCACCTGGCCATTCTGGCCATTTCCATGCATGAAGAATCGCTCTATGCCGAACGGATGCTCCGCGCGGGAGCCAACGGCTACATCACCAAACAGCAGCCGCCCGAGGAACTGGTCAAAGCCATCCGGCAGGTGCTGGCCAACAACCTTTATGTGAGCAAGGAAGTCTCCGAAAAACTCCTGCGCCGGTTCTCCGGACAAACCGCAAAATTCCAGTCGCCCATGGAATCTCTCACCGACCGCGAATTTGAAGTCCTTCAATCCATCGGCGAGGGCAAGTCGCCCAAGGAAATTGCCCGGCAACTTCACATCAGCGGCAAGACTGTGGCCGTGCACAGCGCCAATATCCGGGAAAAGCTCAACCTCAACAGCACCGCCCAATTGATCCGGTTCGCCGTCCAGTCGGAGAACCTCAAGAGTCCGGCCGGTGAGTAACCGGCCAGCCGCGGCGGTGCGGGCCAAAAGGGTGGCTAGGTGAATTCTTTAGGGCGGATAAATGGAAGGTGCTTGAGCGATGTGTAAACGCGCCAATTGTGGGTGGGAGGAATCTGGTTCAACTTCCTGTCCATGAAACTGGTGCTGAAAAGCCCCAACGAGGCACCCTTCGAGTCCGGCAAAGACTTCAGCGTGGTGATTGCGTGCGAGGATTCCTCCACGGCCGCGCCGGCGTGTGAAGTGCTGGAACTGATTGAACGCCGGCTCA
Source organism: Verrucomicrobiia bacterium (assembly GCA_035577265.1). Classification (GTDB taxonomy): domain Bacteria; phylum Verrucomicrobiota; class Verrucomicrobiia; order Limisphaerales; family UBA11358; genus UBA11358. The sequence continues at coordinate 46,750 of DATLVR010000141.1, read as the reverse complement.
CGGATGAGGGGCGGTTGTTCTACCAATGGTGGAATTTTGAAGTGCTGACCGTGGATTCGCTGCGGGAGCTGGCCGCCACGGAAGCCGCCACGGCGGACATCATCATCATTGGCCTGCATGAAGGCAGGGGCCTTCCGCCAGAGGTCAGCGAGTGGATGAAGCGATGGCTGGGCCTCCGCAAGGATCGTCCGGGCGCGCTGGTGGCATTGCTGGATCCGGATCTGAAAACGACCGCGGCTTCGGAGCAAATCCTTGCCCACCTGCGGCAGGCGGCGGCGTTCGGGCACATGGAATTTTTCGCGACGAGAGCCAAGGAGGGGGGGGATTCGGAAGTGGCCCGCTGGGCCAGCAGGGCCGTGCGGCAATTCGGTCTGGCGCACAAAACCTGCGCCCCAGGCGGGCCGCGGGGCGACAGGAAAGGGCTTGGGAAACAGTGTCGCATAAAAAAACCATCCAGCGCATCGACGGTTCCAGCCGAATCCAGCCCGGCCGTCCCGAAACAACACTCCGCAGGAAGATTATGATGTCTGGGTGATTCCATGAAAGCGCACACGACCACCTTCGAATCCGTGAGATCGCAAGTCTCAAAAGCGGTTATTCTCGGTGCATCGACCACGCGCAGTCCTGCCGTGACTGGGAAAGCCACCCAAGCCGCAAAGCCGGCGCATGTCGTCCCACAGGCTCTTCGGCAAGAGACAGCGAAAGTCCGTGAAGCCGTTCGTCGTCATTACGAAAAGTCTTACAAGAATTCCTGGCACCACGGCGGAATAAACGGTTAAGTCGACGGGGCGCGGCAAAGTCCACTTGGTCCGCCTGAAAATGACACTTGGATTCCATCCCGGGAAAAAGCCCCGGCAATCGTTTCCCTGAAGAGATCATGCACGGTGGATGACAACTCATGAAAACCATCCAAGTGATGAGAAAACGCTGGATGGAAAATGTGGCCGGAATGATGGCATGGTTTGAAGTTATTCCTTCTTACTTGGAAATATTTCGCCAAAGCCTGAACGAATTTTTCCGGGTAAATTGGAGAGGGTTTACCGCTGGTAAATCAATGGTTTTTGTCCCTGTCTGTTCACAACAGGTCACGAAAATAAAGATGGCGGGAGTGGCGGGGCTCGAACCCGTAACCTCTGCCGTGACAGGGCAGCGCTCTAACCAATTGAGCTACACCCCCGCGAAAGGGGGACGTGACAATAAAAAATCTTTTCCGCAGCGTCAAGTTTTGGTTTGGATTTTTATGAGTTGCCGGAGTTGGCAGTTAGAAAATCCGGGCAGCAGACGCCAAGGAGGTGGGGGTGGGGAACCCCGCTGAAGAAACGTGCTGCTACCCGAATAGAGTTAATGTTACAACCCGGTGACCTTTTGTCAACAAGTTATCGTTCGCAGGCGGCTGGTTTCATTGCCGGAGCCATATCTTGGCTTTACGCAAAGCCGTTATACCCTAAATTGGCTTCGTGTCCGGACTCGAATCCATCGCCCTGTTTCGTGATCTCAACCCTGAAGAATTGCAGGCATTGCGGCGCATCACCCAGGAACAGCCGTTCGCCACCGGCTCGGAAATATTTCAAGAAGGCGCCCCCGGTGAGGGCGTTTATTTTGTAAAAGCCGGACGGGTGGAGATATCCGGGCTGGTCGGTTCCAATGTCCGCCGCGTCTTTTCCCAACTCGGCCCCGGGGAAATCTTCGGTGAAATGGCCGTCATCGACAACCGCCCGCGTTCGGCCGCCGCGACCGCCCTTCAGGATACCCAGGTCTATTTCATTCCGCGCGCGGAGATGCTTTCGCTCATCCAACGTTCGCCCGCGCTCGCATTCAGCTTGTTGCAGGAAATCACCCAACGCCTGCGCGAATTCAACCAGCTTCATTTGCGGGAAATGGTGCAAGCGGAAAGCCTTTCGGTCATCGGCCGGTTTGCGCAATCCATCGTCCATGACTTGAAGAATCCGTTGAGCATCATCGGCCTCTCCGCTGAACTGTTTGACATGCCCAACATCAGCCCCGAAATCCGCTCCAAGACCCAGTTTCGCATCCGTCGGCAAGTGGGACGCATTAATGACCTGGTCAGTGACATTCTGATTTTCACCGAGGGTAAACGCTCGGAGACCGGTCTCCGGCCTGCCGATTTCCGCGCCTTTGTCCTGAAACTGATTGAGGATCTCCGGGCCGAAGCAGAACTGAAAGCCGCGCAAATTGAAATGGCGAACCTGCCACCCGCCGCCCAGGTGCAATTTGATCCGCGCCGGCTGAACCGCGTTTTTTACAACCTCATCCACAACGCCACCGACATCATGCTGAATGGCGGAAAAATCTTCCTTCGGTTTCAAGCCACGGAAAATGAAATCATCACCGAGATCGAAGACACCGGCCCCGGCATCGCCCCCGAAATTGCCGACAAGCTGTTTCAAGCGTTTGCCACCTTTGGAAAAACGCACGGCACCGGTCTTGGTCTTTCGATCTGCAAAAAGATCATTGAAGATCATCGCGGCCGCATCTGGGTGCGCCATGAACCGGGTCGCGGGGCGATTTTTTGCTTCGCGCTGCCGCTGGCGAAATTGAATTGAGCCGGACGGTGCAAGATTCAATTCGACATTCGCACAACGAAACTTGAAATTTCCCTTCGTGAATCGCATCCGGCTCCTTACCGAACAAGTTGCCAACCAGATCGCCGCCGGCGAAGTGGTGGAACGCCCTGCCAGCGTCGTCAAGGAACTCGTCGAGAATTCCCTCGACGCGGACGCCAAAAAAATCTCCGTGGAAATCGGCGCCGGCGGACGCAGCCTCATCCGCGTCACTGACGACGGCGTCGGCATGAGCCGCGACGACGCCCTGCTCTGTCTCGAACGTCACGCGACAAGCAAGATTCAAAAGGCCGAAGACCTCACCTCCATTGCCACGATGGGATTCCGTGGTGAGGCCCTGCCCAGCATTGCGAGCGTCAGCCGTTTCATTTTGACCACACGTGAACGTGAAAATACTTCGCCCGAGGGCACACAGATCGTCGTCAACGGCGGCACCATCGCCGAAGTCAAGGCCGCCGGCAGCGCGCCCGGCTCCAGCTTCGAAGTGCGGCAGCTTTTCTACAACCTGCCCGCGCGTCGGAAATTTCTGCGCACCGAGGAGACCGAAGCCGCGCACATCCAGCATTATCTCACGCTCGCCGCGCTCGCGTTTCCGGAGGTCGCGTTCACGTTTGTCAAAGATGGTCGCAGCGTCTGGCAGTTGCCCGCCGTCAAGAGCGAGCGCGTCATTTCCAGCCGCATCGAAGCCCTGCGCGAACGTCTGCGCGCCCTGCTCGGCGACGAAAAACTTCTGCCCGTGAATTTTTCCGCCGCCCTCAACGACGACGGCAACCCTGCCGCTCCGGAGGAAACCGATATTTTTGAAAACGCCTCTTCTGAAAAACCCCAGTCGCCAGACACAAAATCCCAGATCCGTATCTGGGGTTTGATCGGTTCGCCTGGGGTTTCCCGTGCGACACGAGAGAGCCAGTTTGTGTTTGTGAACCGTCGCCCGGTGGAGAATCGCGGCATCAATTACGCGCTCATCGAGGGCTATCACAACTCGCTGATGAAAGGCCGATATCCGGTCTGCTGCCTGTTCCTCGAAATTGATCCCGCCGCCGTGGACGTGAACATCCATCCCTCCAAACGCGAGGTGAAGTTCCATCGCGAGTTTGAGATCCGCAAGTTCACCGCCCAGGCCGTGCGCGAGGCGCTGCTGGCGTTTCACTCCGAACCATCGCGAACAATTCCAACCGCCAGGACGCCAAGCGCGCCAAATGAATTAAAATTTGCGCCGGAATCTCACGCACCCGCACTGCCAAATTTTCCGGAAAGGTTGAGACCTGCACCCGCCGTTTCAGCGCCAATTTCGCCCGCCGCGGAAACACCTTTGAAAATGGGTTTCGCATCGGCAACACCGGCGACGGCTGAACCAAAAGCGCCATCCTCAATTCTACCACCTTCGCCGGCCGGCCATCCGGCATCCGGTATCCAGTATCCAGCATCCCCACCAACCAGCGCCACGCCGCTGCTCAATGTCCCAATGCGGCTCGTCGGCGTGATCGGCAAACTTTACGTCCTGCTCGAATCCGACCGCGGACTGGTGCTGCTCGACCAGCATGCCGCGCATGAACGGATCTTGTTCGAGCAGATGCTGAACCGGATCGAATCCGGTGGCATCGCGCCGTCGCAAAAACTGCTGTTGCCGGAAACCATCGAACTGGCCGCGCGCGATGCGAATTTTTTGCGCGAACAACTGACCGCGCTCACGCGACTCGGCGTCGGCTTGAGCGAATTTGGCGAGCGCACCTTCCTGCTCGATGCGCTGCCGCCGTTCGTCAAGGTCGGCGACGCGCGGCGTTTCGTGCTCGATCTGGTGGACGAATTGAAGGCGGCGGGACGCGAAGTGAATCTGGCGCGACTGGGCGAACACACGATTGCCAAGACCGTCTGCCGCCATGCGGTAAAGGCCAACGACCCGCTCGGTGGCGCGGAACTGGAAAATCTCGTCGAGGATTTGCGCCGCTGCGCGATGCCCTACACCTGTCCGCACGGCCGCCCGACGCTGATTGAAATGAATTACCGCGAGTTGGAGAAAAAGTTTGGAAGGACGCAGTAATTTGAAATTTCAGAAATTATGCGCTTGTAGCCCAAGCCTCGAATAGCTGTTCCGGAAGAAGTTTTTGATCCGTTGTCGCCTTACAACTGGGACTTCAGGGCAATTCCTGATTCACTCTTGCTTGCCGTCGCCGTCGCCGAATACCTGCCCTCGTGGAAAGAATTCCGCGCGGCAGCGGTTGAATGGCTTCAAAAGAAAATTGACGGGCGAACTGTCCGCGATCACATCTTCGACGCCAGAAATAAGAATTTGTCATACTTCACCGGCAAAGTTTGGGAATCGTTGCCGCAAAAATGGATTACCGATTTTATGCGCCTCGAAAGAGATTGCGCTTATCCAGTGCCATTCACTTGGCTGATTGAAAAAGGCTTCATCGTCGAAAGCAAACCCAAACCCCCAGAACCAACAGTAATTACCGTGCCGGGACATCCGGGCAAATCGCTGAAGTTGGACACTGAAAAATTGCACAAGGAGTTTGCATATCGGCGGCTGGTGGGCGTTCAACCGATGAATAAACACAAGGTGGAATTCATTTCGAGGATGTTGTCGTTTCCAGAAGTCGGCGAGTCTTATGGCTACCACTTGGAAATAAATTTCGACCTGCATCGGAACGAAGACTTAGTAAAGGCGCTCGGGTTTTGGCTCGGACAAGAGGCGAGGAAAAAACGGAAGATTGCAGTTCACGGCAGAGATTCATCCTCAAAATGGCATCGGCTGAAACAACTCGCTGCCAAGAGGCTTTCCGACGCTGGCCTTCATTACAAAGACGCTCTGCGAACAATTGCCGAACGCGAAAAGGCCGCGCCGATGGACGATTATCACGAGGTGCTTCCGAAATACAATTCACAGGGCGCGTGGCTCGATGCAGTCAAAGAGGCAAATTTGATTATCGAGAAGATGAAGCACAATTTTCGATTTGAAGATTACGAACTTCTCTGATTGCGCCAGTGTCATTCGCCGAATAGCACCCGCCTTATTGGTGAAATATCCATGATTTTAGTCGGAAGGCTGTTGTTCTATATTTCGTTTGGTTAACAAAGCCGAAGTTCATTTGAAGTTGAATAGAAATTGAGGAGCCGATTTACATTTTGAAAATTATGAAAGTTCGCGAAGCAATCAGGCTCATCGAAGACGACGGCTGGTATCTGGACCGCACGCGCGGCAGCCATCGCCAATACAAGCATCCGCACAAGCGCGGGCTAGTGACGATTGCCGGAAAACCCGGGGACGAACTTGCGCCCGGCACAAAAAACAGTATCCTGAAACAGTCAGGACTGAAATGAGCCGCTATCTCGTCATCATTGAAAAGACCGCCACCGGCTTCTCGGCGTATTCGCCGGATTTGCCGGGCTGCGTGGCCACCGGTGGCTCGCGCCAGGAAGTTGAGCAGGAGATGCACGATGCCATTGAATTTCACATCGAAGGCCTGCGCCTGGCTGGAGAGGCCGTCCCCGAACCGCAATCACAAGCGTCGTATTGTGAAGTCGCCGCCTGATTCAAATTCTTCTGACAGTCTTCGTCCGGACGCCTGTCCCGCTTCGTCCCAGAACATTTCCGGCGAGCACTGGCGATTTTGTCTTCAATGCGGGCATGAGTTGATCAATGAGAAGTGCAAGCTGCGTTGTCCGCACTGCCACTATTTCATGAGCTGCTCGGATTTCGATTTCGCGACCTGAAGCACCCGAGCGATCGTGCTGCTTCCTCCTCGTTCTCGTTCTCGTAATCGTAATTGAATTAAACCTCCGATGACGAGAACGATGACGAGGACGATTTGGGGACTCTGGCTGTCTTTTAGGCTTGCGCAATCCCGCACGAGGGGTAAGAGTCACACCATGGAGCTACAGGCGCCTCTGAACGATTATTTCATCTGGGGAATTGATAACTCTCCGTATGGCCCGGTGTCGTTGTCCGTCTTGATCGAATGGATCAAAGACGAACGGGTCCTGGCTGAGACCTGGATTTTTGCGAGCGGAGACGGGGTCTGGCAAAAGGCCTCGGAGATCAGTGAACTCAAGGATTCATTCAAAACCGGACTGGAATCCATTTCCATGACTGCGTCGGCGGCTTCCTTCCGACCGGGGGCTTTGCGTCGGATCAAAATTCTCGCCGATTTGAAGGACGCCCAACTCGCCCACCTCGCGGATTTTTTGGAGTTCCAGCAGATCGTGCATCACACCGAAGTGGCCAGGCAGGGCGAGCCGGGAGACGCCATGTATTTCGTCATGAGCGGCGAATTGCGGGCGCGGACGATGATCGGCACCAAGGAAATCATTTTGATGACGTTCGGACCCGGAGATTTTTTTGGAGAAATGTCCCTGTTCGACCAGGGCCCGCGGTCCGCGGATATTATTGCCAACGTGGACAGTTCCGTCATCAGGCTATCCGGCGCCTCCTTCGCACGACTCACCCGGGAGATGCCGAGCCTGGCAACACCGTTTTTACAGGCCACCTCGCGCACGCTGTCCGCACGCATCCGTGCCGACAACAAACGACTGACCCGGGTCACTCAACAGTTCTCGGCCGGCAACGACATCCGCTGACGCTGTTTCAAGGTTGAGGTTTTCCGTCACGTTTTTTCCAACGGCCATCCTTGATTCCGGCGAGCGGGGAACCGGCGGGCGCAGGCGCATCTTGACCCCGCCTCCGGAACGCCGCCTTCAGGCGGCAGCAACAGCGCGAATCACGCTGCTGCCGCGTAAACGCAGCGTTCCGGCGCTTCGCCAGATCGATATCGGGAGCAGTTTCGGGATGCCCCCGGGCCCGGCCCAATCTAAATTTCTTCGTGTTCATTCGTGTTCATTCGTGGTTAAATTAATGCGCCCATGAACGAGTGGAACATCCAGTCCCGCGCCCACGCCTGCGAGGCGTGCGGACAGCCCTTTGCCGACAAACAGCCGTATCACACGCTGCTCTTCGACCAGCCGCCGGAGCTGCGCCGTTCGGATATCTGCGATGCGTGTGCGCAAAAGGACGGCGATGCGCGCAGCCGCGCCGGTTTCATTTCGCATTGGCAGGGAATTTACGAAGCGCCCGCGCCGGTGGTGGACGCCATCCAAAAGGAGAATGCCGAGACGATTTTGCGCAAGCTCATCGAACAAAACGATCCAGCCCACGCGCCTGCCGCCTTCATCCTCGCCGTGATGCTCGAACGTAAACGCATCCTCAAGGTCAAAGAACAGCTCACCCGCGACGGCCGGCGCGTGTTCGTCTATGAACAGCCCAAGACCGGCGACATTTTCACCATCAGCGATCCCGATTTGCGGCTGGATCAGCTCGAGGACGTGCAGCGCGACGTGGCGCAACTGCTCGAGCATGGCCTGAACCCACCCGCAACGGAACCATCTACCATTGCTGAAACTGCCGTGGTTCAAAATTGAAAACCTTCAACCTTCAACAAACAACGCCAAACACCCAACGCATGGGTGGCCGGCAAAACCTTGGACGTTCGGCGTTGAATGTTGAATGTTCGATGTTTCCCCATTGATTCATGTCTGCGCTTGCCGAACTCCAACAGCGCCTCGGCTATTCGTTCCGTGATGAAAGTCTGCTGCGCCTCGCGCTCACCCATCCGTCCGTCGCGCACGAAAACGGCGCGACCCCGGCCAGTGGGGACGAAGCACAGCGAAGGCCCACGCACAATCAGCGGCTGGAATTTCTCGGTGACTCGGTGCTGGGATTCGTCCTCTCGCACGAACTTTACGAGAAATTTCCTGAAGCCGACGAAGGCGCCCTCACCAAGTCACGCGCCAAGCTGGTGAACGCCAGTTCGCTGTCCGAACACGGACGCGCGCTGGGTCTCGGTGCGCATTTGATCTTGAGCCGCGGCGAGGAGAACACCGGCGGACGCGAACGACCGTCGGCGCTGGCCGATGCGTTTGAAGCGTTGCTGGGTGCGATTTTTCTGGATGGCGGTTTCGCCGCCGCGCGCGAATTCACGCTGCGCGAATTCAGCGCCAAATGCGGTGAACCCGGGGCGCTGCCGGGCATCGAAAATCCCAAGGGTGAGTTGCAGGAGCTGCTCCAGTCGCGTTCGCCGAATGCGCCCGAATACCAGCTCGTTTCCACGAGCGGCGCCGACCACGCCCGCGATTTCGAATGCGCCGTGCTGCACGACGGCGTGGAACTCGCCCGCGGCCGCGGCAAAAGCAAAAAAATCGCCGAGAGCGAGGCAGCCCTCGCGGCGCTGCTAATTTTGAAGGCGCGGCAGGCCACATGAAAAATTCCAAGCACCAACCTCCAAGCTCCAGAGAAATTTCAAGCTTCAAGCTCCAAAACAGTGTTGCGCGAGCGATCGGTTTGAAGCTTGGTTTTTGGAGCTTCTCTGGATGTTGGAGCTTGGAATTTGGAGCTTAAAAATGAAAACCATCTTCCAATCTCATCGTAAAGTTCTTATCGGCGTGGTTCATCTGAAGCCTCTGCCCGGCTCCCCGCGCCACCGCCAGGCGATGGCCGACATCATCAAGTTTGCCTTGGCGGATGCCGTGGCCTATGAACGCGGTGGGGCGCACGCCATCTTCATCGAGAATTTTGGCGACGTGCCATTCACCAAAACCAACGTCGCGCCCGAAACCATCGCCACGATGACTGCTGCCGGTTGTGCTGTGCGCGCGGCGGTGAAACTGCCCATCGGCTTCAACGTGCTGCGCAATGATGCCCATGCCGCGCTCGCGCTCTGTGCCGCTTGCGGTGGCGGTTTCATCCGCGTCAACGTCCACAGCGGCGCGATGCTCACGGACCAAGGCATCATCGAAGGCGACGCCTATCACACGCTGCGTTATCGCGAAACGGTTGCGCCGGGCGCGCAGATTTTTGCGGATGTTCACGTGAAGCACGCCGTGCCGCTGGGCGATTGGTCGCTGGAAGACGCCGCCAACGATACCGTGGAGCGCGGACTGGCGGATGCGCTCATCGTTTCCGGCATCGGCACGGGCAAGGCGGCCGACATCGGTGACGTGGAGCGCGTGCGTCAGGCTTGTCCGCAGGCAAGAATCCTCCTTGGCAGCGGGGTAAATCTCGGCAACGTGAAAAATTTTCTTCGCATCGCCGACGGGGTCATCGTGGGTTCGTCGTTAAAACGCGACGGCAAATTGGCGAACCCCGTGGATGCCAGACGCGTGGCGAAGTTGGCGAAACTCGTCAAAGCATTGGATCGTTGAAGCGGTTTTTCACGCATCACGTTTCAACGCATCACGATTTTTCGTCGAGAAACGTCAGCTTCACGCCGCCTTCCTTGGGCTTGGAAAAACTGTCGAGCAAGGTCGGGGCGTTGACGGGAACTGAGGCCGCAAGTTTGGCCGCCACCTTTTCCGGTTCCAGCGCGGACCGCAGCGCGCCTTCAACGAGCTGGGCGCAATGAATTTTCATCGGCGGCAACGGGCCGAGTTCGCCGGCGAGTTCCTCGGTCTTGAGTGCGAGCGCCTCCTCGGCGGTTTTGCCGCGGATTAATTCTGTCGCGAGGCTGGCGACGGCGATGGCCGTTTCACAGCCGAAGGATTGGAACGTGGCGCGGTCAATGACGCGTTTGCCGTTCTGCTCCTTGAACTTCACCCACAGGCGCAGCATCTCGCCGCAATCGGCATTGCCCACCGTGCCGATGGAATCCGCGCCCGCCATCTCGCCCATGTTCTGCGGATTGGCCAGCGCGGCTTGGATTCGTTTTTGCAGGTCTTCAGTCACAATTTTCAATACCTCGGCACGTTGCGGTCAATCTCCGTTGACCACGCGTTGATGCCGCCCTTGACGTTCTTGACGTATTTGAAACCCTGTTCGCGCAAGAATTCCATGGCCGAATGCGAACGGGCGCCGACTTTGCACAGCAAATAATATTGCGTGTTCGGATCCAGCTCGGTGAACCGGCTCTGCAATTCACTCATTGGCAGCAATGGCACGCCTTCCACCTTGGCGATTTCGTATTCAAACGTTTCGCGCACATCAATGAGCTTGATGCCGAGTTTGGGATCGTCCAAGGCCTTCTTCATTTCCTGGACGGTCACTTCGTCGGGATCGCCATGGTCCGCAGGGGTCGGTTCGATGCCGCAGAACACTTCGTAATCAATCAATTCCTTGATCGTCGGATGATCACCGCAAACGGGACAAGCCGGGTCGCGACGCAATTTCAATTCGCGGAACTTCATGTCGAGCGCGTTGAACAATTGCAACCGCCCCACCAGCGACGTGCCCTTGCCAATGGCCAGTTTCAAAATTTCCGTCGCCTGGATGCAGCCGATGATGCCGGGCAGCACACCGAGCACGCCGCCTTCCGCGCAACTGGGCACCATGCCGGGCGGCGGCGGTTCGGGATACAAACAGCGATAACATGGTCCGCCCAGATGCGGCGCAAACACGCTGGCCTGTCCCTCGAAACGGAAAATTGAGCCGTAAACATTGGGCTTCTTCAGCAGCACACACGCATCGTTCGTGAGATAGCGCGTCGGGAAATTGTCCGTGCCGTCCACGACGATGTCGTAAGGCCGGATAAGATCGAGCGCGTTTTCGGACGAGATGCGCGTGTTGTGGATGACGACTTCGCAATGCGGATTGATGCCGTTAATGGTTTCCTTTGCCGATTCAGCCTTGGAACGGCCCACGTCCGCGTCCGTGTGGAGAATCTGCCGTTGCAGATTGGAATAATCCACCGTGTCGAAATCCACGATGCCGATCTTGCCGATGCCGGCGGCGGCGAGATACATCGCGATGGGCGAGCCGAGACCACCGGCGCCGATGCACAGCACGCTGGCGGCTTTGATTTTCTTTTGCCCTGCCAGTCCGACTTCGGGCAGAATCAGGTGCCGCGAGTAACGGCGGATTTCGTCATTGTTCAATTCCATAATCAAAGGGAAAGTATAGTAGTCCAGCGGCGGAGGAAATCAAGCCAGTCTGCCGGAACAAATTTATTGCCCTGCATTTTCGCGCAATTGCAACCGCCCGTCTTCATTCATCCGCAGCAAAGCCGCCGTCGTTCTGCCAGTCGCCGACAAACCTGCAATTTCACCATCGCGATTTTTGAAATGTTCATCCCAATCGTCGAAACGCGGATGAAACAAGCGCGTCAATTTTCTTGTCTGCGGGTCAAGCCCGGAAAGATTTGTGCCTTTGTGCAAGTTGCAGTGATGACAGGCCAGCGCGAGATTGTCCGCCGAATCTTTTCCACCGTGTTGTCGCGGAATGACATGCTCGATGTGAAATGGCTATGGCTCGGAATCCTGCGGCAACCCGCAATACTCGCAACAATTTTTCGCGCGTTGCTGGACGAATTGTCGCAGCCTTGCGTCCATTTAATCTGCTTTTGACAGAATGCGCCGCGCCTTGGCCTGAAGAATTCCGATGAGTGTGCTGGCCTGGATGTAAGCTTCGTATTCGGCGCGTTCTTTGGCAGTGAGTTTTCCTTCATTGCATTTCTCGGCCAGCTTTTCCACGCGCGCCTGCGTACGCCCGCCCACGCGCAACGCCGCCAACGCCCGCGCCGATTTCAGCCCCAAACTGCGGCTGACCGGCTCAAGCATCTCCTCCAACACCGCGCTGCCGCGTCCGTTTTGCATGGACCAAAGCTAATGCGCTGCAACCATGTGTCAACCGGCAATCTGGCCGCCGAAACGCCACACGCTTGATGAATTAATTTTCCTTTGGCCCGCCGGACCGGCTTCAGGCAGAATCGAACAAAGTTTGCAGCGAGTGAATAAATCAAATCCCAAAACTGCCGGCGCCAAAATCAGGCGCTCATTCGTCAATGCAGTCCGGCTTGAACGCGAATTGGTGAAAAGCTTTGACGAATATCCTTTTTGTGTCCCGGCGATTCAGCATCTGGAACGGCTCGAGTTTCATCCCGCCGTCACCTTTTTTATTGGCGAGAATGGTTCTGGCAAATCCACCTTGCTTGAAGCCATCGCCGTCAAACTCGGATTCAATGCCGAAGGCGGCGGTAAAAACTTCAATTTCGCCACCCGTGAAACGCATTCCAATTTGCATGAATTTATCCGGCTGGAGCGCGGGTTGGGTCATCCCACCGACAATTTTTTTCTGCGCGCGGAAAGTTTTTACAATCTGGCGACGCAAATTGAAGACCTTGGCGTGGAATTCGGCTATGGCAAAAAGTCGTTGCACCACCAGTCGCATGGCGAGGCTTTTCTGTCGCTCTTGCTAAACCGGCTTCAGGGCGACGGCGTTTATTTGTTCGACGAACCCGAAGCGGCATTATCTCCGCAACGCCAGCTGAGTGTTTTGACTTTGCTGCACCGGCTGGTTTACCACCAGTCGCAACTGGTGATCGCGACGCATTCGCCAATATTGCTGGCTTATCCCAACGCGCGCATCTATCAATTCTCCCAAGACGGCATTGCCGAGGTCAAATACACGGAAACCGAACATTATCAGGTCACGAAAGATTTTCTCAACCGTCACGAACGAATGCTGGAAATTCTGCTGACCGCCGAAGAAGAAGATTTGAAATCAAAGGAACGAAAATAATGAAATCAGCCAGTCCTGCATCAGCCGCCGCACATCTCAAAAAAGTTTCCACCCTGCGCCCGACGCTCGCCATCGTGCTGGGCAGTGGATTTCATCACGCGCTGACGGAACTGCGCGTGGACAAAAAAATTGCCTACGCCAAAATCCCCGGCTTCCCCAAACCCACCGTCAGTGGCCACGCGGGCGAATTGTATTTTGGCCACCTCGGCCGGACACCGGTGCTGGTCTTGAGCGGCCGCGCGCATTACTACGAAGGGCACGCCATGGAACGGGTCACGTTCGCCACGCGCACGCTGGCGGCCTTTGGAGTCACGGATCTGCTGCTGACCAACGCGGCGGGCGGCTTGAATAAGAATTTCCGCGCGGGCGATTTCATGGTTCTCACCGACCACATCAATCTGATGGGAGCAAATCCGTTGCGAGGTTCAGCAATAAAGGGCTTGCCACGATTCGTTGACCTGACGGAGACTTACGACAAGAAATTGCGCGGCATGCTGTTCAAAGCGGGAAAAGTTTCAAAGTTAAAATTGCAGCGCGGGGTTTATCTGGTGGTGAGCGGACCGAGCTATGAAACCCCGGCGGAGATCTGCGCGTTTGCCACGCTGGGCGCGGATGCGGTGGGCATGAGCACGGTGCCGGAAGCCATCGTGGCGCGGCAGTGCGGAATGCGCGTGGCGGCGGTTTCATGCATCACAAACCTGGCAGCGGGCATCAGCAAGGAAAATCTGTCGCACGCGGAAGTTTTGGAAACGGCGGAACGCGTGAAAAAATCCGGTGCGGCGCTGCTGAAAAACTTCGCCAGCCTCCGTGGAAACATCTGAAACCAGCAACCGCGCAAACCGCACGAAATAAATAATTAGGACTTTTCCAGGCGGTTAGTGTACCCGTGGTTCACTACAAATGAAAACCAGCTCAACCAAACTTATCCGGGCGGCGGCAGACGCGGGTAAACATTCGGTGTCGCCCTATTCCAAGTTCAAAGTCGGCGCGGCATTGCTCACGAAGTCGGGCGAAATCATCAGCGGCGCGAACGTGGAAAGCGCAAGCTACGGGCTGACCTGTTGCGCGGAACGCATCGCCCTGTTCAAGGCGTTGACCGACGGCAAAAAAGATTTCGTGGCGATGGCGGTCGTCGCGCGCTGTGACGGCGGACCAACGCCGTGCGGCGCGTGCCGCCAGTTGCTGCGCGAATACGCGCCGGACGCAAAAGTCTTCGTCGCGGACAGTGATGATCTGAAGACGGTGCGGGAGTTCACGGTGCGGGAGCTGTTGCCGGCGGCGTTTGTCGCGTGCCCTTGAATTTTTGGAAAGTGTTAAAGTCCGTGAGTTCTCATGCCTGAGCGGGTCGGCAATGCCATTGGACGGGCAGAGCGACAACGCCCAATTGCCGGAGCCTTTCAACCACCTTGAACTGCCGGCAAAGGCCCGTTCATGGCCTCACATCATTCATAAGGTTGACTAAAATGCAAACGTGGAGTTAAATGGACTTATGCAGATTGAAAGTTTGAAAATGTTTTGTGATTTGGCCGAGACGGAAAGTTTCACCAAGGCCGCCCAGATCAACAATGTCACGCAATCCGCCGTGAGCCAGCAGATCAGTTCGCTGGAACGCGCTTTCAAGTCCCTGCTCATCGAGCGCAGCAAGAAAAAATTCCGGCTCACGCGCGAAGGCCAGGTGCTCTACGATTACAGCAAGCAAATCATCCAGACTTATGAATCGCTGCACAGCAAACTGCAGGAGTTGAAGGACATCATTTCCGGAACCATCCGCGTCGCGACGATTTACAGCATCGGCCTGCACGACCTGCCGGCGTATGTCAAAAAGTTCATGAAGAGTTATCCGACGGTGAACATCCACGTCGAATACCGCCGGGCGAACCAGGTTTATGAGGATGTGCTGAGCAACGTCGTTGATCTCGGCCTGGTCGCATATCCGGTCAAGGATCCGAAGATTGAAATCATCGCGCTCCGCAAGGACCCGCTCGTGCTGATCTGCCACCCGCAACATCCGTTCGCCAAACTGAAAAGCGTGAAACTCAAATCGCTCACCAACCAGAAGATCATCGGGTTCGAGCCGGACATCCCCACCCGCAAAGCGCTGGACAAGATCTTGAAGGAACACGGCGTCGAGGCCAAGCACGTGATGGAATTCGACAACATCGAAACGGTGAAGCGCGCCGTTGAAATTGACGCGGGCATCTCCATCGTGCCGCAGGGAACCATCGCCCAGGAAATCTCCAAGCAGACCCTGGTCGCTCTGCCGATCGAAGACGGGGATTTTTACCGCCCGCTCGCCGCGATCTACAAAAAGAATAAGGTGCTGTCACCCGCGATGAAACAGTTCCTGACCATCCTGAAGGAAGTCGCCTGAACTCCTGTGGCGGTTGAGTTGGGGGACTGAGGGATTGATGGATAATTGGATGGTTGGCTGAATGGATGAGCCGCGCACACGGTTGCGTTCGCCCCATCAATCCACAAATCCAAACATCCAACCATCCGCCTTACTTCAGGTTCGCTGGATTCAGCGGTTTCAAATCCTTCGTGAGAAAAATGCCGTCCTTGCGGATCAGTTCCTCGTCGAACCACACCTCGCCGCCGCCCCATTCCTTGCGCTGGATCAGCACCATGTCCCAGTGGATTGCGCTCTTGTTGCCACTCCCGCAATCCTCGTAAGCCTGGCCGGGCGTGAAGTGCAGCGAGCCGGCGATTTTCTCGTCGAACAGGATGTCGCACATCGGACTTAAGATATGCGGATTGAAGCCCAATGAAAATTCACCGATGTAACGCGCGCCGGCGTCCGTGTCCAAAATCTCGTTCAGCCGCTTCGTGTTGTTCGCCGTCGCCTCGATGATTTTTCCGTCCTTCAAAACCAGCCGCACATTTTCAAACTTCGTTCCCGAATAGAGCGTCGGCGTGTTGAACTGGATGACGCCGTTCACGGAATCTTTCACCGGGCAGGAGAAGACTTCGCCGTCGGGGATGTTTCGGTCGCCCTTGCACATCTTCGCGCCGATGCCCTTGATGCTGAAACTCAGATCCGTGCCGGGTGCGACCAACCGCACTCGATCGGTCTTCTTCATCAACTTTTCCAGCGGCCCCATCGCCCGGCCCATCTTCGCGTAATCCATGGTGCAGACGTCGAAATAGAGATTTTCAAACGCCTCCGTGCTCATGCCCGCCGCCTGCGCCATGCTCGGCGTGGGCCAGCGCAACACGCACCAGCGCGTTTTGTTCACGCGATAATCCTGCACCGGCCGGATGGTTTTGGAGTAAAGCTGCACGCGGTCGCTGGGCACGTCGGCGGTTTCGTTCATGTTGTCCGCGCCGCGAATGGCAATGTAGGCCTGCATTTTTTTCATGCGGAACATTTCCAGGTCGCGGATGTCGGCGGCCTGCGCCGCATTCATGCCGAGCAACTGTTCGCGTCCGACACGCGTGTGCCGCGTCTCGACGAACGGCGTCGCCCCCGCCGCGCGCACGGCCCGGATGAGTTCAACCGTGAATTCGTCCGGCACATCAATCATGTCGAGCAAGATACGGTCGCCCTTTTTCAGCGCGGTGGAATAATTCACGAGCAGTTTGGCCAGTTTGGTGTAACGCGGGTCAGTCATAATGATTCAAAGATAAACCAAACACCGCATCCGCGTCAGTATTCAAATGGACTACGAACAATCATCAAACCTTTAAGACGTGGCTCCGCTACAGACCACGGACGACCTTCTAAACGTTCCGATGCCTCTCCGCCGCCCAAGTATGACCAAAAAATGTAAAACAATCATAGTTTATCGTTTATCATTAAAAATCTATTGACTTGGTTGATTTTTGGATTTAGGCTCCGCACATGAGTGGTTTTGAAATTCTGCTTTTATTTCTAGGTTTAATGGCTTTCGTCGTTTTTAGGTTTCTGCATCTAAGACCACCGGCCAAGGGGTTAAAGCCCGCTGACGCCCGGCTCAGTCGGATTGGAACCGCCAGTTTTTGGATTCAGGTGGCAATTGGCTTGTGTTTTCTGATCGGGCTGTATGCGCTGCTGGCGTTTCTGTGTGGCTGGCCTTTCTTTTCGCAATACCCGGCACGCATGGTCGTTGCCCAAGGCCATAGCTACACCTCGCTGGCGGAAATGCCGGGAAGTATTCTGGCTTTGGCACTGGTCAAAACGGGGCTGGATTTCGCGGCGATGGCGGTGCTGTTTGCGCTGTTCGGACTCTATCGGCGGGGGAGTTTGTTCACCGCCCAAAATGTCCTTTATATCCGGTTCCAAGGTTATTATCTCATTCTGAGTTTCTTCCTGAACTATCAAATACAAGCGCCCTCCACGACATGGCCTTGAGCACCACGCCTCTTTTCATCGGTATGCTGATCATCTTCATCACCTGGATCATGGACGAGGGGCGGAAGATTCAGGAAGAACAGGAATTGACCGTTTAATCACAACCCAACAACGCAGTGAAAAACTTTCAGAACAAAACTAAAATCATCAAGGTCAGCGCCGTCGTCCGGGTTATCCTGTTTGTCGGATTATTTTGCTGGATCATCGCAATGGCGCTTTCGCTGATAAATTGTTTTTTTCACAACGCTGTGTGGCGGCGGGAAGTGCATGATGACCCGTCGCTTTGCTCCCCTGCAGCTTTTAGGCTGGGTTGCGACAGTCTGACTTATATTTTCGCGATAGTCGTTAATGTGAAACTTTTGCGTTTTTTCAATCGTTTGAAAAAGGGCTGTTTGTTTGACGCGCTAACGGTTGGACATCTGGATGCGGCTGGAAAATGGTGGATTGTGTTCTGGCTTTACCAAGGGCTGTTTTTTCAGATTGGCGATGAGTATTTTGGAACGAAACATCTCTGGGATTCTGCGGGGTTATTTGCCGGTTTGACTCTTGTCTTTGTCGCATGGCTGTTGAAAGAAGCGCAGGTACTGCAAGAGGAACAGGAATTGACGGTTTAAGTTTATGCCCATCATCGTCAATCTCGACGTGGTTCTCGCCCAGCGCAAAATGCGGCTGAACGATCTGTCCGACGGCGTGGACATCACGCCGCAAAACCTCTCCATCCTCAAAACCGGCAAGGCCAAAGCCATCCGCTTCTCCACGCTCGAAGCCATCTGCGAACACCTGCAATGCCAGCCCGGCGAAATTCTGGAATACCGTCCCGAAGCCGCAAAAAAGAAAAAGCTTTGACCACGGATGGGCACAGATTACTACGGATAGGAATTTAATTTTGCGCCGCTTTAGTTTTCTCCGCGTCCATCTGTGTTTATCCGTGGTTGATTTTTGCTGCTTTACTAGCCCGCGCCGGCCCTTCATTTTCTGCACGAATCAACATGGATCGAGAAACTTTAGACGAGTGGTGTGAGCGGGGCATTCTGGCCTTGGTGCTCGGCATCCTGGTGTTCGCCCCGCTGGCTTTGGGTGCGGTGGAGGCCTGGGCGTTTCTGGTCGTCCAGGCTCTGACCATCGGCGTGATGGGGCTCTGGGCGCTGCGACTTTGGACGAGCCCCAGGCGGAAACTGCTCTGGCCCCCGCTCTGCTGGGTCGTGCTGGCGTTCGCCATTTATGCCGTCGCGCGCTACCTCACTGCGGACATTGAATACGTCGCACGGCAGGAGCTGATCCAGGTGCTGATGTATGCGTTCCTGTTTTTTGCCATCGTCAACAATCTCTATCGGCAGGAATATGCGCAAGTCATCAGCTTCACGCTGATCTTTCTGGCGATGGGCATTGCCGCCTACGCGGGCTTCCAATACTTCACGCATTCGCCCCACGTCTGGAACTATGACGCGCTGTATCCCGGACGCGGCACGGGGACGTTTATTTCGCCGAACAATCTTGCGGGCTTTTTGGAAATGATTTTGCCGCTGGCGGTCGCCTACCTGCTGGCCGGGCGGATCACGCCGGTGATGCGCATCGTCCTCGGCTACTCGGCGCTGGTCATCGCCGCGGGAATTATCCTCACATTTTCACGCGGCGGCTGGGTGGCGGCGGGGCTGGCCTTGCTCACACTGCTGGGAATTTTGATCTGCCACCGGCAGCATCAGCTTCCGGCCTTTCTGTTGCTGCTCTGCCTGGTCGGCGGCGGCGCGATCGTCACCGCGAAATATCTCACCCGCTCCCCCACCTACGTCCAACGCGTGCGCCCGACGCTGGAGGACAACATGACATCGTCTGACCTCCTCGATATGCGCCGCAACATGTGGGCCGCAGCGGAGGAAATGTGGCGCGCCAACTTTTGGTGGGGTGTCGGCCCGGCCCATTACAACTACCGCTTTCCCGCCTACCGGATCGAGCACGTGCAACGTCAGCCGGACCGCGCGCACAACGATTACCTGAATCTGCTCGCCGACTGGGGCACGACGGGCGGCGTGATCACCCTGGCGGGCATGACCTTGTTTGGCGCCGGCCTCTGGCAGACGCGCCGACATGTCCGTCGCGTGGAAAAGGAATTCAAGAGCGGCGCCAGCAACCGCCTCGCCTTCTTTCTCGGCGCGGCGACAGGCCTGCTTGCGCTGGCGGCGCATTCCGCCGTGGATTTCAACCTCCATATTCCGGCCAACGCGATTCTCGGCGTCACGTTGCTGGCGCTGTTGAGCAGCAACCTCCGGTTCGCCACGGAAAAATTCTGGTTCAACCTCCGGCTGCCATTGAAAATTTTGGCGACCCTCGTGATCACCGCCGGCATCGCGTATTTAAGCTGGCAGGAATTCCAGGGCGGCCGCGAAGCCCTATGGCTCGCGCGGGCGGAACAATTGCCGAATTTTTCACCCGCCCGGATCGCCGCCCTGGAAAAGGCGTTCGCCGCCGAGCCGCAGAATTTCATGACCGCCTACGCCATCGGCGAATGTTACCGCACGCAAAGTTTTGACGGCGGAGTGGATTCCGAGCAGCTGGCGAATGCCGCGATGCCGTGGTTCGAGCGCACTTGGAAGCTCGATCCTTATTATGCTTACAGTTATCTGCGCTACGGCATGTGCCTCGACTGGCTGGAACGCCACGATGAAGCCGGGCCGTTCTTCAGCCGCGCGGAGGCGTGCGACCCGAATAATTATTTCACCACCGCCAACATTGGCTGGCATTACGTGCAGGCTGGCGACTGGGCCGCCGCGCGCTCGTGGCTGCAACGCTCCCTGCGGCTGCAATGGCAGGACAATCCCATCGCCCGCTCCTACCTCGAACTGGCCGAACAGAAACTCCTCAGCAACGCCTCCGGTCAAAATCCGTTTCGGGCGGGATTTTGATGTGGCGGATTTGCTTGCCACCGCTGCCGTGAACTCTTAACAACCATTTATGCAAATTCCTCTGGTGATGACCATCATTGGGCCGGATCGCACCGGCCTCGTTGAATCCGTGGCCCGCGTCGTGGCTGATCACGGCGGCAACTGGCTGGAAAGCCGGATGTGCCGGCTCGGTGGCGAGTTCGCCGGCATCCTGCGCGTGGAAATTCCGGAAGCGAAGAAAGCGCCACTGCTCGCCGCTCTGCAAAAAATCTCCGGCCTCAACGTCGTCATCCAGCCCGGCCAGCCGGTGGCTGCTGCCGCTTCCGGCCGGCAGACAAAACTGGAGATCGTCGGCAGCGACCGTCCGGGCATCGTCCGCGACATCACCAGCGCCCTGGCGCGGGCCAACGTGAACGTCGAGGAGTTTTCCAGCGAACTGATCAGCGCGCCGATGTCCGGCGAAACCCTGTTCAAAGCCGGCGCGCGCCTGCATTTGCCCGAACGCTGCGACCTCGCCGCGTTAAAAAAGGATCTGGAAAAAATCGCCGCCGATTTGCAGGTAGATGTATCGTTCGCCGAACTTGGCAGCCAGTAAGCCGCGCCCCGGCTATGCCAGCCGACCGGCAAAACATGCGCCACTTTCTCCAACCACGGGTTCTCAATTTTGCCGGCATCGCTGCTTTGATCTCGGCGCTGGCTTGTTATCCCCGCCTGTCACTCTGGCCGAACCGCACAGTTCCGATCTGGTATTTGGAGGCCACCATTTTCCTGTGCAGCATGGTCCTTTGGGGTTTTGTCTTTGCCTGGCACACCCGCTATACCAACCGGCCGGTCTTTGTCCTCAAACTCGAACCCCGGCCGTTCCTCGCGGTGACCCTGGTTGGAATCGCCGCGGCCGTCGCCTGTCATCTGTTTCTTGACCCATCACTCCGGGCAAAGATGCCGGAAGACTACCCGGCCGACCTGAAGCATTGGATCGCCTTTGTGCTGTTTTCCCTGGCCTTGAACCAATTGTTCCTGATCTTCGCCCCTTTTGCCTGGCTTATGCGGCTGCTCCAAAACCATTGGCTGGCGATCGGCCTGACCGTCCTGTTTGGAGCCTGTGTTCTGGCGATGAAAATCCAACTGCTCCCCACGCCGCTTCCACCACTGCTGCTGGCGACGTTGCTGGCCGGCCGCATCGTCACGGTGTTTCTGGCCGTTTCGTTTTATCTGCGTGGCGGCGTGATTTTGGTTTCCTGGTGGACGCTTCTGTTTGAAACCCGGCTGTTGCTGGACTTGGCCGGCAATCCCTGAATCGGCGCCATCAAACTCGAAAATTTCACCTTCAATCGCGCTATTTTTCATTTATCCTCCGCGCGATGTTTGAACTCCTTAAGACCGATTCGCACACCAAAGCGCGCCTCGGAAAACTGACCACCGCGCACGGCGTCATCGAAACGCCCGTGTTCATGCCCGTCGGCACCCAAGCCAGCGTGAAGGCGCTCGACCCGCGCGAACTCCACGAGATGAACACGCAGATCATTCTCGGTAACACGTATCATCTGAATCTGCGCCCCGGCCTCGACGTCATCCGCGCCGCCGACGGCCTGCACAAATTCATGAATTGGGATCGGCCGATTCTCACCGACAGCGGCGGCTTCCAGGTTTTCAGCCTCGCAAAAATCCGGAAGGTGAAAGAGCACGGCGTGGAATTCCGCTCGCACCTTGACGGCTCGCTGTTGTTCATCGGCCCGAAGGAATCCATGGAGATCCAGCGCGTGCTCGGCTCGGACATCGCGATGGTGTTCGACGAATGTCCGCCGCACGATGCGCCCGCCAAGGAACAACGCCTCGCCGTCGAGCGCACCATCCGCTGGGCGCGCGAATGTCGCGAACAGCCGCGCGCCGACGGCCAGAAAGTGTTCGGCATCGTGCAGGGCGGCAGCGACCCGCACCTGCGCGAGCAATGCGCGAAGGCTTTGGTCGAAATGGAATTTGACGGCTATGCCATCGGCGGCGTAAGCGTGGGCGAACCCGAACCGGAGATGATGCGTGCCATCGAACTGGCCGTGCCGCATCTGCCCGCGCACAAGGCGCGTTACGCGATGGGTCTCGGCACACCCGCGCAGATGATCGAGTTGATCGCGCGCGGCGTGGACATGTTCGACTGCGTGCTGCCCACGCGCATCGCGCGCACCGGCACGGCGGTCACGCACACCGGCGCGTTCGGCCTCAAGGGTGCGAGTTACAAAACGGACTTCGGCCCGATCGAAGAAGGCTGCGAATGTTACGCGTGCCGCACGTTCACGCGCGCGTATCTGCGCCACCTGCTGCGCGCGAATGAAATTCTCGGGCTGCGCATGGTGAGCGTCCACAACTCGCATCTGTATCTGAAAGTGATGACCGAAGTGCGCGCGGCGATTGCGGCGGGGACGTTCGCGGATTACTACCGCAACTTCATCGCCAACTACAAGCCGTCGCAAAAAATCCTGGCCGCGCGGAAAGCGGCAAGTGATGAACGGTGACTTTTCTTTTGACCAGCGCACAGAAGCGGCTAGATTTCCACCATGAGTTTCGCCGAAGTTTTACAGGAGTTGCCCTCGCTAACTGTGAGCGAGCGGCAACTACTTGTCCGCCGCGCGCTCGACCTAGATGAGCCGGGATTATCGCCCGCCGATGAAGCATTGGTGGAAAAACGTCTCGCTGCGCATCGCAAAAATCCTGCTTCCGCCGTGCCGTTGGAAACGATGAAATCCCGCCTCCGTTCTCAATTCAAAAAATGAACTGGCGGGTGGAAATCCGGCCGGAAGTCGAATCTGATGTGGCTGAAGCTGCGCGATGGTATAATTCACAGCAGGCAGGACTTGGTGCGGAATTCACCGAGGAAATCATTCAGGTGTGGGATGCGCTCGCAGAAAACCCTTTGCTCAACGCGCGCCGTCATCCGCGCAAAAATATCCGTTGGCGTTACCCGGAACGATTTCCCTACCGCGTTATCTACGACGTTTTGGAAGCGGAACATTCGGTTGTGGTGGCGGCTGTGTTGCACGCCGCGCGCGATGACAGCCACTGGCAAAAACGAATTGAAGATTGATGTGGAGCAAAGAACGCTGGACAGAAACTGGATGGCAAAATAAAGTCGCAAGCGTGAAATTTACCAGCCACAAGTTCAGACTTGCACTGGGACTACTGACCTGTGGAGTTGGTTTGCTTTTTCTTTTGCCTGCCATTTGGATGTTCTTTTTTTCTCATGGCCTAGTGTTTTACAGATTTGGAGATGCCTTGGCGTGGCTTCTGATGGGTTCTCTGCTTTGCTTCCTGCCAGAGTCAGAGTTTCAGGGAAGATTTACACGCAACAAGTTTAGAGTTGCTCTAGGATTTCTAATTACCGCAGCAGGGCTACTGCTTACCTGCTTTGCCATATTGGAATTCTTTTCCCACGCTCACGGTGGATTGGGATTTTATGAACTCATTGGCATTGGCCCGCTGCTGCTTTTCACAGGTGTTTCATTTTGCTTTGATTCAAGAAATACTGCCTAAAATCTTGATAGGTTTCATTTTTTCTCCGTGGCTAAAAAATTTGCCCTGCGCTTTTGGATGTGGCACTGTGTTGCCATGAGCAAACCAAAAATTGTTGCCTATTTGAAACCGAGCTGCGGCTGGAGCCAGGGCGTCCGCGCCGTCCTGCGCAAATACGACCTGCCCTTCGAGGACCGCGACATCATCAACGACCCGATCCAGCGCCAGGAAATGATCGAGAAGAGCGGCCAGATGATGAGCCCGTGCGTGGAGATCAACGGCCAGATGCTGCCCGACATCAGCGGCGAGGAAGTCGAAGCCTGGATGCTCGCGAACAACATCGTGACCCCGAACGACCGCACGCCCGACGCGCCGATCAACCAGCCCTGCGCCCACGAAATGCCGCAGAGCCAGCCGCTGAACTTCGCTGCCCGCCGATAAATCTGTAGCGGTGCTCTGTGAGCGTCGCAGAACTTCCGGCGGTCACAGACCGCCGCTACAAAGCCGCGTGGAGCAATCCGCGCGGCTTGTTTGTTTTGTGTAGCCCCCGCGTCTCGCGGGTAGTTTCGGGCGTCGCGCCCGAAACCGGCGGGAGACATGGCAGCTCCTCAACCGTCCACCCAACCGATATGCTCGCGCCCCGACGCAATGCGGCGGGACGCCGCATTGAACCCGCCAGAGGCGGGTGCTACCACAAGTTGTCGCGTCTCGCTTTGCCCGACAATTGCATTGATTGCCTGTCTTTGCTCACGCACTTTTAGTTCATGCAAATCGTTTCTTCCATCGCCGCCATGCAACAGCTCGCCAAAAAGTGGCGGCGCGCCGGCACGCGCATCAGCTTCGTGCCGACGCTGGGTTATTTGCACGCCGGTCACTTGAGCCTGGTGAAGCGCGCTCGCCAGGCGGTCGGCAAGAACGGCAAAGTCGTCGTGAGCATCTACGTAAACCCGACGCAATTTGGACCAAAGGAAGACCTGGCCAAATACCCGCGCGATTTGAAACGCGATTTGAAATTACTGCGCGAACCGGGTGTGGATGTTGTGTTCACGCCTAGCGATGCAGAGATGTATCCGGGTGGCAGTGGCACAGGCATCTTGCCTGTGGGTTCGCCGAACAGACACACAGGCAAGATGCCTGTGCCACTATCATTCAGCACCTACGTCGTTGAAGAAAAATTATCGCGACCGATGGAAGGCGCGTCGCGACCAACGCATTTTCGCGGTGTGGCGACCGTGGTGGCCAAGCTGTTCAACATTGTCCTGCCGGATGTGGCGGTGTTCGGCCAGAAAGATTTTCAACAGGCGGCGGTCATCAAGCGCATGGTGCGCGATCTGAATTTCCCGGTGAAGATCATCGTCGCGCCGACGCTGCGCGAGCGCGACGGTCTGGCGATGAGTTCGCGGAACAAATATCTCGACCCGGAACAGCGGGCGCAGGCGGTGATTTTGTTTCACGCGTTACAGGCAGCGCAGGGGGCGGTGAAAAAGAAGTCCGTTTCCGCCGCGCGTTTGAAAGCTGACCTGAAAGAATTCATCACCGCCGCCTCGCTGGCGCGGCTGGACTACGTTGAATTTTTTGACTCGGAAACGTTACAGCCGGTATCGCAAGTGAAGCGCCGAACGCAGATGGCGCTGGCGGTTTTCTTCGGAAAAACGCGGTTGATTGATAATGCCAGACTCTAATTGTCGCCAGCGAAATGATTGAATAGGAAATTCATCATGAAAAAATTATTAGCCCAAGCAAAAGCGCTTTACAAAAAGAATCGCTATCAAGACGCGCTGCCCCTCGCCAAAAAAGTTCTGGCGCTGGACAAACACAATGATGAGGCGTTGTTCTATGTGGCGCATGGATTGTATCACGCCGGCCAATTCAGAAGGTCTTTGCGTTTTTGGAGACGGCTCCAAAAAGTTTGCCCGACGGAGCCTAGCCTTTATCTAAATATGGGAGCGTGTTACGAAGATTTGGGCGAAACACAGCAAGCGATCAAAAACTACAAACGAGAACTGGATTTAAATCCCTTTTCGGGCACGGCGCTCTACAATCTAGGAGCGCTTTATTTTAGCTCCCATAAATATAAGCTTGCTGTGAATTATTTGGAGTGCAGCCATTCACAAAAGAATTCGGTTCAAGCCTGTGTGCGCAGGTTGGCGTATTCATATTTCAAAACAAAACAGTCCGAAAAGGAGCAGATTCTTTACGAGGAATACTTGCAGACAAACCCAAATGACACTTGGGCTTTGAACAATCTAGGTTCGCACTTAATGGACCAGGGTGAATATTATCGAGCTTTGAGTTACTTGAAAAAGGCCGCGCGCCTAGACCCAAATGACAAGTTGGTCGCGAAAAACATTCGCAAAGCTTTACGTGATCTGAAAAAGCAGACGAGTTCGACAGCAAACTGAGCATGAAACAATTCGACTATCTCGTTCTCGGCAGCGGCATCGCGGGGTTGACCTTTGCCTTGAAGGTCGCGCCGCACGGGCGCGTGGCCATCGTCACGAAAAAGGACCGCGCGGAGTCAAACACGAATTATGCGCAGGGCGGTATCGCGTCGGTGACGAGCAAGGAGGATTCGTTCGAGTCGCACGTGCAAGACACGCTCACGGCGGGTGCGGGACTGTGCAAGGAAGACGTCGTCCGCACGATCGTGGAAGAAGGACCGGCGCGCATCGCGGAGTTGATCGCGCTGGGCATGAAGTTTTCCGAGAGCGACGCGCCGAGCGAGGACGGCGGCCGGCAGCTGGACCTCGGACGCGAGGGCGGACATTCCGAACGCCGCATCCTGCACGCCAAGGATGTGACCGGGCGCGAGGTCGAGCGCGCGCTACTCGCGGCGGTCGCGGCGCAACCGAACATTGAGATTTTTGAGAATCACCTCGCGATCGATCTGATCACAAGCCAGAAGCTCGGTTACGTGGGCGAAAACCATTGTCTCGGTGCGTATGTGTTCGATAAAAAGTCCGGGCGCGTGGAAATTTTTTCCGCGTCGGCGACGATTCTCGCGACGGGCGGCTGCGGCAAGGTTTATCTCTACACCACCAATCCCGACATCGCGACGGGCGACGGCGTGGCGATGGCGTATCGCGCGGGCGCGAGCATCGCAAACATGGAGTTCGTACAGTTTCATCCGACCTGCCTGTATCATCCCAAGGCGAAATCCTTTCTCATCAGCGAGGCCGTGCGCGGCGAAGGCGGCGTTTTGAAATCGCTCGACGGCCGGGAATTCATGGATGGCGCGCACGCGATGAAATCACTTGCTCCGCGCGACATCGTGGCCCGCGCGATTGACAGCGAGATGAAAAAGACCGGCGCGGACTGCGTGCTGCTGGACATCACGCACAAGCCGGCGCGGTTCATCATCGAACGCTTTCCGAACATTTATCAGACGTGTTTGCGCTACGGCATCGACATCACGAAGGAGCCGATTCCCGTGGTGCCGGCGGCGCATTACCAGTGCGGCGGCGTGGGGACGAACGTGGACGGCGAAACGGACATCGCGGGGCTTTTCGCCGTGGGCGAAGCCGCCTGCACCGGCTTGCATGGCGCGAACCGGCTGGCGAGCAATTCACTGCTGGAGGCGATGGTCTGCGCGCATCGCGCGGCGGGAAAAATTCTTTCCCAGCCGCAGCCGCGCTCCAATCTGGAAATCCCCGCCTGGCAGTCCGGCCAGGCGACGAACGCCGACGAGCTGGTCGTCGTGGCGCACAACTGGGACGAGATCCGGCGGCTGATGTGGGATTATGTCGGCATCGTGCGCACGAACAAGCGATTGCAGCGCGCACAAAAACGCATCGCGAATCTGCAGGAGGAGATCCACGACTACTATTGGAATTTTATCGTCACCAGCGATCTGCTGGAGTTGCGCAACATCGCGACCGTGGCGGAACTGATCGTGAACTGCGCATTGCAGCGCCCGGAAAGCCGGGGACTGAATTACAATCTGGATTTTCCCGAAGCCAACCCCGTCTGGGCGCAACGCGACTCGGTGTTGCGGAAATTTAAAAGCTGATTTTCGCCCCGAGGTAAGCGCAGCCGGTTTCCTGATGGCCGGCGGAAATTTTGGAGAGCACGGATTGTTCGTCCCAGATTCGTCCGTAACCGGCCTGCACGCTGAACGCCACGCTTGACCCGCCGGATGCGGACAAATTTTTATGAACCAGTTGGAGCCCGTCCGCCTGGCCGGAACCAACCGATTTTTCGAGGCGTGTCTCCTTCGCAAGTTCCGCGGCGGCTTCCTTTTCCGGCCGGACAATCACTGGCGCATTGTTTGTGGATGCAGCAGGCGAACTATCGGGAGCAACAGCCAGACTCGGTGTGACCGCCACGGGGGACTGAGATTGATGGCTTGCCATCGCCAAAGTCATGACCGGCTCAGCGGCGCGGACCAAAAGGGCGGGGAAGATCATGAGCGACGTGACGAGGCAGAAAGCTTTCCCTGTCGCGAACAGGTGAAGCAACCGGGCAAGGTTTTCGGTTTTCGGCACTGACTGGTTCCAGCAATGCGGATGCCAGCCAAAAAAGATCAATAAAACCGATGGTTTCCCTCCTGCCGGTCAACTGCCAGGTGTCCCAAAATCGAACGAAGCCCTCCTAGCCCATTTAAAAACGGACAAAAACGGCTGGACGATCGGGGAAGGAAAATTCATGTCGCCAGGGCATTTGACTTGCGAAATTTTTGCGGCTGGATAGCCTTAACTGACGACGCGCGCGGTTAGCTCAGTGGTAGAGCATTTGCTTCACACGCAAGGGGTCGCAGGTTCAAACCCTGCACCGCGCACCATTTCCCCCTCAACTCTCATCCATCAACTATCAACTCGTTCTAAAACTGGCCTTCCTTTTCCTTGAACAACACGTTGAATGTGGTCAGCGAGCCGTAGCTGCGCGTGATGTATTGCTGCATCTCGACTTTCTCACCGTCGGACAACTTTTCGTGCGCGTTGAGCTTCTGCTCCAGCACGCGCAGATTATTCCGGACCATCACCACCTTGTGGAAGAAGGTTTCGAGCGGCACTTCCTTGGTCTGCAATGTCGGGTCGGCCGGGTGCATGACCAGTTTGCCGCCGTGCCAGCGCAGGCCGAGCTGTTCCACGACCGAATCCGGCTTTTCCAGACCAAGCTTCGCGACCGCCGCCGTCAGCGTCTGCTCGACGAATTGTTTCAACGGCACGCTCAGGCCGCTCACCGCCACTTGCGGTTCGGCGGGTTCAAGGCCGGCGGCATCGGGTTCGATGGTGCGCTTGCCTTCGCTGAATAAAATGTCCGCCGTGATTTCGGAGATGGTCTTGACCGTGCCCAGGCCGTATTGCGGATGCCGGACACTCATGCCGATGTGAAGAGAATCAATTTTCATGGCTGAATTTTAACCACGGATGGACACGGATGCACATGGATTTTTCAAAGCAAAAAAATCCTCCTCGTCATCGTTCTCGTCCTCGAAAAAATCGAGGCGACAACTTTTGCAAAACGCGCTAGGCTAATTGCACGAACGAAACCTTCGGCTTGGTTGTCAATATTGCAATTTTATGCGTCTAATTCTTGCTTTCATTTTCCTCATCGGCGGTCTTGGCTTCTGCACACTCTTCGCACTGGCACACGCGGCTCGAAACGCAGGTTCGGCATCATATTACTCCAAGCAAATACAAACCTTTCCTGATAAGCAGACCTATACCAAGATGGAACTTACTGAAGCAGTGTGGCGCGTTTGGACAAACAGGATGTCTCTGCCGGAGCAAGGCGCATATACACCTGGAGAACTTAAAACCGCATTGGTGAACACGCTGCACGTGATTGGGACAGAGCAAGATTCCTGTGATCGCAGTGGATTCGAATATGCGATTGCAAAAGTGTCAGGTTACAATCGCTCAGAAGCCGCAGACACTGGCCCGTCAAACGTTGGTGTTTATTCTATGCTTGTGGGGGCTTTTTTACTTGGAGGTATTGTCTGGCCACGCAAAAGAATTGAATCAAATTAATTTCTCCATGTCCGCCAAACTTTCCGACCGCTTTGAATTCGAACGCGTGCTGTGGCAGCAAAACGTCGCGCGCATCGCCGGCGTGGACGAGGCGGGGCGCGGACCGCTGGCCGGACCGGTCGTCGCGGCCGCCGCCATTCTGCCATCGCGGTGGGCGGAAGCGGGCTTGCCGGCCGAACTCGAAGGGCTGAACGATTCCAAGCAGCTCACCGAAATGCAGCGCGAAAAGTATTTTGCCTTTCTCACCTCCTGCGCGGAGATCGAATTCGCCGTCGCACTGGTGGACGCCGGGGTGATTGACGAAATCAATATTTTGCAGGCGACGCATCGCGCCATGAACGAAGCACTGGCAAAATTAAGCCCGCAGCCGCAGCATGCGCTGGTGGATGGTCGTCCGGTCAGGACGATGCGCGTGCCGCAGACCGCGATTGTGAAAGGCGATGCGCGGAGTTATTCCATCGCCGCCGCAAGCGTGCTGGCCAAGGTCACGCGCGACCGGCTGATGCTGGAGTATCACGCGCGGTTTCCCGCCTACGGTTTCGACGCGCACAAAGGCTACGGCACGGCAAAGCATCTCGCGGCGATTGGGAAACACGGAGCGTGTCCGATCCACCGCAAAAGTTTTGCGCCGTTGAAACAACCAGCGTCAAAGCTATTTTAACCACGGATTAACACGGATGGACACGGATAAGAAAACCAAACGCAGAGGCGCAGAGGGCGCAAAGAGGCGCAGAGATTTTTAACTCTGCGTTTCTCGGCGTTCTCCGCCTCTCTGCATTTTGCCCTCATACGTATTAATCCGTGTCCATCCGTGGTTGAATATTTTTCATGAGTTTCCTGGAAAAATTAAAAGCGAGGTTCGCCGGCAAGGAAAGGCCGGAGCATCTGCGGCGCGGCGTGCTGGGCGAGCGCGCGGCCAAAAAGTTTTTGCAGCAGGCCGGCCTGAAATTTCTCGCGGCCAACTTCCGTTCCGAGCGCGGTGAGATCGATTTGGTTTTTCGTGAAGGCGACTGCCTGGTTTTCGTGGAAGTCAAAACCCGTTCGTCGGAGGACTGGACGCGGCCGGCGTCGGCGGTGGATGCGCGCAAGCGGCGGTTGCTCTCGCAGACGGCGCTGGATTACCTGAAGCGGCTGAACCATCCGACGGTGAAAATCCGTTTCGACATCGTGGAGGTTCTGCTGGCGGAGGGCGAAGTGCGGGAAATCCGACATCTGCCCAACGCATTTCCGATGGCCAAGCCGTATCGCTACGGCTGAAGCACCGCAGAGAAACGCAAAGCTGAAAACCTGATTTCAGCGGATAACGACTCCCGTTCTCTCTGCGTCCTCCGCGCCTCTGCGTTTGGTTTTTGCCGGGTGTTGTCTTTGCAATTTGCTTGCATCGGCGGGCGGAGGGGACGAGCTTTGCGCCAGCCAGCATGGGCAAAATATTACACATCGCGGTGAATGGCTTTTTCCTAGTCGTGGTCGTGGGATTTACGGGCTGGGTTTTATTCCGCCTGCTGAAGCGCAGCGACGCCCCGGCCAAACTGGTTTTCAAATGGATCTTCACGGCGGCCATGATGGCGCTGATGATTTTTTGGGTGGTGCCGCAGTTCAAAGAGGGAGGGTTCGCCGCCATCGCCGCCATTGGCCTGGCGGGAGTCTGGGGCCTCGTCATGACCATCACCTGGCGGCACAGCCTCATTGACCTGGTGGCCAATCCCATCGCGTCACTTTACGACGGCGGCAAGGAGGAAGTGGAACCCAAGCCGTTTTATTCCATCGCCAATTCCAAACGGAAAACGAACAAGCCGCTCGAAGCCATCGTGGAAGTCCGCAGACAGCTCGCCAAATTTCCCAATGATTACGAGGGCGTCACCCTGCTGGCGGGCATCCAGGCGGAGGACCTGCAAGATCTGGCGTCGGCGGAAATCACGTTCAACCATTTCAGCGACCGGCCGGACGCGCCGCCCAAGCAGGTCGCCGCCGCGTTGACACAACTGGCCGACTGGCATTTGAAGATCGCGAAGGACGTGGATTCCGCACGCGCCGTGCTGGAAAAGATCATCGCCCGGTATCCGGAAACCTCTCTGGCAACGCAGGCCGCACAACGCATCGCGCATCTGGGCGGCACCGAAAAAATTCTGCTGGCCGCGAAGGACCGGCTGGCCGTGGCGGTGCCGGAAGGCGTCCAGAACATCGGCCTGCTGGATTCCACCGCATTTTTGCGCCCGGCAGAAGTTGATCCGGAAAAGCAGGCGGCCGATTACGTGAAGCATCTGGAACAACATCCGCAGGACACGGAGGCACGGGAAAAACTGGCAATTATTTACGCACGCCATTATCAGCGGTTGGATTTGGCGGCGCAGCAACTGGAACAATTGATCAACGAACCAAACCAGCCGGCCAAGCGCGTGGCGCAATGGCTGAATTTACTGGCGGATCTGCAAATCGAGGGCGGTGCCGACTACGAGACGGCGCGCGTGACTCTGGAAAAGATTGTGGAGCGCTTTCCGGATTGGGCCGTTGCCGATATTGCCCGGTCGCGCCTGGGACGTTTGAAGCTGGAAATCAAAGGCAAACTGGAAACGCCGGACAAAAAGCTCGGTGTTTATGAACAAAATATCGGATTGAAATACGGCGGCCCGCGGCGGCCGTAAGCCGGGTTCTGTCACCCCGCCGCCCGAGGGATTGCGATTGCTGAAACCCAGCCGTCAGCGGGGGAACCAGGGCCTGTGCCGGTTCGTCTTCTGGCGGCGAAGCCATCCCGTTGCGGCTGAAGTGTGCGCGTGACATTGCCGCGGGTGCTCTGTCTAATCCCCAGTGAAAGCACTCATGAACGAGCCAGTTGAAGGTCAAGCCGTGACGGACAAGCCATCAGCCACCGGCTTGTCGTCGGAGTTTGGCGCGATTTACGACGAGCACAGCCACGCTATTTTTTACCTGGCGTTGCGCTACATGGGCGACCCGCAGAAGGCCCAGGACGCGACACATGATGTCTTTCTAAAGGCATTCCGGAAGCAGGACCAATTTCGCGGCGAAGCCTCCGTCCGCACCTGGCTCTACCGCATCACCATCAACCATTGCCAGAATCTTTGCCAGTCCTGGCACAACCGCAACGTCCATTCCAACGCGGATGATTCGGTCTGGGAAAATTCCGCGGCCAGGACCGACTCGCCGTTGCGCGTGCTGGAAACCAAGGAACTCGGGCAGCGCATCCAAAAATCGCTCGACGTGCTTTCCGATGAATACCGTCTGCTCCTGCTGCTTGTCGCGGACGAGGAATTAAGTTATGAAGAAATCGCCACGCTCGTCGGCCAGACCGCCGATGCCGTGCGCGGGAAACTGCATCGCGCCCGCAAAGCGTTCGCGGCGCATTTTAATAAAACCGTTTGAGGAGGATTACCCATGAAACAACAGACCAAGCTGACCCAGAAATCGGAACAGGTCGCGGAACAGCAGTCACAGCAACAGGCAGCCAACGAGTTTGAGAGTTCCGACGAATTGCTGCGCTTCGATGCCGCCCAAACCACCGTGCCGCCGGAAATCGCCCAACGGCTTCAGAAATCAACGGCACATATCAATCCACCGACAGCCCGCCCGTGGTGGAAGAATATTTTCGGAGCTAAATCGTGAACCGTTTCTGGAAACAATTTTTGGACTCGCTGACTCCCGGGGTGCGGGTTTTGCTCGCCATGCTGACAGCGGCTGCCCTGGCGACGTTCATCGGTCA
Organism: Verrucomicrobiia bacterium; assembly: GCA_035577265.1. GTDB lineage: Bacteria > Verrucomicrobiota > Verrucomicrobiia > Limisphaerales > UBA11358 > UBA11358. The sequence goes on along the minus strand of DATLVR010000141.1, from coordinate 13,267 downwards.
ACTGACACGCGCCTTTGACCTGAACGTTTGGCTGGCACTGACCGCGCAGCCATTCTGGCACGGCCAAATCTGGCGGCTCGTGACGTATGCCCTGCTGCCCGTGGGCATCCTGAATTTTCTCTTGAACGCCTTTGCGCTCGTTATGCTGGGCGGCTGGTTGGAACGTGTCCGGTCACGGAGTGAACTGTGGATCATCTGCGCCGCGTCAGCGGTCGGAGCCGGACTCGCCGAAGTGGCGCTGCCATTTTCGAGTTCCATCCCGCTAACTGGTGCGGGGCCGATGATGTTTGGCCTCCTCGCGGCCTGGTGCTTTCATTGCGGTCACGAAAAGATTTTCATGATTCCATTCGGTGAAATGCTGGTCTGGCATCTGGCGGCGGTGGCAGGAGCGGTCAGTCTTCTTTTCACGGCTCTTTCCGCAGGCTGGCGGGTTGCCGCCGTCATGGCGGCGGGCGGTTTGAGCGGATGGCTTTATGTCTGGTTGTGGCACAAATGGCTGATGAGCCGTGCCAGCTGCAATGTTCATTCGGAACGAATCAGCCGGCTGGAATTATGATCTGCACTGCACCAAGCAAAATCTCGCAGGCGACACAAACGCGCCGGGGGCTCGCACGGGAACGCGCCCGGCTCGCGCGGGAGATGCTCGCGGACTGCCGGTTTTGCGCGCACGATTGCGGCGTGAACCGGCTCGCGGGCGAAACCGGCCGGTGCCACGCCGGCGCCGAAGCGCGATTTTTTCAGGCGCAGACGGAAGTGACGGATGAACTGGAATTGATTCCAACCTTCGCCGTCGCGTTGAGCGGCTGTGATTTGCGCTGCGACTTTTGCATTACCGGCGCGGAGAGCTGGAATCCGCGAGCCGGCAAAAATTTCAGCGCAGACGAGATGGCGGCAAAGGCGATGACTGCGCTTGAGGACGGCGCAAAGACCGTGATGATTCTCGGCGGCGAGCCGACGATCCATCTGCCCGCGGCACTGGAACTGGTCGCCGCGCTGCCGGACGACGCGAAACTCATATGGAAAACCAACGCGCATGGCTCGGCGCGGGCGCGCGAACTCCTCGAAGGCATGTTCGACGTGTGGCTGGCGGATTACAAATTCGGCAACGACGTTTGTGCGCAGCGGCTGGCGAAAGTTCCTGATTACACCGGCGTCGTGCGGGAAAACCTGCTGTGGTTTGCGGGTCAATCCGACGCGGAGCGCCGAGCACCGTCTCGGCCTGTTGGCAGCCAGGGCGCGTCGAAACGAGCCGAGACGGTGCTCGGCGCTCCGGTGCCCAGTGAATTGATCGTGCGGCATCTGCTGATGCCCGGGCATCTGGATTGTTGCTGGCAGCCGGTGGCGGAATGGCTTGCGGAAAACCTGCCGGGCGTCAAAGTGAATCTGCGTTCCGGCTTCTGGCCGGCGTGGAAATCCGCGCGGCACGCGGAGCTGAACGATACCATCGCCGACCCTGAAGCCCGGCGCGCCGAAGCAATCGCACAAGAATACCGGCTAAACCTTGTCTATTGATGTTGAACCTACTGTTCAAACTGACTTCGCCCCTGATGGGATGGTTCATCCTGATGGAAATCCTGGGTGCGGCTTGCCTTGGCGCATATTGGTTTGACGTTTGGCGGCATGGCATGAGGCCTTGGAACCACGTTGGACTTGGGACAGTCGTCACGACATTGTTCATCATTTCAAACTGCCTGCTTGCGCGCCATCGGCGATGGGCATTAGCGGGGCTGGTCGTTTGCTGGTTATTGATGACTTTACTGTTGATGCCAACCCTACAGTGAAACATGAAACGTGCTGAATCATCTTCAAACTGCCGGGGCGAATCGCTCATGAGCGAAATATTGATCCTGCCGGACGGACGGATTCTGGTCCAGAATTTGACCCAGCCGATGGCTGAACTCTTGAACAGGCTAAATCCGAAGGACAAAATAATTGCGCTTCGCAGCAAAAAAGTTTCCAAACCAGCTGTATGAAATTCCAAAACGAACTCGAAACACTGATCCGGGCGCGCTATCCAATCCTCTACATCGTGAGCAGCGAGGAAATGCGCGTGCAGGAGTTGGTGGTGGAGATCGCCAAGAAACGGCAGAAGAAAGTTTTTGAATGGAGCTTCAGCACGGGCATCGTTCCGGCGGGAACCTCCATCCAGTCGCAGAAACATCGCAATGCGGCGACGAAAGACCCGTTGATGGCGCTCGACCAGGTCATCGAACAAGTCGAACCGGCGATTTTTATTTTCAAAGATTTCCATCCGTTCCTGACGAAGAATAACTTCGCGGTGACGCGCAAGCTCAAGGAGATCGCACTCCACCTGAAGAACAGCTTCAAAACCATTCTGCTGATTTCGCCCATCCTGGAAATTCCCACGGAGCTGGAAAAGGAGATCACCCTGCTGAATCATCCGCTGCCCGTGCGCGATGATTTGGCGGCGCTGCTGGATAAAATCATCAACGACGTGAAACAGTTTCATCAGGTGAAGATTGACCTCGATGAAACCGGGCGCGAACGGCTGCTGCAGGCCGCGCTGGGTTTGACGCTCGGCGAGGCGGAAAACGTGTTCGCGAAAATCATCGTCAAGGACGAGCGTTTGAGCGCCGAGGACGTCAACGAAGTTTTCGCGGAGAAACAGCAGATCATCCGCAAGAGCGGGTTGCTGGAGTATTACGCCACGGACGAAAGCTTCACCAACGTCGGCGGCATGAGCGTGCTGAAGGAATGGCTGGCCAAGCGCGAGGTGGCGTTCACGGCGGAAGCGCGGACCTTTGGGCTGCCGTTTCCCAAGGGCATCCTGATGCTGGGCGTGCAGGGCTGCGGCAAAAGTCTTTGCGCCAAGGCGGTCTCAAACTTGTGGCAACTGCCGCTGCTGCGCTTTGACATGGGCCGGATGTTCGGCAGCCTGGTCGGCTCGTCGGAAGAAAATGTCCGTCGCGCGATCGCGGTGGCGGAATCGGTTGCGCCGGCAATTTTGTGGGTGGACGAAATCGACAAGGCGTTTGCTGGTTCACAAGGCTCGGGATCGACCGACGGCGGCACGACCGCGCGCGTGTTCGGAACGTTTCTGACGTGGCTTTCGGAAAAGACCGCGCCGGTGTTCGTGGTGGCGACGGCCAATGACATTTCCCAACTGCCGCCGGAACTGCTGCGCAAAGGACGTCTGGACGAAATTTTCTTCGTGGATCTGCCCAGCCCGGAAGAGCGGAAGGAGATTTTCCGCATCCATGTGACCAAGCGCAAACGCGACGCGGCGCAGTTTGATCTGGAAGCGCTGGCCAAGGCCAGTCATGACTTCAGCGGCGCGGAAATCGAGGAGGCGATCAACAGTGCGCTTTACGACGCATTTTATGCGAAGAAAGACCTGACGATGGCAGACGTTCAAACCGCGCTGTCCCAAACCGTGCCGCTGGCGAAAACGATGGACGAGCAGATCAACCGGCTGCGGAGTTGGGCTGAAGGCCGTGCCCGCAATGCGAGCGTGGCGCGCGACGCCAAGAAAGGCGACACCATGCGGCGGATGGAATTTTAAGACGTGATGAATTCAATCTGGAACAACCTATACGACAAATTTAAAGACCGCCGTTACGGGGCTTTATTTTTTGCCAGCCTGCTGTCTGTATTCGGGCTGTTGTTGCTGGCGGTGATCCTGGGCCAGATCATGGGACCGGCCAACCTGCAGGCTTATTTTCTGCAAGCGTTGCCCGGGATTGGCATTTTCATTGTGGCGCTGGTCTGGCGGGGCATCCGTCGGGCGCGGGCGCCCCGCGGAGATAAATTCCGGCGCGAAGAATTATCGCGTGACGAAATCTCCAAAGCCCGGTCAAAACTGGTGAACCGAAACAAACTATGAGCTGCGTCTGTATCTTAACCCCCGTCGTCATCGCGGCCTGGCCGGCGTTCAGCGCGGCAGTCGTGGCGGCGGCGGCTTCGCTTGGCTATCAGGTGGCCGCGGAAGTTTCCGACAAACGCGGTGGCACCACGGTGGACCGGAAGGATGCCAATCGCATCAATCTGGAAATTGCCAACAGCGAAGTGGTCACCAACCAGCTTGGGCGCGACCAGCGCATCGCCGTCACGCGCGATGGCGTCACCATCACTTTTTCGCGCGACGCGCGTGGGAAGGCCGCGCTCTGCGTGACGGGTGAGGGTTATACCAGTGCGCAATTGCAGGCGCTGGGCGAGGAATTAAGCCAGTGCGTCGTCCAGAAATACGTTTATCAAAAGTTGATGGGCGAGATGCAGGCCCGAGGCTTTGTGGTGGTGGAGGAAGAAGCGAGTGAAGACCGTTCCATCCGGCTGAAGGTCAGACATTGGGAGAATTGACAGATCAAATCACACTCATTTTATGACGCCAACCATAAAACTTGTGTCTTACGAAGAATTCGGTCGACTGCGGCTGCGACCCTTCTGCTCTAAAGATGATTTTTACAAAGAATCCATTCTCAAATATAGCCAAGGTCATTTTATAGAGGAAAGGACTGATGGTGTGGCCTTTTGGCGCTGGTTCAAGCAGCCCGATGAGTTGGCTGTGATTGGTATTGGTTCTGTAGGTTTGCCTTCAACTGGTTGGGTGAAGCATATCGCTCCCTTGGTCTTGCCGGCCATTGGCTTGAAGTTGGAGGATGGCCTTTCGTTCGAGGAAGCTGCATCAAGGTTTGGCACGCCGCCGCGCTGGCGGCAAAAAACCGGGCATGGTGCCATTTTTCATACTGGTGGAGATTTTCCTTATGAAGTTAATTGCGGCTTTATGGACGGCAAGACGCTTGATTCGGTTGGTATCCGCCGCCTCGATATTCAAAACTTGGGGGAGAATTTTGAGAAAGTTTGGGAGAATGATTACAACAAGCTAATCTGTGCGACCTAAAAATTATTAACTTATGCCCCAACGCGAATTTGACATCAGCATCGGCAAGGACGACAGCGTGGAGATGCACGTCAAAGGCTTCGTGGTGGTGGTGGAAGAGGCGAGTAAAGACCGCTCGATACGGTTGAAGATCAGACATTGGGAGAATTGAACCGGGAGTCCAACATATGATTCCAAGAGATGGCAAAAAGATTTACGGAGATGAGTATCCCGCCGCGATAGTCCACGATGGCATGCGCATGCCTTTGCTATGGGAAAGCAGGTTTTCGCGTCACTATCAGTCTGATGACGCCAAATTGGTGGTCGTGGATTGCCGATTTTTGGATGGTTCTGCGTCCATCACAGCAGTGGAACTGGAACGAGATTGGGCTAGTTGGACAAAAGATCTACGGATAGATTTCTGCCAACAATGCAGGCATTTGTTCGGCCAGTCTGATTTTCCAGAAATGCTTCGCTTTGTCATGCAACATGGCAGTTCAGAGCACTGGGCTGCAATTGCTTTGCGCGTGGCAGACCACCTTCCCCAACAGGAGGCTTTTGATTTTCTCGTTCAAGCCTTGCAACAGGCGGAAATTGGTCGCAGTTCTAATATCACTCAAGGAATTTCTGCAACGAAGCACCCATCAGCCGAGACCGTGCTTCGCAAACAGCTGGGTTTGATTTGGGAACATCCGGCTTTGTGGGATGATTCAACATTCCTAAATTGGGTCGCCTCCGATGCGACGAATTGCATAAATCGCCTCATCGAGGTTGGGGTGTCGCCAGCGGATTTTGCCGAGCAGGCGCAAAGGCTTTCACAGCATGTTTGTTCTCGCAATCGTGATTCGTGGAACCGTCGCCTGTCCAAGCATTATCCAGAAATTACTTTGCAAAATTAATTTATGCCCCAGCGCGAATTTGACATCACCATCGGCAAGGACGGCAGCGTGGAGCTGCACGTCAAAGGCTTCAAAGGCAAGGGCTGTCTCGCGGCGATGAAGATGTTCGAGCAGATCGTCGGCGAACTGAAGTCGCAGCAGAAGACGGCCGAATTTTACGAGCCGGAAGAAGTGGTGCGTTACAACATTGACCAGCGACACTGACCCAGGCAAATCCAAACGAGCGGCGCATGAGTAAACTTTCCTCATCCTACTACCCACCACGCGCACGGTGGTATAGTCCGGTTTTCAACCTGGGCAGCGCCGTCCGCCACCGGCTCGCGATGGACCGCATCCGCTTGCCGCGGGAAACGTCGCTCGGCGGACTCATCGGGAGTTTTTTTGTTCCCGGCCTGGCGGTTTATCTGCGCGGCCCACGGCTTTGGGGAAAGGCCGCGCTGCTCGCCTGCGGGCTGCTGTTCCTCTGCTTCATCGTGTGGCTCGGCCATCCGTTCGGCAATTACGCGTTCGGCCTGATGCTGGCGATCCACGCCAGCGGCTTCGTTTACTATTGCAGCTCGTGCCTGCTGAATCAGGAGTTTTTGGTCCGGATGGTTTTCACCCTGGCGATTTTGATTTCGCTTGGCCTGGTGATTTACGCCCCCATGCGCGGTGCGATCGAAAATCACTGGCTGATGCCGGTGCAGTCCAACGGGCACGCGATCATCGTGCAACGATTTATTTCCACCCACGCCGTGAAACGCGGCGATCCGGTCGCCTACAAACTTTCCGGCTATTATTTTTCCAACCACGGCGGCCAGGGTGTTTCGGGTGAATCCGGCATGGGCCTGGGTTCGGTGCTGGCCACGGCGGGAGACCGCGTGGAATTTTCCAAAAATAATTTCACCGTGAATGGGATTCCGCAGCCGCTCCTGCCGCACATGCCGGACTCGGGCACGCTGGTGGTTCCGGAGAACCACTGGTTCATCTGGCCGAATCTTGTTATCAGCGGCAACTGGAATGTGGGTGAAGCAAGCATTTCATCGGCGATGATGCAGATGGCCAATGTTTCGGAGGACCAATTTGTGGGCAAACCCTTCACGCGCTGGTTCGGGCGGAAACAAATTTTACCATGAACCGGTCTGGCAATCTTGAGTTGGGCGCATGAGCAAACCATCCTCATCCTATTACCCACCGCGAGCGCGATGGTATAGCCCCATTTTGTATTTGGGGAACGCCTTGCGTCGTGGGGTTGCGCTGGATCGCATCCACCTGCCGAAAGAAATCACTTTCCGGGAACTGGCCGGAGGGTTTTTTGTTCCCGGCCTGGCGGTCCATCTGCGCGGCCCGCGTCACTGGGGTCAGGCCGCGACGGCCGGATGCGCGCTGCTGTTGCTTGTTTTCGCAATCTGGCTTGGGCATCCCGCCGCGAATTTTGCTTTCGCCCTGATGCTTTCGATCCATACCACGGGCCTGGTTTATTATTGCAGTCCGTGGCTGATCCATGAGCCGCTCCGCGGCCGCATTTTTTTCACCATCGGAACGATGCTCCTGCTGGGGCTGGGTTTTTACGCACCCTTGCTGAGCACCATTCAAAATCACTGGCTGATGCCAATGCGGGTGGGTGGCCGGGTGATGGTGATTTCGGTCCGGACCAGCCCGGAGTCGCTCCAGCGCGGCGACTGGGCGGCGTTCCGCAGCTCCGCCGGCGGCGGTGAAATCAACGAGGCCGGTTTTGTCCTGGGCCCGGTCTTGGGGCTGGGCGGTGACCGCGTGGATTCGCTGGAGGTGCCGGAAAAGCACTGGCTCATGCGCGCGGAGTTTGTTAGATATTATTCACACGACCCGTTTGGGCTCTTTGCATCCAAGGGCGACAGCGTCCAGCAGATGGTGATCGTCTCTCGCGAGGAATTTGTCGGGCGTCCATTCAACCGCTGGTTTTTTCGGAAACAAATTTTACCATGAGCCGCTTTGGCAATCTTGAGTTGGGTGGCGAATCCGAAGACCAGTCGCAACAAACGCAACCGGCGCTGGTCAAGGACGAGGCTTATTATTTTGCCATGGCACGCGCGGCGTTTGAAAACGGGGACTTCGAATCGGCGCTGCGGAATTACTCAAAAGTCCTCGAATACAATCAGCAGAATGCCGCCGCTTGGACGGCCCAGGTGCGGATGCTGATCGAGCTCGGCGAATTCCGCGAAGCGAAGCTGTGGGCGGACAAGGCGCTGGAGCGCTTTCCGCAATTCCCGGAACTGCTCGCCGCCAAGGCCGTCGCGCTCGGGCGCAGCGGCGACCTGGATGGCGCGCTGGCCTTCTCGGACGCCTCCATCGAGGAACGCGGTGACACACCTTATGTCTGGCTCGCGCGCGGCGACGTGATGCTCGCGCGCAATGAACAACGCGCCGATTATTGTTTTGAAAAGGCGCTCCTGCTGGCGCCTAGGGACTGGTTCACGCTATGGCTGGCGGCCAAGATCCGCATCTACTATAAACAATTCGTGCTCGCGCTGAAGTTGCTGCAACAGGCGGTCGAATGGAACACCAGCCACTTTCTGCTGTGGCTGGAACTTGGCCAATGCCAGCGGGCGCTGGGCCTGATCAGCGCGGCGGAGAATTCCTTCACACAGGCGCATCAATTAAACCCGCAATGCCACGCGGCCAGCCTTGCTTCATACCAGCTTTCCAAAACCGGTTTCTGGCCGCGCGCCCGCGACTGGTGCCGGCAAATTTTTAAAAAATGAGCACTCCCAGCCTGGATCGCCTCCTGTCGTCCGTAAACGAGTTCGACGCTTCCGACCTTCATCTGGTCGTGGGCGTGCCGCCCGCCTTCCGGGTCAACGGCGAAATCATCATCGCGGACGAGGACGCCTTGACGGTGGAAGACATCGAGGAGATGGCGGACAGCCTCCTCAATGAACTCCAAAAGAAAAAATTTGAGCAGGAATGGGAGCTGTGCATTTCGCTTTTGCACAGCGTGGCCGGACGGGTGCGGATGACTTTTTACCGGCGCAACGGCCACCCGGAAATGAGTTTTCGTTTCTGCGGCGATCGCATTGCCAACCGGGAAGAGCTAGGGCTGCCAGTCCATTTGGATGAGCTGGCACGCAAACCGAACGGGCTGGTGCTGATCACCGGGCCGACCGGCGCCGGGAAAACCACAACGCTCAATTATCTGGTGGATCTGATCAACAGCGAGCGTCGCTGCAAGATTGTCACCATCGAAGATCCCATTGAATTTGTTCATCAAAATAAACGCGCCATCGTCGTGCAACAAGAGGTGTTGACCGACGTGCGTTCGTTCAACCGCGCGCTCATCCATGTGTTGCGCCAGGATCCGGACGTGATTGTGGTGGGGGAGATGCGCGACCACGAAGCGATTTCCACAGCGATGACGGCCGCAGAAACGGGCCATTTGGTGCTGGCCACCATGCACTCGCCCAATGCTTCACACGCACTGGAGCGCATCGTCGGCGTCTTTGAAGGGAGCGCCCAGCGACAGATCATTTTGCAGCTCGCCAACGCGCTGCAGGGAATCATCTCGCAGGAACTGCTGCCGGCGGCGGACCGGACACGGCGGATCCTTGCCTACGAATTGCTGGTGGCCAACGGGGCCATTCGCAACATGATCCGGGAAAATCAAATTCACCAGTTGGAAAACACCATCCAGACCGGGCGCAAGGACGGAATGGTGCTGATGGACAATTGCCTCTACGACCTGTATTGCAAATGCCTGATCACCTACGACACGGCCGTAAGCCGGGCCAAGCATCCCGACCGGATCCGGAAGAACATGTGAGGCAAACTTAGCGCGACAGTTGCAGGGCGATCTCTTTTTCCAATTCGTGGGAGAGGTCCACATCGCTAACGCCCATGGTTGAACGGGCCTGCACGGTGACCTGGGTGACAGTGGGGTCCACGGCGGCGACGCTGATCCAGACATTTTTCTCGTTCACCTTGCCCTGCAACGAGCGCACGGTGTTGGTGGTGTCGTGCGGAATATATTCGGTGATGAGCACGCCGTTGTTTTGAATGACGGCCACGGATGCCTGATAAACCTGATCAACGGAGCGCTGGTAGCGCCCTTCGACCTTGTCCTTGGACCAGGTGATCGCGGGCGAGTGGGTGCCGCTCACGGTACTGACGCAACCGGTGACGATGATGACCAGTCCCGCAAATGCAGCGAAAATCATTTTCTTCATATGGGATACTCCAAACAAAAATGCCGTCCGCGTCAAGCACGATTCATGTTTCCTTTGAAAACCTCCGCTCTGAGGCTCAGAATGTTATTGCCGCAATTTCCCGCGAATCAACCCGGCATCGCCCGCGTCTATTTCCCGATAAGTCCAAATCTTTGCAATCGTTCGACGAGCAGCGTGTTGAAGGCCGCCGGCTTCTCCAGCATGAGAAAATGGCTGGCACCCTCCATCACCCGGTAATCCGTCTGCGACGAGAGCGAGCGGGCATAGGTTTCGTAATCGGCGCTCCACCACGGGCTGCGGGCGTTGAGCACGAGCACGGGGGCGTTCACCCGCGGCAACAGCCAATCCGGCTGATCCGGAGAGACCATGGCGAGCATCCCGCCAAGCATGACGTGCTGTGGCGTCTCGAGCATTTCAACCGTGACGAGTTCACACAAGGCCTCGGCTCCTGGAAACGGGAACAGGCTGCGGATGAATCCGGCGGCGTGTTCGCGATACTGTGGCGTGGCAAACGGACCCACCAGTGCCTGACCTTCCGCCGGCGTGCCGGACAACCGGCACAGGAGTCCATCCACCGAAACCAGCGCGGTGACTTTTTCCGGGGCCTGATGATAAACACAGCAGATGACCGCGCCGCCCATGCTGTGGCCAATGAGCGCGGCTTGCTCCACCTTGGCGTCGCGCATGACCGCCAGCACGGCCTCCGCAAAAAAATCCATGGTATAATTCGTTTCCGGCTTATCGCTCTGACCGTGGCCCGGAAGATCGACAAAAATAAGCCGCGCCTTGTCCGCCAGTGCCGCAACCTGCTCGCGCCAGAAACCCAGATGGCACGCCCAGCCGTGGACAAATACAAGGGTGTGTTCCCCCTGGCCGACGCTGACATAATGAATCCGGTTTGTGCCGACGGAAATGAAATGCGACTGGGCAACGGCCACGGCGTCGAGGGAAAGGTCAGTCATGACAAAGTTGGTTCAGGGTTAAATCCAGCCGCAGGATGCTATGCGGATGCGTTGACGCCCGCAAATAGTTAATTGCCAAGCTGAAACGGAAGATCAAAAATGCATTCCCACCGAGACGATCAACGCCTGACTGTTAAAGCTGTATCTGCCATCGGCGGTCTGCCCGGCGAATTGTCCCGGGGTGGATGACGGCGTGCTGCCGGTGACGGTCCGGGTCGGGCCGTAGCCAAATTGATAGGCGACGTCGAAGTCGAAAGTTTTTCCTTTGTGCCCGCCACCGATGCTGAAGAAATTCCGGTTCATGTCTGCCACCAGCGGGGTGTAATATTTATCCGGCACCGAGTTCCCATTGAAGGCGTAGCCGGCGCTCGCATGCCAACCGTGGTCGAAATAGCGCGTCACACCGAACTCATACATCCAGCTCGCCTGCCAGTCCAGGTTGTAGAGAACATCCTGTTTCAGTGGTCGCGGCGGCTCCTGCTCCTGATGCAGTTTGATCGTTCCAAAGCTGCTCCAGTCCGTATAGCTGGCATCAAATTCCAAATTCCATTTTGGTGTTGGCCGGTAAGAGATGCCGCTCACGATGGTCATGGGGAAATTGAAATCCGCCTTGGCCGATTGATGTGATTTGGGAATCACCGGATCCAGTTGATAATCCGTCTGGCCACTTAATTCGATCAGCGACGGGCCCCGGAACATTGCCCCAAAGGAAAGTTGTTCCAATGGCTGGTAACGCGCGCCCAGATTGTAACCCACGCTCCAGCCGTCGGCGTTGAATTTGAAATCATTGGGGGAATTTTGATAAAACTTGCGCAGACCCTGGTCGAGGTTGATTTTCGCGTAGTTCACCATGATGCCCGCGCCAATGGAAAAATCGGGTGAGAGCTTCACCGCCATTACCGGGTTGATGGTGAGGTATTGCAGTGAACCACTGATGGTGATGGTGCGGAAACCGGTATCCTGGGGCCAGCTCATTTTCCCACCGTAAGGCGCATAGACGCCAAGCCCAAAGCTCACGGGGATGTTCGTTAGCGAGTAGGTGTAGAAAAATTGGGGAAGCGCCGCGTAGTTATCCGAACTGTGGTAGGTCTTGCCGTGATTGGGCGCGGTTTTTGGCGGCTGAAAACTGGGATTATAGTTGATGCCATAGACCCCGGCACGCAGGTTGTTACCCTCAAGCTGGGTGATGCCGGCGGGGTTGTAGTAGATGGCTGAGGGGTTGTCAGCCGTGGCGACAAATGCCTCGCCGCGTGCCGTGGCAAACGCATCCTGGTCAGGCAACCCGAAGCCGTTCGCGAAGATTTTGAAGGCCGACACTCCCCAGAACAAGACCAAGAGCAACCCCGATACTTTGAGCCGGCTCCTCGATTCAAACAACAGAATCAATCTCATGGTGTAGCGCAAATGTGACACTTGGGGCGGTAGCTTACTTATTAGGCAGCAGTGTGCCAGCAAATATCCCCATTATTGAGCGCGACACCCTCGCCTTCCAAGGTGAAACAGAATGTAAAGCGTTCGAAGGTGAGTGTTTGCAGCCTGTTGGACGCCGAACGATTACCTGGCCAAATCCCATCCCCAAAAAACATCACACCCAACTAAAAACGCATGGAATATTTGTTTACTTTGTAGGGGTGTTTGGCACACTGCGCTAGTGAAAAGGCTTACTTTCCTATTGGCGATTGGTTTATCACTTGGCACCGTGCTGTTCTCGGCGCGGGCAGATTACTCGGCGCTCTATGTTTTCGGCGATGGCCTTTCCACCACGACCAACAATACTGCCGGTCAATCCCAATACTACTACGGCAAGCGCTATTCCAATGGCCGGGTCTGGGTTGAAGTGCTCGCGCAGCGGCAGGGTGTGCCCTACGATCCCAACAAAAACTGGTCTTATTTCGACTGCAACAGCGCCGACCTGGTGGCGAATGTCAACCAATTCACCCCGCCGGCAGATGCCGCCAATGCGTTGTTTGTCATCTGGGTCAACAATTCCGATCTGTATGACGAGGCGCTGAACGGCAATTCGAACCTCACTGAATGGACGGCCGCCATCAATCGTTGCCAGATCAACTATTTCAAAGCCATCACTAATCTTTATGCGAAGGGGATCCGCACGCTGATCGCACCGAATGCCGTGGACATCTCTGCGGTGCCGTTCTTTAACGCCGCTTTAAACGCCAAATTCATCCGCCAGCGGTGTATTGCCTTTAACACCAATTTTACCGCCACATTAAACCAGGCAATGGCGGCGTGTCCCGAACTTACAATTTACTCTCCGGACTATTTCGCCCTGCTCGACAACGTGCTGACAAATGCCGGGAGCTTTGGGTTGAAAAATGTCACCCTGCTCGGGTTGAGCATTGATGCGATGGACGACGCTCTGCTCCTGAACAA
>DATLVR010000140.1:0-39559 GCA_035577265.1 Verrucomicrobiia bacterium | reverse complement strand
TCGGTTACGGACTGGTCGTTCTCGTTCCGTGGCTCTCCACCCCGCATTGCTGCGACGCAGTTACGGTTCGATACCGCACGGCTCTTCGCCGCACAGGAGCGGACTTCCACCGCTCGGTCTGCTCGCCTTCTCAGGCGCACGAGTGTGGCCGTCCCGGCCGCTGCAAGGTGAATCTTCCGGGCACGGCGAAGAACTCCACCGCACGTCTTTCCGAGATTGCTGCGCCGGGGGGATGGGCGCGCTCCGAATCCATCGCCTCGGCGCGCCGCTGACACCGGCTTTTGAATCTGAAAACACGCCCCAGCATCCATATTCGAAATTCAACATCTTATTGCGGACTCCAGCATCAAAGTTTATTGTCACGATCAATCTCGTGTCTAAATTCCAAGTAGTCGTGGTCGGCGGCGGACCAGCTGGATCCTCCGCGGCTCACACCTTGGCGGCTGCCGGAATCAACGTGTGCGTGATTGACCGGAGCGTTTTCCCGCGCGACAAGCTCTGCGGCGGACTGTTGACCCTCCGGAGTCAAAAGACCTTTCAAGCCATATTCAAAACTGACTGGTCGCCCGTTATTCAAACCAAGTCCAACGGCGCGCGACTGTATTTCAAACAACAGTTGTTGAACGCCGTCACGGATCATAAGGACATTTTTTTCACCTGCCGGCGGGACTATGACGCCTTTCTGCTCGATCTGGCGCGGAAACGCGGCGCAACGGTAGTCCAGGGCGCGCAGGTGCAGACGATCGATCTCAAAGAGTCGTCGCTGAAACTTTCGGACGGGACGATCTTCCATTTCGATTTTCTGATCGGTGCGGATGGCGTCAACAGCCTGGTCGCGAAAACGGTTTTTGGCGAAGCGTTCAACCGGGACACGATCGGGTTTGGGTTGGAAATGGAAGTTCCCCTCTCGACGGAAGTCCCCACCGTCACCGAACCGGAAATTTATTTTGGCCTGCTGGATTGGGGTTATGGCTGGGTTTTTCCAAAAGGGAAAACCCTGACCGTCGGCGTGGGCGGACTGCTGAAGAAGAACCCAAAAATGCGGGAAGACTTTGAGAATTTTCTGACCCAAAGATTTGGCCGGTTGCCAGCGGCCAAGATCAAAGGACACTTCATCCCCTTTGGTGATTTCCGCAAAACGCCCGGCCGGGGAAACGTCCTGCTGTGCGGCGATGCCGCCGGGCTGGTGGAACCGATCACCGGGGAAGGCATCGCCTTCGCGATGTTAAGCGGGTCGTTTGCCGCCGAGAGTATCCAGGAAGCCTTGTCCGCCGCCCGGCCACAGTCCGCCTTGGAATTGTATGGAGAGCGGTATGCGACCATCGCCGGTTCATTCCGTCAGGCGAATTTCTTGAGATATCTTTTGTTTCCTAAAACCTCTCAGTTTTTGTTTTCAAAGGCCTTGCCGCGCAGCCAGAGCATCCCGCGCCGGCATCTGGATTTGATGGCCGATGAGTTGAGTCATGCGGAATACGCAAAATTTATTTTGAAGAAATCCGGGTCTGGCGCATTGAAAATGTTGTTCCCCAGCCGCAGCAAGTAAACGACTGCGCGGCCATGGTGTGAAGTTAGCGCCTTGCGAATCGGTTGGAATCCCGTAGTCTTTACCAGTGTGTGAAATCGGTCAAGGAAGTCGCCGATGAAAACCTCGAACGGGGAACTTTGAAACATTTAATCCATCGCCGGCTGAAACTTTTTCTCTGCGGTTGCGCACTCATGGTGATGGCTTGGATGGCGACCGCCGCGCCGATTCTCGACACCGCCAATCCGCTTGGCTTTTTCACCAACGTCGCCTCCCGGTTGTTGGCCACAGAGCTGAATCTCAATCTGACACGTATTCAGATCTATCCGACGAACCAATACACCCCAGCCGTTCATCGCTTGTTACAAGTCGCGGCGAATCTTTACGACGCGACGACAAACCGCACGGCTGCATTGGGTCAGGATTTCCCGACAGTATTCCGTCCGCTCTTCTCCGGGGATGCTTCCGGCAATGTTTTTATCACGGGATACACCAACGTCTCAACCGTCTCCGGAGTTGCTGATTTGGTTTTTTCAACTCCGTTTGATGCTTCGGCCATCTCCGGATTGGTGGGTGTGGATATTCCGTTAAATGTCTATGGCGTGCCGTGGATCATCGGTGCGAAAAAAGGTTTTCCGAACTTTAATGAGGTTTCAATGCAGAACATGGTAACGGTCACCCGCAAGCTGCAGGTCACGCGCTCGGACTACACTCCCCCGGCGAGGATGATCGCCACCAATGCCCAGTATGTTTTCAGTATCAGCAATGCAATCGGTATTGAATTCTGGAATTCCTACACCAATGCCTACACCAACGCGTTGCAGGTGGTGGTGTTTGATCAGGTGAGAGCCAACCTGACCAATGATGTCGGTTTTAGCCAGCCGTTCAGCCAGCCGCTTTCACAAATTTATAGTTTCAATTACTGGCCGGGTTCAATCTGGCGCAACGACGGCGCATTGGACACTCACGCCGTCAGTTCATCCCTTCCAACGAATGCCTTCTATCTTCCGATCCAAACCAACATCAACTTCATGGCGAATCAAGCGTATCAATGGGGCGGCGGCTTTTTGCCGGCGGCCACCGTTGGCTGGCAGGTCAACCGCACCGAATTGTTGCTGCCGCACTTTGGTTTGGAGACGACGAACCGGCTGCAAGCCTTCATCCTCGCCACGGATTCCATGGGCAATGTGCGCGTCATTGATTATGTTCATTTCAACGGGCCAAACAGCCGGCGCGATTTGACTGCCGAAGTTCAAACTAGTCTGAAAAAAGCCTCCTACGACAACATGTGGGATACAAACGTGAGCCTTCGCGGCATACCCTACGGAATCGCAAGCCAGATGGGCGTGTCACAAGGGTCGCCTAGTGTGAATTTTTCATATTGGGATGAAGCCGACCAGAACCATGTGAAGGCTGAGATAGATGGCTTTTACGTTTTCATGGGCGGAAGCCCTAGTGGAATGCCTGTTCCTCTGCCACCAGGCTATGAAGGGGTCTACAATAGTTATCTCACCAATCTGACCGTGCAGGTTCCCTTTGCGCCGACGGTCACGACTTACGAATATACATCGTGGCAGGCAAACGACCCGCTGGTGCATTCCCTGGCGAGCGACTTGAATTTTTCGGGCTATGATCCAAATGCAGCTTCACCTGTGCACACGGGAATTAATCGACTGGCACAGCATTCACCTTTGACCATATTACCTGACATGGGCCAATTGAACGCCCGCTATCAGCCGTGGGGCAGAGCTTCACAACCCTTTGCAGGCATCGATCAAAACGGGTTTAACCGGGCTTACAAAGATCCGTTGGTGAAACAATCGGACAATTGGAATTTCCCTGACGGCCAGCCGTTGCGTCCTGACTGGATTGGCCGGATCCATCGCGGCACGCCGTGGCAGACGATTTTCCTCAAGGCGACCAACATCCTGAATTTAACCGGCAGCACCAGCGGTCTCGCTACTTGGACGAACTGGACTGGCAACGCAAACCGGTTTGATGCCACTAACACCGCACCCGTTCGTGACTGGCATATCGCAAGTCTGCTGGCGGCGTTACTCAACACTAACAACCTCGCGTCGCTTTTTTCCGTGAATAATCCTGATCCGAATGCGTGGCAGGGACTGCTCAATGGGCTGACAGCCTACACCAACCTCCCCGGCCAATTTGACGCCGTTCTCATCTCGTCGAATTCCACCGAAGCGTCGCTCATTGCCAACGCCATCCAATCAAAACGATCGCTTCAGCCCGGACAATTTTTCACAGATGTTGGCGATATTTTAATCACGCCAGAATTGACGGACAAATCCCCATTCCTCGCTGGACTGAACACCACCAACCGGATCAATGATGAAGCTTACGAAATAATTCCGAGCCAGCTATTATCGCGGCTGCGTGCCGATTCCATCGGCTCGGCAGCTTTGGCAGACGGCCGGCCGCTGGTCCAGTTCACCGGATATGACGATCACGCTTACGCCATCCAAGCCTCTTCGGACCTCCTGAATTGGGCGGGCATCTGCACAAATTATCCGGTGAACGGCGTGTTCGGCTTTACAAATTCGGCCATGCCGGATGCAGATCAGCAGTTCTATCGGTCAGTGCTGTTGCCATGAGGTCGCCTTGGGCGACTCGCTTTCTCCAACATCGTCAATGACGACATCTAAATTATTCTGCTTCGGCCATCGCGGCGCGCGCGGACACGAGCCGGAGAACACGGTCCGTTCCGTGCTCCGCGCGCTGAAACTGGGCGCGGACGGGGTGGAGGTGGACGTGTATCTTGCGGACGGCCAGTTGGTGGTGATCCACGACGATACTTTGGAACGCACGACCAACGGCCACGGTCGCGTGATGGAAAAGTCCTTCACCTATCTCCGCACGCTCGACGCCGGCCTGGGTGAAAAGATTCCCACGCTGACGGAGATCTTCGAGGCGGTGAACCGGCGTGCCATCATCAACGTCGAACTCAAAGGCCCGCACACCGCCGCGCCGGTCGTTGCGCTCATTGCTGAATACGTGAACCAACGCGGCTGGAGCTTCGACGACTTCTTGGTTTCCTCGTTCGACCACGCGCAGATCCGCGAGGTCAAGGAGTTGTGTCCGGAAATCCGCATCGCCCCGTTAATCACAAAGGTGCCGCGCGGACTGGCGCAGTTTGCGGAAGAACTGGGCGCGTGGTCGTTGCACGCCAGCAAACGCTGCGTGACGCCCAAGCTCGTGGCCGATGCGCATCAGCGCGGGCTGAAGGTGTTTGTTTACACCGTCAATGAGCCGGCGGAGATCGCCGCGATGCGAGCGCTCGGCGTGGACGGCGTGTTCAGCGATTTTCCTGAAAGAGTGAATGAGTGATCCGTCCGGGCGATTTCACACGGCGTTCACTTCTTGCAGTAATCGGGATATTCCGGCTTGAACATCTGCGAACGTAGATATGCGGGCAGATCGGCGGGACGCGGCAGGCGATTCAGCTTTTTCGCATACACCTCCTCGGCCACCGCGATGGCGATGGCGAGCGATACTTCCTGGATGCGGTTCAGCGAGGGATAAACGCGGCCTTCGGCCAGTTCGTTCCCGCGGATCAGCAATGCGAGTGTGCGCGCGGCCTGGATGAACATGGAATCGGTCACCCGCCGTGCGCCGGTGCTGACCACGCCCAGGCCGACGCCGGGGAAAATGTAGGCGTTGTTCCCCTGCCCCGGCACATGCGTCTGGCCGTTGAGTTTGACGGGCGCGAACGGACTGCCGCTGGCGAAGACCGCGCGGCCCATGGTCCCGATGTAGGCTTCCCCGGCGGTGCATTCGGCTTTGGAGGTGGGATTCGACAAGGCAAAAATCACCGGACGCTGGTTGAATTGGCCCATCGCTTTGATGATTTCCAGCGTGAAACTTTTCGCCTGACCGGAGACGCCGATGAGCATCGTGGGCTTGAGAGATCGCACGGCGGAGAGCAGGTCCGCACACGGCGCGTGATCGTGGGCGTAAGGCAATTTGTGGGTGGTGAGCTGATCACGGCCTTGGACAATGAGGCCTTTGGAATCCACGAACCAGCAGCGTTTGCGAGCCTCCGCCAGCGGCAGCCCGTCTTCGACCAAGACGTTGACAATGTTTTCGGCAATGCCGATGCCAGCCTCGCCCGCGCCGAGAAACAGCACACGCTGGTCGGGCAATTTCTCCCCGGTCAGCCGCAGCGCGGAAAGAATGCCCGCGAGCGCCACGGAGCCGGTGCCCTGGATGTCGTCGTTGAACGTGCAGGCGCGGTCGCGATATTTTTCCAGCAGGCGAAAGGCGTTGCTGTTGCCAAAATCCTCAAACTGCACGAGGGCTTCGGGGAAAACTTTTTCGACGGCGACCATGAACTCCTCGATGACCGCGTCGAATTCCCCGCCCTTCAGCCGTTTCTGGCGCAATCCGATGTAGAGCGGGTCCTTGAGAAAAGCTTCGTTGTTGGTGCCGACGTCAATGGTGATGGGCAGGCATTGCGTGGGATGGATGCCGGCGCAGGCGGTGTAAAGCGAGAGCTTGCCGACCGGAATGCCCATGCCGGACGCGCCCAGGTCTCCGAGGCCGAGGATGCGTTCACCGTCCGTGACGACAATCACCTTCACGTCGTGCGTCGGCCAGTTCCGCAAAACTTTTTCAATGTGACCACGGTCATTCAGCGACACAAACAGCCCTCGCGAACGGCGGAAAATATGGCCGTATTCCTGGCACGCCTTGCCGACGGTGGGCGTGTATATGATCGGCATCATTTCTTCCAGGTTGTCCATGACCACGCGATAAAAGAGGGTTTCATTCCGGTCCTGCAGGCCGACGATCTGGATGTAACGCTCCAAATCGCTGGACTTGCTGCGGAAATTGCTCATCACGCGCGCCACCTGCTCGTGCATGGTCTGGACGTGCGGCGGCAGCAAGCCGCGCAGGCCGAGCGCATCGCGTTCCGCATCGCTGAACGCGGTGCCCTTGTTGAAAACCGGGTTGTGCAGCCAGTCCACGCCTTTGACAGGCAGGACATGGTTGGACCGGTGATTTTTTCGATTCTCTGCGGTAGTCATAATCTAAAGGAAACTTGGTTACAGGCCGATAACAGCCATGCCATAAACTATATTGACGCTTTAACCAATAACAGCGATGGACGGCAACGGGCTAAACGTCAGTTGGCAAATCCGACCTCTTTTTTGCCGTGGGGCGATGAATCCCGCCCTCGTTTCGGCGTGACGAATCGGCGCGAACTGTGGCTAAATGTGCCACGTGAAAATTCCCGGCATCCTTCCCGCGTGCTTTGCTTCCACACGGTTCCCCGGCAAGCCGCTTGCACTCGTTGCATCTAATGCGCAATTTTTCCAGCTTTTATTGCTTTTCTGGTTGTTGCCGTCATCCGTTTATTCCGTAGAGGTGAACTCGAAAAAACGCAGTCCGGATCAAGTATTGCTCGTGATCAACATGAACAGCCCGGTTTCGCGTGAGACTGCGGATGATTATGCGCTCAAACGCAGGATCACTAATGTGCTTCCAATCCATTGCCAGGATTCGGCGCTCAACACGAAGAATGAAACCATTGCCCTGGCAGATTATGTTCAATCCATCGAAAACCCGATTCGTGATTATTTGGCGGCGCACACGAACATTGACTTCATCGTGCTGACCAAAGGCATTCCGATCCGCATCACTGGTTCGGCCCTGGGCAGTTGTGACGAACACAGTCATGAGCCGAAAAACATTCGCGGGCATCCGTCGGTGGACAGCACTTTGGCGGCGCTGGATTATGCCAGCCTGCCCGGCGCGATTAAAATTGACATCACCGGTTCCGGCGCGACCGGCTGCGCGTATTCCAATCGCTATTGGAATGCGACCGAACCGTTTTCCCACGCGAAGTTTGGCGGCTATCTGGTGACCCGGTTGGACGGTTACACCGCCGCCGATGCCAAGGCTTTGGTGGCGCGTTCACTGGCAGCGGAACAAAACATCGCGCAAATCCTGGCCCGGGGAGAAGTCTTGCTGGACGTGGAACCAATTTTTGGCTTGGGCGATAAAGCCACACAACCCGGACCGATTACCGGCACGAATATTCCGGCGGAATCGCATTACAGCGAATTCAATGCGGACATGCGCCATGCTTATGACGTGTTGACGAATCGCAGCATTCCGGTCGAACTCGATTTGACCACGAAATTCATCGGCGGTCGTTCCAATCTCCTTGGGTATTTTTCATGGGGCAGCAACGATGAACGCTCCTGGGAAAGCAACGATTTCTATTCCACCAACGCTTACCGCTCGCTTTATTTTGCGCCGGGTGCGCTGTCTGACACGGCGGTTTCCACCAGCGCGCGGACTTTTCTGCCAACGACCGGCGGACAATCCTTGATGGTTGATCTGATCGCGCATGGGCTTACCGGCGCAAAAGGATACACGGACGAACCGCTCTTGCAGGCAATCGCGTCGCCCACGATCGTTTTTGACCGCTATACCGCCGGCTACACGCTGGCGGAAAGTTTTTATGCCGCGTCCCATTTTGTCGGCTGGGAAGACGTGGTCATCGGCGATCCGCTTTGCAGCCCCTACCTTGAAAAATTGAACACTGACAAGTCGAAGCGTTGATGCAAATCAACCTCGCGCTTGCGGTTCGGGTCCAATCTGTGGCTTAATCAGTCCTCGTGAAAATTCTCGGCATCATTCCCGCGCGCTTTGCTTCCACCCGGTTCCCCGGCAAGCCGTTGCACCTCATCGCGGGCAAGCCCCTCATCCAACACGTCGTCGAGCAATGCCAGCGGGCGAAGTCGTTGAGCGAGGTCATCGTGGCCACGGATGACACGCGCATCTGGGAGGTGGCGCAGAATTTCTGCCGCGTCGAGATGACGCGCCCGGAACATCCCAGCGGCTCGGACCGCATCGCAGAAGTGGCCGAACGCTGCGGTGGCGACGCGGTGGTGAACATCCAGGGCGATGAGCCGCTGATTGATCCGGCGGTGATTGACGCGGTGGCGAACGCACTGGCGCAGAACGAAATGTCCACGGCGGCGACGCCGGTCAAAAATCCTGCCGAGCTGGACAATCCGAACGTCGTAAAAGTCGTTGTCAACGCCGCCGGTCACGCGTTATATTTTTCCCGGCGCACGATTCCGTATCTGCGCGAGGCCGCCAACCGTCCGGTGACTGAACAGTTGGCGGCGTTTCCTTTTTTGAAGCATCTCGGCATTTACGGCTACCGGCGCGAGACGCTGCTGCGGCTGGTGAAGTTCCCGGTGTCACCGCTGGAAAACGCGGAGAAGCTGGAGCAGTTGCGCGCGCTGGAAAACGGCATCCAGATCGCCGTCGTGAAAGTGGATTACGACAGCGTGGGCGTGGACATGCCGGAAGACGTGGCGCGGGTGGAGAAATTGTTGAGAGTTGTTTGAGTTGAGAGTTGAGAGAAGCGCGCAACACTCAACTCTCAACTCAAAATTCTCTCAACTTAACTAAGATGAAATTCATATTTGTAACCGGTGGGGTGGTGAGTTCGCTCGGCAAGGGTTTGACCGCGGCGGCGCTCGGCACGCTGCTCGAAAACCGCGGGCTCAAGGTCGCGCTGCAAAAGTTCGACCCGTATCTTAACGTGGATCCGGGCACGATGTCGCCGTATCAGCACGGCGAGGTTTACGTGCTCGACGATGGCGCGGAAACCGACCTCGACCTCGGCCATTACGAGCGCTTCACGAACGTCAAGCTCACGCGCCTGAACAATCTCACGAGCGGCCAGGTTTATCAGACCGTGCTCAACAACGAGCGCGAGGGAAAATATCTCGGCAAGACGGTCCAGGTGATTCCGCACGTCACGGACGAAATCAAAAACCGTATCCACGTCCTCGCCGAAAAATCCAAGGCGGATGTCATCATCACGGAAATCGGCGGCACCACCGGCGACATCGAGGGGCTGCCGTTCCTGGAAGCCATCCGCGAGTTCGCGCTGGAAGTCGGCTACAACAACGCGATTTTTCTGCACGTCACCTACGTTCCGTTCATCAAGGCCGCCGGTGAATTGAAGACGAAGCCGACGCAGCAATCCGTCGCCAAGCTGCGCGAAATCGGCATCATGCCGCACGTCATCGTCTGCCGCTGCGAGAAGCCGCTCGACAAGGAATTGCGCGAGAAAATCTCCATGTTCTGCAACGTCCCCCTCGAAGGCGTTATCGAGGCCAAGGACGTGGATCATTCCATCTATGAAATGCCGCTGATGCTGCAACGCGAACGCCTGGACGATCTGGTCTGCCGGCTGTTGCATCTCGCCACGCCCGCGCCGAACATGACGCACTGGCAGGAGGTCATCCGCAAGCTCATCGCGCCACAGCATCGCGTGCGCGTCTGCGTGGTCGGCAAATACATCGGCCTGCAGGACGCCTACAAATCGGTTTACGAGGCGATCATCCATGGCGGCATCGGCAACGATTGCGGCGTGGAGATCGTGCAGGTGGACGCGGAGGAGATCGAAAAATTCGGCGCGGAAAAAATGTTGAGCGGTTTGGGCGGCATCTGCGTGCCCGGCGGTTTCGGCGAACGCGGCATCGAGGGAAAAATCCTCGCCGCCAAATACGCGCGCGAAAACAAGATCCCCTACCTTGGCCTCTGCCTTGGCATGCAGATCGCGACGATTGAATTCGCCCGCAGCGTTCTGAAACTGGAGAAGGCGCACTCGACCGAGTTCGATGAAAATTCACCGCACCCGGTCATCGCGCTGCTCGACGCGCAGAAAAAGGTGACCAAGAAAGGCGGCACGATGCGGCTGGGCGCGCAGGCCTGCCAGCTGATTGTCGGCTCGATGGCCGGCAAACTGTATGGCTCGTTCGTCATCCACGAACGCCACCGCCACCGTTACGAGTTCAACAATCATTACCGGGAAAAATTCGAGAAGGCCGGCTTCCTGTTCAGCGGCACTTCGCCCGACGGCAAGCTGGTCGAGATCATCGAACTGAAGGAGCATCCCTTTTTCATCGCCAGCCAGTTCCACCCGGAATTTTTGAGCAAGCCGCACCAGCCGCATCCGCTGTTCAAGGGCTTCATTGCGGCGGCGCACCAATACATCCACCACAAGCCGCTGTGAATTATGAAACGCATCTTTTTCAGAATTTGCGTTTTATTTTTTGCGTTGATAGTCATTAGCTTCATCATTTGGCGCGTAAATCTGGGGCATGAAGTGAGTGCGAAATTTGCTGCGATTCGCGCCGTCGGCTTGCCAACAAATGGCAACGAACTAAACGACTATTATCCCACCGTCCCTGACAATGAAAATGCCGCATTAGTAATGACCCAAGCCTTCGTGCTTTTGCAAAATTATCCCGGCAGTCGCTCCAATGAAGTTGACCGATTTCAATTTCCCGAACGCGGACAACATTTAACGAACGACCAAGTTCAATTACTCACTGGCTATGTCGAAATGAATTCCAACACGCTTGCCAAAGTGAGTGAAGCCATAAAATTATCAAAAAGTCGTTATCCGGTAGATTTTTCACCAGGATTTGAAACATTATTGCGTCACTTGGACGAAGTGAAAGAGTTGGCGCTCCTTTGTGAATATCGAGCCGCACTCGCCATTGATTCCAGCCAGCCAGCAAATGCAGACGTCTCTGTTAAAGAAATTCTTGGAATAGCGCGAACACTTAATGAAGAACCGACGCTGATCTCACAACTTGTGCGATTTGCGTTGGTCAGGATTGGAATCGCGACATTAGAAAATCGTTTTAACTCCGGTGAATTGAACAATGCGGAGCTGACCAATTTGGCTGGCGTTTTTACGCAACAAAAAGAAACCAATTTCATTGCGCGAGGATTGATTGGCGAACGGGCAATGGCTGTTTCGGTGTTCCGTCCGAGTTTGGCGAAGATGAAACAGCAACTTTCAAACTTTGAAGCACCCCAAGACGAATCGCCAGCACCGCAAAGGTCGTCACAGCTTTTGAAAGCGACCGGCATTTTTGAACGCGACTTGAATTTTTATTTGGAAGCAATGGAAACCAATATTTCTTTTGCCAAACTCCCCCCACCGCAAAGTATGGCGATAACAAATATCTCTGAAAAAATGGCTGAAACCGCGCGCGGACATTACTGCATTTTTTCAACGATGCTTTTACCAGCCATGTCCGGTTCAGTAATTAAGGAAGCCGATAGTTTTGCACGCGTTCGTTTGGCGACAACCGCAATTGCCATCGAACGCTTTCGATTGGCACGCGGAAAGTTGCTAGAAAATTTAAATGAACTGACGCCACAATTTCTTACGAATGTTCCAAATGATCCTTTCGCTGGTGAACCACTCCTCTATCATCGTCTCGCCAAAGGTTATGTGATTTACAGCGTCGGGCGCGATGGTCACGACGATGGTGGACGCGAACGCCCGCGAGTGGTGAAATCCACCGATAAAACTTCCTACGACATTACGTTTATTGCCGAACGGTAATCGGCAAATTTTCGCCGTGAATTATTCCGAAGCCATCCAGTTTCTTTACGGCCTGCAAATGTTCGGCTCGCATTTCGGGCTGGAAACCACGCGCCATCTCGCCGCGCTCGCCGGCGATCCGCAAAACAAACTCCGCTTCATCCACGTCGCCGGCACCAACGGCAAAGGCTCGACCTGCGCCATGCTCGAAAGCATTTACCGTGCGGCGGGCTTGCGCGTCGGCTTGTTCACCTCGCCGCACCTGGTTTCCTTCCGCGAGCGCATTCAGGTGAACCGGCAATTCATCAGCGAGGCGGACGTGGTGCGGTTGATAGATGAGCTGCGCACGAGTTTGGAACGCCGGGCACCGTCTCGGCCGGTTTCAACCCATCACCAACATGCCGAGACGGTGCTCGGCGTTCCGTCCGGCGGGCAAACCATCCAGCCTACCTTGTTCGAATTCGTCACGGTCATGGCCCTGAAGTATTTCGCCGAACAGAAATGCGACCTGGTGATCTGGGAAACCGGCCTCGGCGGACGGCTCGACGCGACGAACATCGTCACGCCGCTGGCGAGCGTCATCACCAACATCGCGTTGGACCATCAGCAATGGCTGGGCGACACGCTGGAGAAAATCGCGGCGGAAAAGGCCGGCATCATCAAGCCGGGCGTGCCCGTCGTCACGGCAACGGATGCGCCGGAGGCATTGCGTGTGATTGAGCGCATAGCCCGCGAAAATTGTGCAGCGCTGACGCGGGTCCAACCACATCACGCATCACGCATCACGCATCATGCCTCGCTTCTGGGCGAACACCAAAAAACCAATGCCGCTCTTGCGCTGGCCACAGTGGAGGTTTTGCAACAGCAGATCCGTGTAACCGACGAGCAAATCCGCGCCGGCCTTGCGCAAGTCAACTGGCCAGGCCGGTTGCAGCTCATCGAGCGCGGCGGGCAGAAAATCCTCCTCGATGGCGCGCACAATGTCGCAGGCGTGGAAGCGTTGCGCGCGGCGCTGCCGAGTGGAACGCCGAGCACCGTCTCGGCAAGTTACAAAAGTCAGCCGCAACTGGCCGAGACGGTGCTCGGCGTTCCGTTCGCGCTCATCGCCGGCTTTCTCGGCGACAAGGACTGGCGGCCGATGTGCGAAATCCTCGCGCCGTTCGCCGCGAAAATTTTCACGGTGCCCGTCGCCAGCGAACGCACGGTGGCGGCGGACGAACTCGCGGCGGCATTCCGTTCCGCCAACCCGGGAACGGACGTCATCGCCTGTAAAAACATCGCGGAGGCGTTGATCGCCTGTAAAGACGAGGGTTTTATCGTGGTCACGGGTTCGCTGTATCTGGTCGGCGAAGCGCTGGAATTGCTCGGGTGTTCACCGGCGCCAACCGGCGAGCGCGGTCTCAACGAGTGGACCGCGAAGCGATAAGCCGGTGGCAACCATCCCCCAAGCAAGGCTTATAACTTTTTTCCCGCGTTGACGCTGGCCTGATAGATAACTAGTTTCTTAAGGCTTATGGCTTACGCTGACACGCTTCCCAAACAACGCCCGTTCGGGGCAACGACCCGCCCCGACGCCTGGTGGGTGCAACCGCTGTTCGTGTTCCTGGGTTTTTCCGCCTTTATCATTTATTCAACCTGGTCGGCCTTCAACCCGTTACACGATGGGAATTGCGCCTACTGGTTCAACGGCAACGGCGCGAATTATCTCTCGCCCTTTTTCTCGCCGGAAATATTCGGCTACTCGCCGCACGCGCTGTTCGGCGGCAAACCGGCCTGGTGGCCGGCCTTGCTGCCGTTCTCGCCGGCCTTTCTGGTTTTGTGGGCTCCGGCCGGTTTCCGGTTCACCTGCTATTATTATCGCGGCGCGTATTACAAGGCGTTCTGGGCCGACCCGATCAACTGCGCCGTCGGCGAGCCGCGCAAAAAATTTCTGGGCGAACAGTCGTTCCCGCTCATCATCCAAAACATCCATCGCTACATGTTTTATGTGGCAGCCCTGTTCATCGTGATCCTTTCCTATGACGCCTGGCTGGGCCTGTGGTTCACGGATGCGATCGGCAAGGAACATTTCGGCATCGGCGTGGGCACGATTGTGCTGACCTTGAACGCAGTTTTTCTCGGCCTCTACACTTTCGGCTGCCACTCGCTGCGGCATTTGATCGGCGGCTTTCTGGATTCCAAGTCCAAGGCACCCACCTGCGCCAAGGCCTACAACTGCGTCAGCTGCCTGAACACGCGCCATATGCTGTGGGCGTGGATCAGTTTGTTCTGGGTCGGGTTCACGGATGTTTACATCCGCCTCTGCACGAGCGGCACCATCCACGATTTCATTTTCTTCAAATTCTAAAACCCGAACCAAAAAAATCCCCTGTGGCTACTAATTACGAAACTCACGAATACGACGTGCTGGTCATCGGCGCCGGTGGCGCGGGACTGCGCGCGGCCATCGAAGCGTCGGCGGCGGGCGTCAAGGTCGGATTGATCTGCAAATCACTTTTGGGCAAGGCGCACACGGTCATGGCCGAAGGCGGCATGGCGGCGGCGATGGGCAACGTGGACGACCGCGACAGCTGGAAGGTTCATTTCGCCGACACGATGCGCGGCGGGCAATACGTCAACAACTGGCGCATGGCCGAGTTGCACGCCAAGGAAGCGCCGGCACGCGTTCATGAACTGGAAGCCTGGGGCGCGGTGTTTGACCGCACGAAGGAAGGAAAAATTTCGCAGCGCAATTTCGGCGGCCATCGCTATCCGCGCCTCGCGCACGTTGGTGACCGCACGGGCTTGGAGATGATCCGCACACTGCAGGATCACGGCATCCATCAGGGCATCACGGTGCACATGGAATACACGATCGTGGACCTGCTCAAGGACGGCGGCCGGGTCGTGGGCGCGTTTGGTTACGACCGCGAGCGCGGACGTTTCCGGGTTTTCAAGGCGAAGGCCGTCGTGGTTTGCACCGGCGGGCTGGGCCGCGCTTACAAGGTCACGAGCAATTCCTGGGAAGGCACCGGCGACGGCGTGTCGCTGGCGTATCATGCCGGCGCAGAATTGCTGGACATGGAATTCATCCAGTTTCATCCGACGGGCATGATCTGGCCGCCGAGCGTCATGGGCATTCTCGTGACCGAGAGCGTGCGCGGCGAAGGCGGCGTGTTGCGCAACAAGGACGGCAAGCGCTTCATGTATGACGACATTCCCGACAATTACAAATCGCAGACCTCGACCGACCCCGAGGAAGGCTGGCGTTACACGCAGAACGACAAGAACGCGAAGCGTCCGCCGGAGCTGCTGACGCGCGATCACGTGGCCCGCTGCATCAATCGCGAAGTCAAGGCCGGCCGCGGCAGTCCGCATGGCGGCGTGTTCCTCGATATTTCCTGGATCAAGGAAAAGATGTCGAACGCGCCGGAGCACATCAAAAAGAAACTCCCCTCGATGTATCACCAGTTCATGCAACTGGCGAACCTCGACATCACCAAGGAGCCGATGGAAGTCGGCCCGACCACGCATTACGCGATGGGCGGCATCCGCGTGAACGGCGACACGCAGGCGACCAACGTGCCTGGACTTTATGCCGCGGGCGAATGCGCCGCCGGCCTGCACGGCGCGAACCGGCTGGGTGGAAATTCCCTGTCCGACCTGATCGTGTTCGGCAAACGCGCCGGCGAATATGCCGCGAAATTTGCCAAGGAAAACTCCTCCGGTTCCATCAACGACTCGCAAGTCGAGGCTGCCGCGCGCGAAGCCCTCGCACCCTATGATCGTGGTGAGAAAACCGGCGCGACCGCCAACGGCCCGTATCAGGTGCAGCATGAATTGCAGGACATGATGCAGAAGCTCGTCGGCATCGTGCGGCGCGAAGACGAGATGAAACAGGCACTGGACGGGCTGGGCAAACTTTACGAGCGCGAGAAGACCGTCTGCGTTTACGGCCACCGCGAATACAATTCCGGCTGGCACACGGCGATCGACTTGAAACATCTGCTCACGATTTCCGAGGCCATCACGCGCGCGGCCATTGACCGCAAGGAAAGCCGCGGCGGCCATTTCCGCGAAGATTTCCCGGACAAGGATCCGGCGGCGGCCACATACAACAGCGTCATTTCCAAAGGTGCGGATGGCCTGATGCAATTGCGCCGCGAGCCGATTCCGGC
Source organism: Verrucomicrobiia bacterium (assembly GCA_035577265.1). Taxonomy (GTDB): domain Bacteria; phylum Verrucomicrobiota; class Verrucomicrobiia; order Limisphaerales; family UBA11358; genus UBA11358. The sequence continues at coordinate 23,487 of DATLVR010000140.1, read as the reverse complement.
CATGCCTGAAGCGTTGAAACAAGTCATCGAGGAAATGAAGTAACCACCGGTGGCAGCGGACGTGAGTCCGCTCAAATTAAAATGAGCCGGCTCACGTCGGCTGCTACGAATAAAAAATTGAAATGAACAAGACCGTTACTTTTCGAATCTGGCGCGGCGACGCCACCGGCGGCAAGTTCGTGGATTACACCACGGAGATCACCGAGGGTCTCGTCGTCCTCGACGTTGTCCACAAGATCCAGGCGACGCAGGCGAACGACCTCTCCTGCCGCTGGAATTGCAAGGCCGGCAAATGCGGTTCCTGTTCGGCGGAGATCAACGGCATGCCGAAGCTCATGTGCATGACGCGCATGGACACGCTGAACACGGACAAGCCCATCACCATCGAGCCGATGCGCGCGTTTCCGAGCATTCGTGATCTCGTGACCGATGTGTCGTGGAATTACCGCGTCAAAACGAAGATCAAAAAATTCAAGCCGCGCAAGCCCGACGCCGAGGACGGCACCTGGCGGATGCAGCAGGAGGACGTGGATCGCGTGCAGGAATTCCGCAAGTGCATCGAATGTTTTCTCTGCCAGGACGTCTGCCACGTCTTGCGCGACCATCACAAGCACGACGAATTCATCGGCCCGCGCTTCCTCGTTTACACCGCCGCGCTGGAGATGCACCCGCTCGATACCGAAGACCGCCTGCCGGAACTCAAGCAGTCGCAGGGCATCGGCTTCTGCAACATCACCAAGTGCTGCACCAAGGTCTGCCCGGAACACATCACCATCACCGACAATGCGATCATTCCGTTGAAGGAACGCGTGGTGGATGAGTTCTACGATCCATTCGGCTGGCTGTTGAAAAAGCTGCGTCCGAAAGGTTGAAATATTTTTTGCGATCAGCACCCACGGCCCGCGCCGTGGGTTTTTTATTTGAACGCAAAGCTGCGGAGAGCCAAAACTTTTAACCGCTGATGAACGCGGATTAACGCCGATATCACCCTCTCCCCAGCGCGGAGAGGAAGAAACGTGCGCCGCGTCTTTGCACCTTGGCGTCTTTGCGTTCAAACCCGTTAGAGGCGGAGAGGGAATCCAGCGGCAGGCGCTTTTTCCTTGACGATTCGAGCGCGGCTTTGAAAGCTGCGTTCCCATGAATCCTCTCCGCCTTCTGGCTGTTGCCATGCTGCTGGCCGGCACCTGTCTGGCACAAGTTCCGCCCAACGCCACGCCGCAAGCCCCGTTGCCGCGATCCGGCGGAATGCCGCCCAACGCCTTCCAGCCGCCCGGCATGCAGCAACCCCTGCCCGCCAAACCCGCTGTCAACTATGTGATCCGCGTGGAATGGAAGGACGCCAAAAAAGGCACGAACGCGTTGCAGATCGTCACCACCGAAGGTTCTTTCCAACTGGACACCGTGTCCGGCGCGGTCAAGATCAACAACGCCGACGTGCCCACCACGGTGAAACTTTCCGGTTCGCTTCAGGAATTGAACCCGGAAAAAGGCCGGCTCCAATTGTTCCTCGGCCGCACGGTGCCGTATGTGACCAGCACCTTTTCCGGCCCGGGCAGCGGCAGTTCCTATTCGCAGCTTCAAGTGGGATTGAATTCCAACTTCGTGGTCACGTTCGGCAAACCGCTGCTGATCCAGGCGGACGACAGCGGCGAAGTCATCATCCTGGTGAAGCGCGCGGATGACTGATCCCGTCCCCCGCCGCAGGAAAAACCGGCTTGCGCTACAAGTAACTTAATGGTTACTTATCACCCAGCATGGCCAGACCCGCCAAAAACCAAAACGTGAAGACGCGCAATCCGGAACGCACCCGCGAACGGATCCTGGCCGCCGCCCTCAAGGAATTCGCCACGCAGGGGTTTGCCGGCGCGCGCGTGGATGTGATCGCCCGCCGGGCGGCGATCAACAAGCGGATGCTCTATCATTATTTCGGCAACAAGGAACAGTTGTTCCGCGCGGTGCTGCGCCACAAAATCGCCGAACGGCGCGCCTGGGCGGCCAATCTGGCGAGCGACCCGGCGGAGCGGCTGCCCTTCTGGTTCAAGACGGCGTGTGCCGATCCGGACTGGATCCGCCTGCTGGAATGGGAGGCCCTCCAGGGCGACGGAAAAAAGGTCATTGACGAAACCGAACGGCGCGCGCAATCGGCCGAATGGTTGAAGCGCCTCCGCCAGCGGCAGGTCCGCGGCGAATTGTCCGCCGATTTTGACGCGCGGCATCTGGCCCTGGCGATGCAGTCGCTGACGATGTATCCCATGGCGTTCCCGCAATTGACCCGCCTGCTCATGGGCCAAAGCGCCACCGACCCAAAATTCCAGGCCGCCCACGCCGCTTTTCTGGAAAAATTTGCAGCGGCTTTCCGGCCGGTGAAAACACCGCCGGCAGAAAAACTTCCCGGCCAATGAACATGAAAATCAAATTCCCCATCCACCCTGCCCTCGCGGTGATCTTTATGGCGGCAGCCCTCGCGGGCGGCTGTTCGCGCGGCAAAGGCAAACCGGAGGCGGCCGCCGCGCCGGTGTTGGTGGCGCAGGCGTTCACCACGAATGTGCCGGTGCAGATCGATCCGCCGCCGGTCGGCCATGTGGTGGCCTATTCATCCGTCACGATCCGGCCGCAAGTCGGCGGCATCATCAGCGAGGTGAACTTCAAGGAAGGTCAGACCGTCAACAAGGGCGACCTGCTGTTCACCATTGATTCACGGGCGACGCAGGCGGCGCTGGATGCGGCCCGCGCGGCGCTGGCCCGCGACACGGCGCAGCGGCAGAACGCCCAGATCCAGTTTGACCGCGAACAAAAGCTGTTTGAGCAAAAGCTGGTTTCCCAGGACGAGTTTGACACGAGCAAGGCGGCGCTCGACGCGCTCATCGGCACGGTGACGGCCGACGGGGCCGCCGTGACCAACGCGCAGCTGAACCTGGAGTTCACCAAAATCCGCGCGCCGTTTGACGGACGGACGGGGAGCCTCCAATTCCACGAAGGCAACGTGGTGAAAGCGCCGGACGACACCCTGCTGACGATCAATCAAATCCATCCGATCTATGTGGTGTTTGCCGTGGCGGAACGATATTTGCCGGTGATCAAAAAGCAATTGAACGGAAAACCGCTGGCGGTGACGGCGGTGTATGAAAATCTGGAAGGCCCGCCGCCGCAGGGTGAACTGACCTTCATCGACAATACGGTGGACACAACGACCGGCACGATCCTGCTCAAGGCGACGTTTGCCAATGAGGACAACGAACTCTGGCCGGGACAATTTGTGCAGGTGACGTTGAAATTCTCGGAATTAACCAATGCGATTGTCGTGCCGTCGCAGGCGGTGCAGACCGGGCAGAAGGGCCAGTTCATCTACGTCGTGAAACCGAACCCGACCAACGCAACCATTCAGATCGTCGAAAACCGCCCCGTTTCGACGGGCGTCACTTACCAAGGCGAGACCGTGGTGGGAAAAGGTCTGGTCGCCGGCGAGACCGTGGTGACGGACGGACAGTTGCGCCTCGCGCCCGGTGCGACAGTCAGCATCAAAAATTCTGCTCCTGCCGCCACGACGATGGCTGCCACGAACGAGCCATGAGCATTCCCGAACTGTTCATCCGCCGGCCGGTGATGACCACGCTGGTCATGGCCGGTATTTTATTGTTCGGCCTCATCGGTTTTCGCCAGCTGCCGGTGAGCGATCTGCCGAGCGTGGATTACCCGACTATTTCCGTTTCGGCGAGTCTGCCCGGCGCAAGCCCCCAGACGATGGCGTCGTCGGTCGCGACGCCGCTCGAAAAGCAATTTTCCACCATCGCCGGGGTGGATTCGATGTCGTCGGTCAGCTCGGTCGGCTCGGTCTCCATCACCATTCAATTCTCGCTGGACCGCAACATTGACTCCGCGGCGCAGGATGTGCAGTCGGCGATTTCCAAGGCGTCGCGGCAGTTGCCGCCGAACCTGCCGACGCCGCCGACGTATCAGAAAGTCAATCCGGCGGATTCGCCGGTTCTTTTTCTGGCGATGTTCTCACCGACGCTGCCGATGTCGGACGTGGACAATTACGCGGAAAATCTGCTGGCGCAGCAGATTTCCCAGGTCAACGGCGTCGCCCAGGTCGGCGTGTTCGGCGCGCAGCCGTATGCCGTCCGCATCCAGGTTGACCCGAACAAACTTGCGGCCTACGGACTCGGCATTGATCAGGTCGAACAGGCCGTGGAAGCGGGCAACGTGAACCAGCCGCTCGGCACGCTGTACGGCAAGCATCAGGCGTTCACCGTCCAGGCCAACGGCCAGCTCAACGTGGCGGCGGATTTTCGCCCGATGATTGTCGCGTATCGCAACGGCAAGCCGGTCCGGCTGGAGCAATTGGGAAATGTGCTCGACAGCGTGCAAAACGACAAAAGCATGGCGTGGTATAACAGCACGCGCGCCGTCGTATTGTCCATCCAGCGCCAGCCGGGCGCGAACACGGTTGAAGTGGTGGACAACATTAAACAATTGCTGCCGAAGTTCCGCGCCGCCATTCCGGCATCGGTGAGTCTGGAGGTGCTCATTGACCGGTCATTGACCATCCGCAAATCGGTGGCCGATGTGGAACACACCTTGTTCCTCGCCGTGTGTCTCGTGATCCTGGTCATTTTTCTGTTCCTGCGAAATCTTTCGGCCACGGTCATTCCCAGCCTCGCCCTGCCGATGTCGCTGATCGGCACTTTTGCCGCCATGGCGCTGCTCAATTACAGCCTCGACAATCTTTCGCTGATGGCGCTGACGCTGTGCGTCGGGTTTGTGGTGGACGATGCCATCGTGATGCTCGAAAACATCGTGCGCCACATGGAAATGGGCGAGCCGGCGATGGAAGCTGCGCTCAAAGGCTCGAAGGAAATCGGCTTCACGATCATTTCCATGACCCTGTCGCTTTCGGCGGTGTTCATCCCGATTTTGTTCATGAGCGGATTGCTCGGACGATTGCTGCACGAATTCGCCGTGACCATCGTGGTGGCGGTTTTGTTTTCGGGTTTCGTTTCGCTGACGCTGACGCCGATGATGTGCAGCCGTTTTGTGCATTCGGAAAAAGAGAAAAAGCACGGGAAACTTTACAACGCTTTTGAGCGTTTCTTCGACGGGACGCGCGACGCTTACGACCGCACGTTGCAGATCGTCATGCGCCATCGCCTCACGACGATGCTGGTGTCGCTGGCGATTTTCATCGCGACGGTGTATTTGTTCGTCGTGATTCCCAAGGGATTTTTCCCCGACGAAGACACCGGCCGGATCCAGGCCCAAACCGAGGCGGCGCAGGACATTTCGTTTGATGCGATGCGCGAACACCAGCTGGCCGCGATGAAAATTGTCGCCGCCGATCCGAATATTGACGGCTTCATATCGGTCATCGGCACCGGCACCGGTTCCGCCAGCTTGAACAATGGCCGGATGTTTTTTCGCCTGAAAGACCAGCGAAAACTGAGCGCCAACCAGATCATCCAGGAACTGCGCCCGAAATTTGCGCAATTGCCCGGCATGAATGTTTATCTGCGAAATCCGCCGATCGTTCCCATCGGCGGGATGCAGAGCAAGGGACTTTACCAATACAGCCTGCAGGACACCGACGTGAAGGAGCTTTTTCATTGGGCACCGCTCCTGATGGACAAGCTGAAACAGCAGCCCGGTTTTCAAGACGTGTCCACCGATCTGCAGATTGCCGCGCCGCAGGTCAACGTGGAGATCGACCGCGACAAGGCCGCCGCACTCGGTGTGACGCCGCAGCAGATTGAAAACGGTCTCTACGACGCCTACGGCGAACGGCAGGCCTCCACGATTTACGCCGACGTGGCGGAATATTGGGTCGTCTTCGAAGTGCTGCCGGAATTCCAGCTCGACCCCGCCGCGCTCGGACAGCTTTACATCAGCAGTTCCGTGACCGGCACGAACGGGATGCCCAACCTGATTCCCTTGAACGCGGTCGCAAAATTGACGCGCACCGTCGGCCCGACGAGCATCTCGCACGTCGGCCAGCTCCCGTCCGTGACCATTTCCTTCAACCTCGCGCCCGGCATGTCGCTGGGCACCGCCGTCGAGCAGTTGCAAAAAATTGAAACCGACATGCATCTGCCCGCGACCATCACCGGCAGCTTTCAAGGCGCGGCGGCGGTTTTTCAATCGTCGCAGGCGGGACTCCTGGCCTTGCTCATTGTTTCCATTCTCATCATTTACATCATCCTTGGAATCCTCTACGAAAGTTTCATCCATCCGCTCACGATTTTGTCCGGCCTGCCGTCGGCGGGATTCGGCGCGCTGCTGACACTGATGGTTTTTGGAATTGATTTGAACATCTATGGATTTGTCGGCCTCATCATGCTGGTCGGCATTGTGAAAAAAAACGCCATCATGATGATTGACTTCGCCATCAACGCACAACGCGAGCATGGCAAAAACCCCGCCGAGGCCATCCATGAAGGCTGTCTGCTGCGTTTCCGTCCCATCATGATGACCACGATGTGCGCACTCATGGCCACGCTGCCCATTGCGCTCGGACTCGGCGCGGGCGGTGAATCCCGCCGGGCGCTCGGTCTCACCGTCGTCGGCGGCCTGGTCGTATCGCAATGCCTGACGCTCTACATCACGCCGGTGGTCTATCTCTACCTGGAATCCTTCCAGGCCTGGATCAAGCGTCCCGTCAAACCCGCAAACATCCTGCCGGGAATCAATGCGACTACCGCTTGATTTATTCCTGATCCACCAGATGGTGTTCAAAATATCCGGCCAGGTTCATCCAGTTGTGGCGCGCGCGTTCCAATGCCGAAGGAAAGGTTGTGGGTGGCTCCAGCGATTCGGGCTTGCCCAGCGAAACCCAGCAGCCAACCCGGATATCATTCAGAATCTGCAACAATATTTCCCGCTCTCCGGATGTGAGCGTGAACCGATAATCCTGTTCGGTTTTCTTGAAATGGTTTGCGTTCAGCAGATCCATGGCCTGCCGCTTCAATGACTGCCGGTGTTCGACCAGTGATTCATTCAGCAGCTTCTCGCGTTCAGCCGCTTTCGGATCGGTGTCCGTTTGGGTGATCCGGGCGGGAACATCCCCGGTGACCGGAAACTTTTTAAGGAGGTCCTTTAGCAAGCTCGCCTCCATAGCATTCAGCAGATACTGCCAGTTTCCCTTCGCTTGTTTCACCAGATTCATTCCGCCCGCTCCATGGTTGCCTGCAGTTTGTAATTTTGAAGTTGATGGACGTAAAACTCGGCCTTTTCCGCACCTTCCCTGACCAACACGCTTTTCCCCTGTTCATGAACCTCCATCATATGTTTCTCGGCCTGCTGTTTGTTCCAGCCAAAGACTTTCATGAAAACGTGCGTGACATAGACCATCAAATTCACCGGGTCATTCCAGCAAATGACATGATAGGTGGGCGCCAGGTCGTCGTCAGAACGGGTCCGTTTCTTGATGACCGGTTCGGGGACGGTGACGGGTTCGGCGATGGTGGCCATGGAGATTGAAATATTTAAATCCGCTGTTGGTTTTACGCTGGTTCGGGTTTAAAACCGCATTGATCCATTGAAAATAAAAGAATGGTGCGCGATACAGGGTTCGAACCTGTGACCCCTACCGTGTCAAGGTAATGCTCTACCACTGAGCTAACCGCGCACTCGAAGCGGATGGTTAGTTTCAATTTTCCCCGGCCCTTTGGCAAGCCCGAATTCTCGCCCGTCCGCCCTGCTCAACGGATTGGGTGGCAATCCGTGATCCGGTTTCAGATAAAATGCCCGCAATATCAATGCCGGCGGTAGAACGATTGTCCAATTGCCAGCATAGCCAGTTCTGGCGATTCTCTGGTGCAAATATATCAAATAAGCTTGCAGAATTCGCATGGCGCATCCGGGAAAATACTTGTTAGATTACGCTTATTCAATCGACACGGCTGTGATGAGATTATTATGAATGAGTATTTACCGCTTGGAAAATTATCCTTCGGCATGGGCGACCGATTCGGGCACCAGGGCAAGGCGCAGCTCCGCGCCTGTGTGCTGGCCACCGAACTGGGGGTGCATTTCGTGCCGGTCTGGAACAAGTCGAATCGCGAACACTCCTTCATCGGCACCGAACCGTCGAGTTTGCGCGCCGAAGCCGATGCAGCGGTCAAGGCGCTGGGCTGGAAACAGTCCTATCACGTGGACGCCGACCATATCCGCCTCGAAACCGTGGACCGTTTCATCGCGCCTTCCGATTTCTTCACCATTGACGTGGCCGACAGCATCGGCAAGCCCGCCAGCGTGACGGAGGTCAAGGCGTTTGTGGACCGTCATCCTGAACTGACCGGCACCGTTTCCATTCCGCACATTGTCCAGCCGTTTGACATTTCGCGCGCCGAAGTGGAACGGGTCGCCAATAAATTTCTGCTGGCCGTGCAGGATGCGGGGAAAATCTATCAGCACATCCTCGCGGCCAAGGGCGCGGAGAATTTCATCACCGAGGTTTCGATGGATGAGACCGACAGCCCGCAGACGCCCCCGGAACTGCTCATCATTCTCGCCGCGATCGCCGACCAAAAGATCCCCATCCAGACCATCGCGCCCAAGTTCACCGGCCGTTTCAACAAGGGTGTGGACTACGTGGGCGATGTGAAACAATTCGAGAAGGAATTCAACGAAGACCTCGCGGTCATCGCGTTTGCGATCAGGAAATATGGCCTGCCACCGTCGCTGAAATTGAGCGTCCATTCCGGCAGCGACAAGTTCTCCATCTACGAGCCGATGCGCCGCGCCTTGAAGAAATTTGACGCCGGCGTGCACATCAAGACCGCCGGCACGACCTGGCTCGAAGAACTCATCGGCCTGGCGGAAGCGGGTGACGACGGCCTGGAGATCGTGAAGGAAATTTACGCCTACGCGATGGAACACGTGGATGAATTCTGCGCACCTTACACCAGCGTCATTGACATTGATAAATCGAAGTTGCCGGGCGCCGCCGTGGTGAATGGCTGGAGTTCCAAGCAGTTCACCGCTGCGCTGCGTCACGATCAGAAAAATCCCGCATACAATCCCAGCCTCCGGCAATTGCTGCACGTCAGCTTCAAGGTGGCGGCTAAAAAAGGCGACCGCTACCTGAACGCCCTCAAAAAGCATGAAGCTATCGTGGCCAAAAACGTGACGGAAAACCTTTTCGAACGGCACATGAAACCGCTGTTGCTTGGCGTCAAGGAACCGGTTAAAAGTCTGCCAGTCCGCGAAGCCGTCCCGGCTTGAGCTTCCGGCCTGGAGAGCAAACCTATGCCTTTTATTCACGAAGACTTTTTGTTGAGCACGAAAGCCGCACGCCGGCTTTATCACAACTATGCCGAGGCCGAACCGATCTTCGATTATCACTGCCACATCCCGCCGCGCGACATCGCCACAAACCGGCAGTTCAAAGACCTGTTTGAGATCTGCCTCGAAGGCGATCATTACAAATGGCGGGCGATGCGTTCCAACGGCGTCGCGGAACGATTTTGCACCGGCGACGCCACGCCGCTGGAAAAATTCAAGGCCTGGGCCGGCACGGTTCCGCACACACTCCGCAATCCGCTGTATCATTGGACGCACCTGGAGTTGAAGCGCTATTTCGGCATCACGGAATTGCTCGACGGGAAATCCGCGGAAAAAATCTGGAAGGTGGCGAACGCAAAACTTGCGACGCCGGCGATGACCACGCAGGGCATCCTGAAAAAATTCAAGGTCAAGGTGGTCTGCACCACGGACGATCCGGTGGACAACCTGGAACATCATCGCACCTTTGCGAAATCCGGCCACCCGACGAGAATGTTGCCGGCGTTCCGTCCGGACAAGGCGCTGACCGTGAACTCGCCGGCCGGATTCAACAAATGGGTGGAACAGCTCGCTGCCGCCGCCAACGTGGACGTCAACAATTTCAGCGCCTTCCTCAGCGCGTTGAAACAGCGCCACGACTTTTTCCATGAGCAAGGCTGCCGGTTATCCGACCACGGCATGAACCATTGCTTCGCGGATTTTTGTTCGGAGACGATTGCCGCCGGCATTTTTGACAAGGTTCGACGCAATGAAGCCGTATCGCCGGTGGAATACGGCCAGTTCGCGTCGTTCATGATGCTGTTCTTTGGCCAGCTCGATGCGAAACGCGGCTGGACGAAGCAGCTTCATCTTGGCGCCTTGCGCAGCAACAACACGCGCCTGCTCCGGCAGGTCGGACCGGACACCGGCTTTGATTCCATCAATGACTGCCCGCAGACGCAAACGCTGGCGGCTTATCTCGACAAGCTGGATTCCGAAAACTCCCTGCCCAAGACCATCATCTATAATCTCAACCCGGCGGACAATTACGCATTCGCCACGATGATCGGCAATTTTCAGGACGGCACGATTCCCGGCAAGATTCAATACGGCTCCGGCTGGTGGTTTTTGGACCAGAAGGAAGGCATGGAATGGCAGATGAACGCGCTGTCGAATCTCGGCCTGCTCTCGCGTTTCATCGGGATGATCACCGACTCGCGCTCATTCATGAGTTACCCGCGCCACGAATATTTCCGCCGCACGTTGTGCAACCTCGTCGGCCGTGACATCGAGAACGGTGAGATTCCAAACGATGAAAAGCTGGTCGGCCCGATGATCAAAAACATCTGCTACGCGAACGCCAAAAATTACCTGGCCTTCCCCGGAGTGGCTGATGACCCGGAAAAACCGGGCGCAACCAAGAAGCGGAAGTGAGCGCCACATCGTGGTCTGCCCGGGTTCGGCAGTGCATTATGTTTGGCCCGCAACCTTTCCCAGGCAATCCCATCCTATACCACATGAAACTATTGACCCTGTTCGCCGCGTTGTGCCTCACCACCATGGGTTGTCACGCCGGTTCACCCGTGCCTGATCCAAGTCCGGCAAAGACCGACACCAAAATTTTCAACGTGCGTGACTCCGGTGCCAAAGGTGACGGCACCACCATGGATACGGCGGCGATTCAAACAGCCCTTGATGCCTGCAAGCCGTCAGGTGGCACGGTGAAATTTCCGGCGGGGACCTATTTAAGCCAGCCGCTGACCATCTATACCAAAACGACGATCCAGCTGGATGCGGGCGCGAGGTTGCTGGCCAGCACGAACCAGGCGGATTTCATGAAGGTGCCGGGCGACTGGCTCAAGGCGAAGAGCGGCGTCGATTTCATCCCGTTCATCAGCGGCAAGGATTTGAAGGAGGTCACGTTCACCGGCACGGGCGTGATTGACGGTAACGGCGCGGTCTGGTGGGAGGAGGCGGAGAAAGCACGCCAGATAAAATCCGGCTACACCCTGCCCCGCCCGAACCTGATCGTCCTCAACCGCGCCACGAACCTCCGCATGGAAAACATCACGCTGCAAAACTCGCCCAAGTTCCATTTCGTGCCAACCGAATGCGAGGGCGTAGTGATCTCCAACGTGACCGTCCTGGCACCCGAACGCGCGGCGAACACGGACGCGATTGACCCGAGCAACTGCAAAAACGTTCTCATCACCAAATGCAAAATTGACGTCGGCGATGACAACATCGCCATCAAGGCGGGCAAGCCGGTCGAAGGACGGGAGTTTGCCTGTGAGGACATCACGGTGACGGACTGCACGTTTATTCACGGTCACGGCATGAGCATCGGCAGCGAGACCGCAGGCGGCGTGCGCAATGTGACGGTCATGAACTGCACGTTTGCGAACACGGAAAACGGCATCCGCATCAAATCGCAGCGCGGCAAGGGCGGCATCGTGGAAAACCTGGTCTGCGACGGCATCACCATGTCCAACGTGAATCCGGCCATCACGCTGACCTGTTTTTACGCGAACAACTCTTCGGGCGACACGACCCCACCGGCGGCGGCGGACGAGGCGACGAAGATCTCCGAAAAAATCCCGACCTATCGCCACATCCGCATCAGCAATCTCACGGCGACCTGTCCCAAGGGAGCGGGGGTCATCACCGGCCTGCCGGAAAGCTGCATCACCGACGTGGTGCTGGAGAACGTGAAAATTTCCGCCGCGAAAAGCTTCGAGATCCGCAACGCAAAGGGCATCCAGTTGAAAAACGTCACCGTCACGGTGGCCAAGGGCGAGCCGTTCATTTTGGACAATGCGGAAGTAGCCGGCCTGCCGGCGGTGAAATGATTGGAGCGCGGACGGCTCGTCCGCGTGTTGTCTGCCAGTGGTCGCAATTCGCGGACGAGCCGTCCGCGCTCCGCCCAGCGGTGCATTAATTTCAAACTTAAATGCAGGCAACGACAGATGACAACCGGAGGGGTTGAAGTAGGATGTCATGAATCCAATTTATTTGTTACACGCATGACCGTTTCATCTTTTTTCGCACCTGCCGCTAAAACCGTTTCCAGTTGCTGCAAGATCGCCGTTGGCGTGCTGGCGTTGATGACCGTTTTTTCCAGCAGCGCCGCCTTGTTTTTCACCGACCAGTTTGCCTATACCGGTGGAGTTAATCTGGGTTCGGCCACCGGGGGCGGCGGAGCGACTTGGACGTTGGCGTCAGGCGATGTTACTCAAATCAAAGTCACCACCGCTTCGACCCAGACATCGCCCGGCGGTTACGCCACGGCTGCCGGCTTCGGAGTGGCCGTGACTCCCAGCGGAACCAGAAAGACAACGGGTGTGCCATTCAATGGTGCCACCGGAATTCCGGCTGTGGATGGAAACGTCGTTTACGCTTCGTTCTTGCTGAATGTTCAAACCCTGCCATCAGCCAGCCTGCGGGTGGCGTATTTGAATAACGTGGCGGCTTCGGCCTCCGCTGCGCTGGAGGTGGGGCTCAGTGCCACCGGGCAACTCGGCGTTTCGAAGAAGGGCGGCACACCCGCATTCGTGAGCGGGACTCCATTCTCCAGTCCCGGCACTCACTTGGTGGTAGTCCGCTACACGTTTCAATCAGGGGCTGATGAGGTGGCAATGTGGGTTGATCCAACGAACAGCAGTTACGGCGTAAATCCGGCGCCCACCACCGGTGCCTACGCCAACACCACCCTCACCGCAGATTATACGTCTACCATCCAGTATTTCATTATTACTTCCGAGGCAGTGACGGGACCCGTGTTCTGGATTGATGAAGTGCGGGTCGCGACTACTTGGGCTGAAGTGACACCCTCCAACGGATCGACGAGTCCCACACCCGCGCCCGTCATCACGCAGGCACTCCTCGCGCCCCAAGGCTTGATTCTGCGCGGCACCAACGGGCCACCCAGCAGTGCCTATCAAGTGCTCGCCAGCACCAACATCTCCTGGCCGGCCTCCAACTGGCCGGGCATCGCGACACGTTCATTTGATTCGATTGGGAATTTTGATTCGACGAATCCGGTTTCGCCCGGATCGGCGCAACAATTCTTCCGGCTGCTGGTCGACGGCACAAATCCACCCGCAACAACCGCTCCAACCATCACAAATCAGCCGCAGAGCCTCACCGTTGCCATCGGCGCGAACGCCAGCTTCCTCGTCGGCGCAGGCGGCTCCGCGCCGCTCGCCTACTTCTGGTCGTTCAACACCAACACGCCCGTCGGCGGCAACAGCAGCACGCTCGCCTTGCTGAACGTCCAGACCAATGATGCCGGCAGCTATCGTGTCATCGTCTCCAACAACGTCGGCACCGCGACCAGCAGTGTGGCGACGCTCACCGTGCTCATCCCGCCCACCATCACGGCGGATCCCACCAATCTGACCGTTGTTTCCGGCGGCAGCCCGGCGTTCCATGTCACCGCGGATGGCTCGGCACCACTGCGATATCAATGGTATTTCAACAACACCGACACGCCGCTCACGGACGAGACCAACGCCACCCTCACGCTGAGTGCCGTCAACACCGCCGATGCCGGCAGCTATTTCGTGGCCGTCACCAACCCGGTGGGTGGTGCGACCAGTTCGGTCGCCGCGCTGACTGTGCTGGGGCCGCCGGTCATCGAATCCCAGCCGGAGAGTCAATCCGTGACGGTGAGCAATAACGCGACCTTCACCGTGGACGTTGCCGGCCCGGAACCTTTGACTTACCAATGGTTTTTCAACACCAACACGCCGGTGGAAGTGAACAGCAACACGCTCGTCCTGTTGAACGTCCAGACCGGCAACGCCGGCACTTACTCCGTCATCGCGACCAATAATTACGGCGCCGTGACCAGTTCGTTTGCCACGCTCACGGTCAACACGTCCGTCCTTGCCAATGCGCAGTTCAATCTCGTGGGTTTCGGCCAGGCGACCATCGGCGGTGGAGTGATTCCCGAGACCGATCCGGCTTACGCGAAGGTCACCAACGCGCTGCAACTCGCCAACGCGGTGATCGCGTTCAACAAGACCGGAGGCATCAAGGTGATTGAAATCATGAACGACCTCGATTTGGGCTGGAATGAAATCGGATCCGCCGTTCAAACTCTCAGCAGCACGCCGTTCAATGTCGCAGCCACACCCAAATTGCATCCGCGGTTGATCACGACCGGTGTGAGCAAGCTGGACATCAAATATAAAAACGGCGGCCTGACGATTTTCTCCGCCAACGGAGCCACCATCCGGCACTGCACCTTCAACATCAAGAGCACTCACAACATCATCGTCCGCAATCTCAAGTTCGACGAGATGTGGGAATGGGACGAGACATCCAAGGGGAAATATGATGGCAATGATTGGGATTTCATTGACCTGGCCAATGGCGGCGACACTTACGATGTCTGGATTGATCACTGCACGTTCACCAAGGCCTATGACGGCATCGTTGATTTCAAAGCCGGCAGCACAAATGTCACCCTCTCCTGGTGCAAATACACCGGGGACGATGGGGCCACCAACCCCAACAGCTTCGTCTGGCAGCAAATCAACTCACTCGAATCGAACAAGACGTCCTACGCGATGTATAATTTTCTTCGCAACAATGGATTCAGCACCACCAACATCGTCACCATCATCCAGGGTCACGACAAAACCCATCTGATGGGTTCGAATGACCAGGATCCCTACAATGTGAACTTGTCGGCGACGTTCCATCACCAGTGGTTCCGCAATTGCTGGGATCGTGTCGTGCCGCGCCTGCGCGCCGGCAACGTGCATGATTTCAACATTTTTGTGGACGACACCGATGCGCTAGCCGCCAAGCGCCTGCGCGACTTCATTGTTGCCAACGTCGTCAACTTGAGCGCATCCAGTTCCAACCTCATGAAAAACACCTACAGTTTCAATCCGCCCCTCAACGGCAGCATTTCCACCGAGGGTGGCGCGGTGCTGGTGGAAAAATCGGTCTACATTGATTGCCTCTACCCGCTGCGCAACAATCAGACCGATGTCACCGATCCGACTTATACGGGCAAAATCCTGGGATTGGACATGATTTATCAGATGGACAGCACCGTTGTCCGCGGTGACAGCACTGATTCCGGCAGCCCGCTGGGTCCGTTTCAAGCGCCGGTTATTCCGTTCTCATGGAACCCGGCTTCCGGGGCGCCCAACGGCCAGTTGCCTTACACTTACACGATGGATGATCCCAGCCAGCTTCAATCCATTGTGACCAGTCCGACGTCCGGTGCGGGCGCGGGTGTGCTCACTTGGGCCAAGACCAACTGGCTGAAGACCGCCTATTGAGACACCATGAACGAATGCGTTGCTGTGGTAAAAACATATCACCCATGAAAACTGCCATCCTACTTACCATAACCAGCCTGTTTTTGGTTTCGCCACTCCGGGCCGACCAGCCGGAATGGTCGCAGGTGCCGGCCATCCTGAAACGGATTGTCCCGCCGAAATTTCCAGCGCGGGATTTTGACATCACCAAATTTGGAGCGGTGGCCGGCGGCACGGGCGACTGCACGGCGGCCATCAGCAACGCGATCGCGGCCTGCGTCAAAGCCGGCGGCGGCCGGGTGGTGATTCCCGCCGGAGAGTTTTTGACCGGCCCCGTTCATTTGCAGAGCGGCGTGAACCTGCATCTGGAAACCAACGCCGTGCTGAAATTCAGCACCGACCCCAATGCCTATCTGCCCGTGGTGTTCACTCGGTTTGAAGGCATGGAATGTTACAACTATTCGCCGCTGATCTATGCATTCGGACAGAAAAACATTGCCGTAACCGGTGCCGGGACCTTGGACGGCCAGGCGGACGAGTCCCACTGGCTCGCGTGGAAAGGCCAGAAGAATGTGACCAACGGAACCCAGCGGGCCGCGCGCGCCCGGCTCGACAAGATGAACAACGACGGCGTGCCGGTCGAACAGCGCGTCTTCGGCGCGGGCGATTATCTGCGCCCGAATTTCATCCAGTTTAATCGCTGCCGGAATGTGTTGATCGAAGGTGTCCGCATCCGCCACTCGCCGATGTGGGAGTTGCATCCCCTGCTCTGCACGAACGTGACGGTTCGCGGCGTGGACATCGTTTCCCACGGCGCCAACAACGACGGCTGCGATCCGGAGAGTTGCACGGACGTGCTGATCGAAAACTGCCTGTTCGACACCGACGACGACTGCATCGCGATCAAATCCGGCCGCAACGCCGACGGACGGCGCGTCGGCGTGCCGTCGCAAAACATCATCATCCGCAACTGCACCATGCGTGACGGGCACGGCGGCACGACCATCGGCAGCGAGATTTCCGGCGGTTGCAGCAACGTGTTCGTGGAGAATTGCGAAATGAGCAGCCCGGACCTGACCTGCGCGCTGCGGCTCAAATCCAACGCCATGCGCGGCGGCACGCTGCAAAATATTTTCATGCGCAACGTGAATGTCGGCAAAGTGTCCGATTCCGTCCTGCAGATTGATTTCCTTTATGAGGAAGGCGCGAAGGGCGAACAGAAGCCCGCCGCCAGAAATGTCGTGATGGAAAACATCACCGTCGCCGCGACCCCGCGCGTGCTGAACGTGCGCGGCTTCCCCGCCGCGAGCATCAGCGATGTGCGCATCTACAACTCCACCTTCAAGGAGATCAAGAAGCCCGACCAGGTGATTGAAGCCGACGTGAAGCTGGTGAACTGCTCATCGGAGCAGGCCAAATAATTTTCCGACTCATGCTCCAGCCCTGCACAACAGCGAAAGTCGCACCGATCAAAAGCCGGTCCGTTCCCGGCACGTTTTTCCCGGTTGCGGCTGCGGTGCTCCTGGCCTTGGCGTCACCGGCTTCGGCGACGGTGGCATGGACGATAAACATCAACACCAACAACGTCATCACCGTCACCAATTCGCCCTACAACGCGGTGGGCGACGGTTCGACGGACAACACGCTGGCGATTTCCAACGCCATCGTCCAGGCCAACAAAGGCGGCAACACCAACGGCCTTTACGGCGGCACGGTGAGAATTCCGGCCCCGGGAACTTTTCTCTGCGGCCCGCTCACCTTGATGAACAACGTGAACATCCAGATTGAAAGCGGCGCAACGCTGAAGATGCTTCCGGTCAATTTTTTCACAAATTATCCGCCACAAAGCGGGAACGGCCTGACCTATCCCGATTTTTTTTACGCAAAGAGCGCGACCAACCTGATGATCAGCGGCGCGGGCACGATTGACGGCCAGGGCTTGCAATGGTGGACCAACAGCACGGTGTCCGGCTCGCGGCCTTACATGATTTATTTCAACGGGAGTTGCAAGCGGGTGCTGATTCAAGATGTGACGGTGCAAAATCCGCCGAAGATGCACTTCGTCTTCAAGAGCAGCGCCAATGGGAATATCACCTTCTCCAACGTGACCATCGACACCACGGATTCCCGGGCGAACCAATGCGACGGCATTGACCTGGTCGGCACCAACATCCTGATCGTCAATTGCACGATTAATTCCGGCGACGACAACCTCGCCCTGGGCAGCAGCAGCGCGTCGGCTTACACTGCTGACGTCCTTGTCACCAACTGCGCCTTCGGCGTCGGTCATGGTGTTTCCATCGGCAGCAACACCTTCGGCGCCGTTTCCAACCTGACCGTGATCAACTGCACCTTCGACGGCACCGACTACGGTATCCGGATGAAGTCCAACGACGAAACCAGCGGCGGCAGCGGCCAGGGCGGGATCGCACAAAACCTCAATTATTACAACCTCGGGATGACAAACATCCTCTACGGCGCGATCGTCATCTACAGCTACTATGACAGTTCGGCGGGCGGACAATTCGGCACGCCCACCGGCGTCACGCCTTACTTCGCCTCGACCCAGGCCGTGGACGTCACCAGCGTCCCGGTCTGGCGCAACATCACCATCAGCAATGTGAACGCGACGGTCGTCAACGGCGGTGTGCCGGGAATCATCTGGGGCCGCATGGAAGTGCCCGTCACCAATATCACTTTGAGCCGCGTCAACATCACAGCCTCCAAACCTTTTGACATTTACAATGCCGGCGGCGTCAAGCTGATTGACTGCCAGATTACGCCACCCGCCGGCAGCAACACTTTCCAGCTCTTCAACGCACAGGTCATCGTCAGCAACAGCGTCCCGACGAGCACGCTGTTCACCTTTGACGGCTTAAGCACCAACGTCGCCGGCAGCGCACTGAACGGCAGCGCGCTGACTTTTTACAACGCGCAGGCATCGCTGAAAAACACCAATCTATTCGATGACGGCCCGCTCACCCTCAGCGCCAGCACGCTGACCGTGAGCAACCATCTCACTTTGTTTCCTGCAACCGTGCTGAATTACGCGCTGGGCACGAACGCGGCGACGGTTGCCGTGAAGGGCAACCTCGCGCTCGGCGGCACGAATCACATTGCCGCCGGGGCGGGATTTACCAACGGCACTTACACACTGCTGACTTATACGGGGAGTTTGAGCGGAAGCCTCCCCACTCTCGGCACCGTTCCGGCCGGCTATGACTACGCCTACGACACCAGCACCGCCGGACAGGTCAAGCTCATCGTGAGCCTGCCCGCACCCCCGGCACCGACCAACCTGACGGCGAGCGGAACCAATCTGCTGATCAGTTTGAAATGGAATTCCGTCACCGGCACCACGAGTTACAATTTGAAACGCGGCACCATCAACAACGGACCCTATCCGACCCTTTTCAGCGGACTGACGGCCACCAATTACGCCGACGCGAATGTGACGAACGCGGTGAGCTATTATTATGTCGTGTCTGCTGTCGCTGGCGGGGAAAGCACAAACTCTTTGCAGGCCAATGCCACGTCGCTGCCTTCCAACCAGCCGACAAACATTGTCCTGCAAACGGGCAGCGGCCAGATGCAGCTTTCGTGGCCGCAGTCGCATCTCGGCTGGCGGCTGCAGATCCAGACGAACAGTTTGAACAGCGGCCTGTGGACGAATTGGGCGACCGTGCCGAATTCCACCAATCTCATCTCGACGAACATCGTCATCAACCCCGCGAACGGCGCGGTCTTCCTGCGGCTGGTTTATCCGTAAATATCCGTAAACGAGACAACCTGCCGAGGTCATCAAATGTAGTTAAAACGAAACCGGCGCTGGATTTTGCAGCGCCGGTTTCGAATCAAAGACATTTTCCAACCATCATTTACGCAGACGGCGGTAGCCCGCCAAGGCGGCCAGACCCAATCCAGACAACGCCAGGATTGAAGGTTCGGGCACGGGTGCTGGAGTGAATTCCACTTGGTATTGAGTGAAATTGAACGCGTCGGCGGTGGAGGCTGATCCCGATGGCCGAATACTGAAGGTGTCAAACGTGAAGGTGCCTGGCGCTGCGTCGGTGGCCGAAACAGTCGCGGTGCCGGAGCCATTAAGCGTGCCTCCAGCCATGGTTGAAACTATGTCAATCCCGCTGGACGCGTTGCGAGTCAAAGTCAGTGTGTAGGAGTAAGCTGTGGCATTGGCATATCCAGAGTTACCAGTGGTGGCGCCATTCCCTAGTGCCGTGCCCCAGTTGCCACTCGTGGACAGTTGGTCACTGCTCGTAAAGACACTTCTTTTCTTCAACTGGAACGGGTTGCCGTTGCCCAATGTTGGGGCCATGTTCATGAACATGGCATAACCACCAGAATAAATCCCAGCAGCCGGTGAGGTATCGCTGCTCACAATCGAACCCGATGGGCTGTCCAAGATGGCAAGCCGGAAGTTTTGACTGGTGTTGGCCGCACCAATGGTGCCAGTCGTGAAATTCCAAGTGACTTTAAGGGAGTCCCCTGCATTGGCCAAATTCACTGGGCTCGCATCCGTGGCAAAATAATTTAACCACGAAGCAGAACCCGTCGGCACCCCGGCGTTCAAGTTACCGACCGTCGTGGTCATTGACGCACCCGTGCCCGAAAAATACCACGGCGAATCAATTCCGCCTCCGTCCGGCCCGCTGCTGGTTCGGTTGCCGTCGGCCCAAGTGTCATTGACGAGGATTTGTGCGTGGCTGGACAAGGCAAATCCACACATGGCGGCAATTGTTAGGGCAATGGGTTGTTTCATGAATAAATGCGCGTTGTTTAGGGCGTTGTTTTTTCTGTGGTTACGAAGACACTTTAGCCGACAGATTACCTGATGCAATATTTCCACCTCACGCATTGTTGCAAACAAGTTTGATAAATGTGCCCTGGATCAAACGCTCATTTCACCGCTAATTTTTCATGAAGCCACGCAATCAATTTTCCCTGCCATGCCGGATCGAATTTTTTCCAGTCGTTGATCCGGTGCTGCCCTTCGGGAATCAGAATCAAATCGCAGTCCACGCCCGCCGCCTTGAGCTTTTCCTGAAACGCCAGCGACTGGTTGGCGGGAACCGTTTTGTCCGCGCTGCCCTGGATGATCAGGAATGGCGGCAACCCCGGCTTGACGTAGGTGAGCGGAGAATTTTCCTTTAGCACGACGCGCACGTCATCAGTCAGGTTCGTGGAGCCGTAGTTAAACAGGTTGGTCATCGAGATGCTCAAGCCGCCGCGTCGTTCGTTGTCAGCGACGAGATCCGTCGGCGGGGCGAACGCGGCAACGGCCTGCACCCGTGTATCGGCCTCGGCGCGGGTGCCGGCGAGCGTCACCAGATGGCCGCCTGCCGAGTAGCCAAGCAGCGCGATGCGTTCCGGGTCGCCTTTGAATTCGGCCGCGTGCGCTTTCACCCAGCGGATAGCGGTCTGCACATCTTCATAGCACGCCGGCCAGCGGTTGGTCGGTGCGAGCCGGTAGCTGATGGTGAACCAGGTGAAGTTCGTCGCGAACGGTGCGAAGACCGGCACGATGTCCTTTTCGCGGTCACCGCCCATCCAGCCGCCGCCGTGGACGATGAGCACCACGGGAAATTTCCCATCACCCGCCGGAACATGCGCGTCGAGCATCAGCTTTTCGCCGCCGGCTTCGCCGTATTGAATGTTCAGCCGGTTCGCGCCGAACGAACGGCCCGGATTCCATCCGTCAGTGCCCCCGAGAACTGATTCCGTCGTGATTTTTTGCGCCTCGGATTGATTCAACTGCTTCGTCCAGTCGGGCCGGTTTGTCGGGCTTGCGCCGGCGCCGGTGCTGTTGAACTCGGCGTAGTGCGCGGTCGTGTGGGTCTCGGGCTTCTTCCAGTCATTCCAGCCTTCCGGGCGGACCACGTCGGACATTTCGCAGTTCAAATAAATCGTGCTGGCGTAAATGCGCCACGGCCGGCCCAGAAAAGTTTTCACGCCGGGCTCACCGGTGATTTTGCAATTGGAGAAAACATAACCAAACGGCATGTCCACCGGCGTCGAGGCGGCGGTCAGATAACCGTCCCGCAGCGCGTGGATTTCGCAGTTCTCGAACCATGCCGTCGCCGCGCCGAAGATGAAATCCACGTGGCCGGCAATGTAGCAATTTTCAAAATACTGCCGCCCGCGATTGAGCAGGATCGTGTCCTGCCAGCCGAGAAAGCGACAGTTGCGGAAAGTGGCGCGATCACCGTCCACCCGGATCGCGAGCGCCTGGCCGACCGGCCCGGCGGAATTTTCAAACGTCAGGTTCTCCGCCGTGAAATCGTCCGCGTCAATCGTCGTCGACGGCGTCTTGAATGTGCCGATGGGCCTGCCTTCGGCATTCGCGATGCCCGCGTAAAGATCGAAGGTGATGATGGTGTTGGTCGGACTGTCGCCGACGAGCTTGAAGAATCGCTTCTCGCGCTGGATGTAGATCAGCTCCTTGTAAGTGCCGGGCGCGATGTGGATGACGACCGGATTTTCCCGGCTGCCCGAGGGCACGGACATGATGGCCGACTGGAGCGTCTTGAATGGCGAGCTGCCGTCCGCGGCGACGAACAGGTTGGTCTGCGCCCCGGACTTCAACGCCACCAAAACCAGAATGAACGCGACGGCCCGTTTCAGACCCAGGATTCGTTTCAATTTCGCCTGGTCTGGTTGGATTGATTCGTGACGATCTGGATGCACGCGGCCGCCGTGTGGGGATGTGATCATGCGGCTGATTCTAGGGACTGAATATTTTCCCGCCAACTCGAAATCCTGCAAGAGTCCTTGAAAATTGCGCACCGCTTCGGGAGTGGAACGGGTTGGGCGGTTCCAAATTTTCAAGCGGCTGTGCAGGAAATAATGCCTGGGCCCACCCGGTGCTCGATTCAAGTGATGGTGTCCCGAACAAAACCGGCCTTATGGCGCGCTCACTTTCTGTCTCTGTATCTTGACGGCTTTTCCGGCTCCGGCACTCGCCGAACCGGTCACCCCGGAGGGCGTGAACCAGCTTTCCGGCCGGTCAGGACAACCTGCAAAGATGCGCCCGAGGGTGACGCGGAGATCGCCGAAGCCGAAATTTCGATTACGGGTGGTTCGATTTTTCTGCGGCTCAAAGTCGGCGACGGTGCGGTTTGCGATTTTAGTTTCCGCCCGGACGGCAGAGATTTTTCGGTGATTGGCAAACCGTTCACAGCATGGGAGGGCAATTGGATCGGCGCCAAGCTGGGCTTGTTCAGCCTTTCGGAAGAATCCGGGGCAGATGCCGGCCACGCGGATTTCGACTGGTTCCGGTTTGAGAGTTAAGAATCCAGCCACAGCCGGAAGAATTCCGTTCAACCACGAAACACACAAAACACACGAAAGGAAAGCCAAGGCCCGAGAAGGCCAACCCCACGCGTGCAGGTTTCAAATCCACGTTCACCGATTGGTGCCGGTTGTTTCCGCGCCACACCGAGCCGTTCGTTCCGCTTTTCGTGTGATTCGTGTATTTCGTGGTTAATTCAACTGCCTGGTTCCGGCTCAGATCCACTTGGCCCGTGTAAATCTTTAATCTGGCGGATGCATTTTTCCCTGAAAAACCGGCCGGACGGCTTCGGTGGATAATTTCAACTTTGAAGTCGCCGCCGGCAACGGCTAAGCTGCTGCCATGTCACGTAAGACAGGTAATTCAAAGAACGGTTTTGGCGACGTCATCGGCGTGGCGCTGCTGGCGCTCGCGCTGCTCCTGCTGGTCGCCCAGCTTTCCTTTGACCGCTATGATATTTCCTTTTTCCGCAATCCGCACAACGATCCCGTGCATAACCGGATCGGGCTGCTTGGGGCGTATCTGGCGTGGGGTTCGTTCCTGCCCTTCGGTCTGGTCGGCTATCTGTTGCCATGGTTGTTCGCGTTGTTCGGCGCCGCTTACCTGCTGAATTTTCTCGGTTACCTGCGCGAGCATCTGCGCTGGTCC
>DATLVR010000139.1:0-49049 GCA_035577265.1 Verrucomicrobiia bacterium | reverse complement strand
CCTTGAACTTGTAGGCACCGTGGCTGTTGCCGATGGCGACGGCCAGCGAGTCCACGCCGGATTCCTTGACGAACTTCACCGCCTCCTCCGGGTGCGTGTAGCAGCCGCCCTTGGAATAGCCGCCGCCTTCTTCGCCGTCGTCGTGCTGCGCGCCGACCAGCATGCCGAGTTCACCTTCAACCACGCAGTTGTGGGCGTGGGCGTAATCCACGACTTTTTTGCAGATCTCCACGTTCTTCTCGAACGTCTCGTGGCTGGCGTCGATCATGACGCTGGTGAATCCTTCGTCAATGCACTCTTTGCACAGCTCGAATGTGTCGCCGTGGTCGAGGTGGATCGCGATGGGAATGGTCGAAAGGCTGACGGCCGCTTCGATCAGTTTTTTGAGATAGGTCGGATGGGCGTATTGGCGCGCGCCCTTGGAAATCTGGAGCATCAGCGGCGCCTTTTCCTCTTCGCAGGCTTCGACGATCGCCTGGATGAGTTCCATGTTGTTGACGTTAAAAGCGCCGAGGGCGTATTTGCCTTTCAGCGCTTTTGCGAACAGGTCGTTTGTATGTGTCAGTGGCATAAATTTATTTGGTTTTCGTTTGAATCCGGCCTTGTTTCTCCGACTGGCGGGAATCATAGCCTGATTCCCGGCAAAGGAAATAAAAAATAAAACCCCGGCTGGTTGCGCCTGGGACGGCGGATTTATCCGGCAGCGATCGGCATTTCCCACCCTCTGCCGCGTGAACGCGGCGTTCCGTTCATTTCAAAAACATCACTTCGCGAAGAACTCCTTGATCACCGCCACCACGCGCTGGATCTGGGCATCGGTCAGTTCGGGATACACCGGCAGGCTCAAACATTCGCGCGCGGCCTTTTCCGAGACGGGGAAATCGCCCGTTTTGTAGCCGAGGCCGGCGTAACATTTCTGGAGATGCAGCGGCACCGGATAATGCAGCGCGCAGCCGACGCCGTTGGCGTCGAGATATTCCTTCAGCTGGTCGCGCTGCGGATGGCGCACGACGTAAAGATGGTAGGCGCTTTCGGCATAGGCGGCCTCAAGCGGCAATTGCAGCGGCGTGCCTTTCAAAAGCTCGTGATAGCGATGGGCCACGCGGCGGCGTTCATTCGTCCATTTCTGCAGATGCGGCAGCTTCACGCCGAGCACCGCGCCCTGGATGCCCTCCATACGGTAATTGAACCCGACTTCGTCGTGATAATAGCGGACGGTTGAGCCGTGTTCCCGCAATGACCGCGCGCGCTTCGCAAATTCAGCATTGTTGGTCACGAGCGCCCCGCCTTCGCCGGCTGCGCCAAGATTTTTGCCGGGATAAAAACTGAAGCAGGACATTTCGCCGAACGTGCCGACCATTTTGCCCTTGTAAGTCGCCGCGTGCGACTGTGCGGTGTCTTCCACGAGCGGCAGCTTGTGTTTCCGGCAGATATCCAGGATCGGATCAATGTCGAAGGACTGGCCGTAAAGATGGACCGGCATCACCGCCTTGGTTTTCGGCGTGATGGCGCGTTCGAGCAGCTTGGGATCCAGATTCATCGTGCCGTCTTCCACATCCACGTAAACCGGCGTTGCGCCGACATAAGAAATCGCCCAGCTCGTCGCCACAAAGGTGTAGGGCGTGGTGATGACTTCGTCGCCCGGCTTGATGTCGAGCAGCAGCAGCGCCACATGCAGCGCGGACGTGCCGCTGTTGAAGGCGACGCAATGTTCCGCGCCGACGAACTTCGCGAAGTCCTTTTCGAACTGCACCACGTCCGGCCCGAGGCAGAACGAGCAGCTATCCAGGGTGCGGGCGATGGCGGCGTCCAGTTCTTTGCGCACGCTGCGGATCTGCGCGGGCAGGTCGAGGTAGGGGATTTTATCGCTCATTTTTGAAAAATTGAACCGGCAGATTAGTCGCGGAACTGGAGTTCGTAAAGTTTTTGATAAACGCCGCCGCGGGCGACCAGTTCGTCGTGCCGGCCGGTCTCCACGATGCGGCCCTGGTCCATGACGACAATCAGGTCGGCGTGCAGGATGGTCGAGAGCCGGTGCGCGATGCACAGCGTCGTGCGGCCCTTCATCAATTCGTCCAGCGCGGTCTGCACGGCGCGTTCAATCTCGGTATCGAGGGCGGCGGTGGCCTCGTCCAGAATAAGAATTGGCGCATTTCGCAAAACGGCGCGGGCGATGGATAACCGCTGGCGTTGCCCTCCGGAAAGTTTCATGCCCCTTTCGCCGATGACGGTGTCGTAGCCGTTGGGATTTTCCAAAATAAACTGGTGCGCCTGGGCGTGTTGCGCGGCGGCGATGATTTCTTCCTTGGTGGCACCGGGACGGCCCAGCTCAATGTTCTGCCCGATGGTGTCGTCAAATAGCACGGTTTCCTGCGTCACGACGGCGATCTGGTTGCGCAGGTCGCGGGTGGTGAATTCGCGGATGTCCACGCCGCCGATGCGGACCGCGCCGCGCTGCGGATCGTAAAAGCGCAGCAGCAGGTTGGAGAGCGTCGTCTTGCCGGAGCCGCTCGAGCCGACGAGCGCCACGAGCTGGCCGGACTTGATGGGGAGGCTGATGTTGTGCAGCGCAATCTTTTCGCCATAGGAAAATTCGACATGGTCGAACTCGATGTCGGCGTTCTGGGCATGGAGCAGGCGCGGCTGGGCGGGTTCGGGCACGGTGCTTTCTAGGGCGAGCAGGGCGAAGGCGCGTTCGCTGGCGGCACGCGCCTGGACCAGTTGGTTTTGGAGCCGCGTGATGTTTTTCAGCGGCTGATACATGGCAAAAATGGAAGCGACCAGCTGGATGAAATCTATGGAGTTTGGCTGGCTGGATTGCGAATGATTGATCAAATATAGCAACACAAAGGCGACTCCGCACGATCCGAAAAATTCAATCAGCGGCCCCGGGATTTCCACCGCGCGGATGTTCCTCATGAAGTGGCTGACGATCCGGCGCGCCGTCAGGCGGAATTTTTCCGCCGCGATGGCTTCCAGATTGTAAGCCTTGACGATGCGGTGGCCGGTGAAGGCTTCGCTCATGATCTGCGTCAGCTCGGCGGACTGGGCCTGCATGGCCTTGCTGTTGCGGCGGACCTTGCGGCTGAAAATCGCGATGGGAATCACGCACACCGGCAGTGCAATGAGGGAGATCAGGGTGAGCCTCGGCTGCTGGTAGAACAAAAATCCCAGGATGCCGACGAGGGTCACCGGGTCGCGGATGATCACCGAGGTCGCATTGCTCAAAATGAGCTGCAGCACCTGCGTGTCGGCGATCACGCGGGAGATGAGCTGGCCGGAGGAGTTTTGCGTGTAGAAGCCGGCGGACAGATTCAACAGGTGCGCGAACAGCCGCGTCCGCAAATCCGCGATGCTCCGGGTGGCTGTCCATTGCAGAAAATAAACGTTCAGATAACCCGAAATCCCGCGCAGCAGCATGACGAAGGGAATCGCCGCGACGAGCAGATAGATGGTCCAGTGATGCGATTGAACGCCGCTGGTCAACGCATGGCGCACGTCGCCGAACCAATCCTGCACGAACCCGGGCAGTCTCATCGGTAGTTTTCGTGTCGCCTCGGAATCCGCCGAGGGAAAGACCGCGCCATAGACAAACATGACCGTCCCGATCAACAGCGGCGAGAGCAGCCCGCTGAGGATGCCCGTCACCACTCCGATGAAAAGCCGCGCGCGGTAGGGTCTGGCCAAACCCCAGACCTTGAAAAGAAAACCCAGCATATATTCGGCGCGCAATATGCCGACGCCGCGCAGTCAACGCGAGCAGTTTGTCGCGGCGGACCGGCAGTTGTGGACAGGACGGTTAAAACCAGCCAACCTTGCCGGCGAATTGTGAACATTTTTCGCGTGCCCCTGTCTTATTTTTTCGGAAAACTATGGGCTTGGTGATCGTGTGCATCAAACGATGAAGTTGAACCGTTTCATTTCCCGGACCGTTGCCGTGTTATTTGCGGCGGCGCTGGTTTTCCTTTCCGCCCCAGCGGACGCGGCGAGCTTCACCGCGTCGCTGGACCGCGACAGCATCATGATGGGCGAGACGGCGACGATGTCGCTGGCCTTTGAAGGCGGGAAGGCCAACAACCTGCCGACGCCGGAGGTGCCGGGCCTGCGGATCGTCCAGTCGGGCAGTGCCCAAAACGTCAGCATCATCAACGGCCAGATGACTTCGACGGTCACGGTCACGTTTTCCATCACCCCGCTGCGCACCGGCGAATTCACCATCCCCGCGCTGACGGCGGATGTGAACGGACAGCGGCTCTCGACTGAACCGCTTCGGTTGGCGGTGCAAAAACCCAGTGCGCCCTCCGCCACGACCATCAATACCGGTTCGGAGGTCGCGTTTATCAAACTGGCTCTTCCGCACGAGAAGGTTTATTCGGGCCAGACCGTCATCGGCCGGGTGGAATTGTATCTCCGGGACGACGTGCAGAATTTCGGCAACTTCCAGTTCACCGGAACGCCCGCCGAGGGCTTCAGTGTCGGAAAAATGATTGAAGGCCAGCGCGGCCGCGCGCAGGTTGGCAACCGCGTTTACAACGTCATCCCAATTTTGCTGCCGCTCACGGCGGTGAAATCGGGCGCGCTCACCCTGGGCCCGTTCACCGCCAGCGTTGTCGTGGTGCTGCCGTCGCAGAACCAGGGCGGCGATCAATTTATCCGTCAGTTCTTCAACCAGGGCGAACAACGGCAGGTCACGCTCGCGTCGGATCAGATCACGGTTCAGGCGCTGCCGTTGCCGGCGGAGAACCGGCCGGCGGATTTCAACGGGGCCATCGGCAACTTTTCGTTGAACGTCACCGCCGGGCCGACCAATCTCACCGTGGGCGATCCCGTCACGATGCGCGTGCAGATCTCCGGGCGCGGCGCGCTCAACGCCGTCACGCTGCCGGCGCAGAACGCGTGGCGCGATTTCAAAACGTTTCCGCCGACCTCGAGCGTCACCAATTCCGACCAGTTCGGATTTCAGGGGATCAAGACGTTCGAGCAGATTGTCACGCCGCTCAATTCCGACGTGCACGAACTGCCGCCGTTCACCTTCTCGTTCTTCAATCCCGATGATGGCACGTATCACACGCTGACGCAGCCGGCCACGCCGCTGGTGGTGCATTCCGCCGGCGCGACGCCGCTGCCGATCATTGCGGGAAATAAAAATTCAAATGCGGAATCCCCCGCCCCGCCGCAGGACATTCTGCCCATCAAGGAAAATCTTGGAACGCTCGTGCCTCGCCGCACACCGCTGATCACCTCGCCGGCATTTCTGGCGGTGCAAAGCCTGCCGGTGGCTGCCTTTCTCGCAGCGTTCATCTGGCGCAAGCGCGCGGACAGTCTGGCGAACAATCCGCGCCTGCGCCGTCAGCGTGCCGTGGCCCAGCGCGTGCGCGATGGCCTGGGTGATCTGCACCAATACGCGGCGGAAAACAAATCCGATGAATTTTTCGCCACGCTGTTCCGGCTGTTGCAGGAGCAGCTCGGTGAGCGATTGGATTGCCCGGCGTCGGCCATCACGGAAAACGTGATCGAGGAACATCCGGTGTTGCGCGGCGCATCCAAGACGACGCTGGACGACCTGCGCGAACTGTTCCAGCTCTGCAACCAGGCGAGGTATGCCCCCGTGCGCGGCAGCGGCGAATTGAATTCAGTCGCGGCGCGCCTGGAAAAAACCATCAGCGAACTCCAGGAGGTAAAGGCATGAAGACTCTTTTGCGTAGCGGCTTTCGGCAGAAAGCCGGAAACTTCAGCTTTTTGAAATGCGGCGGTCTGCCGACCGCCGCCACGCTGGCCATCTTGGTCTTTGCTGTAAATATTTTCGCGGCGGATGCCACCTCGGACTTTTCGGCCGCCAATAGGTTTTACGCCCAGGGCAAATTCCCCGAAGCGGCGAAGGCTTACGAAGCTATTTTGCAATCCGGCGCCATTTCGCCGGCGTTGTTGTTCAACTACGGCAACGCGGAATTCAAGTCCGGTCATCTGGGCAGGGCCATCGCCGCGTATCAGCGCGCCGGACAATTGTCTCCGCGTGATGCGGAACTGCGCGCGAATCTGGCATTCGCCCGCAACCAGGTGCAGGGCGTGACGCTGCGCGAAAGCCGCTGGCAGAGTTGGGTCGGCGCACTGACGCTCAACGAAGGCGCCGTGCTCACGGCGGTATTGTTCTGGCTGACGTTCGCGTTGCTCGTCGCGCGACAGCTCCGGCCCGCGCTGGCCTCGAAGTTGAAAACCGCGACCCGGACTTTTGTTGTGCTGACGATTTTCTCCGGCATTGTTCTGAGCTTGCAGGCGGCGAATCATTTTTCCAATGCCAGCGCGGTGGTGGTCGCGGACAACGTGATCGGGCGCAGCGGGCCGTTTGACGATGCGCAAAGCGCGTTCACCGCCCGCGACGGCGCGGAACTGTCCGTGCTGAGCCGCCGCGAGGGCTGGGTGCAGGTCGCGGATGCCACGGGAAAAACCGGCTGGCTGCCGGCGAAGCAGGTGGTGGTTTTGCCCGGAGCGTGAGTCGTTTTTTTGTAGCGCAGGTTGTCAACCTGCTGTATCGCCGACTGGCAGTCGGCGAAGCGTTAAGTGGTCCGGCAGTCTGCGGATTACCAATCCGCGATACAGCAGACTGGCAGTCTGCGCTACGGTTTAGCGTGCGGAAAATTTGGTTGAACACGACGGCAAGCTGATTGTCAGATTTGCGTCCACGAAAAACGGTTACGAAAACATGAATACAGGAATCAACGCCATCAACGAAGCGGTCAAGGAAGCCAGCAGCTTCACCCAGCCGCTATTTAGCGAACTCGGCAAGGTCATCGTCGGCCAGCATTATCTCACCGAACGGCTGGTGATCGGTTTGCTCGCCAACGGCCACGTCCTCCTCGAAGGCGTGCCCGGTCTCGCCAAAACGCTCGCCGTCAAATCACTGGCGAACTGCATGCACGTCAAATTCTCGCGCCTGCAATTCACGCCGGACATGCTGCCCGCCGACGTCATCGGCACGCAGATTTACAATCCGCAATCCGGCGGCTTCACCACGCGCAGAGGCCCGGTCTTTGCCAACCTCGTTCTCGCCGACGAAATCAACCGCGCGCCCGCCAAGGTGCAGAGCGCGCTGCTCGAAGCCATGCAGGAAAAACAGGTCACCATCGGCGACCAGACCTACAAGCTCGACGAACCCTTCCTCGTGCTCGCCACGCAGAATCCCATCGAGCAGGAAGGCACGTATCCATTGCCCGAGGCGCAGGTGGACCGCTTCATGTTGAAATTGAAGATCGGCTATCCAACGCGCGCCGAGGAGCGGCAGATTCTTGAAGTGATGGCGAAGACATCCGGCACACCCACCGCCAGCGCGGTCGTCACGTCGCAGCAGATTCTCAAGGCGCGCGAAGTCATCAATGACATTTACGTGGACGACAAGGTGAAGGATTACATCGTGGATCTCGTCTGTGCCACACGCGATCCGGACCATTACAAGATTGCGGTGAAGGACTTCATCCAGCTCGGTGCGTCGCCGCGCGCGACCATCGCGCTCACGCTGGCGGCCAAGGCCTACGCATTCCTGAAAGGCCGCGGCTACGTGACGCCGCAGGATGTGAAGAGCATCGGCATGGACGTGCTGCGCCACCGCGTTGCCATCACCTACGAAGCCGAGGCCGAGGAAAAGACCAGCGAAACGGTCATCCAGAAAATCTTTGATGAACTGCCTGTGCCGTGATGAGAGGAACAACAACAAATTGCGGCAAATACGGCCAACAAGAAATTTCCATTGCTTACGAACAAGAAAAAGTTCTCGAAAGCGATGTGAAATGGCTTCTTGAATGGCTGGAATGCCAAGTTGCCAATGGGCGGCGATTCTTGCCGAGTGAAACCATTCAAATTGGTTGGATGCTTACAAAGCTTGAACCCTTCGAGGATGGAATTCTCAAAATTTGCGAGCCAGATATGGAAGCCTTCCCCGTCAATTTTGTTGATTCGGTCACAAACACACTAACTCATTTGCGACTTCAGAAAATGGTAGCCGAAAGCGTTGGGGTCGTGGACGAACTTTCTTGTCCTCCATTGATTCACAGCGCGATTACCTGCAACTGGTTCGGAGAACATATCGGAATCTTCATGGACCGATTCAGCTCGAAAGACTCAGACTCAGGCTGGTTCATTGGATGCGATGACCCGAATCACGATCATCAAAACCAAAATAATTTGCAGCGGAAGTCACTATATGAACTGGTTGTTCGCAACGAGCGGAACATTCTCCCATATTTAGCGCTTCCCGCTGGAATTTCAGTTCACGTTCGTGATGGCGTTCCGAGCTTTCATCGAGGAGAAAAACAGTTGGCAATTTTGCCGAATTCATATTTGGCAGCTTCACTTTCAAGAAAATGATTCCCCGCGAGATCCTCAAAAAAATCCGGCAGATCGAGCTGCGTACGAACCGTCTCGTGACCGAAACGCTCGCGGACGCGTCATTTCAGCCGCCGGCGCAGTTCCGCCGGATTCCGAGCGCCGTGGAAAACGGAAACCACGTTGATGGCATCCAATTCAATCGAATAATAGATGCTGTATTTACGAAATCGCTTGAGAGCTGCCTTGTGAGTGGATGGCGAGACGAGACGAAATCTTTCAGGGGATTTCAATACCTGCTGGAGAGTGGCGTTAACTTCGATTCTGAATTCTTCCCCCAGGCCGGGACGTTGTTCTTCATACCACGCTGCCGTGCTTTCAAATTCCAGTCGGGCGAGCGGCGCGAAAATGATTCCGCGTTTCATGCCTTGCGGCTTTTCAGACGTTCGTGGAGCTCGGCCTGCACCGTTTCCCACGGGATGCCGCGTTCGGGATGCTGCCGCAGTTCTTCAGCGCGACGTTCGAACTCGGCGAGTTGTTCCGGCGTGGGTTCGTCCTCAAATTTATCGCGGAGTTGCTCGAAGACTTCACGTTGTTCTTCAACCGGAAGTTTATCCACTTGTTCCAAAATTTGGGCGGCACGCATGGCAGCAATTTACCCCTTTGACTTGTCTGCGCAAGTCGGGGTTTTCCGCCGCGTGAATTCAACCTTCAACCTTCAACCTTCATCCTTTTTCCCGGCATGATTCCCCGCGAGATTCTCAAAAAAATCCGGCAGATCGAGCTGCGCACGAACCGCATCGTGACCGAAACGCTCGCGGGCCAATACCATTCCGTCTTCAAGGGCCAGGGCATGAACTTCGACGAGGTGCGCGAATACCAGCCCGGCGACGACGTGCGCGCGATCGACTGGAACGTCACCGCGCGGATGAATCATCCGTTCATCAAGAAGTTCGTCGAGGAACGCGAACTCACGCTCATGCTCGTCGTGGACGTGAGTGGGTCGGGCCTGTTCGGCTCGCGCGACCAGTCCAAGCGCGAACTCGCCGCCGAGATCGCCTCGGTGCTCGCCTTCTCCGCCATCCGCAACAACGACAAGGTCGGCCTCATCCTCTTCAGCGACGAGGTGGAGAAGTTCATCCCGCCGCGCAAGGGCCGCAGTCACGTCCTGCGCGTCATCCGCGAAGTGCTGTTCTTCGAGCCGAAGCGGCGCGGGACGAACCTGGTGAATGCGCTGGAATTCATGGCACGCGTGACGGCGCATCGCGCGATCACGGTGGTGGTGTCCGACTTTATTTCGGCTGATTCGGTGGGTCCGCTGCCAAAGCTGACGCAGACCCGGCTGCGCATGTTGAACCGCAAGCACGACGTGGTGGCGGTGCAAATCACGGACAAGCACGAACTGGAACTGCCCGCGCTGGGACGCCTGATTTTGGAAGACGCGGAGACGGGGGAAATTCTGGAGGTAAATACTGGCAGTGTGAGCAGCCGCGATGCGTTTGCCTTGCGCCAGCAAAAGCAGATCGCCGATCTGGCGAAACAGTTCCGTTCGTCGGGAATTGATTCGATCCAGCTCCGCACGAACGAAGCCTACGGCGTGACGCTGGGCAAATTTTTTGAGACGCGGGAAAAACGGAGGCTGCGCGGATGAAAACTTTCTATTGTAGCAGCCGACGTGAGGAGGCTCATTCCAAAAACATGTTTCACGCTTGCCCTCACCCTGACCGACGCGTTCGTAGCGCAGGTTGGCAACCTGCCGTTTCGCCGACTGGTAGTCGGCAGGGTGTCAGCGAGCCCGGAGGCCTGTGGATTGCCAATCCGCGACACAGCAGACTGCCAGTCTGCGCCATGGTTCTGGAGGGCGGTCGTAACCACTAACGCATGGCCACGAACCAAACATCTTCAGCCCTCGCCAACGACATCCGCGACATCAAGCCGCCGATCGAGATTTCGAACGGCCTAGCCTGGCCGTGGTGGGTGCTGGCATTCGTGACCATCGTTGTGATTGCGGCCATCTTCTGGCGTTGGTGGCAGAAGCGGCGTTCGCAGGTCGCGTTTGTGCCGCCGGTGCCGGCGCATGTTCGCGCGAAACAAAAACTGGACGAAGCGCTGACGCTGATCGCACAGCCAAAACCGTTTGTCATCGCGGTTTCCGACACGGCACGGGCGTATCTGGAGGAACGATTCAATTTCCGCGCGCCGGAGCGGACCACGGAAGAATTTCTGCGCGAGTTGAGCGGCACGGACCTGCTGGCCGTGGAACAGAAGGAAAGCCTCGGCAATTTTCTGGAAAGCTGCGACCTCGTGAAATTCGCCAAATACGAACCGGGTGAAAATGAACTGCGCGGCCTGCATGGGGCGGCGGTGAAACTCGTCGAAGAAACCGAGCCACACATCGAAACTCCAGACGCCAGACCCCAGACGCCGGAACCCAAATGACCTTTGCCCATCCATATTTTCTGTTGCTGCTGTTGCTGCTGCCGTTATGGGCCTGGCTGAAGGGCCGGCGCGGTCGTTCTCCGGCATTTCTGTATTCGTCGGTGAAGCTGGTGGCGGGATTGACCAGTGCCCGCCGCTCGCGGGCGGGCGGATTTTTGGCGGCATTGCGCTGGCTGAGCCTGGCCATTCTCATTGTGGCGCTGGCGCAGCCGCGCTTGACGAAGAGCGGGACGACGGTGAAGGCGAGCGGCGTGGACATCGCGGTGGCGTTTGATTTGTCGGGCAGCATGTTGTCGGAGGATTTTGTGGTGAAGGGCGGGCGCGTGAACCGGTTCAACATGGCGCGTTCGGTGTTGAAGCAGTTCATTGATGAACGGCCGAATGACCGCATCGGGTTGGTGGTGTTCGCGTCGCAGGCATACATCGCCACGCCGCTGACGCTCGACCATGAATTTTTGCAGGAGAATCTTGACCGGCTGGAGATCGGTTCCATCAATCAAAATCAAACCGCCATCGGCGACGGTCTCAGCACGGCGGTGAACCGCTTGCGCGAGGTGAGGTCCAAAAGCAAAATCGTGATCCTGATGACGGATGGACAAAACAATGCGGGCAAACTCCAGCCGCTCATGGCGGCTGATGCGGCGCGTGCGCTCGGCATAAAAGTTTATACCATCGGCATTGGCGAACAGGGCACGGCGCCGATGCCCGTCGGGCGAAATCCCTACACCGGCCAGACCGTCTATCAAAATGTGCCGGTGGATGTGGACGAGGATACGCTGCAAAAAATCGCGGACGCCACCGGAGGGAAGTATTATCGCGCCGACAATGCGGAACGGTTCCGGCAGATCTATGCGGAGATCGACAAGCTGGAAAAGACCGAGGCGACGATCAACAAATACACGGAGTTCAAGGAACTGTTTCCGTGGTTCGTCTTGGGTGGGCTGGCCCTGTTGCTCATCGAACTGGTGCTGGGGCAAACTGTGTTTCGGAGGCTGCCATGATAAGATTATCCAAGTCAATAGTCAGTAGTCAGTGGTTAGTAGCAAGTGCAACCAGACGCGTGCTGGAAACTACTGACTACCGACTACTGACTACTAACTTGTCAATAGTATGAGATTCGAACACCCCAATTTATTATGGCTTCTGCTGGTGATTCCGCCGGCGCTCTGGCTGTTTTTCTGGTGGGCGGAGCGGGCGCGGCAGAAGTTGCTGACCCAATTCGTCGAGGCGCGATTGCTGTCGCAGTTGACGATGGGAATTTCTCCGGCGCGGCGGAAGCTACGGCAGGCATTGTTGATTCTGGCGGTGGCCTTTTTGGTCGTCACGCTGGCGCGGCCGCAGCGTGGATTTGATTTGCAGCAGGTCGAACAGCGCGGCTTGGACATTGTGGTGGCGGTGGACACGTCAAAGTCCATGCTCGCCACCGACATCGCCCCAAACCGTCTTGCACGCGCGAAGCTCGCCGTGCAGGAGCTGCTGCAAAAAGCCGGCACGGATCGCATGGGGTTGGTGGCGTTCGCGGGCGACGCGTTTCTGGAATGTCCGCTGACGATTGACAACACGGCCTTCCAGCAGAGCTTGTCGGCGCTGGATGTAAATTCAATTCCGCGGGGCGGCACGGCCCTGGCCGCGGCGATTGACACGGCGCTGACGGCATTCAAGGAGAAAGATCATTACAAAGTTTTGGTCATATTAACCGACGGCGAAGACAATGACGAAGGGGCTATGGCGGCGGCGCAGAAGGCGGCGGATGCGGGGCTGAAAATTTTCACCATCGGCATCGGCTCGGCGGAGGGAACGCTGGTGCAAGTTCCCGACAGCAATGGAAATTCCGATTACGTGCGTGATCCGCAAGGGAACGTGGTGAAGTCCAAGCTGAATGAGCCGCTGCTCCAGCAGATCGCCGGAGCGGCCGGCGGGTTCTATCTGCCGTTGCGCGGAGCGGATACAATCAACACGCTTTACGAACGCGGGCTGGAACCGCTGCCGAAGTCGGAGGGACAGGAAAAACTGGTGCGGCGTTATCATGAACAATTTCAATGGCCGCTCATGGCGGCAATTTTATTGTTGCTGGCGGAAATGCTGTTGCCGGAGCGGAGAGGTGAGCGGAAGGGCGCTAAAACATCCAACATCCAACATCCAACATCCAACGCCCAATCTTCCGCAGCAGCGGCGCTGGTTGCGATATTGCTGCTGTCAAACTCCGCACTTGCCTCGCCTGCGGATGCGCTGCGAGATTACAAGGCCGGCAATTACACGAATGCCGTACAGGAATACGAGCGGCTGGCGCAAATTTATACCAACGACCTGCGGCTGGTTTTCAACGCGGGCACGGCGGCGTATCGCGGCACCAATTTTGACGAGGCGGTGAAGATGTTCACGCTGGTGACGGCGGCGCCGGATTTGAAATTGCAACAGCAGGCTTATTACAATCTGGGCAACACCCAGTATCGGATGGGCGCGGCGGCCAAGGATATCGACGGCTTGCAGGAAACCTGGGAGACGGCCATCAAGAGTTATGAGCGCGCCGTTACTCTCAACACGAACGATGTGGACGCCGCCTTCAATCTGGCGTTCGCCAAGAATGGCGTGGAGCAGATCAAGGCGTTCCGCGAGGCGATGCGCCGGGCCAAGGGCGACGCGGACGCGGCGGTGCGGCAACGGAATTATCATCGCGCGGTCGAAATCATGGAACAGCTTTTGCAAAATTCTGTCGCGAAAAAACAGTTTGAAGAGTTCACCAAAAAATTGAAGGACATTGATGCGATTGCCACTCCTCATCAGCCTTAGTCTGCTGCTGTGCGCCGCGCAGAAAATCTGCGCCCAGCTCGCGCCCGCCGATGATTTTTTTCACAGCGGCGCGCAGCTCTATATTTCCAACAACATCCCGGCGGCGCTCGAACGGGTGCAGACCGGCCTG
This sequence comes from Verrucomicrobiia bacterium, assembly GCA_035577265.1. GTDB lineage: Bacteria > Verrucomicrobiota > Verrucomicrobiia > Limisphaerales > UBA11358 > UBA11358. Next base: position 35,374 of record DATLVR010000139.1, on the reverse strand, counting down.
AAAGCGTATCCCGAAGACGAGAAGTTGAAAAGGCTGGAGGAACTGCTCAAGCAACAACAACAGAATCAGCAGCAGCAAAACCAGCAACAAAATCAAAAGGACCAGGCACAGCAACAACAGAAGAATCAACAGAATCAATCGGAGCAGCAGAAATCGCCGGAGCAAAAGAAGCAGGACGAACAAAAGCAGGCCGAGCAGAAAAAGGACGAACCGCAAAAACCGCAGGAGCAGCCAAAGGCTTCACCGGAGAAAAAGGAAGGCGAGAAGCCGGAGGACCAAAAAGGCGAAGGCCAGCCGATGGCGCCCGGCCAGATGACGCCGGAGGAGGCGAAGCGATTGCTGGACGCGCAAAAGGGCGACGAACAGCTTTTGCAGCCAAAGCCGGACGGAAAACCCCGGGACAACCGGAAGCCGGTCAAGGACTGGTAAGGCTGGTGGCGGCGGGCGTCCTCGCCTGCCGTAGGGCCGGGCGTCTCGCCCGGCGGAAACCCCCACTCCCGTAATATTGGCCTCGGAAATATTTAGAACGCCTGCTGCTGTGGGCTTATTTTCCCGGGCGGCGAGACGCCCGCCCTCTATGTCAGGCTGGAAGCCCGACGCTACGACTCACAAGGGAAACTCCCGCTCTTTGTCAGGCGCGGGTAGGGTGCGTTTGGGTCCGGACGGGGTGACGGCGGGCGGCGGTGTGACGATTTCAGTTTCGATTTCCACCGAAGCCGGGACGACGGTCTTGCCCGCACCCGGCAGTGGTGAAACCGTTGCGGGCGATATCTCCGCAGAGTGTAGCACCGTTGGCGCGCTGATTTGCTTTTCCGACTCCGGCGAGGTCAGCTTGGCCTGGGCGCGGTTGACGAGTGCGAGCATCGTGAGGGACGCGGCCGCCTCGCGCTCGGCTTTCTCAATGCGTGCAAACTCGCCATAAACCTCCGTCCGCACCGGACAATCGCGCAGAGGCAGTTCCTGTCCGTTGCCGGTGCGCATCACATGCAGGATGTCGTAGGCGGTGATCGTGTCGAGCGGGCGGGCGGGCGCAAACCCCGGTTCTGTGCCGCCGGTTTCCACGACCAGGCGGGCGACGAGCAACGGCTGTATCACGTGCTGCACCAGCCGGGAGGGAACGCCCAACTCCAGGGAGATTTTCGGGAGCGAGAGCGGCGGCTGACCGCCGTTGAACTGCTGTCCGATGCAGGTCATCAGGCGCAGGGCGATGAATTCACGTCCGCGCTGGTTCACGTTTTCAATCAGCTTGTCCTGCAGATACGACCGGCGGTTCTGGAACGCGTAGGCGACCTGCGCACCGAACAGCAGGATCAACCACGAGAAATACAGTCCCGCCATGAACACCGGCACGAGGCCCAGGCTGCCATACACTTTGCTGTAGCTGGCGACGCGCGAGACGAACAGAAAACCGAGGACGCCGTTTAAATGCCATAACGTTCCGCCGACGATGCCGCCGACCACTGCCGCGCTAAAATGGATTTTGGTGTTCGGCACCAATTGATAGGCCAGCGCAAAGGCCAGCCAGAGGACGACGAGCGGCAGCAGTTGAAAGGCGAAACTGCCGACGAGGGTGTCGGTGACGGCACCCCTGGTGGCGACCAGCAGCGGGCTGCTCGCCAGCCCGAGCGCGCCCGCGATCAGCAACGGGCCGAGCGTGATGGTCGCCCAATACAGGATGATGCGCGCCATCCAGGGCCGCCCGCGGGTCACGCCCCAGATGTCGTTGAACGTCTCCTCAATGTTCGCAAGCATCCGGATGGCGACGAACACCAGCAACAGCATGCCGACCACCCCCAGCTTGCCGCTTTGCGTGTTCTGAATGAATTCGTGGATGTATTTGGCCGCCTCTTTTTGCGCGACCGTCACGCGTTCGCCGCCCTCGGCGGGTGGTGCCGCCGCCGTTGCGGATGGATTGGTTGTGGCCGCCGAAGGGGCGGCAGTCGCGACCAGGTTGGTGTCGGCGACGGCGTTGGTCAGTGTGAGCGGGATGGATAATTTAGGAGATAAATTAAGCGCCACACCGTCATTGTTCGTGTCGAGTCTTGCGGGCGGCATCAAGTTGGAGACCGCCTTGTCAATGAACCCGTAGATTTTATCCTCGCCTTCTTTCTTCAGCAAACTGCTCGTGACACTGATGGCCACGGCGAGCATGGGGATGAGCGCCAGCAGGGTGGTGAAGGAAAGCGCTGCCGCGCGCACCGGACAACGGTTGCGGACAAAACTTTTGGCCACCAGCACGCAGAAATGCGCGCCGTGTTCGAGGCGGCTGATTTCCTCCCCGGCACCCGACTGGACCCCGGACAAAATTTTGAAAAGGCGGCTGAGCAGCTTCATGAGATGTCGCAGGGCACGCTAACAAACCGTCACGCCAAGTCAACGCACGGCGCGGCGCAGGAAGAATCTGGATTCCGGCCGGGAAATTTGCAAAATAGCTGCGGCGCATCCGTAGCTCAATTGGATAGAGCTTCTGACTTCGGATCAGAAGGTTGGGGGTTCGAGTCCCTCCGGATGCACCATTTAAAACCAATCACTTGCGGGATATAAAAACTCAGTACATGCTTTTTTCTTCCTGACAAACGCCCCGCGTCTGCCACGTGGTCGGCGTGAGTCAGGTCGGAAGCAAGTCGTGCTGCGGTGGCGTTTTTTGCCGTGCCGATGTTGCGTGAACCAGAGCCGGCAACTGATGTGACAAGCCGTTCCCACGCCCGCTTTAGCACTGGATGTCCAGCACGGTTCGATTCCCGGCGCACCAAACGCCGCTGAATGGGCGGGCAGATTACTCATCATTACTTCACTGAAATTTCGGGAAAATGCTCCAGCCCCGATACGCATCGCGGGTATTTGCATCCAAGGTCTGCGGCGTAATCGGGGACAACGCGCGTTCGTGCAGACGGCCTTTGGTAAAAGATGACTTGTCTGCCATTGAAGACGAGACGATCTCCATCGTGTCGTCACAAATAAAATTCAAGCCGTGGCGGGTTGCGAATTGCAACAGTTCCAGTGTCACCGCTATTGCGGGTGCGTCAGCGCTTCCTTCGACAAACACCGCCAGCGCAGCGTCCTCGATCTGCCGGCATTTGGCCCAATTTTCGAGCCACTGCTCCAGCCAGAATGGAAATGATTGAGCGCAGCGACCCACGAACACAATCAGGTGCGCGTCTGCCGCATCCGTCAGTGCCTCCGCTGCGGTTGGCGGGTTTTTCAGCATATCCACCCGCCATTGTTTGATGTTCCATTGCACACCGACATCCGCGCGTCGCGCCGAGTGTTGCAGGGCAGTGTTTGCACTCGCTGCGGAAGCAGGGTCTTCGTAAATGAGCAATGTTTTCATGGTGTTTTTTCTTTCTACTTGGCTTTTATGGTTTTGTTCGATGGTTGGGATGAAATAATTTTGGGGAAGGATTTGTGTTTCCAACCGTGAGCCGGTGAAGTTTTAAGTGCCATGGCTTGCCGGACCTTTCTCCGGACGTTTGCGGCAAATGTGAAAGGCTTTGTTGAAGTCCGATGTGCCGGATGTTGAGGCCTTCGAAGTGGACAGCTTCCGGCCAGTGAATGGGAATCCGCCTGCCCGCCGGTTTCTTGGTAAAGTGGGTCTTCATGATGCGTTGTGTTTGAGGGTAAGAGGGAATGTTATCTCGACAGATCGGCCGTTTCCGCGTGTGCCAGTGATGGTTGTTTCTCCACGGTTTCCCAGCCTCCGCCCAGCGATTTGTAAAGCGAGATGAGATTCACGGAAACGGTCCGGTCGCTTTGGACGAGCGCGTCCTGCGCCTGATACAGCGAACGTTCGGCGTCCAGGACGTGAAGAAAATCCGTCAGGCCATTGGCATAAAGTTTGTCCGCCAGTTCCAGTGATTTCTGGCTTGAGGTCACGGCATCTTCCAGCGAACGCCGCCGAATTTGTTCATTTGCGTATGCGATCAGGCCGTTTTCCACGTCTTCAAACGCGGTCAGCACCGTCTGTTCGTAAGCCGCCAGCGCCTGTTCCTGCCGGGCGTTTTGAACTTTGATGTTGGCACGAATGCGGCCGGCATCAAAAATCCGCCACTGCACTGTCGGTCCGAGCGACCAGAATTTGTTTCCGGTCGTGAACCAGTCGTCCGCACTGACGCTTTCAAACCCCGCAGCGCCCGTGAGGAAAAATTTCGGGAACAAATCGGCCTTCGCGACGCCGATGTTGGCGGTCGCAGCTGCCAGCTGGCGCTCGGCGCGCTGCACATCGGGCCGGCGCAGCAGCAATTCGGAAGGCAATCCCACGGGAACTTCCGGCGGCACGGCGGGAATGGGCGCGACGGTCGACAATTCCGCCCGCAACGCGCCGGGCGGCTGGCCCAGCAGAACGCCGAGCCGATGAATCGAGGCCTGGAGCAACGTTTCCAGCGTGGGAACTTCCGCCTTCGTCGTGGCGAGCAGCGTGCCGGCTTGTTGCACATCAAGGTTGCTGGTAAGCCCATGGTTGAACCGGTCGCGGGTAATCGTCAGCGCCCTGGCTTGCGCCCCGATGTTTTCGTTTGCAATTGCCAGCCGGCGTTGATAACCGCGCACGTCAACGTAATTGCGCGCGACTTCGCCGAGCAAGGTCACCAACGTGTCGCGCCGGCCAAATTCGGAGGCGCCGACCTCCGCTTTGGCCGCTTCCGCCGCGCGACGTGTGCCGCCAAACACATCAATTTCCCACGAGGCGTCAAAGCCAGCCTGATAAACATTGTTTTCAAAGGCGCTTGACGGAATCTGAAACCCATCGAACAGGGGCTGACTGTGGCTTTGACGCTGGCGCTCGTAAGAGCCGGACGCGTCAACGGTCGGGAAGAAATCGGCGACGGCGCCGCCGTAGCGCGCCCGCGCCTCCCGCACGCGCGCCTGCGCGATTTGCAAATCCAGATTGGATTGCACCGCGCGGCCAATCAGGGAGTCCAGTTCGGCGTCGTGAAAATTTTTCCACCACGCGGCGGGAGACACCGGAGCATTGGTTTCACCGCCGCCAAGCACATTGTCCCAAAGCGCGGTCGGCAGGTTGTTTGGAGCGCCATTGGATTCGGGGCCATGGTAATTGGGGCCGATGGCGCAGCCGCCAGCCAGGAGGCCCAGGAGTGGCAGAAGCAACAAACGGTTTCGTTTCACAATTGTTTTCCTTTCAATTTAATGCGCGCCCGCCGGCGGGGAGTCTTTGCGATTTTTTAATTTTTTGAACAACAGCGCGCCGCCGAGACCGACCAGGGACACGAACGCGAAAAAGCGAAAGCCGTCCAGATAAGCGAGCAGGTTGGCCTGGGTGAGCAGGGCGTGATACATCGAACCGACGGCTTGTTGCTGCGCGGTTACGCTATCGCCGTGCGCTGCAAACGTCGTGGTCATCGCCTGGAGGCTGGACTGATAATGTGTGTCGTAGGGTGTCAGGTTGGCCACCAGCGTGGTTTGATGCGCCTGTGCGTGGCGCTCATTGAGCGTTGAGACCAACGAAACGCCAATGCTGGCGCCCACATTGCGCATCAGGTTGAAGATGCCCGTGGCGTTGCCCATTTCCTCGCGTGGAAGCGAGCCCAAGGACAGCGTGGCCAGCGGGACGAAGATGAACCCGCCGCCAAAACCGGTGAAGAAAACCGGCCAGAATAATGCCCCTGCCGAAACCTGGAGCGAAATGCTGGCCAGCACGTAGGCGGCATAGCCGTAGATCAGAAACCCACCCGCCACCAGGAAACGCCCCTGAACTTTGCCGACCAGCCTGCCGGCGAGCAGAATCGAAACCAGCGTGCCGAGCCCCCGGGGAGCCATCGAATAACCGCTCAGCAGCGGCGTATAACCCAGGAGCGACTGAAGAAACAACGGGATGATGGCCGTTACACCGTATAACGCCACGCCCGCAAGCAGCATCAGCGACACGCCAAGACAGAAATTATAGTTTTTCAGCACCCGCAAATTTACAAACGGTCGTGCCACGGTCAGTTCGCGCACCAGGAACACCACCAGACCGATGACTGCCAGGACCGCCATGACCACAATGAACCGCGAGCCAAACCAGTCCTCCTCCTGACCTTTGTCGAGCAATATCTCCTGGCAACCCAGCCAGAGGGCCATGAACCCGAAACCAATCATGTCCAGCCGCGGTGGCCGCGCATCCCGGATCCAGGGCGGGTCAAAAATAAAACGTTGCATGAGCATCACCGCCACGACGCCCACGGGAATATTTATGAAGAAAATCCAGCGCCAACTGTAGTTGTCCGTGATCCAGCCCCCGAGCACCGGGCCAACCACCGGGGCGAGCACCACGCCCAGCGTATAAACGGCCATCGCTTGCCCTTGCTTTTCCTTGGGGAAACTTTCAAAGAGGATGGCTTGGGCAATGGGCTGCATGGCGCCGCCGCCGGCACCCATCAGCACCTGCATGAGGAGTAGCATCGGCAAGCTGGTCGCCAACCCGGACAAGAATGATCCGACCGTAAAGATCGTTACACAGGTCATGAGAAAGCGTTTGCGGCCAAATCGCTGGCCAAACCAGGCTGTGCTCGGAATGACGATGGCATTGGAAATCAGGTAGCTGGTCAGCACCCAGGTGGATTCGTAGGTGGACACCCCGAGACTGCCGGCAATGTGACTCAATGAAACATTGGCGACCGTCGTGTCCAGCACTTCCATGAACGTCGGCACCATCACCACCATCGCAATCAGCCACGGATTCACGGTCGGTTGAGATTCACTGGCGTTCATGGCGGCAAATTTCTGGATCCTGGAAGTTATTTGACCCGGACTTCCGGCTCGACGGACATGCCGGGACCGAGCACAAAATTGGCGGAGGCCGTGTCATCAATCACGATCTTGACCGGCACGCGTTGGACGACCTTGACGAAATTACCCGAGGCATTTTCCGGCGGCAGCAGGCTGAAACTCGGTCCCGAGCCGCGCTGAATGCTGTCCACATGCCCTGTGAATTTGATTTGGGGATAGGCGTCCACAGTCACTTTGACCGGCTGGCCGGCCTGCATGTGGGTCAGCTGTGTTTCCTTGAAATTTGCGACGACCCAGACCTGCCGCGGCACAATCGCGAGCAATGCCTGTCCCGTTTGGATATAGGCGCCGGTTTCAACGGTGCGATGAGTGACATAACCCGCTTCCGGCGCTTTGACTTCGGTGTAAGACAAGTTCAATTCGGCCTGGCGCACATGGGCTTCACTGTTTTGAATTTCGGCGGCGGCGCTTTGAATGCTGGCCTTGTCCAAACCCACCTGCGCTTCCGCGGCGAGTTCCTGGTTGCGCGCCGCAACCACTTGCGCCTCCGCCGAGCGCGCCTGGGTGACGGCGAGATCCAATTGACTCTGTGAGACGGCGAAAGCGCCGGCGGCCTGATAGCGTTTATTATCCGCTTCCGCCTGTTTCGCCATCGCTTCCGCAACCGTGACATTGGCTTTTTCCTGTTCCACTTTGGCCTGATCCACCGTGAACTGTGCGTTCGCCTGGTCGAACCGGCTCCTGGCGGCGGCGAGACCGGCGCGCTCCTGGTCGAGTTTCGCCTGATAATCACTCGATTCGATTTGCACCAGCACATCGCCTTGTTTGACCTCTTGATTATCCCGCACGAATAATTGCGCGACCCGGCCGGCAACCTGCGGGGCAATGGGAATGACATGCGCTTCAATGAACGCGTCGTCCGTGGATTCGTAAGGCGCGACAAACTCCAGATAGTAAACGCCGGCAGCCACAACCACGACCACCGCGATGACCAGCAAAATCATGCGCAGTCTGGTCTTCGACGGATCAGGGGCGGCTGGTGGGTTTGTCTTCCCTTCACCATCGGGTTTTCGCGCCTCCGCCTGGTCAACTCGAAGTGCGGCGTGATGATTATCCGCGTGCGGCGGGAGCTGCGTCGTCGCATCGTTGGCATTCATGCCGCGTTCTTTACTGGCTTCACGGGTTGTGGTGTTCATTTTTTTATTGGGTGGGAAATCAGAGATGAGGAATCGTCGCCCTGGCAGACCAGCTTTAATTTGGAAAGAATGGCTTCCTTGCTGGTAGTCCCGACCATTTTGGCGCGGAGAGTGCCGTTAACGAAATACAGCAGCGTCGGAATGGATTGGATGTCATAGCAGAATCCAAGATCGGGATTATTATCCGCATTGATTTTGACGACGGTAACCGTCCTTGCGCACCCCGTCGCCACTTCACCCAGCACCGGCCAGACCTGCTGGCAAGGCCGGCTCCAAGGAGCTAAAAACGCCACCAAAACCGGCTGCTTCGATTGCAGCACTTCCGAATCGAAATTTGCTTCGCCGATTTCAACGATTTGTGTTTTGTCCGTGTTCATGCTTTTTGACTGCATCACCAGTTTCACCACTCCTTACACAGTTCTCATGCCAATTGGATTGAATTGTCTTAACTTGTTCACTGCACATTGCATGGGTGTTTGCGTTCGACCTTTCGCTCTGGACGGAATTTCGAACGTGCAAAGATTCGTCCCGTTTCCTGGTTGAAAATCCGTCTCATTCCGGTTATTGGTGCTTGTGGAATTAAACAGTGACAGCCGATTTGATCCGAATTTCGCCACCCACTTGCTCCTGGATATCGCCCACGAGCAATCGGTGGAACACCTGCTGCAAAAGCTCATTCACCGTGTGATGGAGCGCCCGCAGTCGGACTTGGCCTGCTTCCAGATCTGGCTGGTTGAGAAAGGAGATCTCTGCTCCGTTTGTCCCCAAAGACCGAAGTGCCCCGACCAAACCCGCTGCCTGCATCTGGTTGCTGGCGGCGGCAAAGGCCTCTCCGGTTCCGGCACGGGTGTTCCGCGTTTCAATGATCCCAACGCGCGGATTCCTTTGGGAGTAGGCTTGGTTGGCAAGGTGGCTTCCACCGGTCAGCAGCTTGTCCTGAACGGTTTGAACGAAAAACCGGGAGAGTGGGGTGAACTTGACTGTCTGAAGCGAGAGCAAATTCGTGCCTTCGCCGGATCGCCCATCACTTTCAAAGGCGAGGTTTTGGGAGTCACGGCCGCATTTAGACGCGGAGACATATCGGATGAAGCGCGACCGTGGGGGCAAATCTTTGCCGATCACATCGGCGCCGCCATCGCCAACGCGCAGGCCTTTGAGGAGATCCAACGTCTCAAGGCCCAACTCGAACAGCAGAACGCCTATCTGGAGGAGGAGGTGGTGGAAGCCAGGGCCTTCGGCGACCTCGTCGGCCAAAGCGCGGCGTTGCGGCAAATCGTCAGCCAGATTGACTTGGTCGCGCCGACGGACGCCTCGGTGCTCATCCTCGGCGAAACCGGCACGGGCAAGGAGTTGGTCGCCTATGAAATCCATCGGCGCAGCCGGCGCAAGGACAAGTCGCTGGTCCGCGTCAACTGCGCTTCCATCCCCAAAGAGTTATATGAAAGCGAATTTTTCGGCCATGCCAAGGGCGCTTTCACCGGAGCGATCCGGGACCGCGTCGGTCGCTTCGAGGCTGCCGAAGGCGGAACTTTATTCTTGGATGAAATCGGCGAAGTGCCGCTGGAGTTACAGGGCAAACTGCTGCGCGTGTTACAGGACAAACATTACGAACGCGTGGGCGAGGACCGCACGCGCCATGCCGATGTGCGCATCGTGGCCGCCACGAATCGAGACTTGAAAAAAGATGTTGCCGCCGGACGCTTCCGGGAAGACCTCTATTACCGGCTCCATGTGTTTCCGGTTCACGTTGCGCCCCTGCGCGAGCGCAAGGAAGATATTCCGTTGCTGGCGCAACATTTCATCAAGCTGTCGGCCAAGGAACTGGGCTGCCCCAAACCGCGATTAACCCGGGCGGCCATGGTTCAACTCCAAAGTTACGACTGGCCCGGCAACATCCGCGAAATGCACAACGTGATCGAGCGTGCGGTCATCCTGGCGCGCGGCGGCGCACTGAAAATTGACCTGCCGGTCAGTGATGCCTCGCCGGCGGTGCGCTCAACCACGGCCGATGACGGTTCAAATGCGGCATCTGAATTTTTCACCGAGTCAGAAATGCAGCAGCGTGAACGGGAAAATCTTTTGGCGATCCTCGAAAAAGCCGGGTGGAAAATAAAAGGCGCGGACGGCGCAGCGGAACTTTTGGGTGTGAAGCCGACCACCCTGCTTTCGCGGGTGAAAAAGATGGGGCTGAAGCGACCCGTTGAGACGGTGTAAAAATCCTTCCCGCTTCAACTTCAGAAAACAGTCGTCAGGCACATTCGACTGAACGCATCCAATTGAGTGTGATGGCAGCGCCCCTGGCGGTGCTTTGCCAAAATGTGGCCTGATTCCGAAATGGTTTGTAAATGATTCACCGTTTTATGGAACGAAATCCGACCGCAAAAACCGTTTGTTCACGGCGATGCGGGCATGCGTTTCAGTCGAAGTGAAACTGTGGAGATCGGAAATGATTTCGGGATCCCATTTTGCGGCCATGGCCCGCATGGCGTCAGCACTCGTTACCGTTCGCAGCCGGCGAATCAGAAAGTCCTGCTTGCCAATCCAAAGCGTCTTCGCCTGACCTGGCAATTCCCCGGTTAAAACGTAACAATCCACACCTCCCACTTTCTCGTCAATCTGCCGATTGGCACTCCACGGCGAATCGCCAGGCTGGCCTCCCGGGTCTCCCCATTGCATATTGAAAAACATCCGGGGAATGGTTGCCGCCGCGCCACCGGAAAGGTCAGCCGCCTCGGCCAGGGCAACCTCCCGGCTCACTTTGTTTTGTGGCCCATCTCCCATGTCCAAAAAATGATATGCCCCTGACGACCAGGCGGCTTGAGCCCGGGCAGAGTCGGTGGCGTAGGATGTTTTACTGTCCTGCTCCCATTCGACCCGGTAAAAATTCGTCCGGGCCAGCCGGATGGTGAAAGCGGTGGTGTTGGTTGTTCCGTCCATGGTCGCAACGATTTCTCCCTCATCGCTGTAGCTGGCCATTGTGGCATAAGTCGCCTGCGTCCTTCTAATGATTTCGCCGGGCGCCAGATCGTCACCGGCTGCAGCGCTCGACGTGGCCCCACTCACCAGCATGATTGCCGCGGTGATGCCAGAGGCCAATTTGGAATAAGTTGTCGCTGGGAGAAATGCTGCATTCATAATTTGTTTTGGAATATTGTTTGAAAAGTTGATTCCACTTCTACAGACAGCGCCTGCTTTTGGAAATGTTCGCTTCCATGGGCGAACAAAACCGCCGGGTCCGGTCCTTCGCTTTCGCGTTCAGATCGCAGCGACTGGTTGTGCCACATCAATCCGAAGACAAACGATTCAGCCACAAACAAGAAAAGCAGGGTGCTCATATTTTCCTCCTGCGTTGGAGACCAGCGGAGAACAGTTTATGGTGCTCTGACCAAAGCGCACACTCCGGCTGCCCGCCCAGGGAAAGGTTGTGGGCCGTTGAGAAGCGCGCGCGTGTGCTGCCGGCAGAGGACAGCCGGTTGGCCCGGTGGGTGGGCCAGAATGCTCGGAGCGAACGAACACCGCACTCGCTGGGACGCGCGCGCTTCCCCAAAATGGTTTTGTTGAAATCCTTGAAAAGCGGGTTGGGCGGAACTCCTCTGCTGGCGCTCGCGTCACTGCGGGCGGCAAACCGTCGGAGCGCAGCGTCAGGGAGATCCTGCCGCGCAGGTTCTGCCTGCTCGGTCCTGCTGGCAACGGTCACGATCTGGGGCTTCGTTCTCATGGCAAAGAAGGTGGCGTGTCATCATGTGCCGCCTCGTGCTTTCCGGCTCTCCTTTTGTTTTTCATAACTGTCTCTTTTTCTGCTGCCATTTTATTTCAACTGACGGCTAGGAGTGAAACCCGCTCGTTGCGGTCGTTGCGGGTGATGCCCATCGCTTTCGGGTCCAGCACCGGCTGGCCATCCACCAGGAACAGATACTGGTGGTGACCATGCGTCACTTCCAAGCTGGCCACCCAATGACCGTCCGGCATTTTTTGCATGGGATTTGCGGTGGACTGCCATTCATTGAAATCCCCGGCAAGGCAGACTTGCTTCGCGTCCGGCGCGCGGCAGATGAAAGTGACCTGGTGGCGGGTTCGCTTCGCGGAGTATGGCGACATGGTCACGGCTGGTTTCGTTTCAGAAATTGAGTCATTCATTTTTTTCCTTTGGGTTTGGGGTGTGATGGGCTTGGTCTAGTCGCTTGGCAATTCTTTCATGGGGTTTTAGCTTTGATTTCCGCAGGGCCGTTTGGGGAGCCGCCGAACCGAACCATTCCTGAAGCTTCACTTTCAGTTGGGCATGAAGATCTCCCGACTTTACGATAAACGCATCCGCACCGGCGGCCTTGCTCATTGCCCGGGTGCTGGAGCTGTCGTCGGAGGTCACCATGAAGACGACCGGCGGGCTCTTGAAATGCTTGATGTAACTCGTGACTTGGGCGCCATTCATCTGGGACAAATGGAAGCCCATCAGAACCAGCTCCGGATTGAGAGCCAAGGTTTGCCGGAGGGCCTGGCAGCCATCTGTCGCAGAGCCAACCACCGTGAACCTGTCCTCCGCACCCAGGATTTGTGACAGGATTTTTAGTATGAGCGGAGAGTCATCGACCAACAGTGCCCGGATGCTGTCAAACTTCGGTGGCGACCCCGCCAGGATGGCTTGTTTGATCCTGGCGTGATTTCTGGTTGGTTGCACTTCGGGTTTTCCGGCGAAGGAATTATGCCCGCTACAAAGGGAGACTTTTCCAGTTCCCGGCCTCCATCCAACGATTCGGTTACTATCTTTGCTCGTGTTCATATTTTCGAATTCATAACCAGTTCAAAATCCCTTTTGCAGCAACCATGCCAAGGAAGCTTGTAGTGTTTCAAAGGGCTTATGTTGAGCGCTTAACGTAATTTTAAGGAAAAAACAGCCCAGTCGAAATATTGAACGTTCAAAAAAACGTCCGACGTTGAAAACTTGGCGTGGCCTTTTGGCCCATTGGATGAGCCGGGTTGGAATTTCAAGTGCGGATGATTCGGGTTCCTTGCATTGATTTCCGTTGGGAAACCACGGCGGAAACTGGAAACTCCGGAATAAATCTTGTTTTTTGTTCACGGAATCTCCCTTGACTGTGCCAGCGCGGAGGCCATCGCTTTTTCGGGACCGATTGCGCTCACAGCAATTCCTTCGACACGCACCACGTCAACGTCAGTGAGGCCGATGAAGCCGAGAATTGCGCGGAGATACGGCTCCTGAAAGTCCAATGGCTTGGCCGGGCCATCCGAATAAACGCCGCCACTCGCAAGGACGAGGATGGCGCGCTTGCCCTTGAGCATTCCTTCAGGCCCCTTTTCCGACGAGTAGGCAACCGTGCGTCCGAGGCGCACCACATGATCAATCCAGGCTTTCAGCGTTGAGGGCAGGCCGAAATTGTGCATCGGGACTGCAAACACCATGACGTCCGCCGCTAACAGCTCATCAATCAAAACATCGGATGAAGCCAGTGCCTGCGTTTGCTCCGGCGTGCGCTGCTCCGGTCCGGTCGAAATCCCGCCGACGAATGCTTCACCGACATGCGGTGGCGGATTCTGCGCCAGGTCTCGAACGACAACCTTCGCGTCGAGATAACGCTCTTCAAGGTCGCTGACGATGGATCGGGCGACCTTTTGAGAGTAGGATGCCAATCCTCTCGGACTGCTTTGGATCAACAGGATGTTTTTCATTTTTGTGCTCTTTTCTTTTTGTTTCAGTGCTGCATCATTCATATATGTATTACAGATTTAAAAAAATTTATTGGATGGTATCCAAGGCGCGCTTCAGGACGCTCTGATCAACCGCCGAAAGTTGTTTTGCGACTTCCGCGTGAACCCGGTTGACTACCTTTAACCCGGCAGCGTGCCGCTCGCGTCCGAGCTTCGTCACTTCAGCCCGCACTCCCCGGCGGTCAGCCGGATCTTCGATTCGTTTCACCAAACCATCTGCTTCCAGGCGATCCATCAATTGGGTGATATTGGAACGCACACAGGTGAGCTTTTCCGCCAGCTCGCTCAGGCTGACGGGCTGGTCTTCTGCCACGAGACCGGATAGCGCGGCAAACTTCGGGCCCGACAAATTTACGGCCGCCAAGGCCTTGTCAAATTGGGCCTCAATGCTATGAGCGGCATGAATCAAGGAGTAGGCGATCTTTTCGTTCATACATGAATAATACATGCCTTGCACGGGTCTGTCAAAAGCGAAATTTCGGACCCATGCTCCCCAGTGCCGAAGATTGTAGAAAGCGTGGATTGAGGCCGGAGAAGTGCGATTTGCGGTTACATTGATTCAACTTTAAGCCACTTTACACCACAATGGACACGAGGGTTCGAGTCCCTCCGGATGCACCCATGTTTACCAGCGGTTTGTCAAATTCCAGCCATGGCAACCCCACCGGGCAGGATCCAACGTATTGAAGCTGGCAACGAAGCAAACAAAAAGGGCACCCTGAATCAACAGAGTGCCCTTGCAAATGGGAGACAATTTTACTTCGTGCCGAGGATCGCGTCCTTGGCCGCCTTGGCCACGCGGAACTTCACCACGCGTTTGGCTTTGATCTGGATCGCTTCGCCTGTTGCGGGATTGCGTCCCATCCGGGCTTTGCGATTCACCAGCACCAACTTGCCGAGACCGGGCAGCGTAAAGGTATTCTTGGCGTTCTTGTAAGCCAGCTGCGCGATGGATTCGAGAATTTCAACCGCCTGCTTTTTGCTGAGGTTGTTCTTGGTTGCGATTTCAGCTGCGATTTGGGATTTGGTCAGAGCTTTTGCCATAGTATTATCAGTCGTTTTGTTTGTTGATTGTTGCCGAACCCTCATTAAAGCTGGTTGAAATGCGCCCGCCAAGTTAAAACCGTTTATTTTACTGACGATATCGCGCTTTCGGATTTCGACGGCGAAGGGCCGGGGGAACAATGTTGATTCATCGTTCCAGGATTTAAGCGTTGTGGGCCGTCAGTTCCAGAGCCAGTCAGTGATGGTCGGTGACATTACGCACCGGACCTTCTTCAGCCGCCATGGCGAGGCTCCGCTTTGCTTCACGCGGTTCGCGCAAAACATGGATTGCGACAGGTTGAGCGCCGAAGTGGAAGCCGGATTCATCCTGATAACCCGTTGGCAATGCTAACGCATCCCTAAATTTTTCGATGATTTGTGAAGGCCAGATCAACGCGCCGTAAAGGGAACCAACTGCGGGTTTAAAAATTGATTGCACCATTGACGCTAGGTCGAATCAAATACAACTGCGACTAGGATGAACCTTGGCTTAAATGTCATTACAGCCACCCATAGCCGGCAATACGCTTGCCCTGCAGGCAAGTCGTGAGGGGAACGTCGCTCACGGTTTTGACGGCCTTGAATCAGCCATGGCGGTTCCGTCAGATGGCGTAATTGATCAGTTGATAAAACGCCAGTTCAGTCAGGGTTTCATGGCAGCCTTCAATGTCCAGCGCCACGGTGTCGATCGTATGCTGGTGTTCTTCCGGCCGGGGAGGATCAAAGGGGAAATCAATCAGATTCTGGATGCTACCCGTCTGCGCCCGGCGGTAAAGTCCCTTGGGATCGCGGTGCATGCACACATTCAGGGAAGCGTGGATGTAAACCCAGACCAGCCGGTCAGTGAGCACCTGTTTCACGCGATCCCGGTCTTTGTGTTCCGGGGCCATGGTGGAGACCACGACGCTTAAACCCTGTTCCGCCGCCAGCCGGGCGATCTCGGCGATCCGCCGGTGATTCTCCAGCCGGGCTTCGCTGCTGAAGCCGAGGTCGGCGCAGATGCCGGAGCGCATGTCGTCGCCATCCAGGTAAAGCACCGGAATATTGCGATTGAGGAAGTCCTGCTGCAACCGCCGGGCGAGCGTGGTCTTGCCCGCGCCGGAACGGCCAAACAGCCAGAACACTTTGGAATTGGTCGTGATCATTTCACCGGGTCTGGTTGACGGAATTCCCGGTCCGGCAAGTTTAAGGCCCGAGCCGTTCACCGCCCAATCTTTTTTTGGCAATCATTTACCGCCTTCTGTGGGAACGGGGCGTGGGCTATTGGCCTTTATTTCCGCGCTGTTGCAGCTGAATTTGCCGGGGTCTGGAGATTATTTTTCAGTCCTCAACGGATTGACGTTGGCGTTTTTCAAAGACTTCCATAAGCGTGCTCTCATAAGCAGCTAAGATTTCTGATCATGGAACAGGCTCGTTCAACATCCTTCCTATCATTATTCCATCCGTGCGAAAAGATTCCCAAAGCCTTCTATCGTCATGGCCCTCCCTTCTTGTGACCAGAATAAATCCGATCGTATTGGAACCAGGTTTTCCAATAGCCTCGGCTAGAGTCAATGAAGTTTGAATTGGCACGCTTCACCCGAGTATTACCAAGTCTATCAACATGACCTGATGCTCCAATATATGAGTGGCATCTTTCAAGATTTCAGCACCCGTCTCACCTTGGGCTACGGCTGCTTTAGTCTGCCTGAACCCGGCGAGTTCGCACATGTGTCTGTGAACTTCTGAAATTGCTGACTCTGTGCTAAGAACTAGCACGCTGGCTTGGCTGAAAAGTTCCTTTTGATGCGTTGAAGGATTCACGCATTTGATCACTCTCTCGCTGTCTGCACCGGCAGCGCGGACAAGGGCGTGTTTTTGTTCGTCTCGCCGAAGTAGTTTGCCGACCACTCGTTTTGGAAAAGAATGACGGCATTTTTGCCGATGTCATAGGCGAGCTTCGCACCGGTCGGGAGCGAGAGCGCGTCGAGGTCTTCTTCCTTGATGTCGGTCGGCAGCCAGCGGACAACGCTCCACGGCGCGGCTTCGAGGCGGGATTCCGCGCCGTATTCGCTTTCGAGCCGGAATTGCACGACTTCAAATTGCAACGGTCCGACGGCGGCGAGCAACGGCGTCTTGACCGAGGAATTGCGGAGATACAACGCCTGAATGACGCCTTCCTGCAACAGTTGTTCAAGTCCCTGACGGAATTGTTTGTATTTTCCGGTATTCGGATTGTGCAAGTAGCTGAAGGCCTCGGGCGTGAAGCGCGGGATTTCCTTGTAGAGAATCTTCGGATCGGTCGTCAGCGTGTCGCCGATGCCAAAGCTGTCGTGGCCGACCAGGCCGATGACGTCGCCGGGATAGGCCTCGTCCACGGTCTCGCGTTCGTTGCCGAACAGTTTGTGCGAACTGGACAGACGGACTTTTTTCTCCGAGCGCGAGTGATGCACGGTCATGTCGCGATCGAATTTGCCGGAGCAGACGCGGATGAAGGCGATGCGATCGCGATGCTTCGGGTCCATGTTCGCCTGAATCTTGAAGATGAAACCGCTAAACGCGGGATTTTCCGGCGCGATCTCGATGCCGCCCATCACACGGGATTTGGGCGCGGGCGAATGTTTGAGAAAACCGTCGAGCAAAAGCTGCACGCCAAAATTATTCACGCCGCTGCCGAAGAACACCGGCGTCGTTTTGCCGGCGAGCACGGCGGCTTCGTCGAAATCATGTCCCGCGTGTTCGAGCATTTCCAATTCCTCGAGTGTTTTGCTGAACTCGGCTTCGCTCAAATTGCCGCGCACCTCCGGGTCGTGCAGCCCGCCCACGACTACGGGGGCGCGATGTTTGCCGCCCACGACGCGCTCGAACGTGTGCATTGTTTTCGTTTGCCGGTCGTAGATGCCTTGAAATTCCGGGCCGTTGCCGATGGGCCAGTTCACGGGAAACGCGCCGATGCCGAGCACGCGCTCCAGTTCGTCAATCAGCTCCAACGGATTTTTCATCGGGCGATCGCACTTGTTCATGAAGGTGAAGATCGGCACACCACGCTGGCGGCAAACCTCGAACAATTTGCGCGTCTGCGGTTCGATGCCCTTCGCGGAATCAATCACCATGACCACGGCGTCCACGGCGGTCAGCACGCGATAAGTATCCTCGGAAAAATCCTTGTGGCCGGGCGTGTCGAGCAGGTTAAGACGATAGCCGTCGTAATCGAACTGGAGCACCGTTGAGCTGATCGAGATGCCGCGCTTTTTTTCCAGTTCCATCCAGTCGGATGTGGTGGCGCGCTGGTTTTTGCGCGCGGTCACGGAGCCGGCGAGCTGCACGGCGCCGCCGTAAAGCAGCAGCTTCTCGGTCAACGTGGTCTTGCCCGCGTCCGGATGCGAAATGATGGCGAACGTGCGGCGCCGCTGGATTTCCTGTGTAATGTTCACAAACGAGTTGTGGAGAATAGCAGAATACCCCGGTTGAACAAGGAGAGAACAGGCATGCCCAGGTTGTTCCTCATCGGGCTATTTGCCAAATCGCGCCACCAGCTTGCCGGTCCAGAGCGACGCGAGCTGGGTGAGCATCACGGAAACGAAGAACAGGAAGAAACCACTGCCCACCTCGATGCTGGCGACGCCGCTGGATTTGACCGTCAACACCAGGATGGCCATCACGAAAACATCCAGCATGGACCATTTGCCCAGATCGGAGACGAAATGAAACATCCGCTGCGCATGCTCCGCCTCCAGGCGCGGGTAAAGCCACAGGGCGAGCATGGTGTTGATCTTCACGAACGGAAAGCAGACGGTGAACACGAACAGGATGAGGAACAAAAAGATTTCGCCCGCCTGCCACAGCACGATCAGGCCGCGATAGACCGAGACCTGGCTTTCAAACAGCCACAACTTGGTGACTGAAGTGAACGGCAGGAAAATACCCGCAACCAACAGGCCCAACGATGCCAGCAACATCAGCACAATCATGCCGCCGGCGCGCGGATATGTGCTGATCAATCCCCGGATGCTTTTTGGTCTTCCCATGCCTTGGCGTGCAACTTGGTCGGGCGGCCTGTCATAGTCAATCCTGTGGTGAAACAAACTGGCGGCAGTTATTTTTCTCCGACGAACACGGCGCACACGGGCGAGCCGACAGTGATGGATTGTCCGGTCGGTTTCAATTTGCCGGTTTCAGGATTGAGCGCGAACACGACGACCGAATCGGAAGCCTGATTCTCCGCGAGCAGCCAGCGGCCGGTCGGATCGATCGCAAAGTGGCGCGGCGTGCGGCCCTGCGTGGATTCATGTTCGACGAACGTGAGCTTTCCGGTTTGCTGATCCACCGCAAAAATCGCGATGCTGTCATGCCCGCGGTTTGAGCCGTAGAGGAACTTCCCGTTCGGATGCAGGGCGATTTCCGCGCAGGTGTTGTTCGTCGCAAAATCTTTGGGCAACGTGGAGATGGTTTGCACTTCAATCATCGCCGCGTTCGTGGCAGCGTAGCTGAACACGGTGATCGTGCCGCCCATTTCGTTGATGACGTAAACAAATTTGCTGTCGGGAGAAAAAACCAGATGCCGTGGACCGGAACCGGGAGTGACCAGCGCAAACGGGGGATCGTTGGCGACGAGTTTTGCGGCATTCGGATCGAGGTGATAAACCAGCACCTTGTCCATGCCAAGGTCGCAGGTCAGGGCGAAGCGGTTGTCCGGCGATGGCGTGATAAAATGCGCGTGCGGCCCGGCCTGGCGGTTGGGATTCACACTGGAACCATGATGCCGGATATTGGTGGCCGCTTCGCCAAGACGGCCGTCGCCATGGATGGACAGTGCGGCGATGCTGCCGGAACCGTAGTTCGCAACCAGCAGACATTTGCCCGTGGCATCCACAGATACGTGACACGGACCGTTGCCACCGGAATGTTCCTTGTTCAGCAGGACGAGCTTTCCGGTTTTGGAATCGATCGAGAAGGCGCCCACCGTGCCGCCGCCGCTCGTTTCGCCGCAGGCATAAAGGTGATGTCCATCCGGATGAGCCGCGATAAAAGACGGATTCTGGATCTCCGCGGCCAGTTCCGGAGCGCCGAGTTTGCCCGTAGCCGGATCAAACCGGGACACATAGATCCCCTGGCTTTTTGCACCGGTGTAGGTGCCGAAATAAACCAGTGATTCGCCGGCATGACCCGCGAGCGACAAACCGATGTTGACAGTCATGATGAAAATTCCCAGACAAGTGAGATTCATACGGGAGGATAAACTACATCACACCGGCCCGGCAATCTTCGTTCGCGCCATCGCGACTGCGTGGACATTCAGGCCTGGCAAATGCGCTGCGGCCAGTCCCCACTTCATGCGACTTTCGAGTGTTGGCGTCTTGTGGGATTTTATCGCATCATCAAGAAATGACACCGCGATCTGTTATCATCAATCTCTTTTGACCGGCTCAAGCTGTCACCTGCCACACATACAATTATTTAAATGGGCCATTTCAAAATTGCGGTTGATTCAATTCCGTCGGTCAATCATGTGCTTCACCGGATCCAATTTTTGATTTTTGCCTGCCTCTGCTTGGTGTGGGATCAGTCGGCCCAGGCCGCCACCGGCGCCAGCGTTCCCTGGATCACCTACGAAGCCGAAGCCATGACCATCAGCGGCGGCACGTTGAAGGGTCCGCCTCCCATGGCGGTGGACAAGAATGCAACGGTCACCAACACGGTCGAGGGAGAATCCTCGGGCAGACAATGCGTCAAGCTGACCGGCGCGGGGCAGTATGTGGAATTCACCGCGCAGGCCGCGGCAAATACACTGGTGGTGCGATATTCGGTGCCGGACTCGGCGAATGGGGTCGGGACCGATTCCACCATCAGTCTTTATTTGAACGGGGCGTTCGTTAGAAAAATTCCGGTGACGTCAAAGTATTCGTGGTTGTATGGGTATTACACATTTTCCAACAACCCCGGGGATGGCACGCCGCGGGATTTTTATGACGAAGCGCGCCAGGCGGGCCTGTCCGTCAATGCCGGCGACCACGTCCGGCTGCAGGTGGACGGCGATGACACGGCGGCGTATTACGTCATCGATCTGGTTGATCTGGAGAATATCAGCGCGCCACTGGCGGCTCCGCAAAATTCCGTTTCCGTCACCAGCTATGGTGCTGTCGGAAATGGAATCACGGATGATACCGCTGCAATTAAGAACTGTGTGGCAGCGGGCGGAGTTGTCTGGGTTCCACCGGGAACGTATCTGGTCACGGGGGACATCAATATTCCCGGCGGCACGACCATTCAAGGCGCCGGCATGTGGTATACCACTTTCGTTGGCAGTCCGGCCAGCTATGTCAACGAGCGCGGCCGGGTCCGCTTCAATGGTGCGGGCAGCAACATTCACATCGCTGACTTCTCGATCATCGGAAAATTGAACTTGCGGAATGACAGTTTTGCCAATGACGGGTTCAGCGAATTTTTTGGCACCAACTCCAGCATCTCCCGGGTCTGGGTGGAGCACACCAAGACGGGCGCCTGGATCGCCAATTCGGCCGGCATGATCATCAATGACTGCCGCATCCGCAACACGGTGGCCGATGGCATCAATCTTTGCGTCGGCGTCAGCAACTGTGTCGTGACCAACTGCACGGCCCGGAACACCGGCGACGACAGTTTTGCCATCTGGCCGGCGACCTATGCCGCGCAAAATTACAACCCCGGTTTCAACGTGATCACGCACTGCACCGCGCAGTCGCCTTTCTTCGCCAATACCTGCGGCATCTACGGCGGGACCAGCAACCGGATCGAGGATTGCCTGTTCCAGGACGCTCCCGATGGTTGCGGCCTTTTGATCGCCGGCACATTTCCGGTCGGCAACAACCTGTTCCGGGGAACCACGGTCGCCCAGCGATGTGATCTGGTTCGCTGCGGCGGCTTTGATCCCGGCTGGCAATGGCGCGGCGCGCTCACGCTCTGTCCACAAGGCATCAATGTGGACGGGGTGCAGATCAACAATGTGAACATCTCAAACAGCCTGTCCTACGCAGTGCAGATGGTTGCGCCCGGCAGCACGTTGTCCAACGCGGCCTTGAGCAGCGTGAAAGTGTCCGGCTACGGAGTGGGAGTGCCACCGTATCACGCGGCGGTGCCGTCCCAGGCAAATTATGTTGATGGTGTTTACGGCGTGCTGGCCCGCAATGATGCCAAGGGCAGTCTGACCGTCAGCGACCTGACGGTGAACGGCACCCCCATCACTTCGGTGCCCGCTTCGGGAACCGATCTGGCCAACCAGTCCAACGGCCAGTTCACCTTCAATTTCCTCACCTTGCCCATCAGTGTCATGGTGCAGCCCAGTCCCGCCGGTCATTCGTTCAGCGTGGACGGCACCAACTACACCACCGCGCAATCCTTCAACTGGACGCAGGGTTCGGTCCATGCCATTGCGACCACCTCGCCGCAAAATTCCGGAGCTGGGATGCAAGACGCGTGGAGTTCGTGGAGTGACGGCGGGGCCATTTCGCACATCGTCACACCTTTGGTCAGCACCACCTACACGGCAAATTTCACAACGCAATATTATCTGACGATGAACGCCGGAACGGGTGGCAGCGTAAGTCCGGTCAGCGGCTGGAATAACAGCGGCACCAGCGTGAACATCGGCGCAACTCCGGCCGTCGGCTATAATTTCGGCAGCTGGACCGGCAGCGGGAACGGGTCCTATTCCGGCAATGGCAGCGCAAGCTCGGTCACAATGAACGGGCCAATCACACAGACCGCCAGCTTCTCCAGCCCGCAGGTGCAGACGATGGCCTTCTTGCAGCAGCCGGGCAATGTGCTTCAAGGCGTGACGCTATCGCCGGAAGTTCAGGTGCAGGCGTTCGACAATAATAATCAGCCTTTGGGCAGCGCGGGAATCACTCTGACACTTGGTAGCGGCACGGGGAACTTGACGGGAACACTGACCCGTTTGACTGACGGCAGCGGCATCGCTCATTTCAATGACTTGAGCCTCAGCCAGGCCGGCCCGAAAAATCTCACTGCCACTGCCGTGACCGGCAACGCACCACCAACCAACGGCAGTTCTTTCATGGTCATCGGTTCAGTGACAGCGCTGGCCTTCACGATCCAGCCCGGTTCAGCCATTGCGGGTGTTCCATTCGGCCAGCAACCGGTCCTCAAAACCGTGGACGCCTTTGGAAATCCAACCGCCACGGGTTTGCCCACCACTCTCACCGTAAATGTTGCTTTGACCAATGGCAGCGGCACGTTGTCAGGCGTCACTAATTTCAACATCGGCACCAGCGGCAGCAATGGCGTGGTGAGCTTTAACAATCTGGCGATCGACACTGCGGGCAGCGGCAATCAACTCATTGCTTCGACGGCTGGCCCGGTCGTCAATCCGGTGACCGGCGCGGTGCTTTGGCTGGATGCCAGCGACCCAATCACGCTGACGACCAATGCCGCGAGAGTTCAGGCTTGGAAAAACAAAGGCAGCGGCGGCGCCGGAACATCGGGCACCAACCTGTGGTTCACCCAGAACACGACGACGCTCCAGCCGTGGCTGACCAACAAGTTGAACGGCCGGCCGGTGGTGACGTTCAACAAGAACGGGAGCGGTTACGGCACGGGCTGCACTTACCTTGGCAACCTCGGCAAGAACTCCTACACCAACAGTGGGAACCAGATGACCTATTTCGTCGTCGCGCGCCAATGGGAAAACACCTTCGGCTGGCAGGCGCCGGTGAGTTTCAGCACGACCGGGCAGGTGGACGGACAAAGTTCCGCCGGCGTGGTGGTGCTGGCTGATGGCAGTCAAAGTGCGCCTTACCCGCTGGGCATTCAGCGCAATCACCCTTCCACCCCGATGCAGGCGGATGTGGCGGTTCCTGCCATGAACACCGCGTTCGAACTGACCTGCGTGGACAATGCCGGCGCAGCCAGCTTGTATTTGAAAGACTCCAGCGGCCTGTCTCGCAGCAACAGCGCAAACATCGTCAATGGCATCAGTCCCTATAAATATGGCATCACGGATGTGATCGTGGGCGGACGATTGGAACCCAGTCCGACGACGGTGGACAACGGATGGGACGGCGACATAGCCGAGGTTTTGGTTTACAACACGGCATTGAATGTCACCGACCGGACTGCCGTGGAAAATTATCTGGCGGCGAAATGGTTTACGCCCAATGGCGGCCCGACCATTGGCGGTGCCGTGAGCGTGCCATTCGCCGTCCAGTCCGGCATACCGCCGTCCCAAAACATTTTTGGCGTGAGCATCAGCAACAACTCAGCGGTGACGCTGACCTACGCCACGACTCCCGGCTTCGCGTATCACATCGAAGTGACCACCAACTTGTCGCCCGCACAATGGACGACGGTGGCCGGGAGCGCGACCAATGCGACAGGAACCTCGGTGATTTTCACTGATGCCAATCCATCCAGCGATCCGCAACGGTATTATCGCACGGTTTCGCCGTAAACATTGCACGCCTCTCGCCGCGACGACGACAAATCATTCTTTCGGCTTGGCGGCAGGTTGGTTGGTGGCGGCGGCCTTCCGAGCTTTGGCGGCGTCGGTATAGGCTTTATACATCTCTTTCCAATTCCGCCCGTGGGCATTGAGGTATTGTTCGGACTTGGTCTTGTAGATCTCGAAGATCGCGGAAATCTGGTTCACGCTTTTGTAATCCACCGCCTCTTCGCGCGCCTGTTTGAGAAAACCCAGAATCACGGTCTCCTCCTCCGGCGTGAGATTCGGGACGATGGCACGATACCCGTTCAGCGTGAAGGCGACTTTGCCGATCGTGTATTTGTCCAGAATCGCCTCGACCTGCTCCTCGTTCAGATCCTTCCGGAGCCCGGCCATCAGATGTTCGTGGACGGATTTTGGCAGGGCCGAGTCGGCGATGATCTGCCGGTCCAGAGTGCTGAGCGGTTTGCCGGTGACGGGATTGATCCCCGCCGGCACGGTGGCGTAAGGGTGTTCGTTGTGCCAATCACGGATGGCAGTCAGGTGGATGGCAATGACACTCTGCACCCGCTCTTCCCTGGCCGGGTCATTGAGCTTGAGCGACGCCACCCAATCGGCGGCTTTCTTCGCCACGTCTGCATCCGCTTTGGTTTTGGCGTCAACCGTTGCAATCCCTGCATTCGTCAGTGCGCCGGCGGCCGGCTGGTTCTGGCCGTGGACGGAACCGGCAAAAGCGCAGGCGCACACCAAGGCGGTGAAAACGAAATGCCGTGGGTTCATGCGGTGAGCTTGTCACGGCATCTGACATCTGGCAAGGCGGCTTCGTGTCGCGCAGCGAATCAACCGGGCTGCTGCCCGCCAAACAACGCCGCCGCGCGCTTCTGCAATTCCTCCGGCGACACGTCCTCCTTGTGCGTCGCGAACATCCAGACGTGACCGAACGGGTCGGACAGCTTGCAATTCCGGTCCCCATAAAACTGGTCGGCCAGCGGACTCAACACCTTTGCGCCGGCGGCGACCGCCCGCGCGACCAGGGCATCCACGTCCGTGACGTAAATCAGCATGTTCACCGAAGTGCCGCCCAGCGATTCCGGGCTGCGTCCGCCCAGATGCGAAAATTCATCGGCGAGCATGATCGTCGCGCCGCCGATTTTGATCTCCGCGTGACCCAGCTTGCCGTCCGGCATCGGAAAGCGCATCACTTCCGTCGCACCGAATGCCTGCTGATAATACTCAATCGCGCGCGCGGCGCCCCTGCACGCCAGATACGGAATCGCGCCCGTGCAGCCGTCGGGGACGGGTTTGGCTTGCATAATCAGCGGGGCGTTTTTGACTTATGCCTCCAGCTTGGCATCCAGCGAAATCTTCGCATTCAGCAAACGCGAAATCGGGCAGCCCGCCTTGGCGCCGTTCGCGATGGCGGTGAATTTTTCCTGATCAATGCCGGGAATTTTTGCCGTCATCTCCAGATGCGATTCGGTGACCGTCGGGCCGGTGGGCAGCATTTCCAGAGTGACCGTTGCAGTGGTCGCAATGGAGTCCGGCTTGAAACCGGCCTTGCCGAGTTCCGACGAAAATGCCATCGAGAAACAGCCCGCATGGGCCGCCGCGATCAATTCCTCCGGGTTCGTGCCGACGCCGTTCTCGAAGCGGGTGCTGAAGGAATACTGGGTTTGCTTGAGCGTGCCGCTCTCGGTGGAGATGCTGCCCTTGCCGGTTTTCAAATCACCCTGCCAGACCGCTGATGCTTTGCGTTTCATAGATATGATTAATATTGGTTTGGTAAAAATGTGAATCTTCTCCCGGAGCCGGGAGCCGGCAAGAAGACTACGGCAGGTTTTAGAAAATTCAAGCGAACCGGACGGTTATTTTGTCCGTGAAAAGCAAAACCGCCGCAAGCCGCGGCGAAGCCGGCTACTTCGTGTTGCTGAACAGCATGAACACGCGCGGCCCGCGCGGCGTTTGCAATGCGAATTGCGATTCCGCCTCGCCCGCGGGCGCGGCCAGTCCGTCGCAATGCTTGTGGCTGGTCGGCTGGCCATCCACCAGCAGCATGTAGTGGTGCGTGCAATTGCCGGGAATGTGGTGGAGGATGATCTGCCAGTCATTGGTCGCGCGGTCGTGCGCCAGGGCCACGGGCTTCCAGTCGGTGAAGGTGCCCGCGATTTCAACTTTCGCAGGATTGGGATTGCCCGGCTTGGCGGGATGCCACCGGAAAGCCTTGCTGAAAAAGGTTCCGCGTTTCGCCGTGCCCGGGCCGTGGGCCTGAGGAGTCTGGTGAGTCATGTCTGTTTGCGCTCGGTTAAAATGCGCGCGAAATCTACACGCAAAAAAGCGAAGCGCAACTGTGGCGTCACACGGAAGCTTTTCCCTTTGAGATCCGGCGCAAGCCGGACCGGACTGCTACTGCCTGCCTGCGGCTTCCACCACTGATTTGATCGCAGCCAGCCCTTTCTCGAAATCTTTGCCGGCCATCTTGTCACAGTTCATGAACAGGCCGAAGATCTTGAAGAAAAAATTGCTCTTGCCGGACATGCTCCAGGTCACGGCGGTCTGATCTCCCTCGGACTTGAACACGAACTCGGCGGTGTTGGTGGCCTTGAACGGCCTGATGAATTCCAGCCGGAAACGGATCACTTCATTCGCCTGGCTCCCGGTGATCGTCATGCGGCCTTCGCCGATCTTTTTGTTTCCCGACCACGACATCGCCGCGCCCGTGCCGGACGCCGCGCCTTCAAATGAGTGCTTCGCGTTCGGGTCAAGCTTTGCCCACGGCGACCACGCCTCCCATTTGTGCAAATCGTTGACCTGCGGGAAAATTTTTTCCGGCGAGGCGGAGATGTTCGCCGAACGGCAGACTTTGAATTCGTCAGGTTGTCCGGCGACAACCACGATGAACAGAATGGCGATGAACGCGAGGGCAAGAATGATGGGGAGCATAATTTTCCTTTCGAGGTTTAGTTCAACAATCCGGCAAATTTCCGGCGCGCAGTCCAGAGCAGATACAGCGCGCAGACGATGATGGCATACAGCATCCACATATGTTTGAAATCGAGCAGATTTTTCGGGTCGTCAATTAAAACGTGGAAGGCGATGATGTTCACGATGCCTGGGCCGAGCACGAGCAGGCCGATATTGCGCAGGCGTGGAATCATCACGAGCAGGCCGCCGGCCAGCTCAAAAACTTTCACGAAGTGCATGTAGCCCGTGGGGCCGAACGCCGCCATGAAATGCGCGATGGGCGAACCTTCGGGAAATTCCGGTTTGGGGCCGAGCTTGAGGAAGAACATGGTGCTGGCCATGACGAACAGCAAGCCGAGCACGATGCTGGCGATACAGGGCAGGTATTTTTTCATGATTTGGTTTTGGTTTTTGGTTTGGTTGAAAACTTCAGCCCCCCGCCATCGCGCCGATGATGAGGAAGGGTTCCGCACCGCGGACAACCTCGTCAGGCAATGGCGTCTCCGGCGGTTCCAGCGATAAATCTTCTTTGCACGCAAAAAATCGGACGAACGGACGCCGTTTCAATGTGCCGTGATCACGGATCGTGCCTTGCAAAACCGGATGGCGCGTCTCCAGCGCGTCGAGCACGGCGCGAATCGTGACCGGTGCGGCGACCTCAAGTTCCACCTCGCCGTTAACGCGGGCGAGGTTGCGCAGATGAAATGGCAGCACGACGCGGATCATTTTTTGGATTGGTGGATTGATGGATAACTGGATTGTTGAATGGCAAGCTCTTCGCCTCCATTCATCCAACAATCCATAAATCCATTAATCCGTGGTTTCATGGGAGCGTTTGCACTTCCACGGAATACACCGCCGGCAGGTCGCGCACGATGGCATTCCACGAATTGCCGCCGTCCGCCGAGCCGTAAACCTGGCCGCCGGTCGTGCCGAAATAAACGCCGCAATCGTCGAGTTGATCCACCGCCATCGCGTCGCGGAGCACGTTGACGTAGCAATCTTTTTGCGGCAGCCCTTTCGTCAGCGGTTCCCATTCGTTGCCGCCGGTCTTGCTGCGATAGACGCGCAGTTTTCCTTCCGGCGGATAATGCAGTGAATCGCTCGTGATGGGCACGACATAAATCGTTTCCGGTTCGTGAAAGTGGACATCAATCGGAAAGCCGAAGTCCGTCGGCAGATTGCCGCTGACTTCGTTCCACAGGTCGCCCGCGTTGTCGCTGCGCAAGACGTCCCAGTGCTTTTGCATGAACAGCACATCCGGCTTGGACGGATGCAGCGCGATGCGATGGACGCAATGGCCGACTTCCGCATCGGGATCGGGAAGTTCGTAAGGCGACTTGAGCCCTTTCGTGATGGGCTTCCAGGTTTTGCCGCCGTTGTCGGTGCGGAAACATCCGCCCGCCGAGATGGCGACGTAGATGCGTTTCTCATTTTTCGGGTCGAGCAGAATGGTGTGAAGACCCATGCCGCCCGCGCCCGGTTGCCAGAGCTGGCTTTTGGTTTTGCGCAATCCGGAAAGTTCCTTCCACGTCTTGCCGCCGTCGGTGGTCTTGAAAAGCGCCGCGTCCTCTGCGCCGGCATAAGCCGTGTCAGGATCGGTCAGCGACGGCTCGATATGCCAGATGCGTTTGAACTCCCACGGATGTTGCGTGCCGTCATACCACAGGTGCTTGCCCGCTTCGCCCTCGTAAACAAATTTGTTGCTCTCGCCCTTGGGCATGCCGTCCGGACTTTTTAACTCTTCGGGGCTGCTGCCGGGTGTGTTCCAAGTCTTGCCGCCATCATCCGAGCGCTGGATGATCTGCCCGAACCAGCCGCTCGTCTGCGAGGCGTAGATGCGGTTCGGATCGGCGGGCGAACCTTTAAGGTGATACATCTCCCAGCCCGCG
Organism: Verrucomicrobiia bacterium; assembly: GCA_035577265.1. Classification (GTDB taxonomy): domain Bacteria; phylum Verrucomicrobiota; class Verrucomicrobiia; order Limisphaerales; family UBA11358; genus UBA11358. The sequence goes on along the minus strand of DATLVR010000139.1, from coordinate 6,419 downwards.
AAGTGCGGTCCGCTGACCTTCCAGTCCTTGCGCTTGCCATCCGCCATCAGGATGAATGCGCCCTTTTTTGTGCCGACCAAGACTCTGACTTTGCTCATGATACACTCCTTTTTGATTTGGTGGTTTTGTTGGATGAGGCTTCCGCATGATATGCCCGTTTCAAGGTTTTGATGTCAAGCTTGACCATCTGGAGCATCGCCTGCATGACCCGGTGTGATTTCTCGGCGTCCTTGCTGCTCATCAGTTCGCCCAGAATCGTGGGGACGATCTGCCAGGACAGTCTGTATTTGTCCCGGAGCCAGCCGCATCGCACTTCCTTGCCGCCGGCCGAAAGTTTCTTCCAATAATAATCCACCTCCGCCTGCGTCTTGCAGTTCACGACGAACGACACGGCCTCGGTGAACTTGAAGATCGGGCCGCCGTTCAGCGCGATGAAGCGTTGGCCTTCGATCTCGAACTCAACGGTCATCACGGATCCCTCTGGACGGCCGGCGGCCTTTTCCCCCGCTTTGTCATAGCGGGCTATTTTTAGGATCTTCGATTTCTTGAACACCGAGGTGTAAAACTTCGCGGCCGCCTCGGCCTGATCGTTGAACCAAAGAAACGGGGTGATTTTATTCATGCTCATGTCGGGGTTGGCTGATGCGTTCCGCCCAAAATTTTGTCCAGCCGGTCGAAACCGGTCGTCCAGCCGTTGTGATGGCTGTCGCGCAATTCGGACGTCGAGAAAAATTCCTGGCGGAAATCCATCACCGTCTTTCCGCCGCTTTCTGAAAAGACCAAGGTCACCATGGTATCCACCGGCTCGATGCCCAGGCCGGGCGCCGGCTCGCGCACAAAGGTGAACACCAGCCGCTCCGGCCGGACAATCTCGATGAACCTGCCGCCGAGCCAGATTTCACCGCCATCATCCGCGCGCAGGCAGCCGCGCCAGTTGCCGCCGGGACGCGCATCCATCTCCATGTGGCTCGCGGGAAATTCATTGCAGCCCCACCAGTTCTTCACCATCGCCGCCGTCGTCCACGCCTTGAAAACGAGTTCGCGCGGCGCGGCAAACGTGCGCTTCAGGACCAGCGCATGCCCGGTTTTGTTTTCGAGTTTCATGCAGACGCGGGTTTCGTGTTCAAGGCTTGGACTTTCGCAAGGAATTCCGCCAGTTGATCGAACGTGCCCTTCCAGCCTTGCGAGAAGCTGCCGCGCATCGCATCGAACGTCTTGAGTTCCTCCGCCGTCGCATCCAGCGGAAACCATTTCAAGCGGATGGTCGTTTTGCCTTCCCGTTCGGTGAAGGTGGTTTCCGTCAACATCTGCAACGACCAGGCACCCGGGAACGGCGGACGGGTGAGGTTGCCGTCCTTGTCCGCAAACGAATTCGCCAGCAGGATTTTTTCCGGCGCCACGATCTCGCGGAAAATCCATTTGCCCCACATCTCGTTTCCGTCCGGCATGCACATGCAGTAATGGAACTCGCCACCCACGCGGAAATCCATCTTGGCCACGGGTATCGTGCAGCCTTTCGGCCCGAACCACTGCATCATCTGTTCGCGCTCCGTCCATGCTTTCCAAACCAGTTCGCGTGGCGCATTGAATTCGCGCGTGATGACAAATGGCGGACACAACTGCCCGGCCAGAAATTCGCCCAGCCGCATCAACGTCTGTTTGCCGCCTTCGATCGCGCCGAATTCCTTGACGACAAAGTCGCGATCGGCCGCCGATGGAAAAACTCCCCGCATGGTCACCCGCGTCTGGCCGGCTGCCAGCGCTTCGAAAGTCCACGTTGAGACAAAGCTTACCCCGGGTCCGCCTTCGCGCTGGCCGCCATGCTGATAAACGATGCGCTCCGGTTTTACGATTTCCTGGAAGACGCTCTCATTGGGATATTTTACACCGTCCGGCCCGACCATGACATGCTTCCAGACTCCGCCGACACGGAAATCCATCGTCTCGATGGTGCTGCGGAATCCGCGCGGCCCCCACCAGTTCACGACGTGCTTGGGATTGGTCATCGCCTCCCAAACCAGTTCACGGGGCGCGTTGAAGTCGCGCGTGATCACGATCTCGCGGTCGGAGGGTTCACCGGATGGAATATTTTTTGCGGTGGTCATGGTTTGGCTCAGGGATGGGGATTCGCTCCAACGGTGAACAAGTTTTATTGCGGCACGGAGACCATCCAGCCGATGCCGAAGCGATCCGCGACCATGCCGAAGCATGGCGACCAAAAGGTTTTCCCCAGCGGCATCCGCACCTGCCCGCCTTCAGCCAAAGCGGCGAAAGCGCGGCTGGCCTCGGCTTCATTGGGAACCGTAAGCGACAGGGAAAATCCTTCAAACTCCGCCTTCTCGGCGCCGCAACCGTCCGAAGCCATCAGCAGGGTTGCGCCGATGTGGAAACTGCAGTGCATGATCTTGTTTTCGAAACCGGGCGGAAGCATGCCGGGCGGATGGGGTTCGGGACTCTCCTTGTAACGCAACATCAGCTCCACCTCGGCCCCAAGGGCTTTGCGATAGAACTCAATGGCCTCCTCACAGCGGCCGTTGAAGAAGAGATACGATTGGACGAAACGATTATTTTTTGATGTGGTCATGATGTTTGATGGTTTGGTTTATATTTTTTCGTAAAAAATCAAATGGTGTTTAAAAATCCGATTTCATTTTTGGCACAAGCACTCGGTTTTCTGAAGCCAGCGTTCCAGTTTTTCAAAACAACCGCTCCAGCCCTCAGTGTGACGGCCGCGCAGTTCAACATCCGCAAAGCCTTCGTGCCGCAGATGGATCTCCGTGCCTCCGTCCAGTTCCAGAAACTCCACCGTGACGAGCGTTTCACCCGCGCCCAGCAACGGATGATTTTTCCAGCACCAGGTATAGACGAGTTTCGCCAGCGGCTTCACCGCAAGATAGACGCCGTGAAATTCCGTCTCGCCCGCGCGCTCCGACTTCATCCGGATCTGCCATTGGCCGCCGACCTGAACATCCGCCGCGACGGAGAGGCACGTGGCGTGTTCGTTTCCGAACCATTTCACCATTTCCTCCGGCCGCGTCCATGCCATGAAAACCCGTTCGCGCGGCGCGTTGATGAAGTGTTTGATCTCGAGGGCATTTTCCAAAGTGTTTTTTGTGGTCATAAATAAATTTGGTTTTATTTTTTTTCGACATATTCCTTCAGCGACGTTCCAATGAGCGAAGTCCAGCCTTGCATGAAATTCTTGCGCGCGAACGCGGGAAGTTGCGGGAACGTTTCCAGGCCGGTATGCGTCAGCCGCAGCCGCGTCTTCTCACCCTCCGCGTGAAGTTCAAAGGTGACCAGTGAATCACCCGGGTGCCCCTCGTAACGCCACGTGTAGGCGAGCCGCTTTTGCGGAATCACGTCGGCAACCTTGCAGCGGTGGTGGTATTTCATGCCCTCGTGCTCGACGATGAATTCAAATTCAAAGCCCGGCTCCGGCTTGAATTCGGCCAGGTCGAAATACCATTCCTTCAGGTCGGCCTGGTTGGAAATGGCCTTCCAGACCAGCGCGACGGGCGCGTTAAAAGTCCGTTCAATGACGAACGGCTCGGTCTTCTGCGCCAGATGCTCGGACAACCGCTCCAGGCTCAGTGTCATGCCCATCTCAAATCCGCCGATATATCTGCCCGCGCCGGCCGTTGCCGAGATGATGCGTGAATGCATCGTCAGCGTGGTTTTGCCGTTTCGCTCCGTGAGCGTCATCGTATGCAAAAACTCGAACAGGAATTTCCCCTGCTCATCCAGCGCGCCGGTCACCGTCACCAGTTTTTCCGGTGCCACCACCTCGCGAACTTCGCCGCCCATCGGATAATCCGTCCCGTCCGGACCGCGCATCACGACGTAAATCTTCCCGCCCGGCCGCGCATCCCATTCGCACACCGGATTGGAAAAGCCCTTCGGCCCCCACCATTGCGCCAGGTGATTGGGATCGGTGCAGGCCTTGAACACCAGTTCGCGCGGTGCGGCAAATTCCCGGATGATCGTGAATTCCCGACCGACACAATCGTCCGCCGTTTTAATTTTTGTCGCCATGTTTATTTTGCAACGAATTTTGCGAGCGAATCGAGACAACGCGTCCAGCCCTCCTCGTGACGGTCGCGGCTTTCGACGGACGCAAATTTTTCGTGCGTCAAAATCAATTCCGTCTGCTGTCCGCGGGCTTTGAATTCCAGCGTCACGAGCATTTCGGGCGGCTCGACTTCGCCGAATTCATCGCCGCTGCCGTCCTTTTCAAATTGCCAGGTGAAAACGAGGCGTTCCGGCGGTTTCACTTCACGATAAACGCCGACCGTCGTGAAAAATTCGCCGTCGTTTTTCTGCACCTGAAGGCGATATTTGCCGCCGACGCGCGCGTCCACCCTCGCTGATTGCAACGACGATCCGTCGCACGCCGCCGCACCGAACCACTGCTTGAATTGGTTTGCGTCCGTCCACGCCCGGAAAACCAGTTCGCGAGGCGCGTCGAAAACGCGGGTAAGCTGCAGTTGGAGGTTGTTTTCTTTGATGGTTGCTGTTGTGCTCATTTTTTCTCCTGGGTTTGCAGTTGTTTCAAATACTCGTCCAAACGGTCAAAGCTCGCTTCCCAAAATTTTCGGTACTCCTCAATCCACGCTTGCGCCTGCTTCATCGGTGCGGCCTGCAATTTCAACGAATGCACCCTTCCACTCCTTCGCCGCCGGATCAAGCCCGCGTTTTCCAGCACGCGCAAATGCTTGGAGACCGCCGGCAGCGACATGGAATACGGCCGCGCCAGATCGGTGACACAGCGGTCGCCGTGCGCGAGATGCTCCAGGATGCGCCGGCGCGTCGGATCGGCCAGCGCGGCAAAGGTGCGGTTCAACAATCGCGGCGAACACTTAACCATATGGTTAACTATTATCGCAACCTTCCCGTCCGTGCAAGAAGTTTTTTTTGCGGATCAACGGGCGCGGCAAACCCGCATCGTTATTGTGTTTTCCGGGGCGCGGGCAATCTGCGGGTGCTGCTTTGAAAAGCTTTTCCGCTCCGCCTTTCTGCGGGCCGGACAGCCGGCGAATTTTCAGCTCTTGAAGTCCGTTTCCAACGTCGTCCCGCGCCAGGCTTCCATTTCCCGCTTGAAGCCGTCGAGCTTGGTGTGGAACCGTTCGTAGGCAAAGCTGCCCAGCAGCAGATGCAATGGCGGTTTCGGCGAAAGGACGGCCTTCACGATCGCGTCCGCGGCCAGTGCCGGATCGCCCGGCTGCTTGCCGTGGCGCTGGCTCGTGGCGGCGCGGGTCTGGCCGGCGGTTTCCTGGTAGTCCGGCAGCACCTTCGCCGTCGCCGTCAGTGAGCCGCCGAGAAACTCCGTCCGGAACGGGCCGGGTTCGACCACCGTCACGCCGATGCCCAGCGGCGCCAGTTCCACCGCGAGCGCTTCGGAAAGGCCTTCGACGGCGAACTTGGTGGAATTGTAAATACCCCAGCCCGGCAGGCCGACCAGCCCGCCGATGGAGGAAAGGTTCACGATGTGGCCGCTGCGCTGTTTCCGCAAATGCGGCAGGACGGCACGCGTGACGCGCATCAGGCCGAAGACGTTCGTTTCATAGACGCCCAGGATTTCGGCATCGCTCGCTTCCTCCACCGCGCCGGTCAAACCATGGCCGGCGTTGTTGACGAGCACGTCCAGGCGGCCGAACCGGACGACCGCCTGTTCAACCACGGATAAAATCTGCCGCTCATCCCGCAAGTCCAGGGAGGCGGCGAACAAACGATCCGCCGCATCCGGAAAAGCTGAAGCGACCGTTTGCGGATGACGTGACGTGGCGACGACCGAATCGCCACGCTGCAACGCCGCACGGACGAGTTCGCGCCCGAAACCTTGCGAAGTGCCGGTGATGAACCAGACCAGCGGTTGATTGGCGGATATGCTCATAAAAAAACGGGTTAAAGATTTTCAATTGTTTCAAAACCAGGAAGCCAAAGTAGCCCAGGATTTATATTTTTCAAAATCCGGGGGAAATTATCCCGGGCCGTAATCATGATGCTGCCAGGAATGACTGGCGGACCAAGTCGCCGGCCTTGCTTTTGCGCTCGCGATGCCCGGTTAACGCGTCATGTAGCCGTCCAATTTCGGATCCTTCGTGCCGGCGATCCGCTCCAGTTCCGCCTTGGTCAATCCCACCCGTTTGCGGAATTCCGATTTGATGCGCTGCTGCTCTTTTTGGGCGCGGGAGCAACCGCTGGCATTTTCGAGCTTGATCGGTGTTACCCCCGGATGTTTGGCCAGATAATTTTTGACCCGGCGGTGGTGGGCTTCCAGCAGCACGTCCCACGGGGTTCCGGCGGGCAGGCGGAGCGCACCGATGGCCGGTGCGAATCCAGCTTGCCCGCCAGCCCGGCATTGCTGACGCCCGCCCGCTCGAACAGAACCTCATTCAAAGTGAACCCCGTGCAATACC
>DATLVR010000138.1:0-28908 GCA_035577265.1 Verrucomicrobiia bacterium | reverse complement strand
CTGATATCAATCTGCTTCGCGCTGCGGACAACGAACAATTGATCCGGCCCACCCGGCCGCGAAAAATCATTCGTCCCGACATTTTGCACCATGGCCGCGCCGGGTTGGGCGGCAACGTGCAATTCGACCTTGGGCAGGCCGGTGTGGCTCTGGATGAACCCGGCAAAAATCACGAGCAGTCCCTGTCCGCTGATCATGGCGATCCGGTAAAATGTGCTGCGGATGCCGACGAAGAACGCCTGCTCGCGTTCGGTGGTCGCCAGCAGATAATAACCGTCCGCGGCGATGTCGTGCGTGGCCGAGCTGAACGCGAGCAGCCAGAGAAACGCCAGCGACCAGCGGAAAAAATCCGGCACCGGCACGCTCAACGCCACGCCGGCGAGCCCCGCGCCGATGATGAACTGCATCAGCCACACCCATTTCCGTCGCGTGCCCAAAAGATCCACGACCGGACTCCAGAACGGTTTGATGACCCACGGCAGATAGAGCAGGCTCGTGTAAAGCGCGATGTCCGTGTTCGACAGGCCCAGCCCTTTATACATCACCACCGCCAGCGTCATCACCACGACGTAAGGCAGGCCTTCGGCGAAATACAGCGTGGGAACCCAGCTCCACGGGCTACGGGAAGTTGATTTTACGTCGGCCATCCGCCTCTGAGTAACAGGCTTTGCGGGCGGGCGCAAAAATTTTCGGGCTTGGCAGCGGCGCTCCGCAATGGTTCAGTCATCGGATGACCGGCGCATTTCTCAACGCCATCGGCATTTTGCTGGGCGCACTGTTTGGCCTGGCGCAACACGCGCCGCTGTCCGCGCGCACGCAGGATTTTTTCCGGCGCGCGCTCGGCGTGGCCGCCGTTTTCTTTGGTCTGCGGCTGGTCTGGCTGCATGTCAACGGAACCTGGTGGCCGTGCGCCAGGCAATTGCTCATCGCCCTGCTCGCCGTCACCCTCGGCAACTGGGCCGGGCGGCTGCTGCATCTGCAGAAAATTTCCAACCGGCTCGGACGGTTCGCCAGCCGGGCCATTGCGGTCGCCAAGCCCGGGGCGTCTGCGAAATCCGGCCAGGGCTTCATCGCCTGCATGATTTTATTTTGCGCCGCACCGCTCGGCTTGCTGGGCGCGGTCGTCGATGGCTTGTCCGGCGATTATTATCTGCTCGGCGTGAAGGCCGTGATGGACGGGCTGGCGATGGCCGGCTTTGTGCGAATGTTCGGCTGGCTGTCCGCCCTCTCGGCCTTTCCGGTTTATTTCTTCCTCGGCGCCGTCACGCTGGCCTGCCAGCATTATGCGATGCCGCTGCTCGCCTCGCCCGCCTTGATTGATTCGGTCCTCGTCGCCGGAGGTTTGATCGCGTGCGCCATCGCGCTGGTGATTTTCGAGGTTCGCAAAGTCGAACTGGCGAACTATCTTCCCGCCCTGGCCGTCGCGCCGGTTCTGGTGCGGCTGATCGGCTAAAAACCTTGCGCCCATTGCCGGATATCCGCAGACTGATTTCATGGCGCTGCGGGAAAAGAAGATGCCGAAGCGAGAGCCTTCCGAGCATCAAAAGCAAATCCGGTTTCTGACCGGATTGATTATTTGCATCATCATGGTGGGGACGGTCCTGCTCTTTTGGGTCGCCAACCGGGGTTTTTCCCTTCACTGAATCAGTCCGCGTTTGCGCAGCATCGCCTCCATCGCCTTGTCCATCAGCATTTCCGCCAGCGGCTTGGTGATTTCATCCAGCGCGGCGACGGCGGCTTGCAATGGTTTCAAATCGCCCGCACCCGTTTTGGGATTTTCAGTGGCCAAAACTTTTTCCACCTCGCCAACGGCAGACTCGATCTGCCCGCGATAATCCTGTTCAATCTCTGCGCCAAAATCCGCGATGGCCTTCCGTGTCGCGGTCAGCGTTTCGGCCGCCTTCAGCTTCGCCTCGACCCAGCGGCGCGCGGCCAGATCCTCGAACGCGTGCTCCACTGATTCCTCGACCATCTGCTGCACCGCGGCGTCGTCCACGTCCACGGCGGATTTCATCTCCACGATTTTCTCCCGGCCGGTTTTGGTGTCGCGCGCGAGGACGTGCAGGATGCCGTTCGCATCAATTTCAAACTGCACGCCCACGCGCGGCACGCCGCGTGGTGCGGATTCGAATTCGACGGTGAATTTGCCGAGGCTCCAGTTGTCTTTCGCGCGCTCGCGTTCGCCCTGCAGCACGTGGATGAGCATGTCGCGCTGGTTGTCCATCGCCGTGGTGAACAGCTCGCCGGCCTTGAGCGGGATCGTGGAGTTGCGCGGAATGAGCACGTTCATCAAGCCGCCGAACGTTTCGAGGCCGAGCGACAATGGCGTCACGTCCAGCAGCAGCACATTTTTGAAACCGCCGCTCAGAATCTCCGCCTGGATCGCCGCGCCCAGCGCCACGGCTTCGTCAGGATTCTGCGAGGTGTTGAGCTGTGGGCCGCTGGCCTTGTGGAAATCGCTGCCGATGCGCAGGCTGCCGCGCGTTTCTTCGAAGTCCGCGCAGCCGAACAGTTCGCCGACAAATTTTCTGACGAGCGGCATCCGCGTCTGGCCGCCGACCAGAATGATTTGATCCAGGTCCTTCGCTTCCAGTTTCGCATCCGCCAGCGCGCGCAGGCAATGCTGGCGCGTGCGGGCGACGATGTCGCGCGTCAGATTTTCCAGCGCGGTGCGCGTGAGCGTGTAATTAAAAGAAAAGTCCGGTGTGAGAAAGGGCAGGGCGACATCCACCTCGGTTTCACTGGATAATTTTATCTTTGCCTGTTCCGCCGCCTCGCGGATGCGGGAAAGAACTGAATTTGAACAGGAGGAAACAGAGGTAACGGAGATTTCTGCTTTTGGACTCTGTTCTCTCTGTTGGCTCCTGTTGATTTCTTCCACCAAAAAATCCACCAGCCGTTTGTCCAGATCATCACCACCGAGGCGGGTGTTGCCATTCGTGGACAGCACCTGGAAGACGCCTTCATTCAGTTCCAGGATCGAAAGGTCGAATGTGCCGCCGCCCAGATCATAAACGGCGATCTTTGATTTCTCCTTGAGCTTGTCCAGACCGTAGGCCAGTGCGGCGGCGGTGGGCTCGTTGACGATGCGTTCAACGGTGAACCCGGCCAGTTCGCCGGCGCGCTTGGTCGCGTTGCGCTGCGCGTCGTTGAAATACGCCGGCACGGTGATGACCGCGCGCGTGACGGTTTCGCCGAAATAATTTTCCGCATCGCGCTTCAATTTTTTCAGTACCTCGGCGGAGATTTCCTCGGGCGAATAATTCCGGCCGTGAATCGGGATGGTCACCGCGCCCGCATTGTCCGCCTTGACCGGATAGGTCACGAGCATTTCCTCCTGCGAAATATCCGCGCCGCGCCGGCCCATGAAACGTTTGACTGAGTAGATTGTGCTGGCCGGCTGCAAAGCCCGGACACGGTTGGCTTCGTGGCCGACGATGGCGGTCGCATCCGCCGCCGGGAAATGCACGACCGACGGCGTGAGCCGCTGGCCGTTGGCGTCCGCGATGACGAGCGGGATGCCCGAATCCACCGTGGCGACGAGGGAATTTGTGGTGCCCAGATCTATGCCGACAATTTTGCTCATGTGCGGCGCAGATTGAACCACGAATGGACACGAATGGACACGAAGATTTAACTGCAGCGGAGCGCCGAGCACCGTCTCGGCCAGTCGAGCTTCAGTTGCGGCCACGAGCCGAGACGGTGCTCGGCGCTCCGTTCAGGCCTGTGCCGGGCGGCGAAAACTTCTCCACCAGTTCGCCGGCAGCAGGCCCAGCCCGATGAAAGCCAGCTGGCTCACCACAAACAACACGAGCCATTTGAACGCCGCGTCCGTGAAGCCGTAGCTGTGCAGCCCGATGCCGAGCATGTTCACGCCGAACCACGACCAGCTCGTGACGATGTTGCCGAAGATGGCGCAGTTCACCAGGCCGCGTTCGCGGATCATGCCGCCCCAGCGCAGATGCAGGATGAGCGCGTTCCACAGCACGATGATGAGGGCGCCGTTTTCCTTCGGGTCCCAGCCCCAGAAGCGGCCCCAGGATTGGTCGGCCCAGATGCCGCCGAGCACCGTGCCGACAAAACTGAACAGCGTGGCGAAGCAGACAATGCCGTAGATCATCCGTGCCAGCGATTTTCCAGTGGCCTCGTCCAATGTCTTGGTGAAGGCACCCCGCACGATGTAAATCAACGCGAGGAATCCCGCCACAAACGTGCTCGCGTAACCGACGGTCACCGCGACGACGTGCGTGGCCAGCCAGAAATTCGTGTCCAGCACCGCGCGCATCATCTCCATCGTGTCGCCCTGGCGCATGAGAAAATGCGCAATGATGAGCGTGATGAACCCGATGCCCGCCGAGACGACGCAGCCGATGCCATTCTTGTGGAATTTTTCCAGGATCATGCCCAGCAGCACCGCGCCCCAGCCGATGAAGATGGCGGAGGAGTAGAGATTGGTAACGGGCGGACGGCCTTCGAGCACCATGCGGTAAATCAATCCGGTCGTGTGGATTAAAAACGCCAGGCCGATGAGCCAGACGGCGGAGCGGCGCAGCGTTTCCGACAAATTGAACCAGGAAAAAATCGCGAGCAATCCGGCGAGGATGTAAATCACCATCGCGTTGTAGAACGGCTCCATCTGGTTGAAGAACGCTTCCGCGCGTGCCTTGGCGATCGCCTTGGCCGACGTGGGGACAAGCAGGGATTGATAATCCTTGAGCGCGGCATTGAATTCCGCCGGTTTGTCGGCGGCAAGCGCGCCGGCCATGGCGGCGTAATCACGCATGGCGGCATCAACCGGCGTGCCGCGCGGGGCATCGAGCAGCGCGTCGCCCATGCGCCGCCATTCGGGCGTGCCGTCTGGCGGCAGGATCAGCGGCGGCTCGAAGTTGCTCATGTATTGGAAGCGCTGGATATAGCCGGCAAATTCGGCAAACGTCTGCTGGTCGTTGGTCTGCCCAGCCTGTTGCGCCATGGCGGCAGCGACGCCGGCGGGGATGAGCTTTTCATACGCGGCGAGTTCCGCCGGCCAGTCCTGCGCGTCGGACGGTTGCACGGCGTTTTTCAACTGCACATAAAGGGTCAGGCGTTGATGCAGCTTGGCGACGGCGTTTTCGTAAGCGGTGCGGTTCAACGGCTCGACTTTTTGCACGCGCTCGTTTTCCTTTTCGAAGGTGTCCAGGGCCGGCTGGATCTGGTTCCACGAATAATGTTTGCCGTCCGATTGTTTCGCCAGGTCCTTCTCCGGCAGTTTGAGCTGCGAAATCAATTCGGGATTGTCGATGCGGAACACCGGCCAGGCATCGGCCACGGCGGGATTCATCATCAGGTTGGCGAGCCATTCGGTGGCGGAAAGGATTTTTGGCTTCCCGTTCCAGTCCTTCCAGGGCTCGGTGTTGAGCGTCTGTTTCTCGCGGATCTCCAGCAGCGAATTCCGCGCGAGCGAATCCATCGGCACGATGCGGCCGTTGGCGGTGAGCGGCAGGCGGCCGAATTCGCTGAATGCGAAACCGGTGTCCTTCGGCGTCTGCAGTTTGCCGAAAAACCACAGCGCCATCACGAACATCAAAACAACTGGCAGCCACTTTTTCATAAGCGAAAGGAGGAACATTCAACATTCAACAACCAACATTCAACAACCAACATTCAAGACAGCGCCCGCGCCATCCGCCAATCGAGGTTCGGCGTTGAATGTTTTGGTTCATTTCGGTTTTCTTTTGGAAACAAAGCCGATCAGGTGATACATGAACTGGATCACCAGACCCGCGCCCACCATCGCGCATCCGATGTAAGGCGTCAACCAGCTTGGGTTGCGGACGACCTGCAGCACCGAGGTCGGTGTGCGGCCCGCCATCTGCGCGGCCTGGCCGGCGTCCATCTGGTATTGGTAATAGGTGTAGCCGCCGTAGCGCAACGGGTGGTTCATGGAAATCTCCACCTCGCGTTTCTCCCCGGTCCGGGGATTGTCCAAGGTCACCCGACTGCGAAAATCCTTGGGGATGTCCGTGCCGGGATAAACTGTGTGGGTCGCCTTGAGCAAGGTCAGCGAAAACGGATTGTAGGCGCGGGCGGGCCGCAGCGTGAACGTGAATTTCTTTCCGCCGGCTTCAATGGTCTGCGGTGCCACCAGCTGTCCTGCGATTTTTTGCGCCATGTCCGCGCCCATTTGCGCGTAGCTGTTGCGCACCGCCTCGACGAGCGACGCGTCGCCCGCCCAGTCGCTGGCGACCCAGGTGCCCAGCGAGCCGGACGCCGTGGTGAATTCCAGCACGACCGTCGGGATGTTGCGCTGGTCCATCGTCTTCACATCCTCCGCCCTTTTGAAATCAAAGTTGTTGGCGATGCCGTTCGGCGTCAGCGGTGGGGTGTTCTGCAGCATCGGCGCGCGGAAAGTCAGATCGGAATTGTGCCAGTTGGTTTTCACGAGCAACGCGAACGGCAGATTTTCAATCTTCAATTCCTGGCCCGACTTCAGCATTTTTTCCGGGATGGCGGTGACTTCGTTGCCGGATTGGAAAATCAATTCGAATTCCGTGGCGCTGTCGGAATAATTCCGGGTCTCGCCCTCGGCAAAGTGCATCTGCAGTTCGCGCGCCAGCATGTCGGTCGCGAGCTGGCCGACGAGCAGCAGGATCACGCCCGCGTGCGCCAGTTGAATGCCGAGTTTCTTGAAGGTGAGTTCGAAACGGTAGATGTGCGCCACGACCAGGTTCACCAGCAGCAGCATGCCGATGAGATAACCGCCGGGAAGGATTAACGGGATCTTGTGGCCGAAGACGTGCGCGCCGATCACCAGCCATTGCTTGAAATAATGCGCCTGTGCGCCATAGAGCCCTTCATCCGCCTGCGCGAGCGTGCCGATGAACACCAGCACCACCGAGAACGCCAGCAGTGTGACGGTGAGCTTGAGCGACGTGAAAAACTCGACTGTCTTTTTAATGAGCATCGGGATATTTGGCTGACTGCACGAATTTCACCAGCGCCTCTTTTTGCCGTGCCACCACGGTCGCGTCGCCCATGAGTTTATAAAACCAGGTCTGACCGTCGAGCGGCAACACCACGCCGATCAGTTGCGCCGGTTTGCCGGTGCGTCCATCTGTGCCGGAAAATTCAATCAAGGTGGCCTTGCCGCCGGAGGCATCAATCGTCGGCAGATTCGCGAGGTCCGCTTCGGCCATTGGCGCGAGGCCGAGCTGCGTCCGCCAGCGATTCACATTGGGCAGCAAACCGCCCCCGTCGCCGGCGAGCGAACTGACATTCACCGCGGCTGACGCGCCATCGGAACCGGTGATGACATATTTGGCGATGAGGAATTGTGCGAGCGGGCCTTCCTGCCAGCCGGTGGGAACGGTCCACGTCGGTTTATCTCCGGCAGGGACGCTGGTGGCGGGCATGCCGGGGTTCATTCCGCCGATCGGTGGATGGGAAGCCGGCAACTGGCTCATGTCCATCGCGGTGGGAGCCGCGGCAGGTGCGCCGAAGGAAATCGATTTCAAGAAGGCGACGAACGCAGGCTTCTGCGCTTCCACCACGCCGGCATCCCCGGTCATTTTGAAAAACCACGCCGCGTCGTCGCGATGCAATATTACGCCGATGATCCGCTCGGCATCACCGCTGCCCGGCGCGGTGCCGGCCAGGTCATATAGTTCCGCCGGCAAATCACCGATCGTGACTTTTTCCGCGAGCTTCGCCAGTTCAGTTTCCGGCAACGCGGTCAGGCCGACCTGGCCGCGCCAGCGATTGACGTTGGCCGGATCGGTGCCCGCCGTGCCGGCCAGCGGAATCACGCTCACATCGGCCTGTTTGCCATCCTGGGCCGCGGTAAAACTCGCCACCCGCATCTGGGTCAGGGCCTTTTTCTCCCAGCCGGCGGGCAGGGTGTATTGCAATGATGGCAGGCCGCTGTTGTCCGGTGCGGGCAATCCGTCGGGCATGGACGTCGGCATCGCGCCGGGCGCGGCCATCGGCGGTGGAGTCGGGGTGGCGGTGTCGTTGGCGTCCACGTGATAAACTTTGACGCTGTCGCGCCCGCAACCGGCGGCGGCAAAGATCAAGAAAGTCCCGACGGCGGTCGGCCAGAGTGTGAGTTGGATGAATGACTTCATTTTCGTGCTGTCAGGCTATAGGAAAAGCCACTGCCGGCAAAACTTTCTTTGGCTTAAGCAAACCGAAAATTGCCATCGCCATGCCAAAAGATGCAAATAACAGATGCAAATAGCAGATGCTGCCGATTCGGTTTACAGTCGGCACTTCGCATATCCACTCCGGTTCCCTTTGCCGCTGCCGCCATGCAAAAAATGTCAGGTCTTGGGCAATGAATGGTTGGTTGACTTCCGGGTCTTCGCCGAAGATTCTTTGGCAACCGGCGCACCCGTGCCGGGAAACCAAACAAATCAAAATCGAATATGAAAAAAATACTCCTGCTGGCTGCGATGTTCGGCCTGGCGGCCACCTTTTCGACCAAGGGCGCCGAGGCCAAGGAAAATTGGGACACTCTGTGCGCCAAATGCCACGGCGCCGAGGGCAAAGGTGACACCAAAATGGGCCAGAAGCTTGGTTGCAAGGATCTGAGCGATGCCAAGGTGCAGGCCGAACTCAAGGATGAAGCCATCGCCAAATCCATCAAGGAAGGTGTGAAAGGCGAGGGCGACAAAACGTTGATGAAAGCATTCGATCAGCTCTCGGCTGATGACGTCAAAGCATTGACAACCTACATCCGCAGCCTGAAGAAATAATGGTTTGATCGTTGCCGGCCGGTCAAACCCGGTCAAGACGCACTACGAGAACATAACCGGTGCCTGGTGACCGGCCGGCATGATTTCTGTCTTTGAATCGCCCGTTTATCCTAATTTTAGATGAACCCTGAATCTGCCAAAGCTCCGGTAAAATCCACACTGTTTCGCAATTGGATCAGCTTTATCGGCGCGGTCGTCGGCTTGGGTGCGCTATTCTCATTTCTGCTGCTGTTCACACTGGATGCGGTTTCGAAATTCAAAAATCCGTATGTCAGCTTGCTGACCTATTTGGGCGTGCCGGCGTTTCTGATTCTGGGTATTGTGATCGCTTTTTTCGGTGCGTGGCAGGAGCGTCGCCGCCGCTCCAAGGGCGCGGGGCCTGCTTCGTTGCAAATCGATTTGAACAATGCCCGCGACCGCCGGGTGCTGGTTACTTTTATCGCCGGCAGCATTGTATTCCTGCTGTTGTCAGCCATCGGCTCCTACAACGCCTTTAATTTTACCGAGTCAGTGACCTTTTGCGGCGAGACCTGCCACAAGGTCATGAAGCCCGAACTCACCACGCACGATCACGGCCCGCACGCGCGTGTCGCCTGTGTGGAATGTCATGTTGGCAAGGGCGTTTCGTGGTTTGTGAAGTCCAAGATTTCCGGTTCGTATCAACTTTACTCCGTGGCGTTCCACAAATATCCAACGCCCATTGGCACACCGATCAAGAACCTGCGCCCCGCCCGCGATACCTGCGAGGAATGTCACTGGCCACAGAAGTTTGCCGGCAATCTTGACCGCACCTACGAATATTTTCAGAGCGACGCCTCCAACTCACCCTATTCCATCCGCCTGCTCCTGAAGATTGGCGGCAGTGATCCGACCCGCGGTCCGGTTGGCGGCATTCACTGGCACAATCTGCCCGGCAACAAGGTGGAATATGTGGCCATCGATGAAGCCCGTCAGAAAATCCCCTGGGTGCGGGTGACGGAGGCTGATGGCAAGGTCACCGTGTTCAAGACCAAGAATTTCACGAACGACGTGTCAAAGTTGGAACTGCGCACGATGGACTGCATGGACTGCCACAACCGCCCGTCGCACCGTTATCTCTCACCGGAAAAAGCCGTGAATCAGGCCATGGCGTTGAAGCGGGTTGACCCCGGCATCCCGTGGATCAAAACCAACGCGATGCATGTCCTGACCCTCAAATATCAGACGGAAGAGGAGGCAACCAACAGCATCGCCAGCACGCTCAGCCAAAAGTATCCTGGCGACGCGCGGGTGCAGGCGGCGATTCCCGTTTTGCAGGAAATCTATTCCGAGAATTTCTTCCCGGAGATGAAGGCCAGTTGGGCCAGTTACCCGGACAACGTCGGTCATATGATCTGGCCCGGTTGTTATCGCTGTCATGACGGCCAGCACAAGACCGAGGATCGCAAGACGACCATCAAGGCCAACGACTGCAACACCTGCCACACCATCCTCGCGCAGGGTGCCGGCGACGAACTGAACAAACTCGCTCCCGCCGGTCAAAAGTTCATCCATCCCGGCGGCGATTTGGATGATAATCCCGCCTGCAACGACTGCCACAACGGCGGGCCGTAGCCGGAGTTCGGCCGCCGTTTTTTTTTCGCTTAGGACAGCGCCAAGCCGTAACGGGAACACGTTCCGGCGTTTTTGATGAGCGGCCGGGTCACACTTCGAATTCCGAGCTAATTGGCTCTGCCCCAGCGCCGCATTTCGCGGCGTGATCCGTGACGGGCCCCAGCACAACCAAACCTCCAAGCCTGCGGCCGGCTCTTGCCGTGCCCATCGTGACCTTGCTGATGACAAATTCTTTTTTGGGTTTAGTATTTTATCAGGAAGAAAAGCCGGACTGGCTTATGCGAAGGGTATGGCACAATAAGCGCATCCACTTGGGAAAAGGCACGCCAATGGCGGGTAATGGCGGCGTGGCTGCGTTCATTACGGATTCCCGCAAAGACCGTCTCATTCACGAACGGATTCACGACCCCTACAAGACAGGCGACAAGCCGCCCGAGCCAAGCGTCTGTCCGGTGTGCAAGGCTGTTTTCAAAGGCGGACATTGGCAATGGTTGAAGTCATGGCCGATGGATTCACCCACGGCAATCTGTCCCGCCTGCCGGCGAATCCGGGACAATTATCCGGCCGGGGTGGTCACGATGAGCGGGGATTTCATCAGGCGGCACCGTCAGGAAATCGTCAACCTGGCCCGCCGCCATGAGAAAGAAGAACGCGCTCTGCATCCGCTTCATCGCATCATCAGCATCGAAGAGCACACCGACACGGTGACGGTCGCCACGACGGACATTCATCTGCCCAAACGCATCGGCCAGGCGCTCCATCGTGCCTACAAGGGCTCGCTCAACCTGCATTACGAGAAGGAGTGCTGTTTTGTTCGCGTTAACTGGATTGCCGGTGAAGAACGTCACGGACGTGAGCCCATCCCCAAAAAGCGGAGGTAACCATGGTGTTTAAATCGAGAGGTTGGAATGAACAATGAAATTGAACAATTTATCTTCTCTGGTGACCGAACGGCAGGTCGTTAAACCCGCGGCCAGATTTTGCGACACCGGCGTGGTGTGCGCGGTGTTGATGGCTCACGCGCCGATCCTCGTGCCGGGCGTGGGCGGTGCCAGAAGCAGCGCCGCCGCCGCGAGTTGCCGGGCCATGCGCACCGCGGCAAAATTCCTGATGAACTGTCGCCCGGATACAGTGGTGTTGATTTCGCCGCACTCGCCGCGCCAGCCGCAGGCCTTTGGTCTCTGGGCGGATAATCCATTGCAGGGATCCTTCGCACCATTTAATGCGCCTCAAGTCGAGGTCAGCTTGCCGCTTGATTTGCATCTGACACGGGCCATCGCCGCGGAGATGGACACTCGTGGCCTCGAAACGTGGGCGATCCGCCATCATCCGCTGGATCACGGCGCATTGGTGCCGCTTTGGTTTCTGGCCGAGGCCGGCTGGGCCAGGCCCACGGCCATTCTTGGTCTTAATTACCACGGAGATGATGGGCTGATCACCTTGGGTAAGGCCATCGCCGCGGCTACGCAGACGCTTTCCCGTCGCGTCGCCATCGTCGCGAGCGGCGACATGAGTCACCGTCTGACCGCGGACGCCCCGTGCGGATTTCATCCGCAGGCCCACCAATTCGACGAGAGCTTCATCCACCTTGTCCGCGCCGGCGACTTCCAGAAGATTGCGGACCTCTCTCCCGAACTGCGCGAACTGGCCGCGGAGGACGTGGTTGATTCCACATGGATCGCCGTCTCGGCTGTGAACTGGCAGTCCACCGACCATGAGGTGCTGAGCTACGAAGGGCCGTTTGGCGTGGGTTATGGCGTCGCCATTCTCTTCGCAGCAAAGCCAGCCTCATTGGAAGCAGAAGCCCTGAATACTTTGCTTGAGAAGAGCGCTGGAGCCACGCTTCCCGGACTGGCACGCCGATCGGTCGAAACGGCCTTGCTGAAAAGCCGCGAACAGCCGCCATCTCCGGTTGGCGAATATCTCAATGCCCAGCGCGGCGTGTTTGTGACCCTTCGCCAGCGCAGCGGACGGTTACGAGGTTGCGTCGGAACCATCACGGCGATCTGCCCGAACCTCGTCGCCGAAACCTGGCGCAGCGCCCGGCTGGCGGCATTGCGCGACGGTCGCTATTCTTCTGTCACGATGGCGGAACTAACCGGGCTGCGTTTTGACGTCAGCGTGATTCATCCGGCAACCGAAGTGTTGTCGATAACCGAACTGGACCCCGGGCGTTACGGCGTGATTGTTTCCGCCGCCGATGGCCGTCGTGGGGTGCTGCTTCCGGGCATCAACGAAATCCAGACGCCGGAACAGCAGCTGCGGTCCGCGCGTGGCAAGGGATACATCGATCTGGATGAGCCAGTCACCATGGAAAAGTTCCTGGTGGATCACTTTGAAGAACCGGACTGATTTTTATGACGGCATCTGTAACCCAAGCCAATTATCCGGCACGCTGGTGGGCGCCGCTGACGGATGGACGGATCGAATGTCATGCCTGCCCGCGTCTGTGCAAGCTGAACACGGGGCAGCGCGGATTTTGTTTCGTGCGGCAAAATCTCGATCACCGGATGGTGCTGACCACCTATGGCCGCAGCAGCGGGTTCTGCATTGACCCCATCGAGAAAAAGCCGCTGAACCATTTTTACCCGGGCAGCAGCGTGCTCTCCTTCGGCACCGCCGGCTGCAACCTCGGCTGCCGTTTCTGCCAGAACTGGGACATCAGCAAGGCGCGGGAATTTGACCGGCTGGCGGATCAGGCTTCGCCGGAAACCATCGCCGCCGCCGCGCGCAGGCTGGGTTGCCGGTCGGTCGCTTTCACCTACAACGATCCGGTGATCTTCGCCGAATACGCGATGGACGTGGCCGATGTTTGCCGGGCCGCCGGGGTCGCGGCCGTCGCCGTCACTGCCGGCTACATGACCGATGAGTCGCGCCCGGAATTCTATCAGCACATGGACGCGGCCAATGTGGATCTGAAGGGATTCACCGAGGAATTCTATCACCGCAATTGTTACGGGGAACTCGCGCCGGTGCTGGACACGTTGAAATATCTACGGCACGAAACGTCGGTTTGGTTTGAGGTCACCACGCTGTTGATCCCCGGCGAGAATGACAGTGATCGGGAACTGGAGCAGGCTGCCGACTGGTTTTCGGCGAATCTCGGTCCGGATGTGCCGTGGCATTTCACCGCGTTCCATCCCGATTACAAGATGCTCGACAAACCCCGCACCCCGCCGGCGACGCTCACCCGTGCGCGCGCCATCGCCCGTGCGCGGGGTTTGCGTTACGTTTACACCGGCAATGTCCGCGATCCGGAGGGCAGCAGCACCTGGTGCCCGGGTTGTGGCCGGCGGTTGATTGAGCGGGACGGGTATGACCTCGGCGAATGGCGGCTGACCATCAATCGCTGCATTGCCTGCAGCTTCGAGATTGCCGGTCACTTTGCGGCCCGGCCCGGCGATTGGGGCAATCGCCGGCTGCCGGTGCGTCTGAGTTAATTGCTGATTGCTGCTGCAGAAGTTTTCCCACCAGCCCGAAAGCCAAAAATGGCCGGCAATCCCCCGACTTTGCCGCTTGAACCTTGAAAGGGCGTAAAAGACAAGATCACCGTAAGTAAGGGGCAGGGATTCAACCACCCAATCGTTCCGCAGCATGAACCTGGTCGCAGCGGGCAAGTCCGATAAAAAATCTTGTGAAAATTCCGGGAAGATGCCTAGGCTCGTTCGATTTGTGGAAGCGCACACCCAAGATGACCAGATTAGCGATAAGTCCAAACGCTGGCTCCTTTGGGGCTATTTGCTGCTGGGCGGTTTATTGCTTTGGCGCTTGTTCTACATCGCCAGCGGTTTGATCGAACTCAGCCAGGATGAAGCGTTATACTGGCTTCAGTCCAAGCATCTGGACCTGTCCTACTATAGCAAGCCTCCTCTGACAGCCTACACGCAACTCATCGGAACGGCATTGTGGGGAGATAATGATTTTGGTGTGCGCTTCTTTTCTCCGGTCATTTCGGCCTTGATCGGGTTCATCTGTCTCCGGTTCTGCGCCCGCGAGTTGAACGCCCGCCTGGGTTTTGTGCTGGTGCTGATTACGAACGCCATCCCGCTACTGATGGTGGGATCGACCCTGATGACGATTGACCCGTTGAGCGTGTTGTTCTGGACGGCGGCGATGCTCACGGGCTGGCAAGCGGTGCAAGCCGATGGTTCAACCCGGCACTGGCTCTGGGTTGGGTTTTGGACGGGGCTGGGATTCCTCAGCAAATACACCGGGCTGTTTCAACTGCTTTGCTGGGTGTTGTTCTTCGCCTTGTGGCCGCCGGCACGGATGCATCTCCGCCGACCCGGGCCATATCTTGCCTTGCTGGTAAATTGCGTCGTCGCTCTGCCGGTGTTGATCTGGAACGCGCAGCACGATTGGGTGACGGTGACGCACGTCGGCGGCCGGGCGGATTTTGGCCATTTGTCTCATTTTACCGCACGTTACTTGCTTGAGTTTATTGGCGCTGAAATCGGCCTGCTCAACCCGGTTTTTTTCGCCGGCATGGTTTGGGCGGGAGTCGCGTTCTGGAGTGCCCGGCCGCGCGATCCCCGGATGATTTATTTTTTCAGCATGGGCGCACCGCTGGTCTTTGCCTATCTGCTGCAAGCACTCCATGCCCGCGTTCTGCCGAATTGGATCGCGCCGGCCGTCGTTCCCTTCTTGTTGGTGATGCTTCTCCATTGGGACGCCCGCCGGCAGCAACCGTGGGTTCGGTGCCTGTTCCACGGCGGACTGGTTCTGGGTTTGATTTCCATGATTGTCATCTCGGACACCGACACCCTTAAAATGGTCACCGGACATCACCTTCCCATGTCCATCAATCCGCTGCGACGAGTGCGGGGCTGGAGCGAAACCGCGCGACTGCTGGGTGAAGCGAGGCAAAATCTGCTCAAAGAGGGAAAGCCCGTTTTTATCATCTGTCCCGGCTATTCCTCCGCGAGCGAGGTGACATTTTATCTGCCTGAAGCGAAGGCGGCCGTGCCCCGCCATGCCATCGTTTATTGTTGGGGAGCCGACAAACCGATCAGCGAGTTTTATTTCTGGCCGGAATACAACTACCGCCAGCGTATCGGTGATAATGCGATCTTCGTGAAAGAGATTGGGCTGGTTTCCGGCAAAAATGAACCGCAGACCATGCCGGAAACACCACCTGACGAGCTGATGCGCCAGTTTCACAGCGTCAAATACATCGGCACTGTCCATGCCGACTTCCGCGGCCGGCCGGTGCGCTGGTTCCAGTTATTTGAATGTCGCGACCAGTTGCCGGAAACGCCGTCGGCTGAAACCGGGAGTCAAACTTCAAAACGGCAACCATTCTGTCCGTCCTGATTTCGTATTCGCAGTGCGGCCTTTGTGCAGTCAAAAAACGGCAAGCAATCCACAAAGTGCGGTGAGCGCATTCGGCTGATCCAGCCGATTTTGCTGGCGTATGAACTTCTGCCGCCGGCAAGACAACCTTCGGTTCCCTCTGTTCGTTTTACTGGCGGCTTTCTCTTGTGCGGTCTGGACGGCTGTGGCGGCGACAAACACGGTTGAAAAATTCACCAGCGCCGATTGCCTTGACTGCCACACCGACCCGAAGAACACGCGGGTCGTGAATGGCGAGAAGGTGGCGCTCGCGTTGTTTCCGACGAATGGTTTCAAGAAATCCGTTCACAGCCAGCTGGACTGCATTGATTGTCACGATGGCATCAAGGAACTGGTCCACGACAAAAATCTGCCCCCGCCGAATTGCGCCAGCTGCCACGAAAAGGAGCAGAAAGCCTATGCCGGCAGCATCCACGGCATGAGCCACTCGATGGGGGCTTCGGGCGCGGCGCAATGCTGGGACTGCCATGGCTCGCACGAAATGTTGCCGGCAAAAAATCCTGCGTCGTCGGTGTATAAATTGAACCTGCCGGCGACCTGCGCGAAGTGTCATAGCAACACGAAGCTCTCGAAGGAATATCAGATCCAGGTTCCCGATGCGGCATCGCAATACATGGACAGCATCCACGGCAACGCGCTCCTGAAAATGGGCTTGATCGTCGCGCCTTCCTGCAACGACTGTCACGGCGCGCACGGCATCAAGCGTTCGGTGGACCGGGATTCGCCCATCAACCACGCGAACGTCGCCAAAACCTGCGGCAAGTGTCACGTCGGCATCGAGGAGACTTACAACAAGAGCATTCACGGCCAGTTGCTCGCGGTCGGCGACAAACGCGGACCCGTCTGCATTGATTGCCACAGCGCGCACCAGATCGAAAATCCCACGGGCAATAATTTCAAGACCACCAGTGATCAGCGCTGCGGCAAATGCCATCAAGACCGGCTGGAACATTACAGCGAGACCTATCATGGCAAGGCCATGGCGCTGGGCAAACCGAACTCTGCCCCCGCCGTCGCCGCCTGCTACGATTGTCACGGCTTCCACGACGTGCTCCCCGCGGCCAATCCGGCCTCGCATTTGTCGCTGACGAACATTCTTGCGACCTGCCGGAAATGTCATCCGGGCGCGACGGCGAAATTCACCGAATACCGTCCGCATGCGAACCCGCTGGACAAAAAGAATTACCCCATGCTGCATGTCGTGTTTCTGGCGATGACGGCGCTGCTCATCGGCACGTTCAGTTTCTTCGGCATCCACACCGTCGCCTGGGGCGTGCGCGCCATTTATCTGTATCTGCGCGACACGAAAACATTCCGTGAGGCAAAATTCTCGGTCCAGAACGGCGATGAATGGTTCACGCGCTTCGCGCCGTTCGAACGGTTCCTGCATTTCCTGGTCGTGACGAGTTTCCTGCTGCTGGTCATCACCGGCATGCCGCTGAAATTTTATTACACTGACTGGGCAAAGCTTCTGTTCTCCATCATCGGCGGGCCGGAAACCGCGCGGATGCTGCACCGCTTTGGCGCGCTGATCACGTTCCTGTATTTCACGCTGCACCTGACGTCGCTGGCCGGCAAGTCGTGGAAGGGCCGGGGCCAGTTGCGCAATCCGGAGACCGGCAAAATGGAGATGAAACGCTTCTACGCGGCCGTCTTCGGGCCGGACTCCATGGTGCCGACGATCCAGGACTGGCGCGATCTGGTGGCGCACAACAAATGGTTCTTCGGCAAGGGCCCGAAACCGCATTTTGATCGCTGGACGTATTGGGAGAAGTTCGATTACTTCGCCGTGTTCTGGGGCGTGGCCATCATCGGCGCGTCGGGGCTGGTCATGTGGTTCCCGGAATTTTTCACCCGCTTCCTGCCCGGCTGGATCATCAACATCGCGCTCATCCTGCATTCGGACGAAGCGCTGCTCGCGGCGGGATTCATCTTCTCGATCCACTTTTTCAACACGCATTTCCGGATCGAGAAATTCCCGATGGACACCGTCATCTTCTCCGGTCGTGTCTCCAAGACGGAGATGCTGCACGAACGCAAGCGCTGGTATGACCGGCTGGTGGCGACCGGCAAGCTGGATGATTACCGTGTGCGCGACGAATGGTTCCGCTGGAAGAATATCGCAAAATCCTTCGGCTACATCGCCTTCATCCTCGGCCTTGTGTTGCTCGTGCTGATCGTTTACGCGATGGTGTCGCGGCTGGTGCATTAAGCGAACGCCTGGAAAACCGCTGGCGGTGCGGGAATGAATTTGCCGGATGACAATTTCCGCGACAGCGACTAGATTTCCCGCATGAGCGCGACTGACATCATCAAGGAACTGCCCAAGCTCACCGAGGCAGAGCGGCGGCACATTCGCGAAGTGTTGCTTGAGATCACCAATGAAAACCCCGACGTGGCGCTCTGCAATCAAACCGCTTTGGAAGGGGCAATGATGCTCGACCGCATGGAGGACGACGATGCCCGCCGTAAATCCCGGTGAAATCTGGATGACAGATTTTGGGATGGCAGCCAAGGTTCGGCCCGCGCTCATTCTCACCGCCCAACCCGCCGACGACGAACTGGATCTCGTCACCATGCTGCTCCACGCTACCGCACTGCGCGGCAACCGCTGGGAATTTGAGATGCGCCATCTTCGCCGCCAACGTCCCAAGCGGGACTTTGAAAAAAATAATCCATGAACAAACCTTCAGCCACGCCAGGCATCTGCCGGATTGACCAGCCATCGCACCGCACGCATGGATTTTTTGTGCGCGTGGCGCGCAAAGGTAAAATTCACTCCGCGTTCTTCACCGATCTCAAGCATGGTGGCAAGGCCGGGGCGCTGGCGGCAGCCCAGCAGCATCGCCAGCAGCTATTGGCCAAACTGGGGTTGCCCCAACGGATGTCACGGCGCGATTGGGCGGAGATCCGGCGGCGCAAAGGCTCGTCCAATGTCGTCGGGGTTCAGAAAGTCATCTCACGGCGGGGGAAGCGGCCTTTGGCGTATTGGATGGCGACCTGGAGTCCGGAGCCTTATGTCGTCCGGCGAAAATCGTTTTCCATAAAAAAATTTGGCACGCGCGAGGCAAAGCGGCGGGCCGTTCTTGCCCGCCGTGCCGGAGTGCGGAACATGGTGGGTTAACCAAAGCGCAACGTGACTAATTTGGAGATGAAGCATCAAATTGTTTGGCAAACTCGTCATCCAAAAGCCCGCCGACAAACCGGCAGAGAAATGGTTGGAGCGTTTCGAAACGAAAGGAACTTTCCATGGCACACGTTGAACCCGGCATGATGAAACGCTTTTTCATCGCCCTGGGCATGACGGCCATCCTCTCGGGCTGCGCGTGCGCCCAGCCGGTGGGTCAACCGGTGAACTGCACCTTTCGGATTATCCAAACCAATTTCCTCGGCTCGCTTTGGAACGCGGCGCACGCCAAGGCTTCGATTATTTCCCAGGATGGCGGCGAGTCGTTCGTCGTTCCCGACGGGGCGATCTGGGCGTTCGGTGATACCTTCCGAGGTTCCCGGTCAGTCAAAGGCGTACCGCACTACGTGGGCGGGGCGTTTGCGCCGGCCATCGCTTTTCTGGCGGACGGGGCCACGCAATATCCGCCGGCGTTTAATTTTCTGACGTCGAGCAACGGGGTCGGGGCTCCGGCGATGGATTTTCTGCCGGATGAACGGCCGGTGGAGCGTTACCGGCTCTGGCCGCTGGGCGGCATCTATGTGAACGGACAATGCTACCTTTATTACTCATTGATCGAGGTGTTTGGGAAAGGGGCGTGGGATTTCCGGTGCGTTGGTTCCGGTCTCGCCCGCTCAAAAGTGCCCCTCGGACACTACGAGCGTCTGCAACCGCATGGGAATTGGCGCTTCCCGGTCGAGCCCACCCAGGTCATGGCGGCAGACGGCTGGATCTATCTGTATGGCATCAAGGAATTCAACGGGAAGCAGGGAGCCGTCCTGGCCCGGGTGCGTCCGGAAAAAATCGAGGACCCCGGGGCGTATGAATTTTATCGCGGGGCGGGCCCGGAATTCTCGTCCAAGAAAGATGCGGCGGCAGTGCTCGTCACCAATGTTCCTGGTCAGGTCGCGGTGGCTTGGAATTCGTATCTGAAAAAATATGTGCTGGCTTCCTCCAGTGATTTCAATCATCCCCGTGAGATTCGCCTGCAGGTGGCGGACGCACCGGGCGGTCCGTGGAGTCCGCCGGTGGCCCGCGTGGAGGTGCCGGCCCATCGTCAAGGCAAACGGGTAGACATGGTTTATTGTGCCTACTGGCATCCGGAACTGTTCCGGAAGGGCGGCCGGGTGATGAACCTGACTTACTCGCTGATTTTGAAAAATGCCGGCTTCGATGCCAATTGCGAGATGGTGGAGATTGAACTCGAACGCCAGCCACCGTGAAATTCATTTCATCATCCGTGGTTAAAAATAAAAGCGTGCGGCGGTCCGGTTCACGCTGAAGCGGCATCAAATGCCGCGCCCCGCTCCCGCTCTCCCGATGTCACTCTAATTTACGAGCCTCAATAATAGCTCCGTCACAAATGAGGTTTGACAGGGATTTGGAATCGGCGCATAACAGGCGCGTCGTGAAACTTGGGTTTCAAAGTGCCAGTCTTATCCGGCAGCTACCTTTGACTCAAGCTTGCAGGGTTAAATGCAAACCATTTTATGGCATGTATTCAAAATTCAGAGAGTGGCCGTCCCCCGGCCACAGCAATCCGCACCGAAGCGAAGGCTGCCCGCGATTTCCAGCCCATTTTGCAAGCGGGAGTCGCTGCGTCCGGGGACGGGCGCACTCCGAAAGTCGCTATTTTGGATTTTGCAAACACGCCCTGACCAAGGAAACTTTATGGAACGCAACCGTGGCTTCATTCAGCGGCTTCAAAACTCAGCCGCCGTTTTCATGCTGGCGTGGATTTGCGGTGGCTGTGCCAGCAGCGAGACGCAGGTGCAGAAAGCCGCCAAGGATTGGTGCATGACCATCCGCGGTTGCCAGGTCATCCCGGTGTATCCGCTCACGGAGGACATCCAGCCCGGCGACATTTTCCTGGTGCAGGTGCCGGTGGACCAGCAGCAGCGGCTTTATAAACAAAACGGCTTTCTCGCGCTGGACAACCTTTTGGCCCGGCTCAATCCAGACGGCTACCCGGCGTTTTATGAACACAATTTTTTTCCGAATCATTCAGCCAACGACCTGTTGCCTGGTTTACTGCGTCCATCCGGCACAAATGATTCCTGGGCGGCCGCGCCCCATGCCGCTTTTCCCAGCTATTCGTTCACCGTGCGCAATGGTGCCGGCCTGAATCTGGCCGTGCCGGTGGAAGGCGTGCCGGTGGGCTTGAGTTTGCTGGCGAGCGGGGCGGCGAGCGGCACGGTCCAGATCCAGGATGCGCACACGGTCGGCGTGGACACGCTTTCACTCTACCGGCAGGTGATGGAATGGGCCGTGGCGAACCAGGATTTCCTGAAAAACTATGGCTCGCCTCCGGATTCAAAAAATCGCAACTACCTGCGCGTTGTCTCCCGTCTGTATGTCACCGGCCGGATGACGGTGAGTTTGAAGGACGCCAGCAGTCGCAGCGGCGGGGTGGATGCCGGCGTGCCCAAACCGGTGGACCTGCTCAATCCGGTGTTGCCGACAGGTTCAACGAATACCGCGGAGGCCACGATGCAGAATTTCACCAGTGGCATGAACACGCTGTCGCAGCTCGTCCAGGCTGCGGGCGCCGCGAAGGATGCGGCCGGAAATATTCTGCCGGGCGGCAGCCTCCGGCTCACCGCCGCGAGTTCGCGGTCCGTCTCGATCGACGAAACCTTCAATCCGCCGCTGACTGTCGGCTATCTCGGATTCGATTGCGTCATCGGGCCGGAGGGCGGACTCGGGCCGCCCATCCCGACGCATGCGAACCTCGATGCCAGCTACAAAGTGACGCAGTTTGCGAACTTCCGGATCAACTTGACCCAAAGCGGCGATGCCATGGATGAGATCAAAAAGAATTACATCGCCGCCGACGCGGCAAAGCAGGCCGCCATCCGGCAGAGGGCACTCGACCTCGGGCTGACGACGGAGCTGGTTGCCGGTGAAAAATTCTTTGTGATATTGAACCGGGCGATTGACCCGAATGATCCGGCGGTGACTAAAAAATTTCAGGCACTGGCTGATTTCAGTTCAGCGCCCCAACCTTAAAATCCCCAATCATCATGGCCGAATATTCCAAGACCGTGCCCAAAAAACCGGATGATGCGGACGCCACCCTGGAACTGGTTCTGGATGCGGTCATCCGTTTCACCGCGGAAGGCGACGAACTGGTGCGCTACCGGAACCAGCCGGACAAGGTGGTGCTGACGTTCGATGGCGTTGACTGATTCTCTTTGTTGGTTTGCGCTTGTCCGCTGAGTAAAAGGGGGTTTACATCGGAGCCATGTTCGGACGCCAGCTTTTCATCGTCTTCACCGCCATTTCAATGCTGGGCGGTGTTGGCCCTGCGGCGCCGGCGCAAACCCCGGCACTGCCGGCTCAGTTGATCATCGGCACCAAGGAGACCCCGCCGTTCGCCATGAAAGGGCCGGACGGCAAATGGACCGGCATCAGCATTGATCTGTGGCAGGACATGGCGACGCGGCTCAAATTGAACTACACGTTCAAGGAAATGGATCTGGATCAGCTGCTGGCCGGGGTGACGAACGGAACCCTGAACGCGGCGGTCGCGGCCATCTCGGTGACGGCGGAACGGGAAGAGGTGATGGATTTCACCCAGCCGTTTTTCACCACGGGACTGGGCATCGCGGTGTCCGACAAGGCGACCGCGCCGTGGCTGGGTGTGCTGCGACGGCTGGTGTCCTGGCAGTTTCTGGCGGTGATCAGCCTGCTGGCACTGGTGCTGTCGGCGGTGGGATTTCTGATGTGGCTGTTCGAACGGCGGGGCAATGCCGAGCAGTTTGGCGGCAAACCGCTGCAAGGAATCGGCTCCGGTTTTTGGTGGTCGGCAGTGACCATGACCACGGTGGGCTATGGCGACAAGGCGCCGCGAACGTTCGGCGGGCGGATGGTCGGCCTGATCTGGATGTTCGTCGCCATCATCATCATTTCCAGTTTCACGGCGGCCATCACGTCCGCGCTGACCGTCAACCAGCTGGGTTCGTCCATTCACGGCCCGAAAGATCTGCCCGAGGTGCGGGTGGCCACCGTGGCCGGCACCACGGGCGAATCTTATCTCCAGCATCAGCACATTGTTTACAAAACTTATCCCGACGCGCTGACGGCGTTGAAAGCATTGGCGGAAGGACACGAAGATGCGGTGGTTTACGACGCCCCGATCCTCCAGTATCTGACCAGGGAAAATTATCGCGGCCGGATCGCAGTCCTGCCGCACACGTTCATCCGGCAGGATTACGCGATCGCCCTGCCGCAGGGCAGCCCGCTGCGCGAGCCGTTGAACCTGGTATTGGAAACGGAAATCCGCTCGCCCCACTGGCAGGAGCGGATCTACCGCTATCTCGGCGAGGAATATTGAACGCTGGCAAATTGAACGGGGGGACGCGTTCACAGGTCATTGCGAGTTCGAGTTTGTCGTTCAAAGGTTGACCCGCCGACAGCGATGTAACCCTGGTTTTCCACGTCAAAAGTGGGTGAGTAGTTGCCAAGCCAGGTGGAGCTTTCCGCCGCCCGTGCGCGGAACGTGGTGGCATGAAAAGCGGTTTCCACCGGTGGTTTTCGCTCCTGCTCCTCGCCGCGATCCCGGCCTTCGCCGGATTGAAAGACAGCGACTGCCTGGATTGCCACGGCGACAACACGCTGTTCAAAACCAACTCAACCGGCAAAGCCATCTCCCTCTTCGTGGACAAGGCAAAGCTCGCGTTATCAGCGCACTCAACCAACACCTGCATCAGTTGCCACGCGGGCACTTCCAGCAAGCACCCCGACGACAACCAGCCGGTGGCGCCGGTGAACTGCGCGGCCTGTCACGTCCGGCAGACGGACAGTTTCAATGCCAGCGTCCACGGCCTCGCGCTCCGGGCCGGGCACGACGAGGCGGCCACCTGCCAGGATTGCCACGACTCGCACGAGATGGTTTCTGGCAACTCGCCGACTTCGCCGATCTATTTTTCGCGCCAGGCGGAAACCTGCTGCGCGTGTCACGACCAGGAAGCGCGTGACTGGGCGGCGAGCATTCACGGCAAAGCGGTCGCCACCGGTTCGCACGATGCGCCGACTTGCACCGGTTGTCACGAGGAGCACAAAATCCGGTCGCTCAAGAGCGGATCGGCGATGAGAATTTCCGAGGATGTCTGCAGCCGCTGCCATGCTTCCGAGCGGTTGAATACAAAATACAACCTGCCCGCCGACCGGGTGAAAACGTTTTTTGAAAGTTACCACGGGCTGGCCGGGCAATACGGTTCCACCGTCGCGGCGAACTGCGCCAGTTGCCACGGTTACCACAAAATCCTGCCGTCTTCCGACACGAACTCGACCATCAGCCCGGTCAACCTCGTGGCGACCTGCGGCAAATGTCATCCGGGCGCGAGCACCGAATTCTCGCAGGGCAAAATCCACGTGGCGCCGGACGGGCAGGGCAGCGGAGCGGATTTCGGCAGCCGGTTGAACCACTGGGTGCGACGGATTTACCTCGTGCTGATTTTCGTGACCATCGGCGCGATGTTCGCGCACAACGCGACGTTGTTCCTGAAAAAAATGTCCGCGCGGCTGCGCTCCCCGGTGCGGCCGGTCGTGCGGATGTCCGCCTCGCAGCGCTGGCAGCATTTCGTGCTGGCCACGAGTTTCATCGTGCTGGCCCTGACGGGATTTGCGCTCAAGTTTCCGGATTCGTTCCTGGCAAAAGTGCTCGGCGCCAATGAACCGTTCCGGCGCTGGACGCATCGCATTGCCGGCATCATTCTGCTGCTCGTCGGGATGTATCACCTGATTTATCTCCTCGCCTCGCGCGACGGCCGGCGGCTGCTGGCGGATTTGTTTCCGATAAAGAAGGATCTGGCTGACGTGCTTCAGGCGGTGCGTTATCTCGCGGGCTTCAGCAGTGAAAAACCGAAGATCGGCCGTTTTGGTTATGCCGAGAAAATGGAATACTGGGCGGTGGTCTGGGGCACGTTCCTCATGGGCGCGACCGGCCTGGCGATCTGGCTGAAAATTGACGTCACCCAGTTTCTGCCGCGCTGGGTTGTGGAGGTGGCGACGACGATCCATTACTACGAGGCGGTGCTCGCGTGCCTCGCGATCGTGGTCTGGCATTTTTTCCATGTCATGTTTGATCCAGATGTGTATCCGCTGAACACGGCGTGCCTGGACGGGCGTATCTCCGAGGTGCTGCAGGCGCACGAGCATCCGCTCGAAAGAGCCACGGCGGATCCGGCCCAAAACGGCAACGACTCTCCATAACCTGAACGAATGACAAGCAACAAACAATTTGACAAATTTATTAAATGCAAATACAGCACAACAAATGGCAAGATAGGGTAAGCAAGATTCACCAGCCAATTTAAATTCAATCCAGAAAGTTAAAACCGTCAACCAACCAAAAATGAAAATCTTCGTTGCAGGATTGAGCTATAAGACCACGCCGGTGGAATTGCGCGAGAAGCTCGCGGTGCACCGTTCGCGGCTGCAATGCAGCGGCTGCCGCCTCAAGCTGCGCGGCAATCTTTCCGAAGTCGTCCTGCTTTCGACCTGCAACCGGGTGGAGATTTACGGCGTGTCGCCGTGGATCCACGGCACGGTGCACCGGCTCTTTCAGGAGTTGACCAACACCGATACCGATTTCACGCCCTATCTCTACATCAAGGAAGGCGCCGAGGCGGCGGAGCATCTCTTTTCTGTGGCTGGCGGACTGGACTCGATGGTCATCGGCGAAACGGAAATCACCGGCCAGGTCAAAAGCGCGTATGAAGCGGCCAAGGCGGCGGGCCTGACCGGCAGGAAAATGAACCGGTTGTTCCAGACCGCGTGCCGGGTCGTGAAAAAGATCCGCACACAAACGGGCATCGGCCGCGGCGCGACTTCGGTCGGCAGCGTGGCGGTGGAACTGGCGGAAAAGATTTTTGACCGCGACCTCTCGTCGAAGACCGTGATGATCCTGGGCGCCGGCAAGATGGGCGAAGCCTGCGTGAAGCATCTGGCCAAGCGTGGTGCCAAGACGGTGCTCGTCGCCAACCGCTCGGTGGAACGCGCGGAGAAGCTGGCGGCGGAATTCGGCGGGCGCGCAGTGCGGCTCGAGGATTCGGCCGCGGCGATGATCGAGGCGGACATCCTGGTCAGTTCGACCGGCAGCCCGGACATCGTTTTGCGCCGCGAAGACGTGGCGAAAATTTCACCCGCGCGCGGCAACCGGCCGCTGGTCCTCGTGGACATCGCGGTGCCGCGGGACATCGACCCGGCGGTGGCCGACCTCCCTAACGTTTTCCTTTATGACATTGACGACCTGGAAGCGGTCGTTCGCGAGAACACCAAGAACCGCGAAGCGGAACTCGCCGTGTGCCGGCGGATCATCGCGGAGCATTCGGCGGAATTGATGGAAAAAATTACTTCGCCGTCGGCGAAGCCGGTCCGGGAAGCGGTTGAGACCGCGCCTGGCTGGGTATTGGGCGGCGCGACGGCATGACTGGCATTAACAACAGACGGTGAACTAAAAAACAAAACGATTATGAAAAAACAAACTCCCTATGGGAAAATGTCAGCCTGCTTTGCGGCGGTGGCTTTGACATTGCTATGTAGTATGACCGCAGCCAGGGCGGCGGGGCCGGCGCTGAACGGCTCGCTCAGCCAGCGGCCGCTGACGCCGACGGAAATCCAAACCTACGGCTTGACCAATCCGCTGGCGCAGGCATCCGCCGGTATCGGAACGGTCGGGGTCGGTGAGCCGGTCTATCTGGACGCGATGGTGAACGCCGCGATTGCCCCTTCGAATATTGTCGGCGTTACCTGGACTTTAGCTTCCACCAACAAGCCAGTCGGGTCGTTGGCCACCTTGTCGGCCGGTCCTCTCGGCACCAATGTTCCGCTTTACAAGATCGCGGATCGTTACAACCAGGCCGAACCGCCGGCCGCAGTTTACCAGCTTGCGGGGCGCACCTTTTTCCGCCCGGACGTTGAAGGGCAATACACGGTGAACGCCACCATCACCACGGTGGGCAGCGGCACGACGAACCTTTCGGCCAAGTTTACGGGTTCCTTTTATCTGGGACTCCAAACCTGTCAAAACTGTCACAGCGGTAATACCGTTATCAATGGTCATATCGTGCCGGATATTTATCACTCTTATACCAACACGCTGCACGCCTCGTTCTTCAAACGCTCCATTGACGGTTTGGGAAGCAGCTACTTCAGCAAGAGCTATCTCCCCTCCGCAACGATGGGCTATGACACCAACGCC
Organism: Verrucomicrobiia bacterium; assembly: GCA_035577265.1. GTDB lineage: Bacteria > Verrucomicrobiota > Verrucomicrobiia > Limisphaerales > UBA11358 > UBA11358. The sequence continues at coordinate 1,859 of DATLVR010000138.1, read as the reverse complement.
GCCAACCTCGGGTTCGATGATGTGGCCACCCTCTACGGCTGGACTTTTCCGGCCGTGTTGACCAACGGCAATTGGGACGGCACGCCGGCTGCGGTGAGAAACGTGGCCAACATCCAGTGCGAGAATTGCCATGGTCCCGGCAACCAGCATTTTTCTTCGCAAGGCATCGTGGGCAATACCAACGCCATCACGGTCAGTTACATCGCCGGCAATTGTGCAAAATGCCACGACAGCAACCCGCAGGAACAATGGGGCATCAAGGTCTCGGAATGGAATCATTCGCTGCACGCCCGGCCCACGCGCACTCCCTCCGGCACCACCAGCCGCATCAACTGCGTCCGCTGCCACACGGCCCCGGGCTTCCGGGATTTCATCGCGAATGCCGGCAACACCAATGGTTATGCGACCAACGTCGTTTATGAAGCCATCACCTGTGCGGCCTGTCACGATCCGCACGATGCCAGCAATCCTCATCAGTTGCGGTCGGCAAACATTTATACCCTCCCAGAAGGGACCACCGTCACCAATGTGGGATTGGGTGGGCTTTGCATGGAATGCCATCACAGCCGCAATGGTTCAGCGACCAATAATATTTTGAACTATCAATTAGGCCTGCCTACCTGGGCCGGTGGTTCCAGCTTCGGCCCGCATGACAGCACGGCGGGTGACATGGTGGAAGGTGTGAACGCCATCACCTACGGCAAGGTCATTCCCAGCGGCTCGCATAGCGCCGTGATTCCGGATGTTTGTGTGGGTTGCCACATGCAACCAGTGGCCGCGACGAATGCCGCATTCGGCCAGGCGGGCGGCCACACCTACAGCATGACCTACAAAGTCGTGAGCAGCGGCGTTACGAACACGGAGGACTTTGTTGATGTTTGTGTCAAATGTCATGGGCCAATTGATAAATTTGACTTCGCCCGGAAGGATTACAACGGCGACGGCATCATTGAAGGCGTCCAGACCGAGGTGAAGCACCTGCTCGACAAGCTGTCCACGCTCCTGCCGAACTCGACCTATCAGGCGAATGCCAACAACTACGTCGCGGATGGCAAGGTGAAGACCTCCGTCAGCACCCAGACCAACTGGCCGACCAAGTTCTTGAATGCCGCCTGGAACTGGCAGTTCGTTGACGTCGAAGGCAGCATGGGTGTCCACAACGCGCCCTACGCTGTCGGTGTGCTCAAAGCCTCCATCGCCGACCTCACTGGCGATTCCAACAACGATGGCCTGCCCGATGCCTGGCAGATCGCCTACTTCGGCCCGAACTTTGCCTCCAACCCGCAATCCGCCCCCAATGCGATCAACAACACCAACGGCGTGCCGAACTGGATGATGAATGCCTTGGGTCTCGATCCGACGGCGGGCTTCAAGGTCGATGGCAGTGGTGCGATCTACTTCAATGGCAACAACATTGTCAATGGTGCGACCAACACCATCGCCATCTACTCGGCGGCGGAAATCGCCTTCGACACCGTGCCGGGCACCACCTACCAGATCCAGGGCTGCTCCGCCGTCACTGGCACTTGGCAGAACGTCAGCACCAACATCCCCGGCACCGGCGGGTCCATCAGTTATGTGACCCCGACCCGCAACAATGCCCAGATGTTCTTCCGCGTGGTTCACACCCCGTGATCACGGGCTGGAACTGAAATCAGCATCACTCCTTTCCGCGTGAGCGGGGAGGGGTGTTTGTTTTCCCGCGCTGCTTGCATTTTGGTAAGCGTCACGCGGGTGACCATCTTGACAGAACAACGGCAGTAACTTCGCAAGTGTGAGACGTATTCTGCTACGACGTTTATGATGCGGGCTGCGGCTGCAATGTGCGGCGAGATTTGGACCAGGCTTCGGGCGTAACC
>DATLVR010000137.1:0-2109 GCA_035577265.1 Verrucomicrobiia bacterium | reverse complement strand
CCGGTGCGCCAGCCGGTTCGCGCGCCGGTTCAATTCGGCATACGTCACCCGCTGATCCCCAAACGTGACCGCCACCGCCGCCGGCGTCCGCACCACCTGCTCCTCAAACAACTCATGCAGGCTCCGCGCGCCAGGATAACTCGTCCGCTGCGCAACATCAGGATTCCAGCTCACCAGAATCTGTTGCTGTTCGACCTCACTCAGCAGCGGCAACTCGCCAATCCTTTCACCCGGATCAGCCACAATCCCTTCCAGCAGCGTCTGAAAATGCGAGAGCATCCGAGCGATGGTTTCCTCGCAGAACAAATCCGCGTTGTATTCCATTTCCACCAGCAAGCCGTCGGGCCATTCCTCAACCGCAACCGTCAGATCGAATTTCGCCGTGCCGGTGTCCACTTTCATCGGCTCGACAGACAGTTCCGGCAGTTGCAATTCCTTCGTCGCATCACTTTGCAGCGTGAACAATACCTGCACGAGCGGCGTGTGACCGGGACTGCGCGCCGGTTGCAACTCCTCGACCAGCCGTTCGAACGGCAAATCCTGATGCGCGAATCCATCCAGCACCGTCTGCCGCACGCGGGCGAGCAGCTCGCGAAACGCCGGATTGCCGGACAGATCAGTGTGGAGCGCAAGCGTGTTGACGAAAAAGCCGATCAATCCCTCGGTCTCAAGCTGCGTGCGGCCGGCGATCGGCGTGCCAACAACGAGATGGGCCTGTCGCGTGTAGCGGTGCAGTAAAATGTTAAACGCCGCCAGCAACGTCATGAACAGCGTCGCGCCCTCCGTCCGGGTCAGTTGTTTCAATTCTCCAGCCAGCGATTTCGACAGCAACCGTTCCGCGTAGGCGCCGCGGAATGATTGCACCGGTGGCCTGGGTTTATCCGGGGGCAGTTCCAGAAAATACGGCGCGCCGGCAAGATGGCGTTTCCAAAACGCAAGCTGCTTTTCCATCATCTCGCCGTCCATTTGCCCGCGCTGCCACGCGGCGAAGTCGGCATATTGAACCGGCAATTCAGGCAGGGAGATGTTTTGGTCCCTGGTGAAGGCCGCATAGAATGTGCTGAATTCGCGAAAGAAAATTCCAAGCGACCAGGCATCGGAAATGATGTGGTGTTCGGTAATCAACAACACCTGTTCCGTTTCAGCCAGCCGCAACAGCAACGCACGCAGCAGCGGACCACGCGACAGATCAAACGCTCGCCGGGCTTCAGCTTCGAGGGCTCGTTGCAATTCAATTTCCCGCTGAGCTTCAGAAAATTCCGACAAATCCACCACCGGCAGTTCGACCGTTGCAGATCCGGCGAAGACTTGAACCGGATTGCCATCCTCGGCCTCAAAGCGGGTGCGCAACACCTCGTGGCGGGCGACCACGGCATCGAGCGCCTTCTGCAAGGCCACACGGTCAAGGCGTCCGCGGAGCCGCAAGGCGACCGGCAGGTTGTAAAGCGGGCTGCCGGGTTCAAGCTGGTCCAGAAACCAGAGCCGCTGTTGCGCGAAGGACAGCGGAGCGCGGCCGCGCTGCGGGCGGCGCGGGATGGCTGCGTGTGTCGCATCTTGACGCGCGCCACGCCGCCGTTTTTCCAATAGCGCTTTTTTTTCGGCTGAAAACTCCGCGCGCCGTGAGGCGATTTCATCTTCCACAATCATAATCTTTGATGGTCAAACTGTGTTGTGCATCAACCGCCGGGCCTCCTCGTCACTTAACTGGCTGATTTCGTCGGCAAGCAATTCCTCGATCGCCACCGACAGTTCCGCAATGGTCGGCGACTCGAAAAATGTTCGCATCGGCAACTCGACTTGAAATGCGTCGCGCACGCGCGAAATGACCTGCGTCATGAGCAGTGAATGGCCACCGAGTTCAAAAAAATTGTCGTGAATGCCAACGCGTTCGAGATGCAGAACTCCGCGCCAGATTTCAGCGAGCGCAATTTCCGTTGGCGTGCCTGGCGCGGTTGACGATTCATTTAATTCCGCCCGATTCGACTCTGGAACCGGCAGTGCCTTTCGCTCCACCTTGCCGTTGCCGTTGAGCGGGAGGGAATCGAGAGGGACGAAGGCGGCCGGCACCATGTAGCCGGGCAGTTTGGCCTTCAGAAAGTCGCGCAGGTC
>DATLVR010000136.1:0-15711 GCA_035577265.1 Verrucomicrobiia bacterium | reverse complement strand
CCGCGCCCCAGATGCACGACGCCCAGAGAAAGTTTTGGTCGACCAGAAAATTGAGATGCGGCGTGTCCATCGGGCACGGTCAGTATGCCGTTGTTGTTCCGCGCCCGCAACCGCCGGCTTAGCAAAATCGCGTGTGGGGTTAAAACCAGCGGTGAAAAATTCTTTTGAAACTCCTCCTGCCTGCTTGACGATTGTCGTATCGTCCATTAAGTAAACAGCCCCTATGAGCCAAACCGAGACCCATCATTTTCAGGCGGAGATTCAGCAACTGCTGAATATCGTCATCCATTCGCTTTACACCGACAAAGAAATCTTCGTGCGCGAACTGATTTCCAACAGCGCCGACGCGTGCGAGAAACTCCGTTTCAATCTGTCGTCCGGCAAGCCGGTTTATCAATCGGAGATTGCGCCCGGCATCACCCTGACCACGGACGACAAGGCGGGCACGATCACCATCACCGACACCGGTCTGGGCATGACGCACGGCGAACTCGTCGAGAACCTCGGCACCATCGCGCACTCCGGCACCAAGGCGTTTTTGAAACAGCTCGCCGAGGAGAAGAAGCCGGACGTGGGACTCATCGGCCAGTTCGGCGTGGGTTTCTATTCGGCGTTCATGGTCGCGAAAAAAGTGACCGTGCTCAGCCGTTCGTTCGCGCCGGATGAGCAGGGTTGGCAATGGACCAGCGAAGGCATGGGCGGCTACGAACTCGCGCCCGCCGCCGATCTGCCGCGCGGCACCAAAATCACGCTCGAACTCAAGGACGATGCGAAAGACTTCGCGCAGGAAAGCACCGTCGAACGGATCATCCAGCGTTATTCCAGCTTCGTGCCGTTTCCGATTGAGCTGAACACCAAGCGGCTGAACACCGTGCAAGCCATCTGGGCGCGGAACAAGAACGAGATCAAGGAGGAGGAATACAACGAGTTTTACACGTTTGTCGGGCACGACCACGACAAGCCGCTGTTCCGGCTGCATTTCTCGGCGGACGCGCCGCTGGCGATCCAGGCGTTGCTGTTCGTGCCCCCGCGCAATTTTGAAACGCTCGGCATGGGCCGGATTGATTCCGAGGTGAATCTGTATTGCCGCAAAATTTTGATCCAGGCGAAGGCAAAGGGGCTGTTCCCCGAATGGCTGCGTTTTCTCAAGGGCGTGGTGGACAGCGAAGATCTGCCGCTCAACATCTCGCGCGAGACGATGCAGGACACGTCGCTCATGCAGAAGTTGAACAAGGTGCTGACGGGCCGCTTCTTGAAATTCCTCGACGAACAGTCTGAAAAGGAAGTTGACGCTTACGAAAAATTCTACACCGAATATCAACGCTTCTTGAAGGAAGGCATCGTCACCGATTTCACCCACAAGGACGCGCTCGGCAAACTGCTCCGCTTTGAATCGTCGTCGCTCGACAAGGGCAAGCTCACCTCTCTGGCGGATTATGTGAAACGCATGGCGTCGGAGCAGAAGGAGATTTACTGCCTGCTCGCGGCGAACCGTGAAGCGGCGGAGGCCAGCCCGTATTTTGAAGTGTTCAAGGAGCGCAAATGGGAAGTCTTGTTCCTTTACGATGCGTGGGATGAATTCGTGATGGAGCATCTCCACACCTTCGAAAGCAAGCCGCTCAAGCTCGCCGAAAAAGCGGAATTGAATCTCAGCGCCAAAAAAGAAGGCGCCTTGTCCGAAGACGCTTCCAAGTCACTCGCGCAATGGCTTAAGGAAACGCTCGGCGACAAAGTCAATGAAGTGCGCGCCTCGCAACGTCTGGTGGAAAGTCCCGCTGTGGTCGTGGACTCGGACAAATTCATGACCGCGAACATGCGTCGCATGATGAAAGCCATAAAGCAGGAAGGCCCCGAACTGCCCGCCGCCAAGCACGATCTTGAAATCAATCCCGCGCATCCCATCATGGCGCGCCTCGACGCCATGCGGCAGAAGGACGCGGCACTCGCCGGCAGTGTAGCCGAACAAATCCTCGACAACGCCCGCGTCGCCGCCGGCCTGCTCGAAGATCCGCGCGCGATGCTGACGCGCCTGAACCAGTTGCTTGAAAAAGTGCTGACGAAGGAGTGATGCCAGAAATTAAAACGCCGATAGTCCGAGTCGGCTCATGGGTGTGAGATGAAATGGACTACTAGCTACTTCGCGTCCATTTGTCTTCTTTGTTTTTCGCGCAAATTGCTCGGATAAACGCTGAACCCAATATCATTGGTTGCCGCTTGAGAAGGTTTGTTCAAATCCTCCGCGACCATTGGACAAAACAGCCAGATATCTATTAACGCCCTTGGGAATTTGCTTCGCTCAAATGAAATGCTTTATTGGAGCATTGTTTGGCCCATGAGTCGCAATTTTAAAACAGACTCCGGCGGTAAACCTCAAGAAATTAAAATATTGTCCAAAATATATCCGTTTCCTATCATCCTTTTATGTCGAGAATTAAAACTAGTTCTTTCATATGAATCGGATTTGCTTGGTGATAGGAACAATTCTTGCCTTTCTGATTGCCACTACTGACGTCGTTCCGGGCAAATCAGTTAAGGCTCCTCCTTCCAATGATATGTTCGACAAAGCCACTGTCGAAGTGGGATATCATTGGTATGCGTATGGTGTTACGGTGGGTGCTACCAAGGAAAAAAAAGAGCCTAAGCACGACGGGAAAAATGCGAAAGCGTCGGTCTGGTATTCTTGGACCGCTCCCGCATCAGGACCTGTCGCAATCCACATTTATGACCAGGAGAAACCCTTGGGACAGTTCGACGTTTACACGGGGTCTCAGGTAACTGCTCTCACGCATGTAAAACCTCTTAAGCGGGACAACTTAAATTTCGTTTTCAATGCCGTCAACGGCACCGTCTACCATATTGCGATGGACAAGCCCAAAGGGGTCGGCACTTCTGGTAGATTCAGTGATTTTACGATGGAGCTGGTTTTGACATCCCTTAAGCTTACAAGTCCCACCAATGGTCAAGTTTTTAAGGCGTCTCAGGTCATTCCTCTTTCAATAGTCACTACCGAAACCACGGCAGCAATTGTGGATGTTAAATATTTTGCCCATGCCATCCCCATCAACTACGGTGAGGCAATTGAAATTGCTGCCTCTGATTTGCCCCCGTATTCGGGCGTTTGGACCAATCTCATTCCGGGAAATTGGATCATCTATGCACAATTGGAAAAAACAAATGGCACCAATGTGATTTCGCCCAATTCGGGCATCATCATTCACCCACGGAATGACAATTTTGCAGACCGCACCTTGCTGGAAGGAGCGGATATTAGCTTCGACGACGATTTTGCTGCCGCGACATTTGAACCGGGCGAAGATAAAGTGAATCCCGGCTATGGCAGTTCAGTCTGGTATTCCTGGACCGCGCCAAGTGATGGCTTTGTCTCTATTCCCCGCATTTATCACAATGTGATCGAGCCGGTAAATGTTTTTACTGGCGGCAGTTTTTCATCGCTTAAACTGCTTACCAACAGTGATGCGCCTTTCCATGTGTCCGCTGGAACGACTCTGCAAATTGCTGTTCTGTCTGACGTGCTCGATGGCGTCTTTGGATTATCGTTGAGATTCTTTTCGATACCAGTGAACAACGACTTTGCTTCTGCGATTGAGATTTCGGACACGAATAGTGTGATTGCGGGTAACAACTTTGCCGCCACCTCTGAACCGGGCGAACCTGTGCCTGAGGGTTACGGTGGTCACAGCGTGTGGTTCACTTGGACAGCTCCTGGAAATGGCGCGCTAATATTGGCAGATACAAATAGCCCGGTTATTATCACAGACGGCGGCCGCGCAAGTCCGATTTTGATCTCTGTCTATACCGGAGATGAGGTGACAAATCTCACGTTCATAACTGCTGCAGGCCTGAGTTACCCCGCAAGCATTCCGGTTCGCGCAGGTATGACCTATCACATCGCCGTAGATAACGGATCGCCATCAATCGGTCTCGATAATTTTATCATCGAGACAACTTTCTATCCCGCTCCTGAAAATGATGATTTTGACAATCGCATTTTACTGACTGGCAGTGATGTGACATTCAATTACACCAGCTTGGCGACCTCAATCGAGCCAGGTGAACCAAACCATGGTGTCGACACGTTGTGGTGGACTTGGACCGCACCTTACACGGGAACAGCCCAGCTAAGTGGCTTAGTTTACAGCTCAGCTGATGGCGCGGTTTACATCGGCGATACGCTCACCAGCCTGACGAGAATCACTTCCAGCCCAGACTTTCTATTTTGGGATGTGCAAGCTGGCACGACTTACCAAATAGTGATTTTATCAGGCTGGCCCGGGAAAATTTTCGACGCCGGTATTCATCTGCATTATTATGTGAACGGAAACCCCATCGAGCCTTAAGGTTTCTTGCAACAAAAACTGCAAAAACTATTTTCCTTCAACCACTTTAATTTGATTCGTTGACTCCAAAACAATCTCAGGTTTACCACGATATTCAATGACCTAGCCACTGATCTCTCGACGTTCTGATCTTTGAGTGTTTGCACATCTCCAAATTCATCGATGTTGTCCTTAAAAATAACGGCGGTGAAAGGCGAAGTGGGACCTGACTGATCGAGGTTGATAAACGTGACTGTTGGGCGAGCTGTGAGCTGAACGACTTTGCCGTAGCAGTCAACGTCTCATCATAATATTTGCAGGCTTCAGCTGTCCCGATCTTCTTAGGGATAATCATTTTCACGACGCACAGTTTCGTTATCCTTGCCTCCATGAATTTATTGCCGTTTGGAAAACTGGCCCCGCACCGGCCCCGCACGTTCGTTCCGCAAGATATCAACCTTGGCGACTGGCCGCAGATCGCGCCGCTGTTCGATCAGTTGGAAGTGCGAGCCGCGCAGGCCAAGTTCGCCGCCGAGCTGGAACGCTGGCTGATTGATTGGAGCGAACTCAATGCCGCGCTTGACGAGGAGGCGTCGCGCCGCTACATCGCCATGACGTGCCATACAGATAATGCGGATGCTGAGAAGGCGTATCTGCACTTTGTCGAACACGTCGAGCCGCAGCTCAAGCCGCGTCAGTTCGCGCTGGAAAACATTTATGTCGCACATCCGTCACGCGCGGATTTGCTTAGTGGCACGGGCGTCCCGCCCGTGAGTTTCAATTCAAACCAGGCAGCTGCCAGCACGAACCCACGGGCGGGACGCCCGTGCCACTACGCCGTCTTCGACCGCGACTTGAAGAACCACGTCGAGCTGTTCCGCCCGGAAAACGTGGCGCTGGAAACCGAGGAGGCGAAGCTCGCCCAGCAATATCAGAAATTGATCGGCGCGCAGACGGTGACTTTTCGCGGCGAAGAAAAGACGCTCGTACAGATGGGCCGTTATCTCGAGGAGCCGGACCGCGCGCTGCGGCAGGAAGCGTGGGAACTTGTCGCCAAACGCCGTTTGCAGGACGTGGACAAGTGCGAGGAGATTTTTGACCAGCTCATTCAGCTCCGCACGCAGATCGCGAAGAACGCGGGCTTTGAAAATTATCGCGACTACGCTTTCCGCCAGAAAGGTCGCTTCGATTACACGCCGGAGAATTGTTTCCAGTTTCACGACGCGGTGGAAAAGGAGATCATGCCCGCCGTCCGCGAAATCCAGAACGACCGCAAACGGCAGTTGAAACTGGAAAACCTGCGTCCGTGGGATCTGGCCGTGGACCCGCAGAATCGGGCGCCGCTAAAACCGTTCATGGAGGTCGGCGAGATGGTTTCGCGCACGCAGAAAATTTTCAATCATCTCGACCCCGAACTCGCGGCGGGTTTCCAGCAGATGCAGGATTTGAAGCTGCTCGACCTCGATAATCGCAAGGGCAAGGCGCCCGGCGGTTATCAGTCCACGCTGTCGGAGGCGCGCGTGCCGTTCATTTTCATGAACGCGATTGGATTGCAGCGCGACGTGGAGACGATTCTCCACGAGGCCGGCCACGCGTTCCATGCGCAGGCGACGCGCGACGAGGATTTATATGCGTATCGCGGCGCGCCGATTGAGTTTTGCGAGGTCGCTTCGATGGCGATGGAGTTGCTGGGCAATGAATTTTTGGAGGAGTTTTATCCGGCAAACAGCCCCCTCACCCCGGCCCTCTCCCCCAAAGGGGGCGAGGGAGAAAAAAAGAGCGCGCCTTCTGCGGACGCCAACCGCGCGCGCAAGACGCATCTCGAAGGCATTATCGGGTTCTTCCCGTGGATGGCGACGGTGGACGCGTTCCAGCACTGGATCTACACGCACGCCGGCCATACGCGTGCCGAGCGCAAGGCGGCGTATCTGCAACTCATGGACCGGTTCGGCGGCGACGTGGATTATTTCAACTACGAGGAAGTTCGCGCGCATTCGTGGCACCGGCAGCTCCACATTTTCATCCATCCGTTCTACTACGTGGAATACGGCATCGCGCAGCTCGGGGCCTTGCAGGTGTGGGCGAATTCAAAAGCGAACAAGGCGAAGGCCCTCGGCGATTACAAAAAATCGCTGGCGCTCGGCGGCTCACGACCGTTGCCGGAATTGTTTGCCGCCGCGGGCTGCAAATTTCAGTTCGACGCCGCGACGATCAAGCCGCTGATTCAACTGGCGGGGAGCGAGCTGGCGAAATTGTAGCGGCGGACGTCTCGTCTGCCGTAGAGGGCGGCTGGTTTTTTTAGTCGGGGGGCGGTCTTTGATTTCTGCAGCAAATAGCCGATAATCAATAGCGATGGCCAATAGCCGATGGCCAATGGTCGATGGCCAATAGCCGATGGTCAATGGTCGAGTCGGGACAACCGGGCGTGCAGAATTTCATCTTGGCTATTGACTATCGGCCATTGGCGATTATTTCCTGCCAGCGAACCTGCAACCAAGAAAGGAGAATCATCATGGCCAAGTATCAAAAGTTTGAAGACCTGCCGGTGTGGCAGGAGGCGGCGCGGCTTTACAACCGGGTGCTCGATCTGCTGGAACAACCGGATGTGCCGCTGACGCCGGGCTTTCGCAATCAACTCGACCGCGCGGCGCTTTCCGTGTCGAACAATATCGCCGAAGGATTCGAGCGCGTGACGACCAACGAACTCAATATGTTTCTCGCCATCGCCCGCGGGAGCGCCGGCGAGGTGCGCTCCATGATGGCCGTGGTGCGGGATCGCCCGCGACTCAAGCCGGTCGTCCAGGAGCTTCACGCCATCCGTGCGCTGGCGGAGTCCTGCGCCCGGCAGCTCACCGCATGGACGGCGTCCATTGACAGTTCGCCCGTGCAGGGCAAACGGCATTTGACCGGCGAGGTGAAGGAACGGCGCGAAGCCGGGCAGAAATCCCGGGACTTCCGCCAGAATTTCCTGCGCAATTTGAAACCGGAGCATCCGCTTTACCAATCCACCGAGGCCCGCATGGTGCGCGGCGAAGTGGCGGCCGAAGAATAGCCAATCGCTGATAGCCGATGGCCAAACACAAATCACCGACAGACAATAGCCGATGGCAAAACCAGCACGGCGACCCCGGCTATTGGCTGTGGGCGATGGCCCTTTGGCTTGTCCGGGCAAAGCGCGCCGTATCGCCGTCAAACCCAATTCTGTCCGCGCGCTTCAGCCGATAGTTTCTCCAGTAACTGTGCGTCGGCGGCGGGAAATTCAAAACCGGCTAGCTCCGTCTGAGTCACCCATCTAATTGCGGCGCAATCCAGCGGCCGCGGTTCACCGGAAACCAGTTTGCAGAGGAAGAATTTCAGGTGGACGGATTTTTCGGGGTAGGTGTGGGTGACTTCCTCGAACAGTTCGCCGACGGAAATTTCCGCGCCGAGTTCCTCGCGGATTTCGCGGACGAGGCATTGTTCGAAGGTTTCGTCCGCCTCGCGCTTGCCACCGGGAAATTCCCAAAGTCCGCCCAGATGTGAGCCGGCATGCCGCTGCGCGATGAGCAGTTTGCCGTGGTGAAAGATGAGCGCGGCGCTGACCTCGATGGCGGGCATACCAGTTGAGAGGAGTTTGAGTTGAGAGTTGAGGGTTGAAGGCAAGCGAGTCTCGCAACTCCAATTTCGCTCAACCCCCTGTCACCTTCCCACGCTCTTGTAGATCCAGCCGAGCTTTTCCATCTCCGCCGGATCGAACAGATTGCGGCCATCGAACATGATCGGATGTGTCAGGCATTTTTTGGCGCGGGCCAGATCGAGTTGCTTGAATTCGTCCCATTCCGTTGCCACGACGAGCGCATCGCAGCCTTCGGCCACGGCGTTCATGTCGTCCACGTAGGTCGCGCCCGTCAACAGCGCCCTGGCCTTGTCCATGCCTTTCGGATCGTGCACGCGCAGCGTCGCGCCTTCCTTTTGCAGGCGCAGGCACAGATCAATCGCGGGCGAAGAGCGCACGTCGTCGGTGTTCTGTTTGAACGCGAGACCGAGGACGCCGATGGTTTTGTCCTTGAGCACCCACAGCGTGTCGGTGATTTTTTTGACGAAGCGTTCCATCTGGTCGGCATTGATCCGCTGCACTTCCTTGAGCAGCTTGAAATCATAGCCGACCTGCTCGGAGATTTTGATGAACGCGCTCAAATCCTTGGGAAAACAGCTCCCGCCGAAACCGATGCCGGCATTGAGAAAGCGGCGGCCGATGCGTTCGTCCAGGCCGATGCCCTGCGCGACTTCCTGCACGTTCGCCCCGGCGGCTTCGCAGACGGTGGCGATGGCGTTGATGTAGGAAATCTTCAACGCGAGAAAGGAATTCGCCGCGTGCTTGATGAGTTCCGCCGAGTTGATGTCGGTGATGATGATGGGCGCATTGAACGGCGTGTAAATTTCCTTCATCGCGGTCACGGGCCGCGGCGAACTGGTGCCGATCACCACGCGGTCGGGCTTCATCAGATCGCCGACGGCAAAACCTTCGCGCAGAAATTCCGGGTTGCTCACCACGTCGAATTCCACCTTCGCCGTGCAATAACGCTTGATGGTCTCGGTGACTTTCTCGCCGGTCTTGACCGGCACGGTGCTTTTGTCCACGACGATCTTGTAGCTCGTCATGGCCCCCGCGATGTCGCGGGCGACGCGTTCGATGTAGCTCAAATCCACCGAGCCGTCCGGTTGGGGCGGGGTGGGGACGGCGATGAAAATCACGTCCGAGTTCTGCACGCCTTCCTCCGTGCTGTTCGTGAAGGCCAGCCGCCCGGCGGCGACATTTTTCTTCACGAGTTCTTCCAGGCCGGGTTCGTAAATCGGAATGCCGCCCGCCTGCAGCATCTTCACCTTGGTGGCGTCGCTGTCCACGCAAATGACGTGGTGCCCGACTTCGGCGAAGCAGGTTCCCGTGACCAGACCGACATAGCCGGTGCCGATGATTGCCAGCTTCATGAGCTTACTTGGTCAACGTGAACGGTGCCGCAGGCGCCTCAGCGGGCGTGACGGTGGCCGCGCCCGGCGTTTTCATCTTCAATTCCATCGCGCGCAACCCGGCTTCATTGGCCATCGTCGTGCCTTGATACGCGCGGGCAATTTCTTCGTAAAGCTTCACGGCCTCGGCGGTCTTGCCCTGCGCGTCATACGTCCGGGCGATGGCAAATTTGGCGCTGCCCGTCACACTGACATTGCCGGTCTGGCCCGCTGCGCGTTGATAAGCGCTGATGGCCAGATCGGTTTTGCCCTGCGCATCCAGGCTGGCCGCCACGCCCAGCAATGCCTGGGGCGTGAGCAGATTATCCGGATACGTGTCGAGAAATTTCTGGAATTGCGCCTGGGCCTCGGGGTATTTGCCGGTCGTGAACAGCGCGGCGCCGGCTTCCAGCTGGGCGCGCTGGCCGGCGAGCGTGGCGGGATATTCGCCGGCGATTTTCAAGTAGGCGTCGGCCTGCTGGCCCGCGCCGCTCGAAACGATCACCTTGGACAAGGCCTGCCCGGCGGTGATCTCCTTTTGTTTCTGGCTGTAGGAATAATACGAAAAGACAAAGAGCACGACGACAAAAATGCCCGCGGCGATGACGATGGTTTTCAAGTTGTCTTCAAACCATGCCCACAGTTTGAAAAGTGTGTCCGATCCGGTTGAGGCTTGCGATTGCATAAAGGGTGCAATTTTCGTTGCGAAACTTCAAAACGCAAGCCTGAAATCTTCCGGAACCAGTCTTGCGACCCAAAATACCGGAATAAAGCAGCGGCGTGGGGCGGGATCAGCGAGGAAAGCGGGCCTGCCAGACTACCCTCTTTTCATTTTTCGGTGGCCGCCGGTGGCGCGGAGGTGAGCGGTTTCACGATGAGTTCCAGCAGATCCGGCTTGGTCGCATCGCGTTCGAGGACGGGATATTTTTCACCGCCATGATAATCCACCGCGCAGGTCTTGTAGTAATCCGTGTTTTTGACGAGTAATTCGATGGGGGCGCTGTTGGTCGCGGCGGATTTCACGGCGGCGCGCAAAATGTCCGTTGTCCACGCGCGGCCGTTCACCGCCACGAGGGTCATGCCGGTGCCGACGCCTGCCGCGTCCGCCGGTGAGCCGGGTAGCACATCCCGGATGCCGCCGTCCGTGCCGAGGGCGATGCCGAGTGAATAGCTCAGCTCAATGAACTTGCGCTGGCCTTCGCGCGTCTTGAGCAATGACGGGATTTCATTCGTGTAGACCAGCCGCCAGCCACCGTTCTCGATGCCGCCGAGGGGTGCCCGTGGCGAGATGTCGTAAACACGCTTTTGAAAGAACGCCTTCCAGTCGTAGGGTGCAACCTCGTTCAACGTCGCCACCACGTCGTTGTATGTGTAGGGGACGACCTTGGGCGCTGAGTCATCGCCGCCATGAAATTGATGGCAGAAGTCGTCGAGAGATTTTTTGCCTCCGGTTTGCTGGCGGATGATCGTGTCGACTTCGAGCCAGATCAGGTCGCCTTCGGGATAAAAATCCGTGCCGCGCCGCCGGTTCGCGCCGTCGCCGGGCGAATCATACAGCAGTTGTGCGGCCACCGTGGTATCCGCGAGCGACCGCCACGCGCGGCCCGAGCGATGATCGAGCATCGCCGCATTGATGGCAAAGTTCTCGCGGAAATCCTCGTTGGTCAGCAGGCCGCTGCGCGCGGCGAGGACTTTGCCGAGATAATCCGTCAATCCCTCGTAAACCCAGAGCAGTTCGTCGCGCATCGGCTGCTGGTAATCCGGCGTGGCCAGTCCTGCGGGACGCCGGTATTTGCCGTTCCAGGAATGCACCATTTCGTGCGGCAGCAGGTCGGCAGCAGCTGTCCGCGCGCTCTCGTCCGTCAGATAATTTTCACCGAGCCGGTCGTCGCTGGACTCGTGATGCTCGAGGCCGAAGTGCGAAACCTGGTCGCTCAAGGTCACGAGAAAATGATAACCGCGATAGTGATGCGCCCCGAACAACGCGTTCGCCTCGGTCACGAGCTGCGAGAAATGGCGGATGTCCTCCGGCTTGATTTCCAGCGCGGCGGCGCTGTCGGCCACGATGTGGAGGAAATGCGGCGGTTGTTTGCCCGGTGACAGATCAATCGTCCGGAAAAACTCCCCCGCGATCACCGGCGAATCAATCAACGTCTCCATCGGCGCAGGCAAAAATGCAATCGTTTTTCCCAACGAACTGGCGACCGGCAGCGCCGTGGCGAATTTCCAGCCGGCGGGCAGTTGCAGCGTGGCGGCGAAGGGCAGCTTCAATGGTGTCGCTGATTGCGGATACAGCAGAAGCTGATTCCAGTTCAAGTCCAGCAGCTTCGCCGTGGCGGAAGCGCCGGAGGAGAACGAGCCGCCCGCCGTCAAAAGAAAATCCAGCGACACATCCACCGCTTTTGCGCCGGCGGGCACGTCCAGATGAAATGTGCACATGTCATCCGCGTCGCGTTGCCATTGGAGCGGTTGGCCGTTCGCGGAGATTTGCAGGCCGGTCAGATTGTTGATCGGTCCGCTCGGCGCATGTTCACCGGGAATCCATTTGGGATAGAACAGCGTCAGCTGGCCGGGTGAGGCGGGGATGTGCAGTCGCGCGTGCAGAATGTTGCGCGAGGCATCGGTCGCGTCCACGTCCAGTTTGATCGGTGCCGTTTCGGCGAACACCGGGACCGCGATGAAAAGCGTCCACACCGTTTGCCAGAGGAACCATCCACGCTTGGTTAGCATCGCGATACGATGGGGAAAATCGGCGGGGAAGGGAATGAGAAATTTTAGACAAGCCGGTTTTGTCTTGCCGTAATCAGGGCCGCAGTTGAAAACGTCAGCTTGTAGGGTATTTTGTTAACGCGAAAGCAGGCGGCCGATATACAAAAAGCAGGGGGTTCGGTGTCTATTCAGTGATGGGAACAGCATCATTATGTTGTCAGATCATTTGAGCGTTATGAACGATGACGAACATGCCCCCGGGATTCAATCTCCGTTGGAGCGAGACATGGTGATCGCTTCCATCGCCTGCTTTGTTTCCTTGCTGGTGTTTTATTCGGTTGCCAAACCTGCGGTCGAGTTGCTGGAAGTGTTTTGGGAGGAATTGCTGGCGTATGCGGTCATTCCCATGGCGGTGACCTTTATCATTCTTGATCGCAGTTGCTGGCATCGGGAGATTGTGGGGGTGGCACGCACGGGCTGTTTGCTTTTGCTTTCCAGTGGCATTTTGGCTGGCGTCTTGTTGGCCATCGGACTCATGCTTTCCCTGCTGTGGTTTTGCTTCAATGCGGTTTCCGGTGGCAATCATTGACCACCAGCCGGCATCGGGGGAACACGTTGCGTTCTCAGCTTGCAACGGACTTCGCTTTTCTTTCCGTCAATTCCACCCACGACTCCGGGTAGTGGTATAGTTTGCGGTAATAACGGAACGCCGAGCACCGTCTCGGCCAGTTGTCCGCAGGTTTTCTTCGAGCCGGGACGGTGCCCGGCGTTCCTAACCATACCACTACCCGACTCCGAAACGCATTGACGCCGGTGCTCCGCGGAAACCAAACTACGGATTGCCAGTGCAACCATGAGCCACGATAAACACAAATTGAACCATGCCTCGCTGAAGGAACGGATGCAGGCCGCCGCCGAATTGCTGGAGTCCATCGCCAGCAATCGTGAGCTGCTTGCCGGTGTTTCCGAAGCCGAACGCACGCGCCTGCTCACCGCTGCCGGCCAGATTTCCCGGCCCGATGCAAGGATGCGGCGGCAGTTGGTGAAAGCTTCCAAACGTCACCGCAAGGCCGCCAAATCGGAACGCGCCGAAAGCGTGCTGAACCAGACGGGCATCCGCAAGCTGCGCCGGCAAACCGTCTTCACCACGCCCAACGTGCATCCGCCGCTTAACTTCGAACAGAAAGAAGTCGTGGATGATCCGGGATTCCGTGAAGTCGTCGAGGAGCAGAATTGCTACATCTGCAAACAGGATTACGCGCAGCTTCACCACTTCTACGACCAGCTTTGTCCGAAGTGCGCGGAGGTGAATTATTTCAAGCGCACCGAGACGGCGGATCTGCGCGGGCGCGTGGCCTTGCTCACCGGGGGACGCGTGAAGATCGGGTATCAGGCCGGCATCAAACTGCTGCGCGCCGGGGCACAGCTCATCGTTTGCACGCGCTTCCCGCGCGACTCGGCGATGCGTTATGCGGCGGAACCGGATTTCAAGGATTGGGGAAGCCGGCTGGAGATTTTTGGATTGGATTTGCGTCACACACCGAGCGTGGAGGCATTCTGCAAACATCTGCTCACGACGCGCAGCCGGCTGGATTTCATCATCAACAACGCCTGCCAGACCGTGCGACGGCCGCCGGATTTTTACGAGCACATGATGGAACGCGAGCACGGGTCATTGCATGACCTGCCGGAAGACGCGCGCAAATTGCTCGGCGCATACGAGGGACTGCGCGGCTATCACATTTTGCCGGAGGGTCCGAGCCGGACTGGCCAAGTGCAGGAAATTTCCAAGCTCGCGGGAATCACCCATTCGGCAGCTTTATCGCAATTGCCACTCCTCGCTGAGGAGCTCGCGGCGCAAAAGGGTTTGTTTCCCGAAGGCAGGCTCGACCAGGATTTGCAACAGGTGGATTTGCGCGAGCGCAATTCGTGGCGTCTGCTCATGGCGGAAGTGCCGGCGGTGGAATTGCTCGAGGTGCAACTCGTCAACGCCATCGCGCCGTTTATCCTGAACGCGCGGCTGAAACCGCTCATGCTCCGCACGCCGGAACGCGACAAGCACATCGTGAACGTCTCGGCGGTGGAGGGACAGTTTTACCGGAAATTCAAGACCACGCGGCATCCGCACACGAACATGGCCAAGGCCGCGCTCAACATGATGACGCGCACGTCGGCGGCGGATTATCAGACCAGCGGCATCCACATGAACGCCGTGGACACGGGCTGGGTGACGGATGAAGACCCGGCGCACATCGCCGTGCGCAAGGTGAAGGAGCATCGTTTCCATCCGCCACTGGACATCGTGGACGGCGCGGCGCGGATCGTGGATCCGATCATCGCGGGCTTCAACACCGGCGAACATGTCTGGGGAAAATTCCTCAAGGATTATCAGCCGACGGATTGGTAACGGAGTGCGCCCGTCCCCGGGCGCTGCAGCGAACTTATGACCGGAGCTTTCACATGATCGGAAGCGCTCGGAAGAGCAGCAACCAATTCGCGATGGAGGTTCCCTGATAATTTCAGACAGCCTGCAGGTTGAACGTTGCAGCGCCCGGGACAGGCGCACTCCGGCAGCAAAAACCTGCGAACCTGTCCGGTAAAAATTTCTGAAAGATTATCAGCCCACGGATTGGTGAAAGGGGCATGTCTCTCCGGCACAACTTGAAGCAGGCAACTGCCTCTGCCGAAAGGCCGGCACCGGTGTCGGTTTCAAATGTAACAGACTGCGGATTTATCCCACTGCCCGGTTGCAACCAGCGGATGGGCTGCGATAATTGGCGGATGCGCGGCAAGTCCATGGCGATGGATGTTAAGCGTGCGAACACCCTCCAGTTCGCACTGATTGTGTCGTGGCTGCTTTGCGCCGGCCGCGTCTTCGCGTTGGACCGGTTCGCCGCGCTCTCCATGATCGAGTCCGGAGATGATGACTTTGCCCACGGCCAGCATGCCGAGGTTTCCCGTTTCCAGATCCGGAGCGAGGTGTGGTGCCAGGCGACGAACGCGCCCATCAGTCAGGCCACCAACGCGGTCGTGGCGCTGGCGGTGGCGCAGGCCATTGCCCGGGAACGGTGTCAGGTCTTTGAGACGCAGCACGGCCGGTCGGCCACGGACTTCGAGTTTTACGTTTTATGGAACGCGCCGGCGCGCGTCGATAATCCGGGGCGCGTGGTGCGCGAACGCGCCGAGCGGTTTGTCAATCTGGTGGAAAGGCCGTGACCGCCGGACGCGCGCAAGGTGAAGGCGCATCGCTTCCATCCGCCGCTGGACATCGTGGACGATGCGGCGCGGGTCGTGGACCCGATCATCGCCGGCTTCAACACCGGCGAACCTGTGTGTGGAAAATTCCTGGAGGATTATCAGCCGACGGATTGGCGACGGAGTGCGCCCGTCCCCCGGGCGCTGCAACAAACTTACGACCGGAGCTTTCACAAGATCGGAAGCGTTCGGAAAAACAGCAACCAATTCGCGATGGAGGTTCCCTGATAATTTCGGACCGCCCGCCGCTTGAACGTTGCAGCGCCCGGGGACCGGTCGCGCGCGTGCGCCTGAGAAGGCGAGCAGACCGAGCGGTGGAAGTCCGCTCCTGTGCGGCGAAGAGCCGTGCGGTATCGAACCGTAACTGCGTCGCAGCAATGCGGGGTGGAGAGCCACGGAACGAGAACGACCAGTCCGTAACCGA
>DATLVR010000135.1:0-70451 GCA_035577265.1 Verrucomicrobiia bacterium | reverse complement strand
TTGCGCACGAATTTCGATTTGTCCGAATCCTCCCTTGCCGCACCGCGGGCCAGCGTTTCTTCGAGAGCGTCCGGAATCCAGACCGTTAGAAGCTTACTTACGGATTTTTTATTGGTGCCGCGTTTCATCTGCACAAGGTATAGACTCAGTATAGACACCCTGCAAGCTTTTTGTTTGATTGTTTTCACAGCGGGGGTGTATAGATAGTTCAATGCCAAATCAACGGGCCAAAGGTCAGAAACTCTTAACGCTGCCAGTCAGCGAAGATTTCATCCGCGACATTGATGTTAACCTTCCATCAATGGGCTATTCCAATCGGTCTCAATTTATCCGTGACGCCATTATCGAAAAACTGGTGAAGGCCGGCATCACCATTCCAAAGGGTTTGGCATTGCCGCCGACCCGCGTTAGTTCCGGTCAAAAGACGAAGGAGGAAAAATTTGTGGATGCGGTCGAAGCGGAGGCTGATCGTCGGTTGGCGAGAGGTGCCGCGCGCAGTCTTCCAAAACTTCCGCCACGGCCCGGCGCTTATCGGCGTTCCAAAAAAGGGATCTTGTAATGAGCAATGCTTCGATCTTCCTTGAGTCCATAGAATCTGTCAGTTGGTTTGAATCAATGTCGCTGTTGGTTTGTGCGCTCGCATGGTCGCCGCCGAGGTCGGACATTCGCTGTCCCATCCTGCTTTAACTTCCAAAAACTTATTCACATGAAGATCACAATCCTCTGCCTACTCGCCGATGCCGATGGCCCATCTATTGCCACCGTGATGATGATCTTGTTGGTGCTGGTAATCGTCTTGGTGTTTGCCTTCATTGGGCGACTGATCGGTCAAAAACGCGGGCAGGGAGAGGGCGGCGCGGTAATGGGTGCTTTGCTCGGACCGGTCGGGCTGGTTGGCGCTGCATTCCTTCCTGATCAACGCCGGCAATGTCCCGACTGCAAGGGCCGGGTGCCGGATGACGCAAAAAAATGTATGCACTGCGGATCTACGCTGACTGCGGTTCAAGTAGAAAAAATCCAGACGGGAACCCCCATCAAGCCGCCAATTCACGTTCCCGCGCCCGTTGATGCTGTTGAAGAATATAAAAAATGGAAGTCCGCGCAGTCGGCGGACGATTTGCCAACACCAACGATGGGCGATCCAGTGGCAGAATACAAAGCGTGGAAAGCCCAACAGGAAAAATAATCTTCTCGACGCGCCCGTGTTGGTTGTGATTTAGTTGCCCGCGCCGGAGGAGACCACCCTCCGGTTTCTTTTTTCTCCCCCGTCCATTTCGCTTAAGCGGCTTAATTCTCTTTCCTGAAACCCATGCGACTCTGCTCGCATGATTTTTGGGGAAACGAATCGCAAACAACTTGAAGGGCTGACGAACCTGTCTTCGTCGTTTCCCCGCCGTATACAGCCGTCCGGCTCTTCACTGGCTTCTGGGTTGGTCTCCTCCGGCCCGGTCGCCAGCTTTTTCCACATCGCAGTTAAACCAACCAAAAACCTCCGTTAAAACAGGCAGCGCCTCACGCACATATGAAAACTAAAATCAAACTCCTCATCGCGGCGACAGCCGCATTGGCCATCACGCTAGTCACCGGCTGCGCCACGGCCGTCAATACGAAAGACGTGACGAAGGTCACAGTCACGCAGACCGGCATCAAGATCGGTCAGAACCCGGCCACGCAGGTTTATGAGCTGATGGTCGGTCGCAGTCAGGTCGAATACGTGAAAGTCCCGACCGGCTTGAACGGCACCAATGCGCAGCCGTCCGACGCGTCGGTCATTCCGCAGTTCACCAGCTCCTACGAGATGTACGGTCACAGCGCTGTCTTCGGCAATGCAGCCATGACGACCACCGTCGCCACGGGCGGAACAAACGCGGTCAACACCATCATCGGTGGCCAGCACGAACCAATCAACTCAGCCACCGGAACGGGCAACAACCTGACGCCGGTTTCTCATTAGCCAAGAAATTAAACGCACCGCTGCGGCGGTCACTAACGCAAACAGAAAGATGGGTTCACGGTAAAAGTCCCAGAAAACCGGAAGTGAAAAATTGAACACGCTTTGCACATTTATCGGATTCGGATCAGGCGCGGTCGTCGGCTTCATTGCCGGCATCGCGGCGGCGGGCGGTCTCGCCTTGATCCTGTTGAATCGGAGGAGCGATCGGCCATGAATCTCACTGCCACCACCTTTGACCTGGTCAACGCCCGCGAATGCGCTGCCGCCAGCGCCGCCGCTTACTCAGCCCGGCCCACGGTCAGCAACCAGGTGACGGATACGCAGGCGCTCGTGATCGAGCAGGCCGGCTGCGTCATCATCGCGTTTCGCGGCACGAGCAATGCGCGTGATTTTGTCACCGACGCGAAATTTTTCCGGGAGCTGCTCGTCGAGGAAGCGAACGGCGACCGGTGCGAAGTGCATCGCGGTTTTCTGGCGGCTTACGAAAGCATCATTGCCGATCTTGGCCATCATCTATCTTGCATCGTCGCCGGTTCGCGCCCGGTTTACATCACCGGCCATAGCCTCGGTGGCGCGTTGGCGATCCTGGTGGCGCTGGAACTGAAGCGGCAGGGATTCAACATCGCCCAGGTTTACACCTTTGGGCAGCCACGCGTCGGCAACGCGGCGTTCAAGCGGCTCTACGATTTTTCCCTGGGCGCATCCACGTTCCGAGTGGTTTATCAGGAAGACATCGTCGCGCGCGTGCCGCATCTGCCGTCCGTCACGGACCCTTACCGGCATGTTGGCTTGGAAATTTTCCTGCCTTCCTTTGGCGGCTTGATCGCTGCGCCGTCGTTCGTGCGGTTGCTGGCCAGCGATGCTTGGGGAATCTATCGCGCGTTCATTATCAGCAAATTCACCGGCGCGATGGACCCGATCCACGACCACAAGATGGTCAACTACACCACGGCTCTGGCTGACTCTCAACTCTCAACTCCCCGACTCTCAACCTGATTTATGCTGCTCGCTGAATTATCCGCCTACGACCCGCCGGTGATGATCGCCGGATTCTGCGCCTGCCTGATGTTCCTCTTCATGGGGGCGAACGCTGCCATGGATTTTTGGCGCAACATCAAAGACAAGCCAACGGGCGCGGAGATGATGGAAAAGGCCCGCGAGGAATTTCAGCCCATCGGTGACTACCAGCCCAAGGGTGACTACATCACCCGGCTGGAATGGAACCAGCGCGAATCGAAGCTCGAACGCGAGCTGAAGAATCTATCGGATGAAAACAAGGCCATCCTCAAAGCCGGGGCTGTCCGTGAAGAGCATCTGGCTTCCCTGATCGAAGCGCTGGACAGCCGCATAGATGAGCTGCCCAAGAAGATGATTGATCAGCTCAAGGCCACGCTGGACCTGTTCGACAAATTGAAAGGCAAGCAACCATGAATCTGACCCAACGCGAAATCTCATTGTGCAAGGCGGCGCTCGACTATCTGCATTCGCTCGACGGCGGCCAGGCCATCGAACTGGAGATCCACGCGGCCATCTTGCGCGATCCGGCGGTGCATCCCAAACCGAGCGCTACCGAGGTGGAGACCGTCATTAAAATTTGCGACGTCAAAAAATGGACCATCGGCGTGCCATCCAAGTTCGCGGGCAAAATGAAATGGAGCATCAGCGACGCTGGCGAGGCCGCGCGCCTGGAGATGGTGTGAGCCACACTGGCAATCAAATGATCCAAGCCGAATTCCATCCCGAAATGTTCCTGGTATTGCCGACCGTCGCCATCACGAAAGGCGACTGCGCCGATCCGGCATGCGCGGCGGTTCACTGGCGCGTCTCGGTCGGCTGGTTCGTAGGTTCACTGCACTTTTGTTTCTAAATGAATGAAGGCCAAAACAAAACTGAAAGCCAATCCGGTGGGCGCCGCGCCCTCGGAGTTGACGCGGTTCAAGGAATTGTGGCGCGACAAGTTCACCGACTCGCAGTGGGATTACTGGCGTGGGCAGTTTGTTTCGGCCACGCCCACGCGGGACACGCGGGAATCGTTGCGGCTCAAGTTTGGCATCAATCTGACGGACGACGATCAGATCGTGCGCTTCCGAAAGTGGGATGCGGACGAACAGAAACGCCAGGACGAATCGGAGCGGATGGCGTCGGACGAGAAGTTTTTCATCAAGGAATTTGGCGACTCGCTCTCGAAGGAGCAGATCCGCGAGATGGTGTTGGGTGCGTCCTATCGGCGCAGCCTGGTGACGGGCGACTTCAAGGAAGGGCGCGCGACGATGCGTTTGGATCTGGACCAGGAGACGGCCAAGTTCAACGCCCAATTGGAAACCGCCAAGCTGGAACTGAAGCGGGAATCGGAAGCGCGGATGAAAGAGCAGTTCAAATTGGCGCGCGAACAATTCGAGTTCGATGCGGCCAAGGCATGCCTCAAGGCGTTGCCGGCGCTCAAGGTGATCGCCTCGAACAAGACGCTCTCGGAATCCGAGAAGACGCAAATGTTCATGGAGAAACTCTTCGGCAAGGCACCGACCGAACCTCGGCCCGGCAATCAATGACGCCCCGCACTAAAACTAGCAAGGCGAATCGCCCACGGCCGTTGAAGGTCGCGGCGTTGGAACTCGCTTCCCATCAATTGGCACCCGTCACGGGTCCGGTGGTGGGCTTCCGCGTTTATCAGCGGCCGGTGTTTTGGGATAACGAATCCGGTTTGCTGATCCTGCATTGGTCCCGGCAGATCGGAAAATCCTACACGCTCGCCAATTGGGCGGTTGCGCGCCTGGTCAAGCAGCTCGAAACCAATCCCACCTGGCTGGTCACCGTGCTTTCCAATTCGCGGGACAATGGTGCGGAATTTTGTCTGAAGGCGGCGCAGGCCTGCAAGGTGGCTGGCGCGGCGTTTGAATCCTCCGACGATTCTCCTGATCTCGTTTATGACAACATGCGCATGGAAATCCGGATCACCCGGATCGTCAGCGGAGTTGAACACGTCGGCCGCATCAAGGTGCTGGCGGCAAACCCTCGCACGGCTCGCGGCTTTTCTGGTGATCTCATTCTCGACGAATTTGCTTTCCATGAAGACAGCAACGCGATTTGGGAGGCGGCCGAGCCGATCCTTTCCAGCAATCCCGAATTCCTCTGCCGCATCGCGTCCACCGGCAATGGCAAGCACAACATGTTTTATCGCATGTGCGCCGGATCTGGTCCCAATGACGGCACTGTCTTCACCTCGACGGCGGGATTCAAGGTCTGCCGGGTCACCCGTTCGGAGGCATGGAAGATGGGCGTCAAAGTCTATGACGCCAACTCGCGGAAGCCGATCACACCCGATGAAGCGCGCAAAAAATCGTTAGATAAACGGGCATACGATCAAAATTACGAATGCGCGTTCAATGATGAAAACATGTGTCTGCTCACCAGTGAGCTGATCACGCAGGCCATGCGCGAAGGAATCCCGATTGATGACCAGCAATGGTCGCCGGTTGCGATGGCGCGGATGTTCCGGGCAAAAGGTGATCTCTACCTTGGCCAGGACGTGGGCCGGCATCGCGATCTTTCGGTGCAAGCGGTTTTGGAAAAGGACGGCGACTCCAAGCGCATCATTGGAATGTTGCGGATGGCGGGAATGCGGCTGCCAGACCAGCAGGCGCAATTGGATCTGGTTTGCAAGCTGCCGAAATTCCGGGGTGCGTGCATTGATATGACCGGCCTCGGCCTCGGTCTGGTGGAATATGCCCAGGAGGAGCCGTGGGGCGGTGAACGGATTCAAGGCATTGATTTTTCCACAACCGAGCCCATCAACAATTACCTCAAGTCCGAGGGCAAGAAAAAAGAAAAGGCCAGGGTTACTGAAAACATGGCCACCGCGCTGCTTGGTTGCTTCGAGGGCAAGTCCATCACGATTGAGGTCGAGTTGGACAATGATGCGATTGACGATTTGCGCAAGCCGGAGCGGATCACTTCCCCTGGTGGCAAGGTCAGCATCGCGGCCGTTCGGGATGAAGCCGGTCACGCCGACCACTTCTGGGCCTTCGCCCTGGCAATTCGCGCATCTGAATCCTTGCTGGAGCCCGGCAAGATCTACGTCTTTGAAAATTCCCGTTCTGGGCGGGTTATCGCCAGTCGGCGGGATCGGAGCATTGCCGGATGAAATCCTTGCGTATGGTCACCCATTTTAACCACCTATCCGTCGCGCTGGATGCCCCTGGGACGATTTTGAGCCACTTGGACGCGCGCAGGATGTCAAAGGTGGCTATTCAAGGCTCGTGGTGCGTCTTCAAGGCATCGTCAGATGGCTTGAATGAGTCCAAAATCGGGGGGGCAGCCCTGTTCCGGGTTTTTGCCCTCAACTCTTCACGGGAGGTGTGCCGTGGCTAAGTCTGCATCCATCCCGAAAAGGATCCGCGCCAGGCAGGCCACCGGCAAGCCGGCCACGACCGCCAGTGCGCCGCCGTCCACGCCTTCGACGGCCGACGCTTATGCTGCCTTCGGCACGGGCAAGACGGACGCGCAGATGGTCCGAAAGTCGAATCTCTGGCGGGATAATTACAACCCGCTGCGCGGCCTGGTCATGGGCCGGCTCATCACGATCTTCGAAGCGGCCGAGCGCGGCGCTTATGCGGAGTTGCAATTGCTACTGCGCAAAACTGAGAAGCGTTATCCGACGCTCAAGGGCTTCATTGAACGGTTGCTGGCCAGCGTTGAAGAATTGGACTGGGACGTGAAGGTGATGAAAGTCCTGCCGCCAGGTGCCACGGCTGAGATGGCGGAGAAACAACGCGCTTATCTGCGCTCGCGTTACGATCTGATCGGGAACATCAATGAAGCCATCGGCCAGATCGTGATGGCGGACATCCGGGGATATGCTGTTTTGCAGAAACACTATTACGAAGGCGGCGATAATGATGGGGCCGTGCAGGAACTTTACTGGCTTGAGCCGTGGGCCTGGTCGCGCGACGGTTATTATGGCGACTTCTATTATAATGAGATTTCCCGATTCGGTGTCGGCCTCGGTGCTTGCAAATCCACCTTCGGCGAAAATTGCCGGATCGGAAGCGAAGCGATGCCTCGCGAAGATTTCGTCATCCGCGAAGTCGAGTCACCCCTTTATGAGATCGCATTGATCGCATTCGTGAACTGGTTGATGGGGCGGAAGGATTGGGCGGCGTTCGTGGAAATCTTCGGCTTGGCCAAGGGCGTGGTCATCATGCCGCCAAACATTCAGGTCGGCAAGGAGGCCGACTACCAGGCAGCGGCGGAAAAAGTCTCCGATGGTGTGAGTGGTGCGCTCCCGGCCGGGAGCGACATCAAGTTCCCGACCGCTGGTGTGCGTGGTGAATCGCCCTTCGAGACATTCTGCAACGCGCAGAATGAAGACGTGGTGATGGCCGCCACCAGCGGCCTGCTCACCATGTTGACGCATGGCGGCGGTGGTTCCGGCGGCGGACTCAATAAAGGCCCCGGCGAACAGCATCACGATGTTTGGGAAAAGATCGCCAAGATGAAGGGTAAGCGCGTCAACGAAACTTTGCGCAAAGATTTCGATGCGCAGGAACTCGAGGCTGAATTTCCCGGCCAGCCGGTTTGTGCGCAGTTCACGCTCGCCGTCCAGGATGATGAAGATGTCAACACCGTGGCGGACACGGTCGTCAAATTCGAAGGTGTCGGCTTGCAGACGGACGCAAAGGAGATCAGTGAGCGCAGCGGATATAAACTGACGCGCGCGGCCAAGCCGAATGGCCCGGCGGCGCAACAGGATGAAAGCCTGCTGGAAAAAGACACCAAGATTCAGAACCGGGCCGGCGTGCCGGGTGCAGACGCATTCACGGCGGCCGTGGCCGACGATCTGAAATTGTTGCGCGACCGCCTCACCGTCATCGAAGCGATTGCCGATCCTGATCTGCGCAGACAGAAACTCCAGGCGTTGCTCGCCGACTGGGATCAGCTCGTTGCCGACATCACCGCCGATCCTGAATCTGCGCGCGCCCTGGATCAGGCCAATGCCGCCGCCTTGCTCGCCGGACTAAAAGATAAACCCGTTTCCAAACCATGAAATCCCACGTCATCATTTTTAACCGCGCGCCCCTCGTATCAACCAACGGCTGGATTCACATCGTGCCGAAAGGGGAGCTGCCCAACAGCGAAGCCAAGCTGGTGCAGGTGCTCGACGAGCCGGCGCTTGATTCCATCCTTGCCAGCATCGAGAAGGCGAAGAACCGGCTGGGCGACAACTGGCCGGGCATCTACGCCGGCCGCGAACATTTCATTTACGATCCGGACAAGGACAGTGCCGCGCTCGCCTGGTTCAAGGATTTTGAAAAACGCGACGACGGCATCTGGGCCAAGGACGATGGCTTGACGCCGGCCGGGGACAACGCGGTGAAGAATCGCGAATATAAATTCACCAGCTTCGTCGCGGATCGCGGCGACCTGAAAAAAATCGAAGGCAACAAATACCGCGTGATGGCCATCGAGACGGTCGGCTTCACCAACCAGGCCAACGGCAAGGAACTTTTAACGCCCATCACCAACAGGTCTTTGCAGACGGCCACCACTTTCGCTGATGAAGATCCATCGGCGGCTAACCAACAAAAAAACAACCAAGTAAAACAAATGAAAAGCATCGCAACGAAACTTGGTCTCGCCGCCGAGGCAAGCGAAGACGCCATCCTCGCGGAAGTGACCAAAATCCTCAACCGCGCCACGACCGCCGAAGCGGAACTGACGCCGCTCAAGAACCGCAAGACGGAACTTGAGACGCAAAACCAAACGCTCCTGGGCGAGCAGGTGGACGGCATCCTGGTCGAACACAAAATCACCGACACCAAGGTCATCAACCGTCTCAAGCCGGTCCTAACTGGTTTGAAGGACCGCGCTGATCGGGTTGGTTATCTCACCGACTGCGGCTTCAAGGCCGGCGGTGAAAAAACCACCACGACTCGCGTGCTGAATCGCGGCACTGGCGCTGCGAGTGCACAGACGGGCGAAGAAACCGACGAAGCGGCTGAACAGGAGCGCGCCGTCAAGGTGATGAACCGCGCAACGAACATCATGAAAGAAATCCCCAGCATCGGCCTGGCTACCGCCACCGCGATGGCCGCCCGCGAAATCAAGTGACTGCGTTACGGCCAATATAAAAAACGAACCAACCTCAACTCGAACAAAATAAAATATGAATTCTGCACTTAATCCCGGCCAGTCCGATACGCGCGTCGGCGACATCACGTTGCCCGGCTCCGTGGATCTGACCGGCAAAGAAAATCTTCTGGTGAAGATTGTAAACAATGGTGGCATCGCGAACTTTGCGCTGCCCACGGCCGTCGCGGATCAAGCCGGCCACATCCTCGCCTCCGGCGACATCATCGGCCAGCCGAGCATCGCGGAAGCGCCGAGCATTAATGAAAACTGCCGCGTGCTGATCGACAGCGTCAACGCCATCAATCCGGGGGACATGCTGGCGCTCTCACCGAACAGCTTTGGCAAGCTTTACAAACCCAAGGCCGGCGACGGCGCGGGCTTTTACACGTTCGTCGCGGAATCGGCGGTCGCCGCCGGCGCGGTCGTTCCCAACCCGGTCAAGGTCCGCCGCATCCCGGACCGCGCCTTCAACCTCTAATCGTGACCTGAACCTGAAATAAAAATAATCGAATAAAAATATGAATCGCATCGCTCAACTTGCAGGCTCGCCCCTGCTCACCAATTACGCAATCACGGCGTCGCAACGCGCCATCCGGCCCGTTGGCCAGTTCATCGCGCCGCTCTGCGAGGTGCCTGACATCAACTTCCGATACAAGGTGTATTCGGATAAAAACCGCTTCAAGGTGCCGGATACCAAACG
This sequence comes from Verrucomicrobiia bacterium, assembly GCA_035577265.1. Taxonomy (GTDB): domain Bacteria; phylum Verrucomicrobiota; class Verrucomicrobiia; order Limisphaerales; family UBA11358; genus UBA11358. The sequence goes on along the minus strand of DATLVR010000135.1, from coordinate 60,669 downwards.
CCAGGTGAATGGCAAGGTCACGCGGCTTGGCTTCAGCGCCACGGATGCCAATGGCACGCTGGAACCTAACGCGCTGGATTTTCCGATCCCGAACATCGGCGGCCTGTCGGATGAATCCTTGACCTTCTCCATCATGGAAGGCCAGGGCATTATTGCGGACTCCGGTTCACTTGCGCTGGAAAACGAAATCGTCACCATTGCCAAGACGGCGGCGCTCGCGAGTCCGCTCACGGTCGCGGCGGATTTCTCTGACGATGGCGTCAACCCGATCACCATCCTGGACAAGATGATCCTCGCCGTGAAAAAGGCGGCGAAGAACGGTGCGGCCATCAAGGTTCTATTCGGCACCACCAAATTCCAGCAGTTCCGCGACAACGGGTATGTGCAGAAAAAGTTCATCATCGCCAGCGGTGCGAGCGCGAAGAACGGCGTCGGCGTCGTCTCGCCGAACATTGATGACGTGAGCGGACTGCTCATCTTCAACCCGGAAGTGCAATGCTCCGAGATGGTCATTGATAATGGCGCAGACGGCGCCGCGGAAAACATCCAGTTTCTACTAGACGATGTTGTGATCGTGTTCGCCAGTAACGGCACGCCCAACCGGATGGACCCTTCCTTCATGAAGACCTTCGCCCGCATGGGCGGCTTCTTCAAGCCGGGCACCTACACCTCGGAAGACGAGCGTGACCAGGTCCTGAAGATGGACTGGACCACGTTGCCGTCTGTCACCAACACCGCGGCAGTCGCGGCAGTCCGTTAACCAATGTGCGGCGGCCGCCGTGACTGGCGGCCGCTGCGCGCAACTTAAATTCAATCGAATAAAAAATGAAAACTCTGCAATTCAAAAGCAACGTCCATCTGTCTCCCAAGTTCGGCGGCATTGAGCACGGTGAGAAACTTGGTCCCGACATCAAGCTTGGAGCCACGCACGAAATCCAATCCGACGAGCTGGCCGCCCACCTCATTGAGCGCGGCCTGGCCGACGAGATCAAGGTTGAGAGGGAGGCAAAGCCGAAAAAGGAAAAGACTGAGACTGCCGGCGGTTCGGCGAAATTGGCTATTCTCCTGATCATTGGCTTGTTCGCGTCCTTGGCGATGTCTGCTCACGCTGATCTGTTCAGCTACAAGACGGTCCAGTTCACGAATGCAATCAGCGGCGTGCTCTCGACCAATGGCCAGGTCATATTGACGGCCGGTCAGGTGCTCACGGTCAACAGCGATCCGATCCCAATCGCGGCTAAACGCGGCCTTAGTCTCTGGAACTTTCTGCAATGTTCCGGTGCGGCCACGGGCAACACGACCAACACGTTCGATGTGGCTACGGTCTACAACTCATCCACCAACTGGACCACAACGCATCCGATCTCAGTGATCACCACCGCGAATGGCACCACGCTGGTGGTGAACTGGACGAACCTGCCGGCCGCCACTCTGGACAATGTCACGCTGATCCGTTGGGCGACGTGTGCCAATGGTGCCGTCCAATCCACCAACTACGTTCAGGCAAGCTGGAGCACTTACGCGCCATAAAACGGAGCCTCAAAAAACAATCAGCGGCGGAGGCCGCAAAACCTCCGCCGCTTTTTAAAATGAATCCCGCCAATAACTCTCAACCATCTTGAGCAACTGGATCGCCATCACTTTAGACACGCTTTATGAGGCGAAGGTCGCCGCGCTCGTGGACGCATGCGATTCCGCAGCGCTTGCCGATGGGCAGGATAATCGCGCCGCCGGCATCATCCAGGGCGTGGTGGATCATGTGCGCCGCAAGGTCGGCAGTTGCCAGCGCAACCAGTTGGATTCCGATCTGACGAAGATCCCGAAAGGTCTGCGCGACATTGCCGTAGATCTAATTATCGCCCGGCTGAAAATATCGCTGGAAATCGATCTGACGCAGGATGAGCGCGACAACGTCGCGCGCCGCGAACGTGATCTGAATCGCGTGGCGGAGTGCACCGACGTGGTGGATAAGCCTGACGATGCAGTTGACGCGCCGATGGAGCCGACCGTCGCGCCGCCCAGCTTTGGTCCGGCCCCCTGTCGCCGGAAAAACGAAATGAACGGCTGACATGATCGACACATTACATCCCTTTACCGCCGCCGTGCGGGCGAACGAGGTTAAGTCTGCGTTGCCATCAGACTTGTCGAGCGCCGAGCTGCGCACGCTGGATGCAGCCGTCAAACGGAAATCGTTCATTTCCGCCCGCACGATGCTCACCGATCTGCTTGACCAATATAAATTCGATGTGGAGAGCATCATCAACCCGAAAACCGAACAGCGCGCGGATCGTGTCACGCCGGAAAATCCTGAAGGCAACGTCACGACCGGTTTGAACCAGGCTTACGCGCGGCAGGGCATCAAGGATTTATTGCGCGGTCTCGGCTATGCGCCGGAACCGGGTGAGGCCGGCACACTGAAAGATTTGTCGAGCAACCCGAGAATCAATCTCGTTCTGAAGACGAACACGGAACTCGCGCAAGGCGCGGGCCGTTTCATTCAGATGAACAACCCAGATGTCCTGGATCAATTCCCCGCCCAAGAGCTGGTGCGGTTTGAGCAGCGCATGAAGGTGCGCGATTGGGAAGCGCGCTGGGCGGCGGCGGCGGATGAATCTGGCGACGAGGACGCGGCCAAGTGCCTGGAAGATTCCGGGCGGATGGTTGCGCTGAAGGATTCAGAAATCTGGCAGGCGCTCGGCGACGGTGCCGGCGGCTATGACGACACGCTCGGCAATCCGTATCCGCCCTTCGCGTTCAACTCCGGCATGTGGGTGCAGAGCGTTTCGCGCAGCGACGCTGAAGAACTCGGCTTGATTGATCCAGGGGAAAAAGCCGAGCCGCATCCGTTGGATCTCGGGGAACTTTTCGGGGTGGCAGCATGAAATTTTTAATCATCATGGCAATCTCATACGCGATCAACATTGTGGACAATGTCAGTCCTGCGATGGTCGCTCTGGAAGGACTCTTCACACCGTCGCAACTCGCCGCCAACATCGGCGAAGCGGAGGTGAATCTTTTTCAGAATCATTTCATCCACGCGCCGACGAACAAATACGGCTATCCCACAACCGGCTTCTGGCCGGCGGCGGCGCGGGCCACGAATTGGAGCGCGGTCGCGGATGGCGTGAACATCAATGTCAATCAGATCGGCATCCGTCAGCGTTTCATGGGCGGCGATATTTTTCCCGTCCACGCAAAAAATCTGGCGATCCCGGCGCGGGCCGAAGCCTACGGCAAAACGCCTGGTGAATTTAACAACCTGCAACTGGCCTGGCATCGCGTCGGCGGCCGGTCGGAAGCATTCGCGCTCGTCGAGGCGGCGGCGACGCAGGTTCATCTCGGTCGCAAGGGAAAGAATGGGGCGCGCAGTTACGATACGCACGTCACGGGTGGCGGTGTTTATTTCTGGCTCGTGAAATCCGTTTCGCAAAATCCCGACCCGGAAGTGATCCCGGCGGACGAAGACATTTTGTCCGTCGCCAGCGACACGGTGAACGAGATGATCGAACGCGCCAGCCGCGACGCCGGAGGTGCTTCATGAGCTTGACCAATATTGAACTCGCGCAAACTTTCATGGCGGCGCGTTACCGGTCGCTGGATTATTTCAAAGACATCTATGTCGCCGCGCCGCGTGTGTATAAGGAAGGTGACAAAATCATCACGCCGAAAACGATCCACGACAAGATTGATCGCGCGCTCCAGGGCTTGCAGGAAACGGGCGGCCGGATCGGAGCGGCGGTGCGTGTCTTCCAGCCGAGCTTCCGCAACAAGAATCCGAACCTGCCCGGCCTGCAAGGCATGATGACGATGCTGTGCCGGTGCGAAGTTCATCCGCTGTATAATTTCTCCGACAAGGGGACGAACAAATACGTTTCGGAAATCGGCTTTCAGGTATTGCTCGCGGGTCAGACGCGCTTCGGCAACATCGGAAGTTTCTTCGCGGACGGTGAATGCTTCCTGCCTTATTACTCGAACGATTCCAAGATGATGACGGTGGATATTTTGCTGCAATGCAATCTTGCCGTGAATCCGCTCATCTCTTGCGTCACGCCACAAATCGCCGTTGCCGGCGGCAATGTCACTTTCACCAACCTCACGGCAGACGCGGACATCTGGTATTCGCTCGACGGTGAAACATTTCCCGGCCCGCTCGAAACCGGCGCGCAAGAATATGCCGGCCAGTTCGCGGCGGATTCCGGCTCTCAAATCTTGTGGGCGGCCCACAAAGACGGCATCGCCGGTTCTCCGGTCGGCGCTTTCACGATGCCTTAACTCACCAACTCACTAACTCACCAATTCTAAACTAGCATTATGCCAACATCTGACTTCTCAAAAATCACCGTGGGCGGCCCGTGCAAGATCACCGACGTGGCCACCGTCATCTACACCGAAGGAAACGTCACGATCACACCCAAGCCGGTCTACCGCGACATCCCCTCGTCGCTGACCACCAAGGATGATCAGATCCTCATCGGTCTCACTTACGAGATTGATTACACGCCGAAGAGCATCTGGAGCGCTGGCTATCGCGGCGTCTTCCTGCCGCCCGCTTATACGAACTTCGCTGCCGGCGGAGCGCGTATCATCGGCGCGGCCAATCGCGCTGTCACCGTGCTTGGCGCGGATGGTGAGCAACACGTCTTCACGCGCGCGGCGTTGTCCAAGATGCCGAATGTTTTCTTTGGCCTCGGCAAAGGACTTTACGGTGCAGCGCAACACACCGCCTTTTTGGGCAACGGCAAGGCATTGACGGATGCTGATGCGTTCGTGGTGCAGAGCAGCGGCGTGGCCTGGGATCAATCGGATTTCCCGACCGGGCATCAGGAAGCGGAATGCACCGCCGCGTGGGGTGCAGTCGCCGGCTTCACCGCGTTGTTCGCGCAGGAAGGCTTCGAGCTTCAGCACGAAATGGAATGGGCCGACGTGAAGCAGGGAAATATCCTGGTGGATAAACGCATCGTCGGTTATCGCGGCATGATGGTCTTCAAACCCGAAGGCCCGACGACCACGCAGCTCGTCGGCCAGTTCCCCGGCGTCATCGGCACGCGCTTGAGCACCGGCGCCGCCGACCTGGTAGTCACCGGCAGCGGCATTTCCGGGACGCTCAAAGGGGCGATGCCGTTCCGTGGGAAATATAACTTCGACAACAAACTTTTACGCCACGACGAATTTGCTTTCGTCGGCGCGATCGCGACGCCCGGCACGCGCCTGGCGTTCAGTTGAAAATCAAAAATTCGGAAAGAAGAAAGTAGAAATTAAAACATCATTAACGACCAATTATGAAATCACAAATCAACATCGCCGCCCTCAAGAAAACCATCGCCGACGCTGAGCGCATCGGCCAGCAACTTGTCGCCGACAAGTATCACGGCGCTTCACACTTCGTGGCCGGCATCCGGGGCAGTCTCTCCGCTGCAGGGGAACTGCTCGCCGAACACGAAAAATGGACCGTCGCCAACCCGGAGCCGGCTGACACAGCGGCCGCACCCACCGCGCCCGCGCCGACCGCGCCAGCGAAATAGTCCGCACGAAGCGCAATAGGGATCAAACGTCACGTTTGTTGTGAAGATCGAATACAGAGCCGCCGGCAATGGTGTAGGTGGGTGGACCGTCCTCGCGGACGAGTCTGTCGCCGCGCTCGGTGCGCGCATCTCCGGCTTCCAGCCGAAGTCGGTCTCGCAACCGGCGATTGAGCCGGGCTTCGGTGCTGGCGGCGTGGCCGTATACGATAATGGCAACGACACTTGGACGGTTTCCTTCCTGATCGAGCGCCAGCACGCTTCGCCCGATTCGGCCGTCACATTTCTCGCGGCGCATCCGGCCATGTTTTCAACGCTTGGAAATTTGGATCTGAAAATCACGCAGGGCGGCAGCATCACTTACATGGCTGCGGTCGCCAGGACAGAATTCACACCCGATCCGGCCAGTGACCAATCAACCCGGTGCCGCTACGCCTTCGTGGGCGGCTCCTATTCCATCAACGCTCCAGCTTGAAATTAAAAATGAAAAATTCAAAATTAAATACGGCCGCAGTGCTTACGCTGCTGCTGCTGGCTCTGCTCTCAACTCTCAACTCCCAACTCTCAACTGTTCGCGCCACTCCTTACTTCAGCGCGTTCAGAAACACCGATGGCACGCCGATGACCAATGCGTATCAGATGCAGGCATGGCCGCCGGTGAACACCTGGATCGTTTATGGAACGAACATGGTTTATGGCGGCCGGATCGTCACCAATACGCCGGATGCCACCGGGTATCTTTCCAATTCGACTTACCCAAACACGTTCCGGATCTACTTTCCTGATCTGGACAGCGGCTTCTACGTTTCAATTCCGGATACGACCAATTTTTTGAGCCTGTCGGTCTATGCCACCAACACGGCCGTGTTTGCTGGAACGTATCTGAACGGCTTCGGCCTGGTGACCAACTGGCTGCACTTTGCGCCGGCCACAAACACGCCCGCCGGCATCCTCGCGGCTGAAGGCTTTCAGCCGGCGACGAATGCTGCACCGATCAGTTATTCGCAACTGCCGTTCACACCGCCGACAAACACGCCGGCGGGCATGAATTTCGCACTCGGATTCCAGCCGGCCACAAACAATCCATCCACGAATGTCATCATATTTATTTCCGGCATCACGACATTCACCAATGCGAGTGGCGCGGTGACCAACATCACTTTCACGTTCGGAACCAACACGCTCAACTATCAACACCAATGAGCAGGCGCGGCCTGCACCCAATTATGAAAAAAATCCTTTTGCTTTCAGCTTTCAGCTTTCAGCTTTTCAGCATTTGCCTTGGAGGCACGCTCGTCGAGTTTCCGCTGCAATCCTTTTTCAACGGCTCGGCCTATTCCAAGAGCATCACGGTCACGGCCGTTCATCCGTGGCTGACAGATGGCACCAACCTTTACACCGGATCGTTCATGACCATCACGCGGACCGGTGCCACCAACCCGGTGCGCAGCCTGCAGCCGAACGATTACATTCTAACTGCTCCCGAATCCCGCGTGCCACTGCGCTTTTCCGTGCCCATCACCAACACAGTGCAGAATGTGATCAACCTCATCACGAACGGACTGGTGACATATGCCGGGTGGTCGCCCGGCGGCGGTGGCACGTTCGATTACAACCTGCTCACGAATAAACCGAATGCGTTGACCAATAATCAAACCGGACTTGTTAATTTATATGGAAACTTAACGGTCAGTGACCGCATCTACGGCTATCGTGGCATCCAAATTGCGTCAACTAATGGCAATATCCCATTTGTTGCTAGCATCGATCAGCAAAGAAGTCCTTATGTTTACGTCATCATGCAGGGTGGCACCATCCCATGGTGGTGGAATACGAACGGGGATATTTCAGTTAATCACATTTTTGGCGACGGTTCGGGGCTGATCTTAACCAATGCGGCCGGGTCAAAATTCTCGCTCGTCGTCAACCCGTCCACCAACGGCTTCACCTTTGTTCCGGCACCATGAACCAACCGCCAGCCATTCGCCTGTTGCTGCTGATTTTAGCGTTTCAGGTTTCCAGCATTTCAGCTTTTGCATTGGAGTTCGCTTGGGTCGCGCCCACCAACGGCACGCCGCAAGGCTACGTCCTCAGTCATTGGGCGCCGGGAACGATCTATGAACAATACGGCGTGGGCTTGGCCACCAACCTGGTTTACCAGGGAACGCTGGTGGACGGCCCGAATTATTTTGCGGTGTCGGATTACCAGGCCATCAACGGCGAACTGATCATGAGTCCATTCAGTAATATTGCCGTCGTCACCAACACGCCGGCGCTGCTGGTGGATTATTATTTGTTCAGCAGCACCAATCTCAACGGCGGATGGAATCCGGCCCAGACCAATCACCTTCTGATTTATCCCGTCCAAGATTGTCAATTCTTTCAACCCGGCGGCGCAAACATCCGCCGCACCAATATCGTCACCGTGCAGTCTAACGGTATGCCTCCCAGTCTTGAACTCACGAACGCCCAAACTCGTTAATTCACTAACTGCCACATGGCCGATGCCTCAAAATCTCTGGAAGTCTTCATCAAGACGTTCGCTGACGTCACCGGCTTCACACTCACGCGCGAACAGGCGACGGCGCTGAAGATCGAACTGGGCAATACCGGCACGGCCACAAAAAAACTTGGCGAGGAAATGGAGAAGGGCGGGGAAGCCGCAGAACATTCCCATGTCAGCCATAAAGCGCTGCACCTGCTGTTGAAGCAAATCGGTGAGGCTTCCGCGCCTGGAGCCGGCCACGCGCTGGCCGCGCTGGCGATGGGACCAATCGGTGCTCTCATTGCCCTGGCCACGATCGCCAACGAAATAAAAAAGCACATCGATGAAATCAGCGAGGCGACCGAAAAGCTGAACGAAGAACAATTGGCCGAACACCAGGCCAATGTCGCGAGTCTAAAGCAGCTTTGGGATGACGCGAAAATCTCGCTGGGAAAATATCAGTCGGACATGATGCATGTCGGCGAAGATAATGATCCGATCAAAACTGCCATCGCCCGTGAGAAGGAATTGGAAGCCGCCCGGATCGAAGGTTCCAAGAATGCTATTGAGATGGCCGGCCGGGAAGAGGAGGCTTACATTCGTCGCAATGCGGCAAAAAACGATCTGACTCACGCGGAAATGGAAGAAAAGATTCGCCAATCAAAAGAGGCGACCGCAGATAAATTGCGCGCGTTGGAGACTGCCAAACCCGCCGGCGACCTGGCATTGTTGCAAGCCGAGCTGGATAAACGAAAACAGGACCGAGAACCGCTGGCCGCACGCGAAGCCGCCGCCGAAGGGCCGGCCATCGCGGCCCGCCAGAAACTTCAAGCTGCTCAAAAGGAGTTGGACAATTTGCGCCAGCAAAAATCTGATGACGTAACCAAGGCTGAGGCCAACGTCGAAAGGACGAAGGGATACTCCTTTAAAATCGATCCATTTGGAGTGCCAAATTATCGGCGTGGTGAAGATTATGAAAACAAGGCCGCCGAAGAGGAGCTTCAACGTGCTCTGAAAGAATTAGACAACGTGACGACGCGCCAGTCACAACTCGAAGCCGGTCTGACTGCGGAAGCGAGAGCCAAGGCCGATGCCGACCACGCATTTGAAGCGGCGCGGGCGGCCAACCTGGAAAACCAGCGTCGTATCAGGGAACTGCCGGCAGACATCCAGCAAGCGCAGGCCGTGGCCGCACTGCGTTCCAATCCGAACGCAAATGTTTATTCGCCACTCAACGATCTGAATAATCGAACGCCCACCGTCGATCCAGTTGCAACCAACCGGCAGGCGAATGACACCGCCCGCCGCGATGTGCGTTTGCTTCAGGATTATTCCCAGGTTGAACATGCCGGCGGCAAACTTTCCAAGGAGCAAGCCGCGACAAAACAAAAGCTCGCGGATGCAATTCTCGGCCATCACGCGACCGCCAAGGAGACGAACGACTTACTCCAATTAATGATTACCAAGCAGGCAACGATTGATGAAGCCTTCACCAGGCTGAAGGCTCAAGTCCTGGCGTCGCTTGAAAATCACAGATGACCTTCTGGACGATCCAATTTGTTGATGCGAATGGCGTGACGCAGGAAATGAGCTTTCCTGATCTCGCCAAGTTGGAAGGCGGCAAAGTGGTGAGTGACGGTTGGACGGCGCAGTTTCAGTCTCATAAATCGTCCAGGCTCAGCCTGCGCTTGCCCGGCGTGCCGCCGCACCGGGCTCCGGCCATCCCGTTTGAATCCCGCGTCAAAATCTACAGCGACCGGGCGCTGGGCGGCCTCGGTTATTCGGGCGGCACCAAACAGTTCGATGGCTTCCGCACCGACCGCAATGGCACCGCCGATCCGAACCGGTCCTCCAGTAGTTACGTTTTCGACGATGAATGGTATTTCCTGGAACACTGCCCGTTTTACCAGACTTGGTATCGCGGCGCGGTCGCCTATCCGTTCACCAATATCGTTCTCTTTCAGCCCAATCCCGGCCAGGTCTACGCGCCGGCGGCCGTGGGCGGCCTCATCTCGACCGGCCAGCAGATCACCGACATTTTGAACTGGGCCATCAGCCAGGGCGCAAACCTTCAGATCGGCACGATTGACCCGGCGAGTTATTGCGCAGTCTATCCGGTTCAAAATTTGAAATGCGCCGAAGCGTTGAGGATGTGCCTGCGCATCCACCCCGACTGTTTCACCGAGATTGATTACTCGACGAACATCCCGACGATCCATGTCCGCCGGCGCACGAACCTCATCGCGATCGCACTGCCTTATTCTTACACCGACAACCTGGGCCGGCGGCATACGGCCACTGACATCCAGCCGCGCCCTGAATTGCGTCCCCGGCGGGTCGCTCTTTTCTACCGCGTGATTTCATCCGGCTATCTGATCTCGACCCCGCAGGACATTTATCCGCCAGCCGTGACGACCGGGCTGCGCGCCCTGGACTTTGCGATTGATCTACAAGGCCCGAAGGCGATTCTGGTCACGGCAAAACTCACCAGCTCCGCGTTTGATCCGACTGATCTCAATTGGTGGCGCAAAAAAATGCCGTCGCTCAAGGATGTCACCCAGGGCGGGCAATTGGCGGCGTCCGGCGGCGGCGTGCTGACGCTGCTTTCTTCCACGATCAATGGCTCCGGCGAAAAAGACATCCAAGTCAAAGACGACGCCGGCAACGCCATTGATACGATTCTGACCTATGGATTCGAGCTTGATCCCAAAAGCTCCATTCTCACCTGGATGACCGGAGTGCAGGTCATTGAGGCAACTGTAACGGCGGTGTTTCGCTATAAAAAAACCACGACGATTCCCGGCAGCAATCAAACCGTCACGCATGAGATGAAGGAACATCGTCATCATGTTCGCGTCAAGCTGGTCAATCTGCCTTCCCGCAATTTTCAGTTCAGTCAATTCCTCACCACAGGTGAATCCACGCCGGCCAACCTCGCTCAAAACATCTACACCGCGCTCAATCAGCTGCAATACAACCTGACGCACACCGTGGTGGAAAAACCGTTTAATGGCTGGATCAAGCCCGGTAAACACGCCGTTAATCTGGCGGGCGGCGCTGCGGAGTGGACGACGATGAGCGCCACCGTTCAGTCCACGGAATATAAGATGCGACTCGATGGTGCCGGCGCGACGTTCGACAACTTCACGGTGCGCTGTGGTCCGGTGGAACATCTCGAAGCCGGCCAGCTCGTTCAGTTGTTCAACCTCTTCAACAATCGCGATCTCACCAAGATTGACACCAATGAGCGCGTCACGGGGCAGCCATCGCCGGGGTCAACGGTGGATATGCCAAGCGATAATGCGCAGGAAAATTCCGTTGCCGCCGATCCGCTGCCGGTGACGTCGCATAATGCCTATGTGGATGGCGGTGGCGCAGTCACCACCGTGAAGAACAGTGCGCTCGATGTGGCTAACAACCGCCAGCTGAACTGATATGAGCATCGCGAAATTTCAAGCCACGCACGCGGTCGTCAATAATGCGCCGCAGATCATCAGCGTCTATTCGGACGATCCCTTGCTCGTGCAGCGTATCTTCACCGGCAATGGTGCGCCGTCCGCTTCGACGCTTCAAATCGGTAACGCAAAATACTGTGCGGCGCAGAGTGGATTTGTGGTCGCGGTTTCAGTGGTCGCGGCGGGAATTAATTTCGTCGCCGGCGACGTGCTGACCGGTGCCGGAGGCACCGCTACCACGCAACCGCAAATCACGGTGGACGCCGTCACAGCGACCGGGCAGATCAGCGACTGGCATGTCAGTCGCGTCGGCGTTTATACCGCATACCCAACCAATCCGATCACGGTGACCGGCGGCACCGGCACGGGCGCGACATTCAACCTGGCACTCCAACCGCCGGACGGTTACCTGGACATCTCAACGCCGGCCACGCCGGCCATGTGGGTCTGCACGACGTCCGGTAGCAAGTCAACCAGTGTATGGGCCAGGGTTGGCGGTGGTGGTGGCACACAGGAATTCAAAGTCGTCAGCGACGGTGGCGATTATTGGAACTGCAACACATGGGACGGCATCACAGCCGGCGGCTCGGTAATCAAAGTGGCCAAGCCCTATGAGCTGCGGTGTGACGTTGGCAAGATCGCCAGTGAGACGATCGACGGCATTTTGTTTAGCTATGCTTACACGGCCATTACCGTGTCCAGCGTCATCACGGAATATAAGCGGAGCGCCACTGATCCGAGCGGCAACATCGAAATCAATTACGTCACACCGCCGGTCATTCCGGGAAAGATCATCGTGGCGAATGCTTTCAGCACGACCGCGCCTTCAACGCTGGTCGGTGTGCCGTGGATATTTCTTTCGTCGGCAGCCTGGGCGGAAGTCTGAGTTATGTCACGCAACGCATTTGCATCATCCTGGTCGCGAGCCTTCGTCCGTTCTCATGCGAAGGCGCGTGGCGTTTTTGCCGCCGGCGTCAAGACGGTTCATTCGTGCCTGCCCTATACCGGCTATGGCAATGTGCTGGTCAAAGGTGGCGGAATAACGACCGACCCAAAGATTCCGTGGTTGTTCACCAAAAAAACCGTGACGACCTCCTGGTCTCACACCTTCACCTATGGCGGGCACAGCAACACCATTCCGCAGCAGCAGACGGCGCGGCTTGGTATCTTGCTCGGTTTTGGTTGGACGCTCAATGGAAGTGGCAGCTGCGCGGATGGTGGGTCTGTAAGCTTTGACAGCCCGCCACCAGGCTACACGGGCGACACTGCCTACTGCATGAATGATTTAAGCGATCCGGTTTATAGCACATTTCCCGCAGCACCGGCCAACGTGACAGCGGGCAGCGCCGGCACAGTGACTTCCAAATATAATTCGTTCTTCAATGTCACCGGCGCAACGCTGTCTGTCCCAGAGGTGCAGACGGGAACCCCTCCATCCAGCATTGGCAGTTCGGCCGGTGTGATAATTCCGTTTGATGCGCAAGCCGGAGTCGATGATTTGCACACAAGCAACACACAGCCTTACATCCCTGAATACGGCCTGCCCAACACGGTTTACACGTATGACAAGACCACGGATATTTCGAGCATTGAAATTCATCAATCCCTCGTAAATGGGCTGTGTGCCTTTGGTGCTTCAGCAGGTGACAATATCATGAGCTATATTCCTGGCTCCCCGCATCTGGCTCCTTATCAGCTATTCCTTTACGGCACGGAAATCTATTCGTATCGGACTGAGACCATTTATTCCGATCCGGTCTCAATTGCCGGTCTGGAAACGAAGGCGCGAGCGATGTTGGATGCCACCACGCTGACGAATTCCGGCGAACGATATTGGACCTTTGACGGATCAATGACGGTGCGTCTGGATTGGAATCCGGTGGTCAATACGATCCGCATTGATGTGTATCGCGCCGACGTGGTCGCCGGCGTGATTGGCAGCTATACGCGAATTGCATTGCTCTTTCCAGGAGCCAGCCTGATTCATACTTTCACCGACACGACAGTGGTGGTTGGGCAAACTTATTCTTACTTCGTTCAGTCGCTGGCTGGTCCCGGCAACAGCAACACCGCTGCGATCAGCATCGCCGTGGTTGCGCCGGTCGGATCGCCTGTGACCACCGAGCCGGCCCCGTTCGTTTCGACCGGCTCCACGCCCACTGGTGCGCCCACCGGGTTCGCAGTGACCTTAATGCCCTTCGCGTTGACTTATACCCGGATCGCACTCGCGCTGGGCGATGCTACATCGCCGAACCGTCAAATCATTTTGTTCGCGACCTCGAACGGACTACCAGTCCCTTCTTTCGTCATTAGCGCCAATGTCACCTGTGGCACGCCAATGCCTTTTTATCTGGCTGGTCGCGCGGTCAAATACAACGAAGCCCCGTTGATCATCGGCGTCACTGGTGCGAGCGGCCTGGTTTGGTCAAAGAGCCGTGGTTATCTCCCCGGCAACAGCCCGCATCATGCACCGCCCACCACCAACTTTGCGCAGAAATTCTACTATAAGCCCGGCGCGCAGATCGGCGGCGGCGCGTTGGTGGACATCAGTTCGCTATTTCCGAAACTCACCTTCCCACACGGGCGCGGCGGCAATTACCTCTGGCAGATGACCAAGGAGCTTCCGAGCACTGATTATCCGCACCCCGAATCCATTTACGTGACTGACGTTCCGGCCATTGGTTACATCACATATCCAAATCTCACTGCACTGCCGGCCGTCAACGTCGGTGCGGGCAGCACCAGCCAAGGCGCTGGCGCTGGCGCAAACAACGTGGACGGCGGACTCTAACCAATCAAAATTATGAAAATAAAAATCCTGATCCTCTCATCCCTCGTGGTGCTGGCCGGCCGCCTCGCCGCGCAAACCAACCTTCAATTCGTGGACACCACGACGCTGACCACCAACGTGAACACCAGCACCGGTCTCATGACGATTACCAACGTCTGCACGAACGCCGTTTATACCGTCGTGCGTAGCAACAACGTGATCGTCGGCGACACGCTGTTTGACGCATTCACCAAGTTCAACCTGGACTTCATTTTTGTTGAATCGCAAATCGCCAGTAATAGTGCATTGATCGCGGCCAACACGAACACCATCACGGCCTACAACCTTTCCAATGCCGTTTTGAGCAGCAAATATTTCACGCTTTTTTCCTCGAATAATTTCGTCTTCACTGGAAGCAATTATCTGGGTAGCTTCCCGCAGCTTCAGTCTTGGAACTTGATCCCTCCCACCATTCCAGGTGTCGGCTTAACACCGGGCGGCGTTTCGGTGGAAAATCTGATCCTCTCCACCAACGGAGGCGCTAGCTGGTTCACGAACACTACCGGCATCTTGAACATCACAAACACTGTGCTGGTGTCCGTCGTGGGTGAGAGTAATTCCGCGCCCGGTGCCATCACGCTCTATGGAATCGATCATCCTGAACTCAACGGCCGGACCAATTATTCAGATGGTCAATTCTGGAATTTCCCAGACCCGATCACGGCGCAGAATCCGGCCACTAAAAACTACGTGGACGTGACGCTGGCCAACGCCTTGAGCGGCCAGTTTGGAACATCGCGGGACACGAATGGAATCAACCATTCAATTTTTTCAAAAGGTGGCCTGACGGTCATTGACGTGGCCAATGCCACTTTCACGATCGCGAACAGTCTTTCCAAGTCGGGAACCAACCTGCTTTTGAACATCGCCGTCACCAATTTAGTGGTCGGTTGGAGCATCAAGGCCAGCACGAATCTGGCGCTCCTTTATGCGTGGCCAACCTTCACCAATTATACGACCGTCACGAATAGCGGAATTGTCACCTTCACGATCCCGATTTTGCCCACCGTGCCGCAATATTTCTTTTGGCCCCAAGCCTTCAACCAAAACACCATCACGATCACTCCCCCAATGGGGATGCTCAACGGTGCTTATTACCCCTCGAATACTTGGAGCCTTTACAGCGTCACAAACGGCATGGCGAACATGAGCTTTTCGGATGTGAATTCCAACGGCGTGACCATGACGAGGGTGTTCTTGTCGAACGGCGTGGCATTCTTCAAGACCCTCTGGCCGTGACTGAATGCTTGGCCGGGGCTTTAATGGGTCGTTAAACGCCCGCTACAGGGACATTAAACAGGTGACAAAACGCCATGGCGGGCATCTGTGGAGGCTGAATTCGGCCTAAACGTCAAAGACTGGATCAATTCGGCTGTCATTCAGGTGGCTTGCAAGGAACCCGCAGAACGGCCAAAGTGTATCAAACCGATGCTAGACTGTTTCAAACCCGGCGATTTTTTACAGCTTTCACATTCCCCGCGCTTTTGACAAATCCACGGCTGGATTGGCCGGATAATCTTTCGAAAAACTTAAAATGCGCGCTGGCTGTCCCCTCTCCCCGGGGGAGAGGGTCAGGGTGAGGGCGGACGTTTTAATTTGTAGGAGACGAGGTGACGAGACCCATTTCAAATCCGGGATTTAGTCAGAGTCTCCTCACGTCGTCTCCTACATCCCGGTTCACGTTGCCGGCGTGGTTTCGATATTTGCCGCCGGTTCGGAGGCATCGGGCTGATCCATCTTCACCAGCGGCGTGCCGGAGGTGGCGGTCGTGGTCTGCGTTTCGTTCGCCTTGTGGAACTTCACGCTGACGATCTTGCTCACGCCGTGTTCCTCCATCGTCACGCCGTAAAGCACGTCGGCCATGCCGATGGTGCGCTTGTTGTGCGTGATGATGATGAACTGCGATTGCGTGATGAAGCGTTGCAGCACGCGCACAAAACGGTTGATGTTCGATTCGTCGAGCGGCGCGTCCAATTCGTCCAGCACGCAGAACGGGCTCGGCTTGACCTGATAGATCGAGAACAACAGCGACACGGCCACCATCGTCTGTTCGCCGCCGGACAGCAGCGAGATGCCCTGCAATTGTTTGCCGGGCGGACGCGCGACGATGTCAATGCCGCTTTCCAGCACGTCGTTTTCGTCGGCGAGAATCAAGTCCGCCTTGCCGCCGCCGAAGACGTCGGTGAACATCGCGCGGAAATTGTCGCGGATGCGTTCAAAGGTCGTCAGGAACATCTCGCGCGTCTGGGTGTTGATGCGGTTGATGACCTCGAGCAGTTGCGTCTTGGCGTTGACCAGGTCGTCGTGCTGCTGCGTCAGGAAAGTATGGCGCTGCTCGGTTTCCTCGTATTCCTCGATGGCCACGAGATTCACCGGGCCGATTTCGTCGAGCCGTTTCTGCAACGCCTCGATCTGCTGGCCCACGGCCTTCCAATCCGTCGCCGCGCCGGCCGCCGCCATCTGTTCGGGCGTGAGCGTCTCGACCTGAGCCGGACCTTCGTCGGCGTAGGTGATGGTGATGCACTCGCTGCGGATGTCTTCGAGATTGAGATGATACTTCTGCTGCATCTTCTCGCGCAGGTTCTGCACCGACATGTTTCTCTGCGCCAGCTCGACCTCCAGGGTGCCGCGCTGGTTTTGCACTTCCATCAGACGGCTGCGGTGCGACCGTAAATTTTCCTCGCGCGTGCCGATCTCGGAGTCCTGCGCGTTTTTCTGGCTGATCAATTCCGCCGCCTGCGCATTGACCTGTTCGCGGTCATGCTGCAAACGCCCGATCTGCGAACGCGATTCCTGCATCTCGGATTCGGCCTGTTCCTTGCGCGAAACAAACGAGGAACATTCGCCGCGCCGCTGCTCGACCACCTGCGTGAGTTCGCGGATGCGCTGCGTCAACGCCGATTGCTGCTGCCGGAACGACGCGCTCAACTGCTCGTCCGCTGCGAGCGCGACCTTGCTCTCGGTGAGCGCGGTGTTCGCCGCGTCACGCTGCTGCCGGAGATTTTCCAGCTCGGTCGTCACTGCCACCACCTGGTCCTGCGCGGTCCGCTCGCGGGATTCAAGCTCATTCAACCGCACCGTCAGCGCTTCGCGTTTCTGCAAGCCTTCCTGTTCCTGCGCGGCGAGATTCTGCACTTCAAACACCACCGTCTCGATTTTCTGATGCAGCAGCCGGTTGGAATTGTTCAGCGCATTGAACTCGCCTTCGCGCGTGGCGATGGCGACTTCCTGTTCGCGCAATTCCGTCTGCGCCTGCTGCAGGCTGGCCTGCAATTCCGTCTGCTCGCTCAAGAGCGCGCCGCGTTTGCGGCTCGCTTCTTCCACCTGCTTTTGCAACTCGGCGAGTTCCGCCTGCAATTCGAGGATCTGATTTTTGCGGCCGAGAATGGACGACGGCGCCTTGCCATTGCCGCTGCCGTTCAGGTAACCGCCGGTGTAAATGCCATGACGATTCAACAGATCACCGCCGAGCGTGACGAAATCGCAGCCGGCGTGGCCGTTCTGGATTTGCGTTGTCGCCGTGGACAGATCGGCGGCGATGAACGTGCGGCCCAAAAGCGATTTCAAGAGCGGCTCCACCGACGGCTCGGCGTGAATCACGCTCATCGCGTGAACAATCTGGCCGGCCAGCAAACTCGCCTGCGCAGCGTCAAATTTTTCACTTGGCGCCATCTCGCCGACGAACGCGAGCTGCTTTTCATCCTGATATTGCTGGATGGCCAGCGCGGCGACGCTCGCACGTCCGGATTTGTTCGTGCTCAAGTCCGCGAGAATTTCCTGCGCGGATTCCGGCTGCTCGGTCAGCACAAGTTGCAGATTGTGGCCGAGCGCATTTTCCACGGCGGTGACAAATTGATCCGGCACCCGGATGCGGTCCGCCAGCGAGCCGATGACCGAACGCGATTGCCGCAACGCCGCGACGGCACCCGCGCCGAAACCTTCGCGCGAACATTCGAGCTGTTCCAGCACCGTCAGGCGCGAATGCTTTTCCGCCTGCTGCTTGAGAAATCGGTCCTGCTCCAGCGACGATGCCTGCAATTCCGTCTGCAATTCGCGCAACCGGTTCTGGCGTTGCTCGACCGAGCCGCGCGTGGTCGCGACGTTCAGCTTTTCAACTTCAACGCTCGCGGTGAATTCCTGCAGACGGACTTCCAAGCCAGTGCGTTCCACTTCCAGCTGGATTTTTTCGGCGGAAAGTTTTTCGAGACGGACGATGTTGCCCTGCTTCTGCAAGTCCAGCGCGGTGATTTCGTTGCGGAGACGCGACAAATCCTGCGCAGCGGCGAAAGCCTCGGACTGCGCGCGGCGCAGTTCTTCCTGCCGCTGGCGCAAGCCATCCTCGACCGCGCGCAAGGCTTCGTGCTTGGCCGACAAATTTTCCTTGTGCTGCTCCAGGGCGGCTTCGGCCACGGCCAGGCGTTCGGTCACGGTCATCAGTTCGCTCGACGCCGCGTGGCAGCGTTCCTCGGCCTGCGTGATCTCCGCCAGCGCCTTGGAATTTTGCGATTCAATTTCGCGCAGGCGTTCCTCGTTGAACTGGATGCGGCTCTCGTGCCGGTCAATCTCACCCTTCAGTTCCAGGCCGCGCTGCTGCTGCGCCGCGACTTCGTGTTCGAGATCCGAAAGCCGCTCGCGCAACTGCTTGATCTCATCTTCGAAACGCAGGACGTCGGCGGAACCGGTTTCGATTTCGCCGCGCAAGCTTTCGGCGGTGTTTTGCTTGTCAGAAATCTCCAACTGCAATACGTCGAACTGATGCCGCGCGAGCTGGGTGTCCAGGTGCTGCAACTCCATCGAAATCTGTTTGTAACGTTTCGCCTTGCCGGCCTGGCGTTGCAGCGAACCGATCTGCCGCTTCACTTCGCGGATGAGGTCGGCGATGCGCAACAGGTTCTGCTCCGTGTATTCGAGTTTGCGGAGCGATTCTTTTTTCTGCGCCTTGAACTTCGTGATGCCTGCCGCTTCCTCGAAAATCATCCGGCGATCTTCCGGCTTGCTGGAAAGGATCTGCGTGATGTGACCTTGCGCCAGGATGCTGTAACTCGTGCGCCCGACGCCCGTGCCCATGAAGAATTGCTGGATGTCCTTGAGCCGGCACGGAACTTTGTTGATGAAATATTCGCTGCCGCCGTCGCGGAAAATCCGACGCGTGATGGTGACTTCGCTGTAGGACACCTCGACACCCGCGGCGCGCAGATGTTCCTCGTCCACGTCGCCGAGCGTGAGCGAAACCTCGCCCATGCCCATCGGTTTGCGGCCGTCGGTGCCGTTGAAGATCACATCCGCCATTTCGCCGCCGCGCAGCGCCTTGGCCGATTGTTCGCCCAGCACCCAGCGGATGGCATCGGAGACATTGGACTTGCCGCAACCGTTCGGGCCGACGATCGCCGTGACGCCGGGTTGAAAGTTCAACGCGGTCTTGTCCGCGAACGATTTAAAGCCAAAAACCGTTAAATTCTTGAGATACATATGGACTGATATCGACTGCGTTTAGACAAACAAAACTCATGGCCCAAGTAAAGCCAAAACCACAACATAAAGGATACAACCGCGCTTGAGGCACAACTAATTGGTGAGGGACCAAGGTTGGCGCTGTGCCAGCAACCGCCGCTTTTTACCACAAATACGCCCTCTTTTTACGCCTGAATCAGGGTTCCGTCAAATGGTTTCTTTCAGCGCAAAACCTCCCGCCGTAAAAATAGTTTTTGACAGCTTCAAGGGTTTGCATCAATCTATCCGCATCCGTTGATTTGACGGACTCATAACGAGTGGTCGAGGGACTGGCCCGATGACACCACGGCAACCGATTGAACTTTGGTTTCAATGACAGGTGCCAATTCCAGCCCAGGCATCATCAGCCCGGGGAAAATGAGAAGAGCACAACCGTTTTGTCGCCCCTTCTCGTCATGAGTCGGGGCTTTTTTGTTGCCCTGAAATGTTCGTAGCGGCGCGTCGGCAGACCGCCGCTGAACAAAAAAAGATTTGCGGCGCTCTGCCGAGTCGCCGCTACGGAAATTTATGAGTGAAAAGCATCAAGGGTTCATGAAGGCGCTCAAGTGCCGCGAATGCGGACGCGAATATCCGCTCGAAGCCACGCACGTCTGCGAATTCGACTTCGGCCCGCTCGAAGTCGCCTATGACTACGACCGCATCAAAAAGTCGCTCACGCGCGAAACCATCCAGTCGCGCCCGAAAACCATGTGGCGTTATCGCGAACTGCTGCCTATCGCGGGCGAACCCACTGTGGGCCCGCTCGTCGGCTTCACGCCGCTCGTCAAAGCCGATCGCCTCGCGAAGGCGCTCGGCATCCGCGAACTCTACGTCAAGAACGACGCCGTCAACTACCCTACCCTGTCGTTCAAAGACCGCGTGGTCAGCGTCGCGTTGAGCCGCGCAAAGGAATTGGGTTTTGAAACCGTCGCGTGCGCCTCCACTGGAAACCTCGCAAATTCTGTGGCCGCCAATGCTGCGAGCGCCGGGTTGAAATCCTATGTATTCATTCCGTCCGATCTGGAGCAGGGCAAAATTTTGAATTCGCTCATCTACGGCGCGAACGTCGTTTGTATCAAGGGCCATTACGACGAGGTGAACCGCCTCTGCGCCGAGATCGCCGGCAAGTTCGGCTGGGCGTTTGTGAACGTCAACATGAGGCCGTATTACGCCGAAGGCTCCAAGAGCATGGCGTATGAGATCGCCGAACAACTCGGCTGGCGCTTGCCGGATCACACCATAGTCCCGATGGCGTCCGGCTCATTGCTGACCAAGATCCACAAGGGCTACCAGGAATTCACGAAGCTCGGGCTCGTGGCGCAGCATGACACACATATTCACGGCGCGCAGGCCACGGGCTGTTCGCCGATTTCCGTCGCGCAAAAGGCCGGACTCGATTTCTTCAAGCCGGTGAAGCCCGACACGATTGCGAAATCGCTCGCCATCGGCACGCCCGCTGACGGTTTTTACGCGCTCAAGGTGATGCGCGAAACCACCGCCGCGGCCGACGACGTGACCGACGACGAAATCCGCGACGCGATCAAGCTGCTCGCCGAGACGGAAGGTATTTTTGCCGAGACCGCCGGCGGCGTGACCGTGGGTGTGGCCAAGAAACTCATTGCGTCCGGAAAAATTCCGCGCGATTCGAGCGCCGTCATCTGCGTCACCGGCAACGGATTGAAGACACTCGACGCCGTGCAAGGTCATTGCGGCAAACCGCGCGAAATCAAGCCGAGCCTGCGCGAATTCGAGGCGCTGCTGGCGCATGAAGAAAAGGTGAATGCGTAGCATGTTTCATCAAATAAAAACTCTATTGATTTCCAGTCTTGGAATTTCAATTTGTTGTTATTTGGGGGCCGGATGTGGCTCGTCTGAAAAAGTTACGCCTCTGGCTGACGGCTTTGAAGTAGCCACCCATACTCCTGCAAATATTTTGATGGAGCCAGGCCATAGTATATCAGAATTGCGGTATCGCGATGCGAAGGGCAAACCAACTGTTATTTGGAACTACATTAATTCAGAGGTTTTCCAAAAAGATGGAGTTTCAGTTTTCTCTGCTCAAAAATATTATTTGTGGGACGGACTAGATAAACGGTGGGGAGAGGAAGATCGAGTGTTCGCTGTTAGAGCAGCGGAATTGCCGGTGGATATTTCCACTGAGATTGTTGGACGATGGGCAAAGGAATCTGGACGCAATGTCGGAACAACTCTAACCAATTTGTATTTTAATGGCATAATGAACGCCAAAGTTGAAGCTGACAAACTCAGTTTCCATTTTGATCAGTCAGATATGAACGTTAGTGATGCGTCGGATATTCTTGTTAGTTGGGAGCAAATTAAGGATATGATGCAGTTTGTGAAAGAGAAAGGCATAGTGCATAAAGACCCAGAATTAGGCACAAAGTGTTACGAAATGGGAATTAAGCCGACAGTCAAAAAATGAATTGTGGCTGCTGAAAAATCAGCAATTTAACAACCGAAAATATTTTATGCCAAAAAAAGTCCGCATCCCCACGCCGCTCCGCAAGTTGACCAACAACGAGGAGCGGATCAACGCCGCCACCGTCAGCGAGGTGATTCGGCAGCTTGACCGTTCGTAGCTTAAAAGCTACAGTATGTCCGTCTTCGCCGCGCCCAAAGAAGTCGTCGCGTTCCGCGCGCGAGACGGGCAGGTGCCCTTCGAGAAGTGGCTGGACGATTTGGATGACAAGCGGGCGGTAGCGCGGGTGCTCGCCCGGCTGGTGCGTTTGCGTCAGGGCAATCTGGGCGATTGCAAACCGGTCGGCGAGGGCGTGAGCGAGTTGCGGGTGGATTACGGGTCGGGTTATCGCGTGTATTTCGGCCAGAAAGGGCGCACGCTGGTCGTGCTGCTCTGCGGCGGCGACAAGCGGTCGCAAGACCGCGACATCCGGCTGGCCAGACAGTTTTGGCAGGAATTCAAAGCGAACGAATGATGAAAGCCGTGAGTTACAAAAAAATTTTAAAGGCGAAGCTGGACGATCCCGAACAGGCGGCGGAGTATCTCACCGCCTGTTACGAGGAAGGCCCGGAAGTTTTTCTGGTCGGCCTGCGCGACGTGGTGGAAGCGCAAGGCGGTGTCGCCCGCGCGGCGGAGTTGAGCAAGCTGAACCGGGAAAGTTTGTATCGGCTTGTTTCGCGCAACGGCAACCCGCGTTTGACGAGTTTGAATTCCGTTTTGTCCGCACTCGGTCTTAAAGTCGTTTTTGAAGCGGCTTGAGTTCCGCGCAATTTGAAAGATTAAGCAGAGAAAAAAATTGAAATTGAATTTATGCCAAAAAAAGTCCGCATCCCCACGCCGCTCCGCAAGTTGACCAACAACGAGGAGCTCATCGAAATCAACGCCGCCACCATCGGCGAGGCGCTCGTCGAATTGCAGACGCGCTTCCCCGGCATCCAGGAACGCCTCGTGGATGAAAAAGGCGAGGTGCGCCGCTTCGTCAACGTCTATGTCAACGAGGAGGACATCCGCTTCCTCAAAAACCGCGAGACGCCGCTCAAAGACGGCGACGAAGTGAGCATCATCCCGGCGATCGCCGGAGGCTAGAGCCAATTCAAAATGAAAAATGCAAAATTAAAAATTGGCCAGTCGGAGCGTTCGACGGCTGAGGTTTATTTTACGTTTTTAATTTTTAATTTTTAATTTGCATCCTATGGCCACCAAAAAAAAATCTGCCGCCACCAAGTCAAACTCGCCGACACAACAGCGCCTGTGGTTGATGTATCCACCCAAGCTCATCAAGAAGCCGTTCATCTGGGAGGCCGGCAAGAAATTCAAGGTCGTCACCAACATCCGCCAGTGCAGCGTGACGGACGAGATCGGCATCGTGTGCCTGGAACTGGACGGCCCGCGCGACGAGGTGAAGGCCGCCATCAAATGGCTGGAGAAACAGGGCGTGAACGTGGAACCCGTGGAGATCGGCGTGATCGCGGGTTAGACGCAGGGACATCGCGCTGCGATGACCCTGGTGGCACTCCGCAAGGAGCACCATGGCGCGGCGCCTCTACCAAAAACGAAACGGCGCGGAGAAAATTCTCCGCGCCGTTTGGCTTAAAACCTTCTACTTACGAGTGGTGACGTTTCTTCACTTTAAGCTGCGTCGCCGCGTGCAGGAGTGCCGCTTCAACGGTGGCCGTTTCTTCATCGCTCAATTTTTCCGCCAGGCGGGCCTCGGCGCGTTGACGCGCCTGTTCAGCCGCGGCTTCATCGATGTTTTCCGCGCGGATCGCCATGTCGGTCAGGATGGCCACGCGTTCGCCGGTCACCTGCACAAACCCGTCGCCGACGGCCAGGAAAATCTTCTCCATGCCTTTATGCGCGACAATTTCGCCCGCGACCAGCTGCGTCATCAACGGCATGTGCTGCGGCAGGATGCCCATCTCGCCCTCCGTGCCGGTGAGCGTGACCATGTCCACGTCCTCGGAGAACGTCTTCGTCTCCGGCGTGACAATTTCGAGTTTGATCGTGGCCATTTGATTTGGTTGAGAGTTGAAAGTTGAGAGTTGAAAGTTGAGAGTAAAAACAATCGTCTTTGACTATCCACCATCAACTAACAACCATCATGCTTCTTTGATTTCGTCAATGCCGCCCTTCATGTAGAAATTCTGCTCGGGCACGTCGTCGTGTTTGCCTTCGAGAATTTCCTTGAACGCGCGGACGGTGTCCGCAACGGGCACCTGCTTGCCTTCGCGACCGGTGAACACCTGTGCGACGGTGAACGGCTGGCTCAGGAAACGCTGGATCTTGCGCGCGCGGAACACGGCGGTCTTGTCCTCGGCGGAAAGTTCGTCCATGCCCAGAATCGCGATGATGTCCTGCAAATCCTTGTAGCGTTGCAACACTTTCTGCACGCCGCGAGCCACGTCGTAATGTTCCTGGCCGACAAATTCCGGCGCGAGCGCGCGGGAGC
Organism: Verrucomicrobiia bacterium; assembly: GCA_035577265.1. Lineage (GTDB taxonomy): Bacteria > Verrucomicrobiota > Verrucomicrobiia > Limisphaerales > UBA11358 > UBA11358. The sequence goes on along the minus strand of DATLVR010000135.1, from coordinate 35,962 downwards.
TGGACGCCAGCGGATCCACGGCGGGGAAAATTCCCAGCTCGGCAATCGAGCGTTCCAACACGATGGTCGCGTCCAGGTGCGCGAACGTCGTCGCCGGCGCGGGGTCGGTCAAGTCGTCGGCAGGCACGTAAACGGCCTGGAAGGACGTGATCGAACCTTTCTTGGTCGAGGTGATGCGTTCCTGCAAGTCGCCCATTTCGGCGGCGAGCGTCGGCTGGTAACCGACGGCGCTCGGGGTGCGGCCCAGCAGCGCGGACACTTCGGAACCGGCCTGCGAGAAACGGAAAATGTTGTCCACGAAGAGAAGCACGTCTTGATTCTTTTCGTCGCGGAAATATTCGGTCACGGCGAGCGCGGAGAGTGCCACGCGGAGACGCGCGCCGGGCGGTTCGTTCATCTGGCCATATACGAGACCGATCTTGGAACCGGCCTCGATGATGGGGAGGCCATTTTCGCCATGCTCGGGATGACCTTTGGCATCTTTCTTCACCTTGATGACGCCGGCTTCGATCATTTCGTTGTAAAGATCGTTGCCTTCGCGCGTGCGTTCACCGACCCCGGCGAACATCGAAACACCGCCGTGCAATTTGGCGATGTTGTTGATCAATTCCATGATGACGACCGTCTTGCCGACGCCGGCACCACCGAAGGCGCCAACTTTGCCGCCCTTCAAGAACGGGCAGATCAAATCAATGACCTTGATGCCGGTGGTCAACACCTGCGGACTGGTGGATTGATCCACCAGCGCGGGCGCGGCACGATGAATGGGATTATACTTGTCGGCTTTCACGGGCCCCTGCTCGTCCACGGGCTCGCCCGTCACGTTGAAAATGCGGCCCATGACGGCTTCGCCCACGGGCATGGAAATCGGACCGCCGGCGTCGGTGACTTCACAGCCACGCTTGAGGCCTTCGGTGTTGCCCATGGCAACGGTGCGCACCCAACCGTCGCCGAGATGCTGCTGCACTTCGAGCGTCAGCTTGGTCTTGTCGAAACCCGGCGGGGTGAATTCGACGGTCAGCGCGTTGTAAATGGCGGGGAGCTGGCCGGTGAACGCCACGTCCACCACCGGTCCGATGATTTGAACTATTTTGCCTTGGTTCATGTTCTTAAAAAAATTAATTAGTTTTCAGCCGACCGCCATCTGCGCGGTGGTGATTTCGAGCAGCTCTTTCGTGATGTTCGCCTGCCGCAATTTATTATATTCGAGCGTGAGATCCTTGATGATCTGCTTCGCGTTGTCCGTCGCATTCTTCATCGCCACCATGCGGGCGCTCTGCTCGCTGGCTTTCGTTTCGAGCAGGATCTGGTGCATCTGAAAGTTCAAGCTGTGCGGCAGCAAGGCGCCCAGCACGGTTTCATCATCCGGCTCGAACTCGAACACTTCGGGGCTGCCGCCGGCAGGCAGCTCCTCTTTCGGAGCGTTGATGCCCGCCGTCGCGGCGGAAATTTTTCCAATCGGCAGAAACGGCACCGTCTGCGGCTGCTGCGTCAGCGTGTTGATGAAACGCGGATACAAAATGTCCACGGCATCCGCGTCGCCCGCCAAAAATAATTCCTGGGCAAATTTTGAAATCGCCCGGGCTTCGGAAAACAGCGGTGTGTCCTTGTAGGAAAATTCCGCCAGCAACTGCCGCTTGGTGCGCGCGATGAACTGCGATGCTTTTTTGCCCGCCGTCACGAACACCGTGGTGTTCTTGTCCAGCTTGGCGGCTTCCCGAAAAAGGTTGCTGTTCAGACCGCCGCACAAGCCGCGATCCGAGCTGACCAAAATCACCGCGCGCTTGGCGACCAGCCGCACTTCCATCAGGGGCTGGTCGGCAGCGGACATTTTCGTCGCCGCTTCCGCCATGATCTCATTCAATAAATCTGCGTAAGGACGTCCAACCAGTGCCGCCTGCTGCGCCCGGCGCATCTTGGCAGCGGCCACCATCTGCATCGCCTTGGTGATCTGGGAGGTGCTCTTGACCGACTTGATTCGCCGGCGTATGTCGCGTGTGCTGGGCATGAAAATCGGGCGCCAAAGTTTCTACTTCGACTTGTCCGGTTTGGCGGGTGTCGCCGCGGGTTTGGCCGGCTCGGCGGACGCTTTCGGCCGGCCGACATCGTAGGTCTGCTTGAACTCGGTGACCGCCGTCTTCAGTTCGGCCGTCAGGGGATCGCTGATGGCTTTTTCCTTGCTGATTTTGGCCAGCAAATCCGCTTTGCGCGTCTGGACGAAATCCACCAGCTTGCCCTGGAAATCCTTCACCTTGTCCACCGGCACATCGTCCAGGAAATTATTCTGAACGGCCCACAGCACGAGCACCTGCACTTCCACCGCCAGCGGGTTGTATTGGTGCTGCTTGAAAATTTCGATGATGCGCTTGCCGCGTTCGAGCAACGCCTGCGTCTTCGCATCGAGGTCGGAACCGAACTGCGCAAACGCCGCGAGTTCGCGGAACTGGGCGAGATCGCCCTTGATACGGCCGGCGACCTGTTTCATCGCCTTGACCTGCGCGGCGGAACCGACGCGGCTCACGGAGAGTCCGACGGAAACGGCGGGACGCACACCCTGATAAAACAAATCGGTTTCGAGGTAAATCTGGCCGTCCGTGATCGAGATCACGTTGGTCGGAATATAGGCCGACACGTCGCCGGCTTGCGTCTCGATGATCGGCAGCGCAGTGAGCGAGCCGTTGCCGTATTTTTCACCGACGCGCGCGCTGCGTTCGAGCAGGCGGCTGTGGAGATAAAACACGTCGCCCGGATAGGCTTCACGGCCGGACGGACGTTTCAAAATGAGCGAGACCTGACGATAAGCCACGGCGTGCTTGGACAGATCATCGTAGATGATGAGCGCGTCCATGCCGTTATCCATGAACCATTCCCCGATGGACGCCCCGGCGAACGGAGCGAGATATTGGTTGGAAGCCGAGTCGGAAGCGGACGCCGCCACGATGACCGTGTAGGGCAGTGCACCGTTTTCTTCCAGCACGGCGATGACGCGGGCGATGTTCGACTGCTTCTGACCGACCGCGACGTAGATGCTGTAAATCGGACGGAAATCCTTGTCGCCGGCGGCTTCGGCGGCTTTGTTGATGCGCGCCTGATTGATCATCGCGTCCACGCCAATCGTGGTCTTGCCCGTGCCACGGTCGCCGATGATCAATTCGCGCTGGCCGCGACCAATCGGAACCATCGCGTCAATCGCCATGATGCCGGTCTGGACCGGCTGGCTGACCGGCCGGCGACGGATGATGCCGGGGGCGATTTTTTCAACGGGGTAAAATGCGGATTCCTTGATCGGCCCCTTGCCGTCAATGGGCTCGCCCAGCGTGTTGACCACGCGGCCGAGCAAACCTTTGCCGACCGGCACCTGGAGCAGCTTGCCGGTCGTCCGGACTTCGGAGCCTTCCTTGACCTTGGTGTAATCGCCGAGCACGATGGCGCCCACTTCGGTCTCTTCGAGGTTGAGCGCGAGGCCGGTGATGCCGTTGCCGAAATCCAACATCTCGTTGAGCATCGTGTCGGTGAGGCCTTCGATCTTCGCCACGCCGTCGCCGATTTCGCGCACGGTGCCGACGTTCTGTTTCGCCGTCGCAGTCTTGGCACCGGCGATCTGGGCTTCAATTTCCTGTAGCAAATTACTCATAAATTCCGATTAAAAACTTTGTTCCAACTTTTCCAAACGCGTCTTCACACTGCCATCGTAAAGGTCGCTGCCGACCTGGATCCGCAGGCCGCCCAGCAGGGCCGGGTTTTCAGTAAATGAAATGTTCACACCCGTGCCGTAAATCCCGTTGATCTGCCCGGTCACCTGCGTGCGCAAATCCGCCGCCAGCGGCGTGGCGCTTTCAACCTGTGCCGTGTGGAGTTCCACATCGAGCTTCACCAAGCGGTGCAGCCGTGACAAAATCGCCACGTAACCGCGCGGCTTCTGCGTGAGCACCAGCGAGACCGCCTGCCGGACGCGGCCTTCATCCAGCAAACCGTTGACCTGGCAGCTGCGGAACAATTGCCGGGCATCGCGTTGCGCCTGTTTGGAGATTTTCATTCCGGGTTTATCGGGCTGCCGAAGTCAGGTCCATCACGCCGCCAGCTGCTTTTGCGATTCCTCGGCGAGCCGGCGCTGGTCTTCCGGCGTCAGGATTTTGCCGGTGACGGTGGCGGTGGTCTGCACCACAAGGCGGCCCACTTCCCGTTTCAGCTCGGCGAGCATCCGCACATGATCCTGCGCGGCAGCCTCGCGGGCTTTGGCAACGATCTGTTCGGCGGCGGCGATGGCTTTCTGGGTCTCCGTTTCGCGCACGCGGGCAGCGGCCTGCCGCGCCTCGTCAATCAGCTTGTTCGCCTGGTCACCGGCCTGCGTCAGAATTTTCTGGCGGTCGGCCTCGGTGCGGGCGAGTTCAGCCTTGATCTTGTCGGCGTTGGCAACGCTGTCGGCGATTTTCAGGCGGCGCGCTTCGAGCAGGGTGAAAATCGGCTTGTAAGCAAATTTCCACAGCACGAAAAACACGATGGAAAAGTTGATCAACTGCGCGATCAACTTCGGCCATTGGATGCCTAAGGTTTCGAGCATAACGCCTCAATTACTTGGTCGGGATCACGATCCAGGCCAGAATCGCCATACCCTCGGCGAGCGCCATGCCGATGAACATGAACGTCAGGATTTTTCCGGCCAGACCGGGGTTGCGGCTCATGGCGACGACACCGCCGGCGGCGGCAATGCCGATACCGATGGCGGCGCCACCGAAGGCCAGACCGATGTGAAGATTTCCGTAAGCTTCTGCGAGCATCATATACTTTCTTTCTTTTTGGTTTTGGTTGTCACAACCGTTGGCATCGCTGCGCGGCTGCAAATTTTGTTCAGTGAGTTCAGTGACTGTGGCCGGTTTCATCCGCAGGCGTGCACAGCGTGCCGACAAACGCAATCGTCAACATCGCAAACACGAACGCCTGCAGCAGACAGACGACCACTTCAAAAAAGTAGCTCGGCAGCGCGACCAGCACCGCGAACCACAGGGGCTTCTGCGTCAGCGCCATTGTCAACATGGTTTCGCCGCCGAAAATGTTGCCGTAAAGACGCAAGGCCAGCGCCACCGGACGGATGAACACAACGGAAAACAAATCCATGACGCCGATGAAAAGGAACAACAGCATCAGCGGCAGAAACGCCCATTTGTTCGTTTCCACCTTGATGCCAAAAATGTGCCGCACCAGCCCGACCGGGCCGTTGTAAACGAATGCCCAATAAAGACACATCACCAAAAAGATGCCCGCCATCGCCACCGTCAAGTTTGCGTCGGACGTTGGCGGACGGAAGAACGGGGTTTCCGCATGTGAGATCGCAAACGGCAGCGAGCTGGACGTGTCACGAATCCCGTAACCAATGCTGCCCACACCCGGCAGCAGATCCACGAAATTCGAGATGACGATGAAAATAAAAAACGTGGTGGCGTAGGGGAAAACCCAGCGCACAACCTTTGGCTCCAGCACGCCGCCGGCAAGGTTTTCCCAGATCTCGCAGATGGATTCAATGACATTTTGGCCGCCAGTCGGGACTTCTTTCAAATTCCAAGTCGTGAGGCGAATAATGACCAAGATCAGCAGCGCCACAATCCAGGTGCAGATCATCGAATTCGTCACCGGCAATGGGCCGATATGGAAAACCGTGGGTGCAATCGGCGCGACGGGTGGTGCTTCGGCATGACCGGCGGTCGCTGTCGCAGCCTCCACGGCTCCTGCGGCGGGCTGGTCGTGGGTGGTCTGCGCGCCCACAGCCAACGCGAAGATCGCGACGAAAAAGGCGCAGAGCAAAAAGATTTTTCCGGATTGCTTCACTTAAAAATTGTTTCGGACAACACGAATCGCGCGGTGAGTAAACCGGCGGAAATCCGAGAACCCAAAATTTGCCGCATCGTGAAAAATTTCACAAGGACTTTTTGATTTTTTTTTGCCGCAGCAGTTGCCAGCCTTCCGGAACCCGGTCAAATCCAGTTTTTCCGCAACGATTCCGGCGTTGCCCCGCGTTGGCGCAAGGTTCGCAGACTTAAAGCGTCATGCCGTTTCGCCAGCCGCACGCCTTCTTGGTCCAGCATCAGCGCACAATGGAAAAAATCCGGCGGCGTCAAGCCGAGCGCGCGATACAGCAAAATCTGCCGCGCGGTGCTGACGAGCAGATCCGCGCCGCGCACGACTTCGGTGATCTGCATCGCCGCGTCATCCACGACACACGCGAGTTGATAGGCCGGCACGTCGTCGCCGCGCCACACGATGAAGTCGCCAAAATCTTTGCCGGCGACGAATTTTTGTTCGCCGCAATTTCCGTCCACAAAGGAAATGGTCTCGCCGTCGGGGACACGGAAACGCCAGGCGAAACGAGTTGATGGTTGAGAGTTGAGAGTTGAGAGGCTTTTGTCCCTGCAGGTTCCCGGATAAATCGGTTCCGCATCATTTTCCGCGTGCGGCGCGGTGACGGCGGCCTGGATGTCTTTGCGCGAGCAGGTGCAAGGATAAATGAAATTGCCGACGTGGAGTTTTTCCAGAGCCGCGCGATAGAATGGATAACGTTCGCTTTGATTATAAGGCCCAAAAAGTCCGCCGCGGTCCGGGCCTTCGCTCCATTCAAAGCCGAACCAGCGCAAGTCCTCCAGCATCACGTCCGCAAATTCCATTTTGAAGCGCGTGGAATCCAGATCCTCGTTGCGCAAAATCAAAACACCGCCGTTCGCGCAGGCGCGTTCTTGCGCGGTCCAGAAGGTCCGCGCATGGCCGAGATGCAGATGGCCGGTCGGCGACGGCGCGAGGCGTCCGCGATACACCGGCGGTGAGGTCTGGGGTCTGGGATCTGGCATCCGGGGCACATTCACGCCGTGAAATAAACAACGAAGCAACGAAGGAACAAAGTTTTCTTTTCAACGCGTCGCCTTGAACGGCCATGGTTCCCCTTCCTACTGCGCGCAAAAAATGTTCAGCCTGCATCAAGGCGATGAGGTGCTGGCCACCGAGGTGCAACATCTCCCGACTTACGCCTGGCAACCGCCCGCCAGGAAAGTCAACGGCGTGGAACAACCGCTTCCCGCCACGCGCGAAGTGAAGTCCCTCTTCTACTCCGCCACCCGCGAAACCGGCAGCGGCAAGCTCATCGTGAAGATCGTCAACCGCGCGGACGCGCCGCAGGCCCTGAAGATTGAAACCAACGGCGTGAACGCAATCGCCGAAAAAGGCACGGCCACCGTGCTGAAGGCGGACAACCGCGACGCGACCAATTCGCCGGTTGACCCCAAGAACGTCGTGCCAACGATGGAAACCGTGGACGGTCTGGGCACCACCTTCCCGCGCGCCTTCCCGCCTTGTTCAATTACAATTTTGGAACTGCAATCGAAATGATCAAAACCGGCAGGAGCCACTGGCGACCGACTGAGTAAGCACGCGGCCATGCTTTTGGTCTGTCGCCGACGTCCGATCCACCTCTGGTCTTTCTCCTTTTGCCCGCGTGATTTTTCCGCCACACTCCGCACATGGAGCTGGCGATAACGGCGATCTTGATTTTCGCGGGCGCGAGTTTCTTCTTCGCGCTGGCCGAAACGGCGCTCTTTTCCCTGGGCCAATGGCAGGTGCGACAACTGGCGGAACGCCATCCGCGCCGGGGCAAAGTCGTGGCCCGGCTGCTGGCACAGCCACAAGACCTGCTGGCGACGCTGGCGCTCGGCACCACGTTCGCCAACGCCGCGATGCTCGCGATCGCCCTGCGGATGGTGTTCAACGCGCATTGGGCGCTGGCTGTGACAATGATCGCGTTGCTGGTGTTCGTGCTGGTCGGATGCGAGGTTTTCCCAAAAACGCTGGCGGTGCGCAAACCGGAGCGCTGGGCATTGCGGGTCGGCTGGCCGATGTTGATTTTTCAAACCATCAGCACGCCCTTGTATCGCACGGCACAGCGGCTGAACGCAGTGTTTCTGAAAAAACCCGCCGCGCCCGCCGCCGCGCTCGCGCCGGCGCTTAACGATGCAGAATATCAGGAGTTGCTGGACATGGCGTTCCGGCAGGGCACGCTCGCGGAATCGGAGCGGGAAATCATCCTGCAAATCATCAGCCTCGACCAGCGCATGGCGCGCGACGTGATGCGCCCGCGCGCCGGCATGGCGTGCATTTCCGATGACGCGACGGTGCCGGAGATGATCGCCACCGCCAAAAAATTCAAGCATCGCCGTCTGCCGATCTATGACGAAACGCCCGACACGATCGTGGGCATCCTCAACACCCAGGCGCTCCTGCTCAACCCCGGGATCGATCTTTCGGAGGTGATTGAATTCCCGTCATTCGTGCCGGAGACGATGAACCTGCTCCAGCTGTTCCAAAGCCTGCAGAAACAACATCGCGGGCTGGCGGTGGTGCTGGACGAATTCGGCGGCGTCGCGGGCGTGGTGACGATGGAGGACATCCTCGGCGAACTCGTCGGAACGATTCGCACGATGTCGCAGCCGGAGGGTTTTGTGATGGAAAAAATCTCACCCGGCCGATGGCGCGTCAACGGCACGATGCGGCTGGACGATTTCCGCCGCGAATTTCCCGCGCTGCCCGAGGTGGGGGAGGTCGAGACGATGGGCGGCCTGCTCACGCATCTGCTCGGCGTGGTGCCGGAGGCGGGCGAGACGGCGGTGTTTCAGGATTTGAAATTCACCGCGCAAACCGTGGACGAGCGGCGCGTGCGGGAGCTGCTGGTTCAACGAATCAAATGAAGCGCCAACATCCAAGCTCCAACATCCAGAGAAGCGCCAAACACCAAGTGCCAAACAAGGTGATTCGCCGCGATGATCCGTATCTTCGGGACGATTTCACGGTTTTGGAATTTGAACCTTGGAATTTCTCTGGAGCTTGGATGTTGGAGCTTGGAATTTTCCAAACATGGACCTGAACCTTTTCAACTGGGTCGTGCTGGGTTTGTGCCTGCTGCTGTCGTTCCTGCTGTCGGGGATGGAGGCGGGCGTGTTCGCATTGAACCGGCTGCGCGTGCGGCGGCTGGCGCGCGCGGGCAACCCATCGGCCATGCTGCTCCACGGTTTTCTGGAAAATCCGGAAAAATTCTTGTGGACGATCCTGGTGGGCAACACGCTGGCGAATTTCATGATCCTCGGATTTTCGCTCGCCAAAATCCACGAATATTTCCTGGGCAACCGCTTTTGGACCATCGGCGTTTTCGCCGCTTCGGTGTTCTTGTTCTACACATTTTTTGATCTGCTGCCGAAGATGTTGTTCCGCGCGCACCCGAATTCGTTGTGCCTTTCCGCCGCCAATGTCTTCCGGTTGGTGCATTTCAGCCTGCTGCCGCTGGTGGTGATTGTCGCGGACGTGTCCAAAACGATTTTGAAATGGACGGGCGGGCGGGCGTTTACCGGGCGGCTGTTCGGCAACCGCGAGGAGATGCGGGCGGTGATGCAAGAATCGGCGCAGGCGTTCACCAGCGATGAGCGCACGATGATCAACCGCGTGCTCGACCTGCAGAATTTCACCGTCGGTCAGCTCGCCACACCGCTCGCCAGCATGGTGTCGGTTGAACAGGACACGTCGGTGGGCGATGCGTTGAAGCTGGCGCGGGAAAAGCGTTTCTCACGCCTGCCGGTCTATGAACTGCGCGAGGGCCGGCGGCGCATCGCGGGTTTGTGCGAAGTCGGTGTGCTGCTGCTCGGCGACACGCTGGATTTGAACAGTCCGGCAGCTCTGCATATGACGCCTGCGTTGTTCATGGAGGAGGACGTGCGGCTGGAGATCGCCCTGCGCCGGATGCAGCGGGCCGGTCAGCGGCTGGCCATCGTGCTGGCGCGTGACGGCGGCGAGGTCGGGGTCGTGACGTTGGAAGACATTTTAAAGCTGATGTTTGGCGAGGTGAAATTGTGAGTGATCCGGTTTTGATCGTGCTGAAGATCCTGGCCCTGCTGGCGCTGGTGCTCCTGAACGGCTTTTTTGTCGCGGCGGAACTGGCGCTGGTGCGCATCCGGGACACGCAGCTCGAGGCGCTCGTGGCCAAGGGCAACCGCCGGGCGAAGATGGCGCGGCACATCATCAACCACATTGATGCTTACATCAGCACGACCCAGTTCGGCATCACGCTCGCGAGCATGGGCCTCGGCGTGGCGGTCGAACCGGTCTTCCGGGATCTGCTGGCACCGATCTTTGAACTGTTGAAAATCACCGCGGAAAATGTGCAGAGCGGCATCGCCATCGGCGTCGGTTTTTTTGTGAACTGTTACCTGTTGATCGTCATCGGGGAACTGGTGCCGAAGGCGATCGCGATCCGGCGCACCTTGAATACCGCGTTGTGGGTGGCCAGTCCGCTGAACTGGTTTTACCGCATTTCCTACCCATTCATCTGGCTGCTGCACCGCTCGTCCCAGTTCGTGTTGCGCCAGCTGGGATTTTCCACGGAAGAATTCCACAGCGTGCATTCGGAGGAAGAATTGCGGCTGCTGCTTTCGGCGTCGCAAAGCGCGGCGGGCGGCACGGCGGTGGGACGCAACATTGTTTTGAACGCGCTCGATCTCCGCCATCGCACGGCACGTGAAGTGATGCGGCCGCGCCACGAGATCACCGCCTTTAACACCGACGCGACGATTGCGGAATGCCTGGTGCTGGCGGAAAAAACGCGTTACTCACGTTTTCCCATTTGCGAAGGCGGCGATCTGGACAAGACCCCGGGCGTCGTCCACATCAAGGACCTTTACGCGTTGCGCGACAGGGCGCAGACGGCGGCCGAGCTGCTGCCGGCGGCGCGCAAGCTGATTTACGTTCCCGAAACGGCGCGGCTGGAAAAAATGCTGCAATTGTTTCTCGAACGGAAATCGCACATCGCCGTGATTGTGGACGAATACGGCGGCACGACCGGCATTGTTACCCTGGAAAATGTGCTCGAAGCGCTCGTCGGGCAGATCCAGGATGAGTTCGATTCCGAAAAATCCGAGCTGTCGCGGGTTGGCGAGAATGTCTGGGAAGCTGCGGGCACGCTGCCGCTGCACGAGCTGGAAAAAATCATCGGCACGGTGGAGCACGACGAGGGCATCGCGACGGCAAGCGGCTGGCTGACGCAGCGGCTGGGCGGCTTTCCGAAAACGGGCGACACGCTGACGGTGGGCACGTGCGAATTGCGCGTGGAGGAGATGGACGGCCGGCGCGTGGCACGATTGAAATTGACAAAGTGCGAATAACGCAAACAGCCTAAGAAATGAAGTTTGATTTAACCATCGTGATGCCGTGTCGCAACAAAGCCGACACGAGCGCGGAGTGCATCCGCAAAGCCAGGCTGGGTTTGCCTGCTCGTGTTCATCGTCGCCTGGCGGCAGGGCGGGAACCTGCGCTGGACGGTGCTGCCGCTCTCGCTGGTATTTGTGATCTTCGCCATGTTCATCAGCGTCGTCTGGAGCACCACCCATTCGGATCCGGGAATTACACTGGCGCGCTGGCCGGCAGCGAGCGCATCACCGGCGAACGCTATCTTTATCCGGCGATTGATGTCATGGTTTGTGGCGGGCTTCGTTCTGCTGGTCAGCGCTGCGCCGGACAAACCCGTTCCGCCGCCTGAACCCAGGGCGAAGCCGCCCGCGGCAAAACCCGGACGCCGCAGGCATTGACCGGACTCACCATCTCGCACCACGGACAGCGAGCCCGGCGGTGACGAGGCCAATGACCGCATCCGTGACCACTGCCACCCAAAGCCCGTGCAAGGCCGAAATGACGCCGCACAATACAATCGCACCCAGCCAGACTGCGAGCGGATGAAAATCCGGCATGCTCCGTTTGCTGAGTTGTTTGTTGATCAAAACCGGTGTGACGAACGCGAGGATCAGCAGCGTCACCACCAGCCAGCCAATCGCGTTGGACACCGGCGCGGCTTGCGGCGTCAGGGAAAAACCACCCGCCGTCCAGATCCAGCAATGGGTTATGCGCGTGGTGACCGGTTCAAGCGCCCAGTCAAACAACATCGTGAACAGCGCCGTCAGACCCAGCAGCCAGAAACCATAGGCGCGCATCTTGCGCCAGGGCCGCAGGACGAGCCGCGCCACGCTGCGCGAATTCAAAACCGCGACGATCCAGAGCAGCGGCACGATCCACGGCAGCATGCCGAACAATTTCAGGCCCGCGGCCGAGCCGAACAGCACCGGGCCGAAGGGGATTCCCGTCTTCGCGCAGAGAAGGTGTGCCAGACTTCCAATGAGCGCGGTCATGGACGCGGCCAGCAAAACATTTTGCAACGGCAACTGCCGGGCCAGCGCCACGAGCGTGCTGAAGGTAGCGGCCAGCATAAGCAGGGCTTCCGGCAGGCGGGCGTCCGCACCGGTGAACTCGGCGATCAATGCGGACAAAAATGTGACGGCCAGCAAAAATGTGGACACCCAGTGCACCCGGCTTAACAGTTTTCCACCAGCGGCGGACCCGAACGATCTCTCCAGCGTGACAGGTGTTTGCATGATTTCCGGCAGAATATGGATTTTCCGACACCGGCAAAGTTTAATTTTCAGCCGTCCGGAAATTCCCTTGTTTCATGGCGGCAAACTTGCTTTCCTCAAACTCAATTATGACGTTGGACGAAGTCAAACTTCTTATCAAAACCTGCACCGGGCAAATGGACGCGCTCTACGGCAAGTTCGTGTTCGACGAATGGGCGGTTGTGTCGCTGGCCGAAAACAAGGCGCGCGTGCTCTCCTATGTCGGCCCGCGCAATGATGATTTCCTCAGGAATTTCGCCAACGACCTCGGCTCCCTGCGCACCGAACTGTTGGGCACCGATTACGGTGTCGGCGATTTCGCTTTCGCCCGGCACGCCACCGGGACGCATTTTGAGGCGTTCATGGTCTTGGGCGCGGGGATTTATCTCATCTGCAACAACACGGGTGAATCCATGGACACTCTGGCCAAGGATCCGAAATGGCTGAACGCGCAGGTGCCCTTTGCGGAACTGGGCGACCAGGTGCGGATGAATCCCTTGTTCGTCCATTCCGACACCAATTTCTTCAAAAAATAGTCGCCCCCGTGCGACCGGCATCAACCGATCAGCCCTTTGAAGAGAAACACCCCGTAAGCCACGATCAGCAGGTAGCCCACGATCCGCGGCAATCGTCCGAAGATCGTCACGCAAAGAAAATGCACCAGGGTCGCGCTCAGCAGAATACAGACGCTGGTGGTGAAGAACGGCGAGATGATGATCGGGTGATACAACGCAAAGATGCCGACGCACAGAGGGATTGAGACGTGCGAATCGCCCACCTGCGAGGCATAGACCGTTTCCGGCTGGCCGCGCCACGCGTAATACATCGCCAGCAGCGCGTTCGGCAGCACCATCAGCCAGCCGCTCAACCATCCCATGTATTCTGCACTGACGAAGCCCGTGTGGATGGTCGCCACCCATTTCACCAGCCAGTCAACACTGAGGTAAATTCCATACGCACCAACGCCAAGCAGCGCCAGATCCAGCGGCAATGTCCAGCCCAGCGACTTTCCCTGGCGCACGTTGTGTTTCAGCACGTCGAAAACATGGAAGCATTGCCAGAACAGAAACAGCCCGACCAGCACCACGCCATCGTTAAAATTGATCTTCCCGTCGCGCCCCAACGCCCAAACGGCCCCGGTAAAAAACGCGACCGCCGTGAGCGTGAGCAGCAGCGACAGCCGGTTGAGTTCGTGCGTTTTTCCGGCGGCGTTGTTTTTCCTGGGCGACGAACCGTCCTTGCCGCTCTTTTTCTCCGGCAACACCCGGATACCCCAGATGATGGCTGGCAGCCCGAGCACGAGGGTCATGTTCGTGACGTTGTTGACGAGCGAGTTGGTCATCACGTCCTGCCCGTTGCCGCCGTTGCGGCCGAGGATGAACGCGAAGATCAGGTTGCCCAGGCCGGAGCAATACGGCATCACCAGCGTGCCGAGCACCGTGCCTTCAAAGCCGCGCCCGCTCATCACCTCCAGCCGCCAGATCATCAGGAAGGAAGCCGCAATGAATAATGTAAGAAACAGCCAGGGCGCATATTCCCCCGTGGCTTCGATTATGCGGTTTATCGTGTGCGGCACGCGGCGGAGTCTAGTGAAAAGCTTTGGGAGGCGCGACATTGATTTTTTTATCGACGAATTGAACCAGGATGAAGCACGGATCTTTTGACGCGGAGTTCATGGCCACCCCGGATTATTGGCCGGTGGTTCGCGGTTGTTTATTGATTTTGTGTGTGCTAAACAGAGCCGCGCATTCTTGGGAGCGAGTCATGAAATCATATCCACTATCTTTAATTGTGCTGGCATTGTTCGCCAGTCTGGGCTGCGTTGGCGCCCAGAACTTCGTATTGTCTTCAACGAACATTGTCAGCATGAACCCGTTCTCGGTTCTCGCGGCCGATGTCAACGGCGACGGCAAAATGGATGTGGTCAGCGGCCAGTATGATTTGCAAACCCTGACCGTGCTGACGAACAATGGCAACGGAACATTCTCTCTTTGCTCGACCAACGGCTTGGATGGCGGTGCCTATTCATTTGGCGTGGTCGCGGCGGATTTCAACCAGGACGGCAAAACGGATCTGGTTTGCCTGCACGAAGCGTTTTCGGACCACTTGACGATGCTGACCAATGACGGCAGCGGGAGCTTCACTGCGGCCTATTCCTTCAATACGGATGCATTTCCTCCCACTTCAATTGGTGGAGCGGACGTGAACGGCGACGGCTACCCTGATTTGATTGTGGCCCACAGTTATTTTGGCGCGGTGACCATTTTGACCAACGACGGCAGCGGAAATTTAGTGTTTTCGGCAACCTGCAGCGTTGCTGTCGGCCCGGTCTGCTTTGTCGCGGCGGATGTGAATGGCGATAACAAAATAGATTTGCTCACCGGCAATCAAGGAGTTTACCCGGACTACGCCGGGTCCATTACCGTGTTGACCAACGACGGTTCCGGCCAGTTTGTTTCCAACACAACTTATGCCATGCCCACCAGTTTGAGTTGTTTGGTGGCCGCCGATGTGAATGGCGACGGCCATGCAGATTTGATCACCGCCAATGCCGATCCCATGGCCGGCACTTATCAAGGCATCCTCACGGTGCTGACGAACAATGGCAGCGGGATCTTCGGATCCAACGCCATTTACACGGTCGGGCAAAAGACGGCTTCGCTGGCGGCGGCGGACATGAATGGTGATGGAAAAATGGATCTGGTTTGCGCGAATGGAGACGACAATAACGTCATGGTGTTGACCAACGACGGAACCGGTCATTTCACCATCGCCTCCACCAGCCCCGCCGGCCCCGAACCGCTGGCGCTGGCGGCGGCGGATGTGACCGGCGACGGCAAGCCGGACTTGATCTGTGCCAATTCCTGGAACAATACGCTGACGGTGCTGCTGAATTCGCCCGCGCCACCAGTCCTCGATTTCCGGGTTACACTGACGAACACTTTGGCTTTTTCCTGGTCGGCGGCCTGGCCGGGTTTTGAGCTGGAACAAAACCCGGATCTTGGCACGACCAATTGGACGGGCGTGACCAATTCGATTGAAACAACAACCGGAGTGGAGCAAGTCATTCTGCCCTCGCCGGCCGGAAACAATTTCTTCCGTCTCGTTCACCCCTGACCGCAACAAGTTTTCAACCGTTTCCGCGGCGGAAATGGGCGCGCGTATTTTTTAGTAAAATGCTAACGATGGAGATTGGACAGGCCGTTGGTTCCTTTGACAGATTCCACGTGCCAGTCAAAGAAGGCGGCGTTCCGGATGTCCGAGCCATGCACCGCGGAACGGGAAATCCACGAGTGCCACCATGGCGGATTGTTGGTGCCGTCCAACTGCTGGTCGGCATCGCGCAAGGCAAACGTGCCGCTGAAGTTGTTGGTGACGGCCGCGAGCCAGCTCAAGCGCATCGGCTTGAAGGGCGCGCCCGTCACGGGAGGTATGGTGTTGTCCGGATAGCCGAATGGCCGCGTGGTGTTGTCGATAGTCCTGGTGCCGGGAAGAAAACGCAGCGCATTCCGCGACGCGAAATTGATCTGTTCGCCATCGGGCACGAGCGCGGATTTGATTTTCATCTGCGCCGGACACGTCAACACTTGGGGCACAAATGAGTTTGTCCCCACCGTCGCGGGATCGGCCAGGCCGAGGTAGGACCAAAGGTAATTGCCGATGTGTGGGTAAGCGGAAGTGACGCCGGTGGTATTGTCATAACCCGAGGCGATTCCGATTAGCAGCGGTCCGGGCAGGGAATCGTCGTGGTCGTCGGCATACATTTGAACGGCCATAGCCATCTGCCGGAGATTGCTGACGCAGACGATTCGCAACGCCTTTGCCTTGGCCGAACTCAACGCCGGCAGCAGCAGGGCGGCAAGAATGGCGATGATGGCGATGACCACCAACAATTCAATCAGGGTGAACGCGCGTCGTGGATTCATTTCGAATACAGACAGCGCCAGTAGAGATTCGTTTCAGTCAGCGCAGCGCCGGCAGAAAGGACGTGATGTGGGTGATGGATCTTTTTAAGCCACGGATCGATGCTAGCGACTTGCCTTGTTCCAATTCATTTCCATTTCACTTATTGATTCGTGAATTGTGCAACGTGGCTCAACACCAATCGGGTTGATGATGTATGTCCCGTGTTCGGCGTATTTAAGACTGGCGAATCCGCCTTCGATGCAGGATGAGAGTTGTTCGCTCGTGACAACCGTCCCATTTGTCAGATTGTTCTTTGCTGCCAACTGGTTCTTTGCCGCGTCAATCTTACGGAGGTTGTTGTAACACCACGCTTCTGGGTTGGGACCGGAATGAGGTCCACCGATGGAAAGTAGGAAGAACAAACTGAATACAATTAGGGCCACGGAAAACCATTGGCGTGCTACGACACAAAATAATAGTGCCAAAATCACAACCACAATAGAAGCTAACGCCAGACGCTCCACACATAGAAATAGAACATAATTACTTTGACCAATTCGATAACCCAAGGATTTGTCCAATGTGAAGGTGATGGCGACAAGAACAATTGCAATCACCCCAAAGACACGAACCACACTTCTGAAGCCTTTGCGCATTCGTATTTGCTCCATTGAATCCATAATTATCAAACCGCAGGAACGTGATTTTGTTTCATGAGACAAATCCATTTTGTGTCAGCGCTCGCTCAATTCGTGCCACTGATTTTTCTTTGCCCAAGACTTCAAGCAGATGATACAGGCTCGGGCCGTTGGGATTCCCGGTGACGGCGAGGCGCGTCGGGTGGATGAGCACGCCCACTTTGACGCCCAGTTCGGTCGCGGTGGATTTCAACGCGGCTTCGATGGCAGCGGCATCAAAGGCAACGAGTTTCCCGAAGGCGTCGCGGAGTTTTTCCAGGCGCGGTTTATTTTCCGGCACGAACGCTTTCTTCGCGGCTTCCGGGTCGTAGCTGATTTCGTCTTTGAAATAAAAACCGGCGTAGGCGGGCAGTTCGGCGAAGGTCTTGATCTTGCCCCGGCAGGTATCGAGCGCGGCTTTGACGTAGATCAAGTCGAACTGGTTGGTGTCCACGCCCGCCTTGGCAAACGCGTGGACGGCGAGTTCGTAAAAGCGGTCGGGGGCAAGTTCGCGGGCGTATTCGCCCTGGAGCCAGAGGAGTTTCTCGTAATCGAACCGCGCGTTGTGCCGCAGAATCTGCGGCAGGTCGAAGCGTTCGATGGTCTCGGCCAAAGTGAGTTTCTCGCGATTTTCCTTGGGCGACCAGCCGAGCAGGCAGAGGTAGTTGACGACGGCCTCGGGCAGAAAACCGGTGTCCAGATAGCTGGTCAGCGATGCGCCTTGGTCGCGCTTGCTCATCTTGGAGCCGTCGCCATTCAAGATCAGCGGAATGTGGGCGAAATGCGGCGGCTTGACGCCAAAGGCATTGAAGAGCGCGATATGCTTGGCGGTGTTGCTCACGTGATCTTCGCCCCGGATTACATGGGTAATGTTCATCTCGATGTCGTCAACGACATTCACGAGGTGGAAGACGGGCTGGCCGTCGGAGCGTTGGATGACAAAGTCAGGATCCAGTTCCTCGCGGTCAGTGAGCGGCCGCACGACGTCGCCGATGACGAGGTCGTGAATGGTGATCGGCTCGCGCTGCATCTTGAACTTGATGGCGCCTTCGTGTTCGTAAGCGAGGCCGTGCGATAAAAGCGCTTCGACCCGGCGCTGGTAATTGGTTTTGCGCTGGCTCTGGAAATACGGCCCGCAATCGCCCTTGCACGGCCCGGTGGCGTCGCCGGTGAGCGGCCCTTCATCCCAGTCGAGGCCGAGCCAGCGGAGGCCGTTGATGATCACGTCCACGGCTTCCTGGGAATTGCGCGCGGCGTCGGTGTCCTCGATGCGCAGGACGAACGTGCCGCCGGTATGGCGGGCATAAAGCCAGTTGAACAAAGCAGTGCGCGCCCCGCCGATGTGGAGGTAACCGGTGGGCGAAGGGGCGAAACGAACGCGAGGTTTCATTTTAGTGTATTAAACGGTCGTTTTGATTGGCTTTTCGCCACGATGAACAACCCTGAAACATGATGACTTGCCATCACCGCCTATTCATCGCTTGGCATGGATCTACAAGCATCCGAAATCAGGGCGCTGGTTTCCTGGCTGGCGTCGGCATAAAAACTATTGAATCGTTCTACCGGAACCGCAGATGAAAAGGAAGCCCGAAAGCAGTCGGCGACGCACGAAATAGTTGCGTGCGTCAAGTTTTCACCGGCCGGCGTCACCGGCGCGTTTTTTTATTTGCGCCAATCAACCCAAAACTGGCCATCGCGATTCAATCTGGTCAGGAGAAGTTCACACCACTTCATAGTGTTGGTGGTTTGAGCCAGTCTGCGCATGGTTTCGCAGGCTGGCTTTTTGTTTGCCGCTCCTGGCATACGGTGAACACCCCATAGACAAGACTGGCTGGTTTGGGCGACTATCTGGTTTGCTCAGCGGTTCCACGTCTTCTCAGCGGGGGTTACCCTTGCCCCTTGGACGTTGCTGCTGGGCTTTTTGTTTCCCCCACCACGTTGCCATGATGAACAATGGCATCACCGTCGCGGGTTTTTATAGCCAAAACTGGCCATAGCAATCTAGCCGCGCCCGAGTATACTTGGCTCGTTGCAGGTTGGGGTGGGTGGGTTTGGCCAGCCGGCGTTTCACAGCGCCGGCTGGTTTTCTATTTGCCCCGCTTGCATTAGGTTATCACCCCATAGCCAGAAGCAACGAGTTTGGGCGACAATCTTGTTGGCTTAGTGGCAGACGCTTTAGCTGGTGAATAGGCACCCGCTTGTCCTTGGCGTCTACCACTAGGTTGTTTTATTTCCCCCTCACCACGCCAGCGGGCTTGTGCTTGTCCACGTTTCATCCGACAAGACACCCCCAAACAATTCTCCGTTAGAAGATAACCGCTAGGCGGTAAACTGGGGTCGTAACGCGCCATCGCTAAACGGCAGAAACCCCATCAGGACAAAGGTAAAACCTCGTTTGATAGATGAATCTGGAGGTCTCATGACCTTATCTTAACCCCAGAAGGCTGCGGGTGAACACCGCTAAAAAAGCGCCCGAGATTTGTGTTGGCGAAAATTCCCGGGAACGGGTTAGAATTTGAGTTGCCATGGCGTTTCGTTTCAAAAAATCGGAATCAGCGACCCAAGGTGTGAGGCGTCTATGCCGCGAGCGCATTCGCGTGGCCCGCTCGTTTTTGCAGGCCTCCGGTCATCCGGTCGCCGTCTACGGCGTGCGAAAAGAGATCAAAAAGCTGCGGGCGCTGCTCCGGCTGGTGCGCGGGGAAATCGGGACCAGCGCTTTTCGCAAGTGCACCAAGGCGCTGCGCGCGGCAGCCGTCTGTCTGGCCGCGACGCGTGATGCGCGGGTGATGCTCCTGGCTCTGGAGAAAATTGCCGGACAAAACGCGACGCGACGGTTTCCGGAAATCCAGAAGGTGTTGCAAAAAAACTACCGTGCCAGAACACGCGAATTTCGAGGCGGAAATTCCGTCACGATGGCGGACCGGATTTTGAAGAAGACCGGCCGGCGCTTGCGCGGATTGAAAATCAAGGCGTCTAGTTGGGCGGCGATTGAGCCGGGGTTGAGACAAGGTTATCGTCGCGGGCGCGAGGCCTGCCGGCTCGCCCGCAAGGAGCCGTCCTCGGAACATCTTCATGAATGGCGCAAGCACGTGAAAGACCTCTGGTTTTATTTCTGCCTGTTGTCCCCGGCCTGGCCGGCGGCGATGCGCGGCCGCACGGATGACCTTGGGTTGCTGGGCGTCCAGCTTGGCGATGACCACGACCTCTTTCTGCTGCAACAATACGTGAGCGACGCCACTGAGGGGCCACTCAAAGAAGCCGTGGCAGTGACCCGGCTGATCGAGACACGCCGGAGCCAGTTGCGTCGCGACACCCTGAGGCTGGGTTCACAGCTTTACACCGAAACACCCGATGTCTTCTGCCGCCAATTGGAAAAACATTGGAAAATCTGGCGTAAAGCCGGTTAAGCAAAGGAGTCCCCTTCCCTGCACGCCGGAGTCGAGGCCGATCAGAAGCTGACATTCAACGTCCCGCCCAGGCCGCCGTTGTATTCGTGATAGGCGGGCGTCAGCGGATCGTCGGACTGCTTGATGTTGTAATTGAAAAAGGTGCGGAGGCTGATGTTCTGGTTGAAGTAATAGGCGAGCGTGATGCCGAACGTGTTCAGATAATCGTTCCGGTCGGTCGTCTGGTCGGTGCTGTATCGGTAGTTGGAATATTGAAAGCGGTAGCTCGGTTGCAAAATCAGGCGGCGGGCCAACTCCCAGCTCAGGGTCAGGCTGGTGATGTCATCCAGCCGGTTGTTGATCTCGCTGGAACCGCTGGAGGCGTTGATGGCGATGGTATGGGGCGGCACATCCGTGAAATGATAGTCAAGCTGGTTGCCTACCGCGACAATGAGTTTCTCGTTGATGGGGAAAATGCGCTGCACCGCCAGCACCGGTAAATATTCCTGATAGGTTTGGTTGTAATGTTCCTGTTCCAACAGGCGCGTGTAACTAAAGCCGAGACTGAACTGCCAGTTGTTCCAGGAGTATCGGGCGCTGGTGAACAAGGTCTGGGCGTTGAAATCCAGCGAACTCATCTGGTGGTTGCCGTAATTATACCACTGGCTGATGCCGCCGGCGGTCAGTGTCAACCGGCCATCACCCAGCTTGAAGTCCGGCGGTGTGATCGCCGCCTGTGCCGTGTTGACGTAGACCGTGCTGTCCAAAATAAATTTGCCCTGGGCAAAATTCGCGTTGTCAGAGTAAAACACCTGGCTGTCCAACCAGACGTTGAAATAATTCGGGCGCGGATTCTGCCGGAGAATGCGCTGCGGGCCGACATCCGTGCTTTCGCCCGGATACAATTCCGGCGCATTGGTGGCCAGCATCTGGCCGGGCAACGGCGCTTCAAATTGCCGCGCCTGCTGGGTGTTTTGGAATTGCTGCACATTCACCGGCTGGGCGCGCAGGGTGAGCAGGCCGGAGAAAATGAATGTCAGGACGGCGAGGGCACGAAAAATTTTCACGGTGATGTATAATCAGAAATAAGAAACAACCCCGCACCCGCTTAATGCAGCTTTGAGATGGTTATCCCGCCCCCATTGTTCACGTAGTTTTGCGCGGGGTTCCCGCCGTAGGTGACGTTGTTGATGAAGTTGACCGCGCCCGGCACGGACACCGCGCCGGTGTTGGGATTCGGCGCCAGCACGCCATTCAAGCTTTGCAGGCTGACGGTGCTGCCAGCGCCAAACGCCACGTTAATCAGGTTGATCGTATTGGCAGCCATGTTGACCGCGCCATAAGCGGCCAGGTCCGCATTATAGACGGAAACCAGATTGGGCGCCGTAAAACTGGCGGTGGCGCCCGGGCCGGTCGCTGACAGGGTATGACCGCTGGCGTCCAGCAAAATGCTGTCGCCCGAGTTGAGCGTCAGGAAATGCGCCTGGATGTCAGTATCCACCACCGCCACCGAAGCCGAACTCGAACTCAAGGTCACCTGGCCGGAGCCGGCGTCGGTGATGATGGTCGTTGGACCGCTCAAACCGACATAGTGCCCGGCGACCGGGTGATTGAAACCGGTGACCACGAAGCCGTCCGACGAAAGGTTGACGGAGTCGGGAGCCGACAGAGTGACGCCACCGGCACTGTCAATGGTTGTCGTGTTTTCAAGGCTGATGGTCGAACCGGAGGCAAGACTCACTCCACCGAGCTGGTTGATCAGGGCGACGCTATCCAGCGTCAGGGCGCCCGCAGAGGCGATCTGGAAATCTCCGACATTGGCCTGCACGGCAACGTTCGGCGCGAAAGTGATTTGCTCTCCGCCAATCAAGGCCAGTGTATTGTTGGCGGAAAGCCCGTTGAAGTTCACCGAACCTTCAATGTTGATGCCCTTGGACGCCACAAAATCAAATTCCGGTTTGCCGGCATAAGGACTCAAGTTCACAGTCAATCCGTTTGGATTGGACCCGGGAGTGTTGATGGAAATGTTTTTAGCGGCGAAACCCGTGAACTTTTGCCCGTCAAAAAAACTGTTGTCCGGAAGTGAAAACGCCGGATTCATAAAAATGCGCGCGGGGGGAGTGGGGATGTTTGCATCCAGCAAACTGGGCTGGTTGATGGTTGCGTCCGCCCCCAGCGCGGCCTGCACATCTTGAGGATTCACCGCATACTGAACCGTGTTGGCGTCCAGCACCTCGACCTGGTCGGACGTGGCGTTGTTGCCCGCCAACAGGCCGGTATCCGCCAGCTTGCCGGATTTGAGCAGCTTGTTTTGCCTGTTGATTTCATGATCGATCAACGGCAGTGAAGCCAGTGGATGAACGAAACCGTTCACCAGCAGACTGTGCTGGGTGAGGTCGTCCAGCCGGAAAAGGATGATCGGCGCAAGCCGGGTTCCGCCCGGCAGGATGAAGGTCATCTGCCCCGGCTTCAATTGTTGGTGCAGCCCGTTCGGCAACTTGATCGTCACGTCGTCCTCCAGGGAAATCACCTTGAAGCCACCGTTCGGCGTGGCCGAGACGATGAGCGTGGAGCCCAGCACCGATGCCGTCGCCGAGCCGGTGTGGATCGAGCCGCCGCCCTTGCCGTGCGGCGAATGGAACAGCAGGCTGCCCTGCTTCAGATCCACCGTGCGCCTGGCGGGGTCGAAGGAAAAAATCGTGTTCGCGCCGACGCGGGTGACCGTATCGTCCTGGGCCACCAGTTCCGCCCGCGACGCGGGGCCGGTGCGCAGGATGTCCGGGAGGCTGAACAGGTCGTTGACCGTGGCGCTTTTCGTCGCCTGATCGGCGCCGGAAATGATCTGCACCTCATTGACCACCTGCGTGACTTTCGACTGCTTGAAGTCGGCGGCGGGACTGGCGGGAACGACGGTCAGCCACGTGAGATACAACGATAGGGCAATGGTTTTTTTCATGCGATGGGCCGGGTTCAATTGTTCCTTATGAACAAGATGAAGGACGCTGTCGGACGAGGCAAGTGAAAACCCGCGTTAAACCCTCTTATTTATCCGCTAACGTGAATGAGCCATCCCAATCTTCCGGCGGCGGTTTCGATTCGTAAGCCGTGCAGTGTAGCCGATACATCGCACAAAGAAAATCTTCGGTGCCTATTTGCTTTCGAGCGTCTTCAAAGCACGTCGCCGCCTCCGAAAATTTTCGGCCGCGATAAAGCTTGATCGCCTCATGATACGTCGTCAGCCAGGTGGGCGGTGGCCGCGAACGATCGCTGATTAAAACATACGTCTCAACCGGCTTGATTTTGCCTTTGAATGCGATGGCCCCAACTTTCCGATAAATGAAACGTTCGCGTGTCAGTTTTTCCGTTTCTTCACCGATGAGGATGTCCGTATGAAATTGTTTCGTCGCGCTTTCCAAGCGGGCTGCGAGGTTCACACCATCGCCCAGCACAGTCAGTTCGGCTCGTTCTTTGGAACCGATGTTGCCATAGACAACTTCACCGTGGTTGACGCCGATGCCAGTGGCCAAAACCTGCCGGTCTGGGTTCTCCTTCCACATGGCATTTAGCTTTGCAAGTCCCCGTCGCATTTCCAGGGCCGCGTTTACGGCGCGGCTGGCATCCTCATTGTTTCCAAGCGTGTGTGTGTCACCCCACGCAGCCATGATGGCATCGCCGATAAATTTTTGCAGGGTGCCGCTGTTTTTCTCCTGAATGATGTCAACCATTTCAGCAAAATATTCATTAAGTTGGGCGACCAGCTTGGCGGCGTCAGTTTTTTCCGTCATGGTGGTGAAGCCACGGATGTCGCTGAACAAAACAGTCACCGGCTTCTTAATCCCACGCAGGGATTCTTCGGCCGAACGGCGGTCTTCAAGAATTGCCTTGGCAACGTTTTTGGAAACGTATCGATTGAAAATATGCCTGTAACGGCGCCGCTCCAGTTGCTCCATTGCGTATTCAAAAATGATTCCGAACGAGCCGGTCGCGAGCAGGCAGAACAGCGGCGGCATCATCGGCAGGACCAGTTTGTAATTATTGAAGGCCAGCTGGCTGGCGACCAGAAACGCCACCGTGACGGCGATGAGCAGCGTTCCCTTGAGCAGCGCCTGCGGAATGCCGAGGCAGATGAGCAGGGCCAGAATCATCGCACCCAGGGCCAGCATCTGGTTGAACTGATTTGATGTTTCCGTCAGCCAGGAACCATGCAACAGCGCCGCCAGCATCTGCGCCTGCACTTCCGGCCCGGGCATCTCTCCGAACGGGGTGGCGTGGACATCATGAAAAATTTCCGCCATCGGACCGACGATGACCAGTTTGTTACTGAACGAAAGCCCGCCGTTGAACGGTGGTCGTTTCCATAGCGATTCCACGAACATGCCTTCCACCGGCAGTGGACGGTAGGTTCCGGCGTAACCTTGAAAATCCACCAGATTCGGGCGGTCCTGCAACGGCAGGGTGGTCTTGCCGGTGAACTTCCTGGCGGCCAGCACCGTGATATGGGTCAGGTTGTTGGGATAGCCTCGCAATCCTGACTCGCGCTCAATGGAGGTCCGGTAATGTCCATGCCGCACAATTTCATCAGGATCGGGCCAGATGTTGACGAGGCCGACGATTGATTCGGTCCCGGGCAGCAGAAGCCGCTCGTTGGGAGTCGTCAGCTTTTTGGTCTGGTTGTCTGAACCGATTTCATCGGCGAACATTTCACCGATGACGACGCGGTCCTTGTTTTTTTCCAGCGCCTTGGCGAAAACGTCGTCGCCCGCCGTCTGACTGGCGAAGACGAAGTCAAACATCACCACTTTCGCGCCCGCGGCCACCAGCTTTTCCAAGATGGCCGCATACACACTCCGATCCCAGGGCGGCGGATTTTGCATCATTTGCAGCGTCGGCGAAGCGGCAATCTCCTCCGGTGCCAGTGTATCCAGCTTGAACGAACTGGTGGCCAGGCCGACGAGTTGGACGTTCGGGTCGGGCAGATCCTCGCCACGCAACAAATAGCGGCGGTCAATGAGGGTGCCTTCCGCTTTTTGCCAGAGGTGCGAGGCCGTCAGCCACGTGGTCTGCGTCAACCAGAAGACAAGGAAACCGACGATGACGACAATCCACTTCGGGCGATGAATTAAAAACCGGATCATGAAATCGGGAAAACCCTGCCGCTGTTAAATCGCAAGCCGCGCGGCCCGGTTCAAGGAAATAAAAAAGGCGCTCCGACGAATCGAAGCGCCTGGTGAGAACCGATAAATTACTTGGTGCCGAGGATCGCGTCCTTCGCAGCCTTGGCGACGCGGAACTTCACGACGCGCTTGGCCTTGATCTGGATGGCTTCCCCGGTCTTCGGGTTGCGGCCCATGCGGGCGGCGCGGTTTTTCAGCACGAGCTTGCCGATGCCGGGCAGCGTGAAAGTGTCTTTGGCGTGCTTGTAAGCGAGCGCGGCCAGGTGATCGAGGATTTCACCGGCCTGCTTTTTGGAGAGCTGCGCCTTCTCAGCGATTGCGGTGACGAGTTGGGATTTGGAGAGTGCTTTAGCCATAATGTTGTTCTCTTTCGATGGTTGTTGTTGTTCGTTTAGTTACAAAAGTCCTGTGACTTGCGAGGAATTAAAATCCTTCGCGCGCGGCACGCAAGCAAAAAAGCATAAAAAATCGCAGTATTTTCAGGGGTGGCCACCCGCGGACTTGACTTCAACGGGTAATTTCCGACCATCCGCGTGTGCCGTTGTTCACCATCCAGAACGAGTTTCGCTACGAGATCACCCGCAAGATTTTCGAAGGCGGCATGGGCGTCGTCTATGAAGGCGAACAACACGGCGCGCAGAATTTCATCAAGCGTGTCGCCATCAAAATCATCCGCCCGAGCTTTGCCAGCCAGAAGATGTTCATCGAGAATTTCGTCGGCGAGGCCAAGCTGGTGGCCGACTTGATCCATACGAACATTGTGCAGACCTATCATCTCGGCGAGGCGAACGGGGTCTGCTTCATCGCCATGGAACTGATCCGCGGCGTGAATCTGGAGCAGTTCTCCCGGCAGCTCAGCGACAAACGCCGCATCCTGCCCAAGGAACTGGCGGTGTTCATCACCAGCCGCGTCGCCCGCGGGCTGGCTTACGCGCACGCCAAGGCCGACAAGGATGGCAAGCCGCTCGGCATCGTCCACCGCGACGTGAGCTTCAAGAACATCATGATCGCCTTCGAGGGCGACGTGAAGCTGACCGACTTCGGCATCGCCAAGGCGAAGGGTTTTCTCACCGACCAGGAAGGCGAAGTCGTCGCCGGCAAGGCCGATTACATGAGCCCCGAGCAGGCGGATTTCCAGATCACCGACAAGCGTTCCGACCTGTTTTCCGTCGGCGTCGTGCTGGCGAACCTGCTGCTCGGCAAAAATATTTTCAAGGGCGAGAATGCCGAGGAATCCCGCCAGCGCATCATGAACCAGCCGGTGCCGGACTTCCGCGCGCTGGATTCGCGCATTGACGACAAGCTCAATGACATCCTGCACCATTGCCTCACCCGCGACCTCAACCGGCGTTACGGCACGGCGGATGAACTGATGGTGGACCTGGAGTATTATATCTACGGTGCGGGTTACGGCCCGACCAACGAGACGCTCGGCAAGTTCATCCGCGAGCTGTTCGGCCAGACTGTTCCGACCGCCGGCGCCAAAGCGGATTTGCAGGACAAGACCGTGCTGCTCGCCAACACCGCCAAAAAATGAAACGCGCCGCCTCCCAGGTCGTGAAGCTGGGGCTGCTTCAGACTGACGTATCCGCCAGCCCGGACGCGAACCTCAAGAAAACTGTCGCGCTCGTCGAACGCGCCGCCAAATCCGGCGCGCAGATCATCTGCACGCAGGAACTCTTCCGTTCGCAATACTTTTGCCAGAGCGAGGATCACAAGAATTTTGAACTGGCCGAAAAGATTCCCGGGCCCAGCACCGACGCCTTCCGCAAGCTCGCGAAGCGGCACAAGGTCGTCATCATCGCCTCGCTGTTCGAGAAGCGCGCCTCCGGCGTTTATCACAACACCGCCGCCATCATTGACGCCGACGGTTCCCTGCTCGGCATCTACCGGAAGATGCACATCCCGGATGATCCGTTGTTCTACGAGAAATTTTATTTCACGCCCGGCGACCTCGGCTTCAAGACGTGGCAGACGCGCTACGGCAAGATCGGCGTGCTGATCTGCTGGGACCAGTGGTATCCCGAAGCCGCGCGGCTCACCGCGATGCAGGGCGCGGAAATCCTGTTCTACCCGACCGCCATTGGCTGGCATCCCAGCGAGAAAAAGGAATACGGCGAACGCCAGCACGGCGCGTGGGAAACCATCCAGCGCTCACACGCCGTGGCCAACGGCTGCTTCGTGGCGTCCGTCAACCGCATCGGTCATGAAGTCATCAAGGGCGTGGGCGGCGACGGACTGGAATTCTGGGGCCAAAGTTTCGTGGCCGGAACCTCCGGCGAACTCCTCGCCAAAGCCTCCACGAACAAGGAAGAGATTCTGATCGTGCCCGTGGACCTCGCCAAAGTGGACACCACGCGCACGCACTGGCCGTTCCTGCGCGACCGCCGGATTGACGCCTACGGAAATCTGATGAAGCGGTTGGTAGACTAAGTAAACTACCGGCCAGATGTTGCCGGTCAGGATGGTGGATGGAAACTACCCTGCCGCGATTTTCTCCGGCAAATGTTTAATTCGGTTTCAGCTCCGCGGCTTTGGTGGAATCGGCATTCGCGCCATCCACGTCGCCTTTCTGGCTCTTGGCAGCGGCACGATTCTTGTAAGCACCAGCAAAGTCCGGCATCAATACGATGGCCTTGTTGTAATCGAGGATCGCGCCATCAAGATCGCCTTTCTTGCCCTTGGCTAAACCGCGACTGTTATAGGCAACAGCATGGTCCGGTCTCATTCCGATGGCCTTGTTAAAATCAGCCAGCGCGCCATCAACGTCACCCTTATCCATCTTCGCAATACCGCGCGTGTTGAATGCCGTGGAGAAATTCGCATCCAACTCAATGGCTTTGGTGCAATCGGCGATGGCACCATCAGGATCGTTTTTATCTATCCTCGCAAGGCTGCGATTGTTGTAGGCATCAGCAAAGTCGGGTTTCAATTTGATGGCTTTGGTGCAATCGGCGATCGTGCCATCGAGATCTCGCTTATCGAACTTCGCTATGCCGCGGAGGTTGTAAGCATGGGCAAAGTCGGGTTTCAATTCGATGGCTTTAGTGCAATCGGCAATCGCACCATCGGGATCACCGTTCGCTGACTTCGCCATACCGCGATAGTAATAGCCGTTGTCATACTTCGGGATTAATTGAATGGCTTTGGAGTAATTCGTGATGGCTCCGTTGTAATCACCATTGTTGAATTGTTTGGCACCATCATCCAAACAATTCTGGGCATCAATCATTACATTTACACAAGCAGGGATGCTCATGACCAGAACCAGCGAGAGCCAGGACAAGAATTTTCTCATAAAACGGGCTTCCGATTATCAGCTTGTTGACGAACCCACAACCCTTTTCGCCCACAAGGCCCGCTTTGACTTTGACTTTCTAACGCGTAATGATTTGCCGACATGAAACTCGCCTGGATCACCGGCGCGAATGGGCTGATTGGAAATTATCTCGCCCAGACCGCGCCACGCTTTGCCCCTGACTGGCGCGTGCGGGCGCTGACGCGCAGCCAGCTTGACCTGCTCGATTTCGCCGCCGTCCGCTGCGAGTTTCACAAAGATCAGCCGCAACTCGTCATCCACTGCGCGGCCATCACCCTCGTCGGCGAGGCGCAGAAAAACCCGGAGCTGGCGCGGCGCGTGAATGTCGAGGTCACCCAGCTGCTCGCGGAACTGGCGGGGGAAATTCCATTTGTTTTCTTTTCCACAGATCTGGTTTTTGATGGTCGCAAAGGAAACTACGTCGAGTCGGACATCCCGAATCCATTGCACATCTACGGCGAGACGAAACTGGCGGCGGAGGTAATCGTTCTGAAAAACCCGCGTCACCTCGTTGTCCGCACATCCCTCAACGGCGGCGCATCGCCCACCGGCAATCGCGGTTTCAATGAACAGCTTCGGCGCTCACTGCAAACCGGGCCGGGGATGACGCTGTTCACCGATGAATTCCGCTGTCCGATTCCGGCGGTCGAAACCGCCCGGGCGGTCTGGGAACTGGCGCAACAGAATTGCACGGGAATCTATCACGTTGCCGGCGCGGAGAAATTATCACGACTGCAGACCGGCCAACTGCTGGCAAAACGCTGGCCGGAAGTGAAAACAGAAATCTCTTCGGGCTCGGCCAGAGATTTTCCCGGACCGCCGCGGGCGCTGGACACGTCGCTGAACATTGCCAAGGTGCAGCAGGTTTTATCCACACCGCTGCCCGGTCTGGGCCAATGGCTGGCGGCGAATCCGGACGAGAAATTCTAGCGCTGAAGAAGCCGGTTTCGCGCCAGGGCGTGTTTTCAAAATACGGAGCGCGGCCGTCCTCGGCCGCAGCAACAGACTTGGAAGCGACAGCTCTTGAAAAATCCCGGACGTCTGGCAATTGCTGTATCGCTGCGCCCGGGGACGGGCGCACTCCATCCAAATTTGAAGACACGCCACAATACGCGACTTTTACCCTTCCAGCACCGCCGTGGCGGCCGCGTAGTGTTCCGTGTGGCTCAAGCTGACGAGCAACTGTTTCGCGCCGCGCGACTCGAACAGTTCCCTGCCCTTGCCGTGCAGCACCACATACGGTTCGCCGGATTCCTTGCGGCGGATTTCCATGTCCCGCCAGCCCAGCGCCGCGCAGATGCCCGTGCCGAACGCCTTGGAGATCGCCTCCTTCGCAGCAAACCGCACTGCCAGGAATGGCGCGGGATTTTTGTGCGTCAGGCAGTAGGCGATTTCATCCGGCAGCAAGATGCGATTGGCGAACCGATCGCCGAATTTTTCAAACGAAGCCGCGATGCGCGCCACTTCGATGATGTCAATGCCGGTGCCCAAGATCATTTGCGATTGACGATTGACGATTGGTGATTGAGGTGCAAGCAAACTCGCGGAGCGCGGGCAGCCCGCCCGCGTGATGAAAAGAGTTGAACTTGGACGGGCTGGCCGCGCTCCGATCATTCATCCGCGATAAACTTTCATCAGTGCCAGCATCTCATGCACGGCTTTTTCCAACCCAACCAGCACCGCACGACTTACAATGCTGTGGCCGATGTTCAATTCCACCAGGTGTGGGACGCGATGGAGCGTGGGCAAATTTTCGTAGTTCAACCCATGCCCTGCATTGACCTTCAACCCCAGCGCGTGCGCCTGTTGCGCTCCGGCAATCAGACGCTGTAATTCCGCCTCGCCTTTCGACTTGTCGTGGAAATGTTCCGCGAACTGTCCGGTGTGCAATTCGATGAACTGGCTGCCGGTCCGCGCCGCCGCCGCAATCTGCTGTTCATCCGGCGCAATGAACAGGCTCACCTCGATGCCCGCGTCGTTCATGATCGTCCGCGTTTCGGTCAGGGAGGTTTCAGCGGCCACGACGTCGAGTCCTCCTTCCGTCGTCACTTCCAGGCGCCGCTCGGGCACGATGCAAACGATGGCCGGCCGCACCTTGAGCGCGATGGCAATGATCTCCGGCAAGTTGGCCATTTCCAGATTCAGCCGCGTCCCGATCTTCTCACGCAGTTCCCAGACATCGCGATCCTGGATGTGCCGCCGGTCCTCGCGCAGATGCGCGGTGATGCCATGAGCGCCTGCCGCCTCGCAGATTCGCGCCGCCTCGACCGGACTGGGCTCGCCGAAACCGCGCCCGCGATAACGCGCCTCACGCAACGTCGCAATGTGGTCAATGTTGACACCAAGTTTGAGCATATTCATTTGGGCGCGGGTGTTGCCGGCGTGCTCAACACTTTTACGGGAGGACGTTGAAACCGCTTCTGCGGCGGAGGAGGCAGACACAGGTCGCAACCGGGAAAATTCGCCGCCTCCAGCCAGCTCGCCAGCGCGAACAGCTCCACGGCCGTCAGACCGCCGGGCGCCACACGGGTGAAGGTGAGCTCATTCGGCGCGGTCTGCGTGATTTCCGTAATGGTGTTCCCCAGCGTCGGGCCGACATGATTGAGCCATTTGGTGGCGATGGCTTCGCCGTCAAGCTGTTTATGCTTCGTCATCATGAGCGCAAGTTGGGCCGGTTGGAGCAGCATCTTCAGGCGCGGGTCGGTGAGTTCCCAGTGGTAATAGACGAGGTTGGCGGGTGCGAGACGGGTGAACCATTCCGGCGGCAGCGGTGTTGACCCCGGCGAATTGGGAAACAATCCACCGACCAGATAATCGCCGGACGTTTCGCGCACGGCCCGCACAGAAGGCGTGGCGAAGGGAATGCCCGTCCAACTGATCTCATGGTTGGTCATGACCGCGGTGACCGGCATGAAAAACTGGTTTTGCAGGTCGGCTGCCGGGGGGGCGGCCAGTTTGTCATGCAGTTGCACCAACGCGGTATTTGCGTCCGGGACCGGCACGGCGACAAATGTCTGGAATGGGGTGCCCTCCAACGCCCAGCAGAAAATCTGGTTCGGCACGGGCGAAATCAAAAACGGCTGCGCCCAGCTTTGCTTCTGCAGCCACGGCGCGATGCCGCGTGCCGCGGTGAGACTGATGAACGGCTGATGGATCAGGTTCGTCGGCATGCGCCACTGGTCCAGCGTCATCGCGAACGGCTGCGGCGAAACGATTTTGCCGTCCAAATGCAGATTGCCGTCGCGCCCGATGACTTGCAGTTTTGTCTCCGGCAAATCCACCGGCTTCAGCGCGGGGAAAATTTTCACCAGTTGCGGCCAGTCGGCATCCAGGCTCAACCAGTAATTTTTCGCGGCGGACGGAGGGATCTTTGCCACCACGCCATTGCCGAGGGCGAAATCCGCATGCTCGCAACTGAACACCACCCACTCGCCGGTGCGAGTGAAGCGAATGGAATCCGGCGGATGATGCTTGGTCAGCTGCCAGCCGCCCGCAATGTTCTGCGCGGATATTTTCGTCCATGACTCCAGGACGGCGGCTAGATTGTTCTGCCAGAGCTCAGCGCGGTTGTTGTCCAACCGGATGGCCAGCGCGAATTCGGGCGACCCGTCGGCTGCCGTGCGCGCGTCCAGAAACCATTCCACCTTGAGCAAATCGTCGAGCAACGGCCGCAATTGCGCTGTCCCATCCCCCGCCCCGGCGGCGATCTTCTCCTTCAGCCAGAGATAAGGCGCGCGGGAAAGCTTGTCCAATGTCTGCGTCTTGAGCGCCTGCGCCTCGGCGGAACCGAACAAATTGGTGAACGCGGGTGAATTTTTATCCGCCGAGATTTTCTCCGTGCCGACAAAATGGATGCGGGCAATCAGCTCCGCCGCGGACGCCAGCGTCACCGCGCCCGACAAAAGCATCGCCGACAAGAGCACAACCAACTGTTTCATGGAACCCATTTCATTGCCAAAATACCGGAGGATTGGCAAATCGATTCACATTCTGATTGCGTCACCGCCACGGTTTCGGCTTTCATCGCACCTGTATCACATGAATGCTTTTTTCAAATTCTGGCTGCCGGTGCTCGCATGGATGGCGCTGATTTTTACCGCGTCCAGCGATGCCCATTCCTCCCAGCACTCCTCGCGGTTGGTCGAACCCTTTTTGCACTGGCTGTTTCCGAAAATGTCGCAGCCGCACATCGAGGACCTCCACCTCGGCATCCGCAAGTGCGGGCACCTGACGGAATACGCCGTCCTCGCGCTGCTGGTCTGGCGCGCGTTGCATCAATCCCAAAACAACCTGCCGACCTGGTCGTGGCCCAAGGTGGGCGGCACGCTGCTGGTGGTTTTTCTTTACGCTGCGACCGATGAGTTTCATCAGAGCTTCGTTCCGACGCGAACGGCGCATTTTTCGGATGTGTTGATTGACACCACCGGGGCGGCCATCGCCCTGCTGGTTCTCCGGCTGCTGACATTCTATCAAAAACGTGCACGGCAACCACCACCATGAAATATCCGCTCGTTGCCGTCGTGGTTTGTTACGCTGCCGGGCTGCTGCTCGCCGAAACTTTCCAACCGCCGCCGGCCGCGCTGTTTGCCATTTCGTTCTTCATCCTCGTTCTCGTCCTCGGCCTCGAAAAACTCCGTCCTGTGCTCGTCTGGCCGCTGCTCATGCTGGTGGGCTGGACAAATCTGACCGTTCATAACACCACCGTCTCGCCAGACGATTTGCGGACATTGATGGGAAATGAAACTGACCTCATCACCGTGCGCGGCGCGCTGATGGAAACACCAGACCTGAAGATCTACGAACGCGACGGGGAACAAACCGAACATGCGCTCGCCCTGGTCCGCGTCAGCGAACTGCGACGCGGCGAAGAATGGCGGCCCGCCCTCGGCGAAATCATCGTCACGACGCCCAGCGCGCTGGCCAGCAATTTCTTCGCCGGCCAGCCGGTGGAAATCTCCGGCGTCATCAACCCGCCGCCGTTGCCGGTGGCCGCGGGACTTTTTGATTACCGCACTTATTTGCAGCGCCAGGGGATTTACTTCCAACTCAAGACCGCTTCGGCGGCTGACTGGAAATTGCTCTCGACCAATTCAACGCCATCGTTGAGCGACCGCTTTCTCGCGTGGTCGCAAAAGACGCTCGCCTACGGATTGCCGGAGGAGGACGAACCTTTGCGATTACTCTGGGCGATGACACTGGGCTGGAAAACCGCGCTCACCGGTGAAGTCACCGCGCCCTTCATGGAATCCGGAACCATGCATATCTTCGCGATTTCGGGGCTCCACATTGCCCTCATCGCCGGAATTCTCGTGGCGATTTTGCGCACGGTGCAAGTGCCGCGATTCTGGTGCGGCGTGGTCATCATCCCGCTCATCTGGTTTTACACGGCGGCCACCGGCTGGCAGCCGTCCGCCATCCGCTCGACGATCATGATGACGATCATCATCGCCGGGTGGTCATTGAAACGACCAAGCAATCTGATCAACTCGCTCGCCGCCGCCGCGTTCATCATTTTGCTCTACGACCCGCAGCAACTGTTTCAGGCGAGCTTTCAACTGTCGTTCTTTGTGGTGCTGAGCATCGCGCTGTTCATGCCGCCGCTGGAAAAATTCCGCGACCGGCTGCTGCAACACGATCCGTTGCTGCCACCGGAATTGATCCCGCGCTGGCGACGCTGGTCGAGCACACCGTTGCGAGTTGTCCTGACTTCGGTGGCGGTTTCACTCGCGGCGTGGTTTGGTTCGTGGCCGCTCACGGCTTATTATTTTCACCTGTTCAGCCCGGTCACGCTGCTGGCGAATCTGCTCATCGTGCCGCTGTCCAGCGCCGCGCTGGCGTGCAACCTCGGCAGCCTGATCTGCGGCGGTTGGTTCCCGTGGGCAACGGAACTATTTAACTTCAGCGGCTGGTTCTGGATGAAGCTGATGTTGGAAATCAGCCAAGCGGTCATCCAACTGCCCGGGGCTTTTTTCTACGTGCGCAGCCCGGGGCTGGCGGACTTCGCGATTTACTACGGTGCCATGCTGGCCGTCATGTCCGGCGTGGCATTCCAGAAAAAATGGCGCGTCGCAACGTTGATTTGCGTTGTGTTCATCGCCGGATTTTACGGCTGGCGCTGGCAAACTTCGCGTTCCACCACGACTCTCACCGTCTTGCCCTTGAACGGCGGCCATGCCGTGTTCGTTCAGTCCGGCAAATCCGGCGATGACCTGCTGATTGATTGTGGCGACACCAACGCCGTTGATTTCATCACCAAACCGTTTCTCCATGCGCAGGGTGTGAACCGGCTGCCGCAGCTCGCGCTCACGCAGGGCGACATCCGCGACGTGGGCGGCGCGCAACCGCTCTGCGACCTTTTCTCCGTCGGACAAGTCGTGACGAGCCCGGTGCGTTTTCGGTCGTCCGTATATCGGCAAACCATCGCCGCGCTGGAGCGGACGCCAAACCGGCACGGGATTGTCAGTCGCGGTGATGCCATCGGCGCATGGAAGGTTCTGCATCCCGCCGCGACCAATCAATTCTCCAAAGCGGACGACAATGCACTTGTGCTGAATGGTAAAATTTATGGAGCGCAAGTTTTGCTGCTGTCAGACTTGGGACGCGCCGGTCAAAGCGCCCTGCTGGAGCGCACGAATGATTTGCGCGCGGACATCGTCATCGCCGGTTTGCCGGCCGATGGCGAGCCGCTTTCTGATGCGCTGCTGGATGTGATCCAGCCGAAAATGATCATCATCGCCGATTCAGAATTTCCCGCAACCCGGCGTGCGCCCGCCGCCCTGCTCGAACGATTGGCGCAGCGGAACATTCCCGTCATTTGCACGCGCAAATCCGGCGCGGTGACACTGACAGCCAGACCGGGCGGATGGGAATTGCGGACGATGGACGGGCAGAAATTTGCGGACCGGTGAGTCACCGGTTGGCGACGATAGGGGTAGGGACAAGGGATTGAAGCTTGCCCCTCCCTCCGAACCGGACGGGCGGATTTCCCGCATCCGGCTCTCCAGTCCGTGGGTTCGTAGTCCTACGATTGTCCGCGTCC
>DATLVR010000134.1:0-19536 GCA_035577265.1 Verrucomicrobiia bacterium | reverse complement strand
AGGTTACGCCCGAAGCCTGGTCCAAATCTCGCCGCACATTGCAGCCGCAGCCCGCATCATAAACGTCGTAGCAGAATACGTCTCACACTTGCGAAGTTACTGCCGTTGTTCTGTCAAGATGGTCACCCGCGTGACGCTTACATTCGAGCCTTCGAGTGCCAAGCCGGTCGCATTGAAGGACCCGACGATGCAGGAGATTATGGCTGGCTACGACTTTTTACATGATTTGCACGAGCACAATCTTATCCCCGGTGACACTAAAGATATGCACGGCGATCCGGTTCCAGTCAATATGGTCATCCAGCGGCCATCAAAGATGTGACCTATCCGTTCTCGTGGACTTTTGCTGTGGTTCCTGATGGCCAAGCAGGATTCACTAATTGCTACACAGTTGGTCGAGAGGGCAAGAGTTCAGAATGGAAGCTAGAGCGAGCATGGAGAGTTGATACCAACGGAGCCACGGTTAAAGAGTGGCAACTAAAATGAGAGACCGGCAGCCTAACCAGGCGCCAGGCCGTGTGAAAAGTCCCGCGCTACGACCGGGTAAAATGGTGACAGAGTAAAACTTTGAGGTTCCTCGCAGGATTTCTCGATGGCGGACTGAAAAGAGTAGCTCGGTGATCGGATGAGTTGCCCGGGTTATAGGTTGGAACCAGCCTTCTTTTTTGAGCGCAGGCGCCGCCGGGCTTTCAAGCCATCGCCGCCATCAATTTCTCGAAGCTCACCAGGTTCAACACGCGTTTGAGGTTATAAGGACGTTCTCGCTGCGGCGTCCGAGGTAGGGCCATTCGCGTTGCGATGGCCGTGTAGTCGGGGCGAGTGCCCGTCCGAAAGAATCGCTGCTTCGCCATGGAGGAGAATGGCAGCGGAAGTCGTTGTTCTCGACGTGCGGTTGGACTAGGCTGAAAACGCCATGCCAACCAACCACGACACACACAGCAAGGTCATCGGTTATCTCCTTTGGATTTTCGGATTCACCGGCGCACACCGGTTTTATTACGGCAAGCCCATCAGCGGTACGATTTGGTTCTTCACCGCCGGGCTGTTCCTCATCGGTTGGATCGTCGATCTGTTCCTCATCCCCGGCATGGATCGTCAGGCCGACCGGCGCTTCGTTGCCGGCACTACCGACTACACCGTCGCCTGGTTGCTGCTCACCTTTCTCGGCTTCTTCGGCGTCCACCGTTTCTACCTTGGGAAATGGGGCACGGGCATTCTTTACCTGCTGACGGGTGGATTGCTGCTCATAGGAATCCTTTACGACTTATGGACGCTCAATCAACAGGTGAGCGAGGTCAACACCGCCCGACAGGCCGGGCAGTGATCGGAATCAAAAAGGAAAAGACGTCAGCCCTAAATTCTGACACAAACTCCCGGCCCTGCCCATACGCCCCAGACGTTGCGCCACCTCCATTTCCCTATTATCCCGCGTTACGCGGGCGACCGTTCCAAACGTCAATTCCAAGCCGGATCCATGCAGTTGGATTGACCACGAAATACACCCAGCACACGAAAGCGAAGACCGACAGGGAGGTTGAGGTTCCAGCTCCGACTGCACCAAACGGTGCGCACGCATGGGAAGCTGCCCAAAGCGAAAACCCACCATCACCGCCGCAGTTTTAGGTTCGTGTGATTCGTGTCTTTCGTGGTTTAAAAGAATGCTTCCGGCCAAGGCGGGGTTTGGCAACAATACTTTTAGGAAAGCCTGCTTTGCATTAAATTGCCGGCGATGAAGCGCCGCACGCTCAGACAACTTCGCGCGAAAGGAGAACCGGGGCAGCATCACCATGTTTATGTCGTGCGGCTCGATCCTGCGGTCGGCAAGCTCCGAAAAGTGCGGGCGGAAAATCCCCAGCGTGATCCGAAGCAGCCGTGCATCTATGTCGGCATGACGGGCCTGACGCCGGAGGAACGGTTCGCCAATCACAAGGCGGGCATCAAGGCCGCATATGTTGTGAGGCGCTACGGCCTTCATCTGTTGCCCGAGTTTTACGCACACCTGAACCCGATGCCGTTTGCGGCGGCGGTGCAGATGGAGGTGGATTTGGCGGAAGATTTGCGCCGGGCCGGATACACGGTCACCGGCGGGCATTAAGAATGCCAACTGGTCAAGAAATCCTGTCCCTTGGTTTCCCAGCCCGCAGCACGCGCAACGAAAATCCCCGTCCATTCTCGAAAGGTTCGACCGTGGCCGTTACATCAAGCACCGGTTGAATGAGCAGCTTGGAAAAACCGCGTTGATGCCCGGGTATTGCTGCCGCGCATGGAGACCGACGTGTGCCTCCGTGGTGACGGGCGCGCGATCATTCTGGACACCAAATTTTATGCAGAGGCGCTAAAAGCCGGTTCCTACGGGACGCCCAAGCTCTCATCCGCGAATCTGTATCAGCTATTTTACCTGTCTTCGTCGTGTGAAACTGGACGATCAGCACACCTTCGGTGTTTGGCGTCAGCTTCAGGCTGCGGTAGGCAGTGAGGCAGTTAAATGTTTGCTTGGGGTTCGATTGGTTGATTGTCAGTTGTTTCTCAGTTTGCCGCGGACGGCACATTTACAAAAAGCTGAATGAGACCTTCCGGTAGAGTTGGATGAGTAAAAATGGCGTCACGCAATGCGGTATAAGGGAGTCCTGCCAGCATGGCGACTTGGACTGTCGCCATGGTGTCTCCGGCGCCAACTCCAAAGGCTGCAAAGCCGAGGATGCGGTCACTCCCGGCATCAATGAGAGCTTTCATGAATCCGCGTGTCTCGGACAGTGTTTTGGCCCGGAACACGACGGCCATGGAGACTTTTGCCAGGCGATAGGCAATGCCGCGTTCCTTGGCTTCCGTTTCGCTCAGACCGATTCGGGCAAACTCGGGGTCCGTGAACATGCAAAAGGGCACCTGCCGTCCGGTGGTCACGCGCCGGCCACCAAGGATATTGTCGCGGATGATGTGGAAGTCATTCTCAGAGATATGGGTGAAGTGGGGGCTGCCGGCACAATCTCCCGCCGCCCAGACGCCGGAGGCGGTGGTTTCCAATCGCTCGTTAACCTTCACATAACCGTGATCGGTCAGTTCCACTCCCGCCAACTCCAAACCGATATCTTTCGTATTCGGGGTGCGACCCGTGGCAACCAGAATGTGCGTGCCTTCAAGAACGCCATCCGCCCCGTCCCGGTTCACATGCAGTTTCACCAGTTGGCCGGACTGGCCTTCGGCACGAACGATCCGGGTATTGGTCAACACGTCAAGACCCTCATCCTTGAATAATTGCTGCATGGCTTCCGAGACATCCGGATCCTCGCGGTGAATGAGGCGGGGGTTGCGCTCGATCAGCGTTGCGCGGCTGCCAAACCGGCGCATGGCCTGGGCCAGTTCAAGACCGACGTAGCCGCCACCGATGACCAGGAGATGTTCCGGAAGGTGATCCAATTCGAGCGCCTCGATATGGCTCATGGGGTTGGCCTCAGCCAGACCCGGCGTGGAGTCAATCGTGGCATGAGTTCCAGTATTGATGACCACGTGCTTGCCACGCAGGAGGCGCTTCGCCCCGTCGGCCAGGGTGACCTCGATTGTCTTGGGTCCGACGAAGCGGCCGGAGCCCATCATCAATTCCGCCCCACTGGCCTTGTAATTGGCCAGATGCGCGTCGACGAGACCCTGAACCATGTCACGTTTTCGCTGGCGTACCGCCTCCATATTGATATGGCAATTTTCTTTGCTGATGCCGAATTCGCGGCTGCGGAAGAAAAAGGAGGCGACCTTGGCGCTGTGGATGACATTTTTACTGGGCAGGCAGGCGATATTCGGGCATGCGCCACCGACATATTTTCGCTCAATGACGGCCGTCTTCATTCCTTTCGGAGCGAGGGTCCAGGAAAGAAGCTTCCCGGCTGCTCCACTACCCAATACCAGCAAATCGTATTCTTCCGGTTGCGATGTCGTATTTTGTGACTTTTTTGATTGGTTGGCTTTTGTGCTCATAAAATTTTGATTTGGTTTTGAAAGCAGAACGGACGTCAAGACTGTTCCCATGAATCGCAAGTTGACGCGTGTAAAGTCCTGTTCAAGCAGTCGCTTTCAAGGTTTTGAATGTTTTCAGCATCTTAATCACATCGTCGGGATCAATGCGGCGGGTGTAGTCCACGTCCACATGAGCTAGACGAATGGTGCCTTCACCATCCAACAGGAAGGTGGCGGGGACGGGCAATTCTCTGCTGCCATCGGCACCATTAAAATCCTCAAGTGCGTGGCTGAACTTGCGGTACCATTCAACCAGCTCGTCACTCAATTCAAACACGATGCCGAATTGGCGGGCCACTTTATTACCGACATCGCTGAGCACGGGAAACGCGAGCTCGTCTTTTTCCTCGGTGGACAGTGAGTTGTCGGGCAACCGTGGAGATATGGCGACAACCGTTGCCCCGAGTTCGCGAAACTCTTGCCAACGACGCTGGAAGCCCCGCAGGTGGAGGTTACAGTACGGGCCCCAGCCGCCACGGCAGAAAACGACCACCACGGGACCTTGATCGAACAGAGCGCGCAACCGCACCGGTTCGCCATGTACGTCCGGCAGGATGAAATCCTTGGCGGTGTGGCCGACTTTGAGGGCGCGTGCGGCCAGATCGGATGCGGCCAACCGCGAGGTATCCGCATCCATGATGGTCAGGGCCGGTTGTGGGATGATTTGCCCGCGATATTTCGCGCGGGCAGCATTGAGTTCACGAGTGGTTTGGTAGTTAATCATAATTTCCCCGCTGGTTGATGGCGGCTTGATTATTGCGCCATATAACCGCCGTCCACGGCGATGTCGGTTCCGGTGACAAAGGACGCCGCCGGAGAGGCGAGCCATACCACCGCGGCGGCCACTTCATCGACGGTACCGAAACGTCCCACAGGATGCTGGTTTTCCCACCATTTCCTGGCCTCAGTCTCGCCTTCGCCCACCATGCGCGTGATCATGTCCGTCTGGATGGTTCCGGGCGAAACGGTGTTCACCCGAATGCCCTTCCTGGCAAATTCGAGGGCGGCGCTCTTGCTCAATCCGTTCACCGCATGTTTGCCGGCAACATAGACTCCGGCTCCCGCCAGACCGATCTGGCCCGCGATTGACGAGGTATTGATGATGGATCCGCCGCCGTTACGCAACATGGCCGCCGCTTCGTGCTTCATGGAGAGCAGGACGCCCTTGACGTTGATGTTAAAAATCGAATCGAAGTTTTCGGCCGTCTGCACATCGGTGGTAAGCCCCATCTGGCCTTCGATGCCCGCATTGTTAAATGCGATATCCAAGCGTCCAAACTCAGCCACGGTCTTGTCCACAAGAGCCTTTACGTCGGCTTCCCGGCTGACGTCCGCTTTCACAAAAATGGCTTTGCCGCCAGCCTTTTTGATGGCTGATTCCACCGCGCGCCCCTCCGCTTCGCGTCGGCCGGAAACGACTACCTTTGCGCCCTCCTGGGCGAGCGCCAGTGCCGCCGCCTTGCCGATGCCCGAAGTCCCACCAGTAACCAATGCAACTTTGTTTTCGAGTGCTGTATTCATATTCAATTTCTCCAGTTTAAGCATTTATTTTTGATTCGTGCTGCCGGCTTCGCGCCACTGCCCCATCCTCCATCTCAGACTTCCTCATCAACATTTCCCTTTCAACTTTTTATTTTTGAGCCACTGGCTTCGTGCCGCCGACACCTCTTTTATCGCACAGTTCGTTAAATCGTGGAAATCGTATGATTTACCTGTAGTAATAGTGTTTTACGATAACGTCCCGTGCATGGAACTGCGGACACCTGCGTTATTTTGTCGCGGTTGCCCAGCATTTGAACTACAGCGAAGCCTCACGCCGTTTACATGTTGCGCAGCCGGCGATCAGCCAGACCATTCTTGACCTCGAAAAGGAAATGGGCGTCAAGCTATTGCTCCGCACTAACCGCAGTGTCCAACTC
The DNA here is from genome assembly GCA_035577265.1 of Verrucomicrobiia bacterium. Taxonomy (GTDB): domain Bacteria; phylum Verrucomicrobiota; class Verrucomicrobiia; order Limisphaerales; family UBA11358; genus UBA11358. Next base: position 13,612 of record DATLVR010000134.1, on the reverse strand, counting down.
ACCGCGGGAGGAAGCATCTTCCTGCGTGAAGCGGAAGACATTTTAAGGCGTGCCGGCGAAGCCAGGCGGTTGGCTCAGCGGGCAGCGCGCGGCGAGGTTGGCAGCCTGGGAATTGGCTTTTTTGGAACGGCAGCCGCACCGATTTTACCCTCGCTCGTGCAGGCCTACCGGCGCAAGCTTCCGGATGTGGAACTGCAACTGTATGAGTTGAATCCTGATCAGCAGCTTGACGCGTTCGATGACGGTCGCATCCAGTTGGGGTTTTCCCGCCCGCTGCCGGCAAACCGGCGTGAGGAATTCGAGGAAGAAGTTGTCTATATCGATCAACTTGTTATTGCCCTTTCGGAAACACACCCGCGCGCAAAGCAAAGGGTCATCCGCTTGAAAAGCCTGGCCGGAGAACCGTTTGTTCAATTCCATCGCCGGGGTGCCCCCGGCCTGTTTGATGAGGTGATTGCTACCTGTCGCCGCGCGGGTTTCTCTCCCCGCATCATAAACGAACCAAATTTCATGGCGACAGTGATGACCTTGGTGGAAAGTGGACTGGGTATATCGCTCATCCCCTCTTGCGTACGCACCCTAAATCGAGCTCACGTCGTCATCCGCCCGATCTCGCCAATATCAGCACGGATACCCTTGTGCGTTGCCTGGCGGAAGTCTGAAAAAAGCCCGATTATTGCGGCGTTTTTAGATAATTTGAGGGCAGCCACAGTCCAAATCAGGGCACAGATGGAGATGTGATAGTGGCCAACGGTTTTACTGGAATCCAGAGGCCATGCCTCCGGCGGCGATGATGACTTGGGCGGCGAAAGAATGCCCGGCGAAATTGCTTAACCAGCCACGGTCCAATGGATGTGCCTGTCATAACTTGTTGATATTAGCTTGAAGCAAAATCTAGTTTGCGGTATCAACAAAATATGAAATCGCTGCAACCTCTTAAGATTGCCTGCTTTTTTTTATTCTTCATCTCGAGGGTGTGGGCACAGAACTTGGGAACCACCAATCTGGTGGAAGGTCCCTCTGCTGGTAGCGACAGCGTGGTGCTCGCGGTGAACAGCGTTTGGACGGCCACAACGATTACCCCTTGGTTGCATTTGAGTGCGGCCAACCAGAGTGGCACCGGCAGTACCAATGTGGTGTTTAATTTCGACGCCAACCTGGGGACAACGCGGGTGGGCACCCTGACTATCGCCGGCCAAACGCTCACGGTTACGCAGGCCGCCCCGGGTTATATCCTTTCCGCGACTACGCCGAATGCTTTGTTCGGCTCGGGACTGGACGCGCCCAACGGCATTGCGGTGGATGGCGCGGGCAATATTTATATTGCGGACACCTACAATAATGCCATTAAAGAGATCATGCCCAACACCGCCGGGGCCATCACCTTGGTCGGCTCGGGAATATCCCTGCCGGGCGGCGTGGCGGTGGATGGTGCGGGCAATGTTTTTTTTTCCGATACCGGCAACAATGCCGTCAAGGAGTGGGTGGCGGCCAGCAATACCGTGACTACGCTGGTAAGCTCAGGGTTGTCCACTCCCGGCGGCGTGGCGGTGGATGGCGCTGGCAATGTATACATTGGCGACCATGACAATCAGGTGGTCAAGGAGTGGGTGGTGGCCAGCAATACCGTGACCACTCTGTTTGCCTCGGGAATATCCTTTGACGCTCCGCTGGCCGTGGATGCGGCGGGCAATGTTTACTTTTTCGCCAATGGTGCGGTCAGCAAGTGGACCGCCGCCAACAACACCATCACCACGCTGATCAATTCGGGAATCTCCGTGATTTTGGGCCTGGCGGTGGATGGTGCCGGCAACGTTTACATCGCCGACCGGGACTACATGAACATCAAGAAGTGGACGGCGGCCAGTAACACCGTGAGCACGCTGATGCAATTCAGCCTGAATGCCATGTATGGCGGAGTGGCCGTTGATGGTTCGGGTAACCTTTACTATCCTTATTTCTTGGGGGGCAGTTACACAATTTACGAATTGCCACGCGCGTTCGTGGACACGACGCCGAAGTTTGAAAGCCCCGGCGCCGGCAGTGATACCTTGTCTCCCGTCCTGCCGGTCAACGCCCCAATTTTTCCCGGCAGCGGCACTGATCAGCCCTGGGTGAGCATCACCAACATGGCCAACGGGGTGGTGAGCTTTGCCTTTGGTGCGACCATTTCCAACCGGACGGCTCATATTGGCCTGCTTGGGCAAAGCATTTCCGTTACGCAAAGCCCGGCGTATTCGCTGGCCACAAATGCGGTCACGGAAGGATCGGCGGCTGGCAGCGATAGTGTTGCTTTGACGGTGACCCCTGAAAGCGGCATCTGGACGGCCATGGCCAACGCCGCTTGGTTGCATATCAACGGCACCAACCAAAGCGGCACGGGCAGCATATCCATCGGCTTTAGCTTTGACACCAATTTCTATGCCACCAGGGTGGGCACCCTGACCATCGCCGGGCAGACACTCACCGTGACTCAACAACCCGCTCCCGTTTACCTGAACCCAACCACGCTCACTGAAGGGCCGACAGCGGGTGGCGACAGCGTCTCTCTGGTCATGAGCCTACAGTCCACGCCGTGGACTGCTTCAGCCAATGACTCGTGGTTACACCTGGGCGTGATGAACCAAAGTGGAATGGGTAGCGCGACAATTGTGTTCAGCTACGATGCCAACCCGGGGGATACTCGCTCCGGCACCCTTACTATCGCGGGCCAAACGCTTACCGTAACGCAACAACCCCTTCCCTATTTCCTGGGCGCAACCGCACTTTGGGAAGGGCCGGCGGCTGGCACAGATAGCGTCGTTCTGGCCATCAGTCCTGAAACCGACACTTGGACGGCCACGGCCAATGACGCTTGGCTGCATCTGAGTGTCGCAAACCAGAGTGGCACGGGCAGCACCAATGTCGTCTTCAGTTTCGATGCCAACCCGTATGCCACGCGCGCTGGCACCATTACCATTGCCGGCAAGACACTCACCGTGACTCAGGCCGGCCCGAGTTATATCGCGGCTCCCGTGCCATTGACCACGCTCGTCTCCTCCGGCCTAAGCTTTCCTGCCGGCGTGGCGGTGGATGGTGCCGGCAATGTTTACATCGTCGACACCTCCCACAACGCGATCAAGAAGTGGACAGTTGTGAGCAATACCGTGACCACCCTGGTTTCTTCGGGATTGCTTTCACCCCAGGGCGTGGCGATGGATGGTGCCGGCAATGTTTACATCGCCGATACATCCCACAACGCAATTAAAATATGGACGGCTGCCAGCAATACCGTGACCACGCTGGTCTCCTCGGGATTAAGCCTGCCGAGTGGTGTGGCGGTAGATCGCAACGGGAACGTTTACATCGCCGATACCGCTCACAACGCGATTAAAAAGTGGGCCACCAATAACACTTTGACCACACTGGTCTCCACGGGATTGAACCAGCCCAGGGCTGTGGCTGTGGACGTCGCCGGCAACGTTTACATCGCTGATACCGGTAACAGCATCCTCAAGAAATGGACCGCAGTTAACAATACCGTGACCACACTGGCATCCTCGGGATTAAGCCGTCCAGCCGGTGTGGCGGTGGATGGGGCGGGGAACGTTTATATTGGCGACACCTCCCACAATGCAATCAAGAAGTGGACGGCCGCCAACAATGCCCTGACCACGCTGGTGGCCTCGGGATTGAACGTTCCTGCTGGCATGGCGGTGGATGGAATAGGTGATATCTATGTTGCCGACGAAAATAACAACGCCATAAAAGAACTGCCGCATGCCTTCATTGACCCGACTATGAAAGTGGAACAGCCTGCGGCTGGTGTTGACGTCTTGCCAGTCGTACTGCCCGCTGCAGTAAATCTGCTCCCGCCATTCGCTCCAACCAATGACCAGGCCTGGCTCACCATTAAAGGTATTACCAACGGCGTGCTGAGTTTTTCTTTTACCAATTTTACCGGCACCAGCCGCACAGCTCACCTAACCCTGCTTGGGCAAGCCATCCCAGTTACACAACTGGGGTCAAATTTCCTGGCTACAACCACGCTGTTGGAAGGACCACTGGCAGGCACTGATAGCGTCGTTCTCAGGGTGTCGCCTGAGACCGCCATTTGGACAGCCAAAGCCAATGTCTCCTGGATTCATCTCAGCACACCGAACCAAAGTGGCACGGGCAGCACCACTCTGGCTTTCACATATGATGCCAACCCGGGTGGCACCCGCACCGGCACTCTCACCATCGCCGGCTGGACACTTACCGTTACCCAAGCCGGTTCAAGCTATATCCCGGCACCGCAGCCAGTGACGATGTTGGCTCTGGTATTAAACCATCCGAACGGAGTGGCGGTGGACGGCGCGGGGAACGTTTACATTGCTGACACGGGCAATAACGCGATCAAAAAATGGACGGCGGCCAGCAACGCGGTGACAACGCTGGTTGCGTCAGGGTTGAATGGTCCTTCGGGTTTGGCGGTGGACGGCGCGGGGAACGTTTACATTGCCGACACGGGCAATAACGCGATCAAAAAGTGGATTGCGGCGAATAACATCGTGGCCACACTGGTTGCTTCAACCTTGAATAATCCCCAAGGGATCGCGGTGGACGGCGCGGGGGACGTTTACATTGCTGACACGGGCAATAACGCGATCAAAAAGTGGACGGCGGCCAGCAACGCGGTGACAACGCTGGTTGCGTCAGGGTTGAATGGTCCTTCGGGTTTGGCGGTGGGCGGCGCGGGGAATGTTTACATTGCTGACACGGGCAATAACGCGATCAAAAAGTGGATTGCGGCGAATAACATCGTGGCCACACTGGTTGCCTCAACCTTGAATAATCCCCGAGGGATCGCGGTGGATGGCTCGGGCAATGTTTACATCGCTGACACTGGCGACAATACGATCAAGATATGGAAGGCGACTGACAACACGGTAACCACACTGATTGCCTCCGGGTTGAGCGGTATTGTCGGCGTGGCCGTGGACGGTGCCCGCAACCTTTTCGTTGCCGACACCGGCAACAACGCCATCAAAGAAATGGTCTACGCCTTCGTAAACCAGGCAAACCATTTTGAAGGTGCCGACGCTGGCAGCGATGTTCCGATGGTATTGCCGCTCACGGCAAATTTGCTTCCTCCGTTCACTCCGGTCAGCGACCAGCCATGGTTCACCGTCAATACCAGCACCAACGGCGCAGTCAGTTTTGCCTTCACAGCCAACGCTGGTGCCGTTCGCACGGCCCATCTGACTCTGCTTGGTCAATCCATTCTGATTGTTCAAGCCGGCGTTTCCTTTGCCATTGGCACGACTGCACTGTGGGAGGGGCCGGCAACGGGCACTGACAGCGTCGTGGTGGCTGCGAGCCCTGGCATTGCCACTTGGACGGCCTCGGCAAACGCCGATTGGTTGCATCTGGCAGTGGCGAATCAAAGTGGCACGGGCAGCACGAACGAGATATTCAGTTTTGATGCCAACCCGGGCGCCACGCGTACCGGCACGCTCACCATCGCCGGCCAGACGCTTACGGTTGCGCAAGCCGGCTCAAACTATCTTGCGGCGCCAGCACCTGTGACGCCCCTGGTTTCTAGTGGTTTGAGCCAGCCTCTCAGCGTTGCAGTGGATGGCGGGGGCAATGTTTACATCGCTGATCGGGGAAATAACGCAGTCAAGGAATGGGTTGCGGCAAGCAATACCGTAACCACGCTGGTGGCTTCGGGTTTGTCGTCCCCATTTGGCGTGACGGTGGATGGTGCGGGCAACGTTTACATCGCCGACACTGGCAATAATGCGATCAAAGAGTGGGTTGCGGTAAGCAACAGTGTTATAATGCTGGTGTCCTCGGGTTTGTCGTCCCCATTTGGCGTGACGGTGGATGGCGCGGGCAATGTTTATATTGCAGATACCGGCGGGATCAAACAATGGTCGGTCTTGAATAATTCCTTGACCACGCTAGTGTCCACCTTCCAGCCCGCCGGGGTCGCGGTGGATGCAGCGGGTAACGTTTATATTGCTGACAACAACAGCACGATCAAGAAATGGACGGCGGCTAAAAACATACTGACCACGTTGGTTTCGGGGCTGAACGCGCCCGCAGGCGTCGCAGTGGATGGCGCCGGCAACGTTTACATCGCCGACACCTTCAATGGGGCAATCAAGAAATGGACCGCAGTCAACAATACCATAACCACACTGGTATCCTCGGGATTAAATCGTCCAGAAAGTGTCGCGGTTGATGGCGTGGGTAATGTTTATATCGCAGATTCCAACAATAACGCCATTAAAGAACTGCCTCGCGCCTTTGTCGATCCGACCGGCAAGTTGGAGAGTTCAGCTGCGGGCAGCGATCTTCTCCCGCCAGTGCTGCCCGCCACAGAAAATCTGCTTCCCCCCTTCGCCCCGTCGGTTGACCCGGGATGGCTGACCGCCAACGGAACCAGCAACGGAGTTGTAAGTTTTACCTTTGGCGCCAACTCCTTGGCCACGAGCCGAACGGCCAATATTACTTTATTCGGCCAGACCACCCCCATCACGCAGAACGCAGCCCCAGTCACTCCGCCAACTCTCAACGGCATCACGATCTTAAACACCGGTGCCTTCCAATTTGGTTTCACCAACAATCAAGGCGCAACTTTCACCGTCCTGACCACCACCAATCTATTGTTGCCGCTGACCAACTGGACGGTGCTCGGCACGCTCACTAATAATGGATTCGGCCAATACCAGTTCATTGACCTGACGGCGACGAACGGCGGTCAACGCTTCTACCGCGTCAGCTCACCGTAGTTAAGCGCCGCAGGATCGGTAAAAAGACTTTCAACGAAACCTTCAACGAATTCTTCAATAACCGGGTGGGCAGGGTGTAGGTGGCGAGTTAAATCCGGTAGGTGACGTGTAGTGCTAGAAACTGCTTGAAGCCCTTTAGAATCAATGTCAAAATAGCTTTGTAAATCAGGGTATTGAGGTTGGTTATCGGTGAAGACATCGTTCGATTCCGATCCTCGCCTGCAGCTCAATCTTTTTTTATTGGGGGGGGGGGCGAGTTCGGGGTCCCGGCTTCACCGGATTCTTCACCCGCTTGACTGGCGTCATGCGAACCTCCCCGGAACCGTAGTCAGGCATTTGTGCTGCGTGGTCAGCCGGCAACGTCTGGCTTGGCGGAATGAATTTTGAGGTATTTAGAGAAACGGCGTGCGTCGGCCGGAGTCGTCCCTTATCCTGCGCGGGTTCGGAGTTAAACCCTATGACTTCATCCATTGATCAGGTTCAGCCGGCGAATGGGCCGGTCGCCGCCAAACGCAGTGATCTTGAAATCAAGGACGCCCAGCTCATTTTTGGCGCCGTCTGGCGTGAGTTGGAGGCGGAATATGGCCTCGAGCACCTGCGTTTTCCCAAGGAGATCATCCTGCTCGGCGGCGCGCCGGGCGCCGGCAAGGGCACCAACACCGCCTTCATCGCCAAGGTGCGGGGGTTGACGTGCTCGCCGATCGTGATCAGCTCGCTGCTCAAGTCGCCCGAAGCGAAGGCGCTGAAAGATGCCGGCAACATGGTCGGTGACCGAGATGTGATCGGACTGGTGCTCCGGGAATTGCTCCGCGCGGAATATCATGACGGAGTCATTCTCGACGGATTTCCCCGCACCAACGTGCAGGTCGAGTGCTTGAAGCTGCTCGTGGACAAAATGCACGCGTTGCGCCGTGAATTTTACAATACGCCGCTCAGCATCCATTTTCGCCAGCCCACGATCCACATCATGGTGCTCTTCGTGGACGAGAAGGAATCCGTGGCCCGCCAGCTCAAGCGCGGGCGCGAAACCAGGGCGCTCATCGAACTGGCGACGCGCTCGGCCACCCCGTTGCCGGAGGATCGTCCGACCGATCACGATGAATCGCTGGCCCGCCGTCGCTACCGCGTTTTCAAGGAGCAAACCTGGGAGGCCTTGCAATCGTTGAAGGAAATTTTCCACTACCACTTCATCAACGCCCAGGGTCCGGTTGCGGAAGTGGAGGAAAACATCCTGCACGAACTCGAATACCAAAGCACCCTGGAACTCGACTCGCGCACGGTGGACCGCCTCCGCGGCGTGCCCGTGGCCAGCCAGATCATCGTCCACGCCCGCCAGGAACTGGTGAGACGGCTCGACAGCTATGAGCTCGAACACGGCCTGCAGTTCGCCGGGGTGGTCGCGTTCATCGAAGAAAAAATCCTCCCGATTGTCCTGCGCCACGCCATTTCCGGCACGGCGCACATCAACACGGAAGACAAGGTGCTGGATGATCCGCTCGCGCTGGCCATGTTGATCGATGTGTTTTCGGAACGCGGCTATCACGCCGGCGTGGACATCCACCGGATCGAGATCCCGGATCACGTCGAACTCACGACCGGCAAGATCGTCAGCCGGACCAAGAAAGTGTTCCGGATTGAAATCCGCTTCCAAGGTTCGGAAATCCGTCGCGGCTGACAAAACCATCAAGGCGCCAGGGGCACGGCGTTGATTTCGATCTGGTTGGTGTTGGCCACCACCGCCGTTCCGGCAATGCGCGAGTTGGACCACAACGACTGTTGCGCCAGCCCCGATTGTGTCTGACCACCGCCACCACCACCGCCGCTTCCCCCGGCCATGCCAGTGACGCTGCCAAATGATTTTTGCGCGTTCATCGCGGGGTTTGAAATTGCCAGCAAATTGCCGGTGAACACCACGTGTTGCTTCAAAGTTTGATTCATGCCGCTGACCCGGAAGGAAGCATTTTGCGCCGCCTGCGAGTCCTCCCGGCTGGTGATGGTTTTTGCCTTTTCATTTTGCCGCGCTGCGGCCGGGATGACTTCGGCCGGGGCCGCCGGGGCCGGCGTGGTTTGCGCGACCTCACTTCCCGGCAACAGCGAACCGTCATAAACCGAGCCGTCTCCATCCACGACGCGGATCGCGTTGCCATTCTGCTGCACCTGAAAATTCATTAGCACCGGGGCGGCCTTGGTGGCCGCAATCAGGTTCTTGAAAGAGTTTTGCTGGCTCTGCGCCAGCGGCTGCGAAGCGGCAGACGTGAACTGTACGCCGCCCGGTTGAGCCGCGAAGTCTTTGCCGGCCGCGTCCTGCTCCTTGGCCAGCCGGTCGAAAGCTGCCGGCGGCGCGGCGGGTTTGTTCGCCGCCAGTTCGCTGGTGCCCGGGGCAGCGACGCCCAAGTCGGCCAGTTTCGATTCTTCGCGGTTGGCCTCAGATTTCAATTGCTCGGAGAGGGCTGGTGCACTGGCGGCACTGCCGCTGGCCGCGGACAGAGTTGCCGGTGCTTCCCCGAGTTGCCGTCGGAAAGAATTATTTGCTGCGATCAACGGCGACAAGCCTTGATTGGTCAGCGCGGAAAACGCATCGCCCTTGATGACTTCGACGCGTCCGTCGGCGAACAAGACCGCGCGTCCCTTTTTGTCGGTCGGCGAATAGGCCAGCAAGGCATTGCTCGGCAAGGCGTCCAGGGTTTCGCCGCCAGCCACATAGACAAATCGTTTGCCGCTTTCCGCGTCGGTCAGGATTTTTTCCGAGCCCAGCTGGTTGGTCAGCGCGTCAAGTGAAACGGGCAGTCTGCCATTATTTTCCCCGGCGGCCATCTGCGCGGCCACGCCGATCTGCTTGAGATTGCTCACGGCGGCAGTTTGCTGGGACTTGAACTTCGCCTTGCCTAACGCTGGCAAAAACAGTGCCGCGCCAAAGAAAACCATGAGCGCAAAAACCGCCAGAAACGCCCATTGCCGGCGGAACAATTCCCAGAGCGAGACGTCCGCCTCATCCTCGTCCGGCTTGGGCTGGTTGCGGGCAACCTCGGCCTGCAACAGGCGCCGCGTGGCCGGATGCAGCTTGAACGCATCGCCCGCGTCGGCCCGGCGTTTTTTCGCGTAGGCCCGCAGCAGTTTTTCAATTTTACGTTCCGGTTCCATGGTCGTCACGTGTTAGACGGGAAAACGTCCGGGGTTTCCCGGGAAAAGATTTTCCGCGCGATTTCCTCCAGCCGGTCCAGGCATTTGCTCAGGCGCGAGCTGACGGTCTTCACGTTCAGGCTCAACGTCGCGCTCAATTCTTCATAACTCAAGTCGCCAAAATAGCGCAGCTCGACGATCTGGCGGCAGGGTTCGTCCAGCCGTTCCAGCGACTCGCGCATCAGCCCCATCTGCTCGGCGTTCATTAGGAACTCGTCCGGGCCGGGCGCGTTGGACGGCGGATCGGGCGTCAGACCGGTCTCGGGATTTTCCGCCTGCAGCGAGATGGGCGTCTGCCCGCCGCCGCGCTTGGCGGCGATCCGTTTCTCCCGGAAATCGCGCGCCTTGTTCGTGGCGATGCGGAACAGCCACGTCTGAAACTGGCTTTCGCCATTGAAAGCATTGAGGCTTTTGATGACCGACAGGAAGACTTCCTGGCAGATTTCGTCGGCGTCCTCATGACTGAAGTCGGGCGCGAGCTGGAAGATGAAGCGTCCCGCCGCCGCGTAATGCGTGTCGAACAATTTGTCCCACGCATCCGCTTCGCCGCGCCGGCAACGCGCCAGCAGTTCCGCTTCGGAATCCATGTGCCTTGGACTTTATTTGAGGCCGGAGCGTTTGAACAGGTTTTCTGCTCGACTGAATTCAACAGGAGGAAACGGAGAAAACGGAGAATCCGATTTCTATTCCTCGGTTGCCTCTGTTTCCTCCTGTTCAAACCGGGTCGGATAAGGACACGGGAGTATTTTCCAGCGGCTCCCGTCAGACTCGGTATGAAACGAATCATGCTTGCACTCCTGGCCTGCGCGGTTTCCAGTCTGGTCGCCGCAGGAAAACCGCTCCCCGCACCTTCCGGCGACCTCACCGTGCGCGAGATCCATTACGCCGCGCAACTCACCAATGACGAGGCGCGGCTCGCGCTGGACGTTGAAGCCGACGCTTCCGGCGCGGCTTCGATCAGGCTTCTGGAAGGCGACGTGGCCGTGCTGCCGGTAAAATTGCCGGACGCGCTGAAAATCGCCCGCGACAAGAATTCTTACCTGCTCACTGCCTTGCGGGCCGGACATTTCAAATTCAGCCTGGACGTCGTCGCCAAAATCCAGCGTGCCGAACCGTGGAACCAGATTACGTTCACCGGCCCGGCGGCGACGATCGCCTCGGTTACCGCGCAGGCTGGCGGCACAAACACGGAAGTCCAGCTGCTGTCCGGCACGCTGCTCGAAAAATTCAGGATGAATGGCGTGTCCGGTGTGAAAGGGTTTTTGGGCGCGGATCAAACGGTCGCCCTGCGCTGGCAGGGAAAGGTCACCGAGGTTGCGCGCAAGGCCTTGCTCACCGTGGATTCCGTCATCACGGCACAGGTCACGCCGACGGTGATCAAATACACCAGCAAGTTTCACTACGACATCGTGCAGGGCAGCGCCCCGCAGCTCATGCTTACGCTGCCCGCTGCGCAGGCTTTAACCAAGCTGGAAGGCGAGCAGATCCGCGACTGGCACACGACGACCGAGGGCGATCAGCAGAAACTCACTGTGGAATTCATCAAGCCGCTGGAAAAATCCTATGACCTCGTGATCTATTCCGAGCAGGCGGTGGAAAATACGCACCCCCTCACCCCGTCCCTCTCCCCCGGCGGGGGAGAGGGTGCCCGAAGGGCGGGTGAGGGGGCGAACACCAGCACCGCGCTCATTCCCCCGCAGCCCCTCGATGCCGATCGTGAGTCCGGTTCGCTCACGGTTTATGCCGAGGACACGCTCGTGGAAGTTGTCACTCTGAACGGATTGCGTCAGGTCAACGCGCCGGACAACGCCGTCATTGCCTACCGCTTCAACGCGCGGCCGTTCGCCCTCGCGCTCAAGTTGAAGCACATCGAGCCGGTCGTCAGCGTGGCCGATCGCGTGAATGCCCGGCTCGAAGAAACCCGGCTCCTGATTGCGCATCATCTCACGCTCACCGTCGAAAAGGCCGGGATTTACTCGCTGGAATTGACGCCGCCGCCAGGCTTCGCCGTCGCGGACGTGCGCGGCGAAGGCGTTGAAGATTGGAAAGCCGGCAGCGACCTGGTGGCCGGCCGCAAGGTCGTGGTGAATTTTTCCGCGCGGGTCCTGGGTGCGCGCACGCTGGTGGTGCAACTGGAGCAGGCGCTCAAAACGTTTCCCGACAAGATCGCCGTTGCGCCATTGCGCGTGACGGACGCGGCGAAGGAAACGGCGGAAATCGGGGCGGCTTCTTCGCCAGGCATCCGGCTCAAGACGGCGGAAGTTTCCGGCCTGCGCGAAATTTCCGTGAACCAGCTCCCGGACCGTGCCGACGAAATCCTCGCGTTCACCGCCGAGCAGCCGGACTGGAGAGTCGCCATCGCCAGCGAACGGCTTGACGCCCGCGTGGTGGCGGACGTCTTCAATCTGGTGACGATCGGCGACGGCGTGGTGGGCGGCAGCGCGACGATCCGTTACGGCCTCGTCAATCAGGGCGTGCAGGAATTCAAGGTGCGCATCCCGGCGAACTGCAAGAACGTGGAGTTCACCGGCCCGAACATCCGGCGCAAGGAATTTGCGGATGGCGTGTGGACCATCGGTTTGCAGGACAAGGTCTGGGGCGGCTACACGCTCGTGGTCACCTACGATTTTCAATTCGACGCGAAAGGCGCGACGCTGGCGGTCGGCGGCATTCACGCGCTGGATGTCGAACGGGAGACCGGTTCCATTGCGGTGACGACGGCGGCCAGCCTGCAGATTAATCCGAAATTCACGGGCGAGAACTTGCATCGCGTGGACGAGACGGAGTTGTCCGCGACCGACCGTTCGCTCGTCACGCGCGCCGTGATTCTCGCCTATCAATACACCGGCGACCAATATGATTTGAACGTGGCCGCGCAGCGCTTCACCACCGAGCCGGTGCTGGAAGCCGTGGCGGATCGCACGCAAATCACTTCCGTGCTGACCGAGGCCGGCGAAATGCTCACGCAGGCGTCGTTCATGGTGAAGAACAATGAGAAACAATTCCAACGGTTCCAGCTCCCGCGTGACGCGAAGCTCTGGGGCTGCTATGTCAACGGCCAGCCGGCCAAGCCGGAAAGTGACGGCGACTGGGTCTTGGTTTCACTGCCGCGCGATCTGAACCGCGACCAGGCGTTCGCCGTGGACATCATGTATGCGCAGACGAACGGCATCCTCGCGTCCACCTTCGGCAAGACGATCGAACTGTCCGCTCCACGCACCGACGTGCCGAACACCTACGCCGAATGGCAGTTGTTCGCGCCCGCGTCGCTGCGGCTCTCGGATTTCGGCGGCAGCATGAGCGTCACCCAGGGCACGACTTACGAACTGCTCGATGCGTGGGGAAAATTCCTCGCGTTTTACGGCGAGGTGTTGCGGGAGATGGGCGTGAAAATTCTCGTGCTCGTGTTTCTGGCGATGCTGGTCATTGCCGTCGTCATCTTCGCGGCGAAGCGCGGCGCGAGCGGCGTCATTGAACTCTTCGTGGTCGTGGCAATTCTTGCCATTCTAGGGGCAATGATGCTCCCGGCTTTGTCTTCCGCGAAGCGCAAAGCGCAAAAAATCAGTTCGGTCAACAACCTCAAACAGATCGGCCTCGCGGCGCGGATTTTCTCCGGCGACAACGGCGACCGGCTGCCGGTTTCGTTCGAGGAAATGAAAAACGAATTGAGC